>NZ_CP042326.1:665391-1330783 GCF_007904085.1 Euhalothece natronophila Z-M001
TAATTGAATTAACTGCGCGATCGCGCCTCCTAATAAAATAATAAATAACAACTGGTTGGCATAAAGTCAAAGCAAAAAGCATGGTCGTACCATCTCAAAAAAAACAAAAAAAACTCTATGAAACCGATTACCATCTTTGGGTATTAGAAACTGTTAAAAACTTACAAAATAAAGAGTTTGAAGCGATTGATTGGGAAAACTTAATTGAGGAAGTATCAGATTTGGGGCGGCGAGATCGGAAGAAGCTGAAAAGCCTGCTTAAAAAATTAATAGAACATTTACTGAAACTCAAATATTGGCAAGCTGAGAAGAGTAGGAATCAAGGACATTGGCAAGCAGAAATTACTAACTTTCGTCAACTCATTCAAGATGAATTAGAAGATAGCCCGAGTTTGCAACCTTATCTGCATGAAATTTATCCTCAATGTTATACCGAAGCCCGAAAAATTGCCTCTCAACGTTCTCAACTTCCCCTAAATACCTTCCCTGAAGAACCGATCGCGCCTTTAGAGCAAATTTTAGATGAAAACTGGTTACCATAAAGTAAAATCAAATCCTCATCGAAGCCGTTTTACCTAACTGAAATCATGAGTGTTGCTCTCAACCGTTCCTTAATTTATCCTGATAGTGATGGCCAGCCCATGGCAGACAATACCAAACAATTTCGCTGGATTGTTCTGATTAAAGAAAACTTAGAACTCCTGTTTGCAAACGATCCAGAAGTCTTTGTGGCGGGGGATTTACTATGGTATCCCGTAGAAGGTCATCCTGAAATTCGCGTTGCTCCTGATGCTATGGTAGTATTTGGCAGACCAAAAGGCGATCGCGGTTCTTATCGTCAATGGGAAGAAGACAATATTACCCCCCAAGTAGTGTTTGAAATCCTTTCTCCTGGCAATCGGGTAAAAGAAATGACCCGAAAACTACAGTTTTATGAACGTTATGGAGTAGAAGAGTATTATATATACGACCCCGATGAGAATGAATTAGAAGGATTGCAGCGAAAAGAAGGCAATTTAGAGTTAATAGAAGACATGAATGGCTGGGTGAGTCCCCAACTAGGCATTAAGTTCGTTTTAACTCCTGAAACCCTAGAAATCTATCGTCCTGATGGTAGAAAGTTTTTGTCTTCTCTGGAATTAGAACAACGCGCTGAACAAGAAGCTGAACGAGCGCAACAGGCAACTCAACGAGCCGAACAAGAAGCTCAACGCGCCAACCGTCTAGCGGAGCAATTGAGAGCCTTGGGGATTGATCCTGAAACCTAACTTACCCTTGAAACTGCCTATAATATAAGTAAGTCTAACAGGAATTTTGGTTATGACTTCTCTCTCAGTTCCCTTCCAAAAACCCCCTATTCTGGAAAACGGCGATCGCGTTACTCGTGATGAATTTGAGCGACGCTACCATCGGATGGGCAATGTCAAAAAAGCGGAATTAATTGAAGGAACTGTCTATATGCCTTCTCCAGTGCGAGCAACGCGACATGGAAATCCTCACAGCTTAATGATCACTTGGCTTACAGTTTATGGCGCAAAAAATCCCCATTTAATGGTTTGTGATAATACAACTGTTCGTCTTGATTTTGACAATGAACCGCAACCAGATGGGCTATTGCGTCTGGAGGAAGCAGTGGGGGGAAATTCTCGGATTAGCGAAGATGATTATCTTGAAGGCGCACCGGAATTAATCGTGGAAATTGCCAGCAGTAGCGCGTCCTATTATATACACGATAAGTTACAAGTTTACCGTCGCAATGGGGTACGGGAATATTTGGTTTGGTTGGTGGAGGATCAGGAGTTTCGGTGGTATATTTGGCAGGAAGGAACTTATCATCAACAACAGGGGGATGATTCTGGAGTTTTGAAGAGTCCCTTCTTTATTGGGTTGTGGTTGGATGTATCAGCCCTGTTAGCAGGAGAGATGCAACAGGTGCTATCGGTGCTGAATTCTGGAATTAATTCCTCAGAACATCAATCTTTTGTTGAGCAGTTAGGTAACACTTAATCAGCAAGCGCGATGTCCCTTGGCGACCGTCTAAAGTACATCGTGCAGTTCGATCAAGTCTTAGATGAAAACTGGTAGTCCTAAAGTCAAATTAAATAAAAATGGTAGCAGAATCAAAGCAAGCGCAAAAACAACTTTATGAAACTGATTATCATCTCTGGGTAGTAGAGACTGTAAAAAAACTCCAAAATCGAGATTTTAACACGATTAACTGGGAGGATTTGATTGATGAGGTATCTGATTTGAGTCGGCGAGAGAAGCAAAAATTGAAAAGTTTACTCAAAAGGTTGGTGGAACATTTGCTAAAACTCAAATACTGGGAATCTCAACTTAAAGAGAACGAAGCACATTGGAAAAGAGAAATTTTGAATTTCCGTCAGCAACTCCAAGAAATTTTAGCTGATAGTCCGAGCTTAAAGCCATATATCAAGGAAGTTTATCCTGAATGCTACCGAAAGGGGCGCAAACTTGCCTCCACTGCCTCAGGATTACCTTTAACGTCTTTTCCTTCGGAACCAATCGCGCCCCTCGATAAAATTTTAGATGAAAACTGGTTGCCATAAGTTATGCTGATCTTATAATCAATCTTAAATGTGCTATGACAACAATTATCGCCAGATGAGTCGGGAATTTTGAAAAGTCCCTTTTTCCCTGGGCTGTGGTTGGATGTATCGGCATTATTAGCAGGAGAGATGCAACAGGTGCTATCTGTGCTCAACTCAGGAATCAGTTCCTCAGAACATCAAGCCTTGGTTGAGAGGTTCAATAATTAAAGAAAGAGCTAAATATTATGACTGCCATCATTATTCCTAATGGATTTAAAGTGACCTCCACACAGTTCGACGAACTTGCAGAGAGTAACACAGATGTTCGCATGGAACTAACAGCACAAGGAGAATTAATTACTATGCCTCCAACGGGTGGCAGTGCGGGAAAATGCAACTTTAATCTTTACCTAGATTTAGGCTTTTGGAACCGAAGCACTGGTTTAGGTGTCGCTTTTGACTCCTCAACGATTTTTATTCTGCCCAATGGAGCCAGACGTTCTCCAGATGTGGCTTGGGTGAGGTTAGAAACCTGGCAATCCTTAACTCCAGAAGAACAAGATGGATTCCCTCCCCTAGTTCCAGACTTTGTAATTGAATTAGTCAGCCCTAGCGACCTGAAAAAACAAAATTATAAAGACCTACAAGGAAAGATGCTGGAATATTTAGAGAATGGTGTCAGACTAGGATGGCTAATTGAGCCTAAAACTCGCAAGGTAGAAATTTATCGTCAGGGGCAGGCGGTTGAGATTCTGCAAAACCCGAAATCTCTTAGTGGAGAAGATGTCCTCCCTAGCTTTGTTCTCAACTTAGACCTGATTTGGAGCTAGAAACAACCCTCCCTCAGTGATCACGTATCACGTGACCACTGAGAAATTTGAGTGACATCATGACTTGGTTGGGAGTCTATCGTGCAGCTACTCCAAGGGTTTATAGTGCTGATAATACAACAGTTCGACTCGATTTTGACAATGAACCGCAACCTGATGCTCTGTTGCGTCTGGAGGAAGCAGTGGGGGGAAATTCTCGGATTAGCGAAGATGATTATCTTGAGGGCGCACCGGAATTAATCGTGGAAATTGCCAGCAGTAGCGCATCCTATGATGTACACGATAAGTTACAAGTTTACCGTCGCAATGGAGTACGGGAATATTTGGTTTGGTTGGTGGAGGATCAGGAGTTTCGGTGGTATATTTGGCAGGAAGGAACTTATCATCAACAACAGGGGGATGAGTCTGGAGTTTTGAAGAGTCCTTTCTTTATTGGGTTATGGTTGGATGTATCAGCCCTGTTAGCAGGAGAGATGCAACAGGTGCTATCGGTGCTAAACTCAGGAATTAATTCCTCAGAACATCAATCTTTTGTTGAGAAGTTGGGTTAAGTTGAATTCTCTACTTTGCGCGATCGCGCTATAGAAGAATATCCCTTACAATGTAGAATAGCCAGTATGCTGTTGCCTGACAACCAATAGTAGCAAACGTCTCACCCATAAGCTAGGGATTCCAAAATGACTGCTAATCTTGAACAAACCGTCTTACAAAAGTTTCGTAAACTCTCTGTAGAAAAACAAAAAAAGCAATACAAACGTAGAAGATTTAGGTTTATATAAGCTCTATCGCTATATTAATGATCAAGGAAACTGCGAAGAAAGCATCAGCGCGATCGCTTCCAATATTTTGTATCGCAGTAGTACAACATAGAATGTAGAAGGGATGCCAACCTTGTTTCGCTCACTAGCTCTATCATGACTCGAATTAAACTTCGCTCGATAACACCTCCCCTCAACTTTGATGAAGCAGGAGGGATTCGCATTGGTCAGACTCGCGTTACCCTTGATAGTTTACTCGCTGCTTATCAGGCTGGAGCGACCCCTGAAGAGATTGTAGTGCAATACCCAATCCTGACGCTAGAAGAAATTTATGCAGCAATTACATACTATCTCACCCATCCCCAGCAAGTTGAAGACTATTTAGAGGAGCGCCGTCAAATAGCTCAACAGCGAAGAACCCAGATTGCTCAAGACAACAACTTGATGGGCTTAAGGCAACGTTTGCTTGATCGCGGTCAATCTAAAATCAGTAATATCTAAGTGCGCTTACTAACTGACGAGAATTTCAATGGCGCAATCTTACGTGGCTTGATTAGGCGCTTACCTGAGCTAGACCTAGTCCGTGTTCAGGATGTTGGGGATTTGCAATAAAAAAGGATACCCATCAGAACGAACCAACAGTAACTGACCATTTGGGCAAAGATTCTGAAGGATGCCAATCAACTCGATAGTCTGCTAAAGACTCAGGGTCAACTTTGACACCAGTTTGATAAAGCTTAGTGACATGGTGAACCACAGGCTGAGAACCTTTCCAACTCATCTTACTTGCCCATCTCAGAGCCGTGTCAATAGAGTCCAGAATCGCTCCGTTCCAGAATTGTTCAAGGGCAGCCCAACAACGCTCAATGGGATTGTATTTACTATGATAGGGAGGATAGTAAATTAAGCGAATCTGGAGCTGGTAATGACGAGAAAATTCTACAATCCTTTTGATGAACTGAGTGCGATTGGAACGGGTAGCACTGCCGCCATCCAAGTTAATGGCTAAGGTGTTAACCTCGGGAAAGTTTCCTTGATTGCTTTTCCACCAGTGCTCTAGACAATCAACAATGAAATCTGAGGTTTCAGGGGACTCACTCATGTAAAGAGCTAAGTTGTCTGTACGGAGGTTAAGAATCCCAAAGGGAAGTAGAGTCGTGTGCCATTGAGTATCATGGTCATCGGCTTGAGGGGGAGCTTGGCGACGGTCTTTCCCACCCCGTGAGAGGTTTCCTAGTTTGACTTTGGCTTTCGAGTCAATTGAGATGCGTAAGACGGTTGGGTCATCATCGGCCGCTTGATTAGCTGTTGCCACTTGTTCAAAAATAGCATCAGTTTCAGGGATTTTCTTCAATGGCTTGGTTTTTAAGGTTTTTTTAAACGGTAGCCGAGGCGATTTAACATTGCTCCAATTGTTTGTCGGGTTGGTAATTGTTCATCGCTGTATCCTTTTTCCCTAATCAGAGCATTTCTCACCGCTTGAGCACTCATGCGGCTATACTGAAATGTGGTTTGGAATTTTGGGTCGGCTTGAGATTGTTCCTCTACTAGGTCGCGAATCTCCTTTCCTAAATTGGGCAAGTTTTCTTCGCTTTTTTTCCGACCCCGCTCCTGATACTTGTCCTGATAGGAGATTCCCCTTTCCAGATGGTCAAGACCTCTTTGAACACACACTCTCCCCCAACCCATTTGCCTTTCTGTCCGACGGGCTGAACCTTGAAAGTAGTCAAGGCACACCTGAGCGACAAACACTCGTTTTTTCTCTCCTGTTAATTTTCTCGCTGCATCTTTAAGAGTTCTTTTGAACTGTTCGTTTAACTCTTGCATCCTCTTTTTACCAATATCATCTCTTCTAGTTTCTTGGGTAATTCATTTTTTCGCAAGTCCCTTACGCAAACCGATAATTTTTGACCAAGGAATTTGAGAATAGTTTTGCCTTAATTGGGAAGAGAGGGCGCAGGTAGCTTCACCAATAATTTGTAAGTGATACAACACCCAAACCTGAAGCATTTCATCATCCTCAATTTTATTAAAGTCAACTCGACCTTGAATACGCTCGATGGCCTCCAAAATATCCTGTAGTCGTCTTAAATCCCGCCTCATAAAGGTTTTGCTTCTTGCAGAATCCGATCTCGCAGACGAGATTTTAAGCCTTTCTCTGTGACGACATCTACCCGAACTCTCAGCAACGCTTCTAAATCTTCAATCAGTCCCATTGGAAACCAAGATGATCGATGGGAGCGATCATAATCGACCAGAAAATCTACATCGCTGTGATCGCTGGCTTCTCCTCGCACAACAGAACCAAAAACACGAACATTATATGCTCCATGACGTTGAGCAACAGTTAAAATTTTGTCCCGTTGTTGAAGTAAATCATCCAAAGTGAGCATTGGCATCCCCTCTTCCTACTTACGCTTGGCAACAGTTATTAGATTACTTCTTCAACCCTAGAAATACGCGATCGCGCCTGAGTGATTGATTAAAAATTTTAGCAAGTGGAAAATTTGATGCGATCATAGAGATCGGGATTTCCACAGTCAGCAAGTTTGGTGACGCGGTATTTTCCTTACTCAGCGCTGCCTCCCGATTCGGGTAACTTGCCAAAAGTGTTTTGATAGCGGGCTAATTCTGCTTGTAGAGTGGCAACTCTGCGTTGTTCTTCGTTTAACTGTTTGCGTTTTTGCTCTTCTCGTTCTACCGTTGTCGGAATCCAGTTTCCTTCTTCATCAAACCAGTGCAACCACAGCCTTTCAATTCCTTCATATCTCCCTTGCCATAAGCCTAATCCTAGCTCAATACTGGGAATCCAGAGAGGAGAGTTGGTGATGTCAACAGGTTGATAACGTTCAGCTTGTAGGGTAAATACTTGCAACTCATTAGTGTAACGGTTGAAGATCACGTAATAAGGCACTCGCAACACCTGTTCATAAACCTCCCATTTTGTCGGGGGTTGATTAACCTCTCGTAAAGTTTGCCCCAAATCTTCTTTTTCCGTACCTGGTGAAAGTAACTCCACCACAATTAAGGGATCGACTCCTTCTTGCCAAATCACATAGCTTAAGCGTAAATCTTTTTCTTCATATAACCAAGATACCCCTACCACAGCAAACCAATCAGGACGTTTATACCATTGTGTATGACAAGGATCGTAGTAGAGATTGAGGTCAGTTCCTGTAAAGACCTTATCTAGAGGATAATTGGCAGGGCGAAAGGTTTCTTCCAGTAGCCGAGGTTGATAAATATGGAATTGATCAGAGCCTCCCAGCTCCTCTGGGTCTTCACTCTTGAGATCATACATTGTTGGCAGTATTTCTTTTGGAGAGCGAGGCGGATTCGTTTGATACATGGGATTACTTCTAAAAATGGGAACTAATTTTTGTGCTGGCACTGAGCTACAATCGCGCCTGAGTTATTGATTAAGCATTTTAGCAATTGGAAAGTTCAATGCGATTATAGAGATAGCGCGATCGCGATTTCCACAGCAAGAGAGTCTAACGAAATTTTGCCATTAAGATCATTATGAAGCGTCAATAACCAATGATAATCATCTTGCTTGATATACTGTTCTACTTGCACCCGATCAGGTTCAATTAAGAGATATTCTTGAAAGCTGGGAAGACTACGGTAAGTTAAGAATTTCTCACTACGGTCATAATTTCGAGTTGATGGCGATAAAACTTCTGTAATCAGTAAGGGATTAGTCACCGCTGTTTCATAGCGTCGCTCAAATTCTCTACGGGTAAGGCGATCGCCGTTTTCTAATCTGGGAATTGGATCAACTTTATTACGCTGCATTTTCCCTCACCCACTGACGAAATTGTTTTAAGGTTGCGGTTTCTCCAATTTCTAAACTTTGCTGAATCAATTTAGGAATTAAATTTAGGTCTAGAAAGGGAAAGATTTTACTTGCTTTGACTTCCTGATAAGTCTTACTCTCTTCTTCGAGAAGAAAAACTTTCAGTTGATCGCCCTTATATTGCCAAACTTCAGGAACTCTAAAATTGGCATAAATTGGCAATTTATTTAATGAACCACTGGTAATGTCAATTTCTAAAACTAAATCAGGAGGCGGATCAATCTCTAAATCAATTTTTTGTTTCCCTCTGACTCGGAATTCATTTTTGATGTAATGGCAGGAATCTGCTTCTACTCCTTGTTGCAGAGGTTTAGACTTTAAAGTTAGTGACCCAAACTTTTTGAGATTAAGACCTAGTTCATCAGTAATTGCCCGAATTAAATCATCAATAAAACGGTTATTATTTTCATGTTGCCCTAATGGACTCATTACTTGTAAGGTTTTCTGATAGTAAGTTAAACGTTTATTTCGGTTATCTCCTAAGTCTTCTAAAAGCTGATTAAATGTCTCCCAACTAACAGGATGTAACTGAATATAATGTTCCGCGATCGCTGCTTCTAATGTAGTTGTCATAATTACCGAAAAGACTCAGACTGAACTTTGCTTTTGATTTTAACCAACAGATACTCACGGCTAAGGCTCAGTTAACGTTAGGCAAGCCCAAGTCGCTGAGAAGCCCCAACTACATCGCAAGATTAGTTTGGGAGTATGTCGCATTAGCTGTGGGCACGAAGGACATTATACTTCCACCTTATTACCTTGGTGGAGTGCCAAAACGATAACAATTAGCATTGGTCAGTTTGGAATTAGATTTGAACTGAAAATGTCGCTCAATTTGCACCCGATCTTAAATTCTCACTTGAAAAATAGTTTTTTCTCAGGTTAATTGACGGCCACTTCTCCTTGGGCTTGTAACTGCCAATATTGAGCATAACGTTCTCCAAGACTCAACAACTCTTGATGAGTTCCTCGCTCAACAATTTCTCCTTGTTCTAACACTAAAATTTGATCTGCCCCTGTAATGCTTGATAAGCGGTGGGCAACGACCAAAACCGTTCGATCTTGCTGAAACATTGCTAAAGCCTGTTGTACAAGTCGCTCTGACTGACTATCTAATGCACTAGTGGCTTCATCCAAAATTAAAACTTCTGGTTGTTTGAGAATTGCTCTAGCTAAAGCCACCCGTTGTCTTTGCCCTCCAGAAAGACGATATCCCCGTTCCCCAACGATTGTGTCATAACCATTGGGTAAAGCAGCAATAAAATCATGAGCTTGAGCATCTTTGGCTGCTTGAATGACTTCTTCTTCAGTTGCTTCAGGCTTACCGTAGCGAATATTCTCAATAATCGGCTGATTAAAGATAAAAGTATCTTGACTGACAACCCCCATCTGCTGTCGCCAAGTTTCTAAACTATAGGCTTTTAAATCCACATTATCAATGGTGATTTTTCCTTCTGTGGGATCGTATAATCCTGTCAGTAGATCAGCAATGGAAGATTTTCCCGCCCCTGAACTGCCTACTAAAGCCGTGACTGAGCCTTGAGGCATGACAAAGTTAATATTGTGTAGCGCGGGTGCTTGATCAGAAAAATATTGAAGTGTTACATTTTCAAACTCAATTTTCTCTTTTAATCCTTTAAAGATTTTCCCGCCAACTCGACTCCATTCTTTATCTTCCGTAGTTAGAATTTCAGTCAAACGCTCTAACTTGCCTGAGTTTTTAGCAAAACTATTAAAAAGTCTTGCAAATCCACCTAATGTCGCTGATAGTCGATTCAAGGCAGCAATAAAGGTAAATAAAGCAGGAAAAACGAGTGCTTGTTCATCACTTAACACAATAAAACCTATAATTAAGAGCAGACCAACAATGGTAATTGTCAGAGATTGATTCACAGGGCCAGTTACTTTTGAGAGTCGTGCTTGCTTTTCTTGTAGCGGTAATAAGTCATGACTAATGAGGTGATGGATAGTACCAGTCGCTTGACGTTGTCGCCCAAAACTGTGAATTAAACGCAACCCTTGGATAGTTTCTACAATCTGTTTGCTAATGCTAACTTGTGCTTGTGTAAGTTCCCGAGAATTTTCCTTAATTAAAGGAATTAAGTAACGTTGAATTAAAAATAATCCACTTCCTAACACAAGAGCGATTAAGGATAAGAAAGGAGAAATGGCGAGTAAGACAACAAGGTAGCCTAACATTGTTAAGCCTTTAACGAATAATCTTTCCCAAAGAGTAATCTCTGTTTTGACAGCACCTTGAGCATCGCCAATATACTTCGTTAAGTCTCCAATTTTATAACTGCTTACACAAGAGAAACTTAACCCTCTTTTGTCATTTTCCGAGATAAAATGATAAGAAAGGAAAAGTAAGAATAAAGAGGGAAGCGACTGCTCATGATGGATGTAGCTTTACAGATTCGTCAACACCTACCGCGAGACCCAGAACCTACTAGCGCGATCGTAGACAACTATTGTGGTTACTATCAAGACCTGTTTCAAGATGTGAGAAATTATGAATGCTTTAAATTTTTACATTTAGGACTCATCGCACCGATTAAACGAAAATCTCTACCAGAAATTGCCAAAGTCGTCGGGATTACTTCTGCACAATCTCTACATCACTTCCTTGCTAACTCACCTTGGTCAGTAGAACAATTAAGAGAAAGAAGATTACAAAAAACTAAAGAAGCCTTAAAGGGAAAAGCAATCACCGTCATTATTGATGAAACTGGAGATAGAAAGAAGGGAAATCGTACCGATTATGTCGCTAGACAATACTTAGGAAGTTTGGGCAAAATTGACCAAGGAATCGTCTCGGTCAATGCTTATGGAGTGTATCAAGATATCACTTTCCCCTTAAAGTTTAAGGTATTTAAGCCCAAAGGAACTCTCAAACCAGGGGATAAATACCAAACCAAGATTGAATTAGCCATAGAACTGATTCAAGAGTTAATTGATTTTGGCTTTAACATTGACCTAGTTTTAGCAGATAGCTTGTATGGAGAAAGTAGCAATTTCATCAATACTTTAACTCACTATCAGCTCTCCTATGTAGTAGCAATTAGAAGTAATCATAGTGTCCTACTGCCCCCAGGACAAAGGGTAAGAGCCAATAAATGGTGTCAATTTACTCGCACCTTTAGTGATAACAGTTCCGAAACCAGATACATTCGAGAAATTGTTTATGGCAAGAGACGAAAAATCACTTATTGGGATCTCACCACTGACCCAGAAACTTTGCCCAGTAATGGGACCTCTTTTGTTATGACCAATCTTCAAGGGAAGGTCAAGAAAAAACTAGGAGACCTTTACGGTTTAAGAACTTGGGTGGAATATGGATTTCGCCAATGTAAGCAAGAATTGGGTTGGAAAGATTATCGTTTCACCAAGTTTTCTGAGATCGAGAAGTGGTGGGAAATCATTTACTGTGTTTATTTAATGGTGAGCTTACAAACGCCAGGTTTTAGCTCTTTTGAGCAAGATGAAGACAGTGATGATAAGACACAACCATCAACAAGTAATAATTCTCCTCAACATCCCAATTGGAGGAAGGGAAATAGCTGGAAAGATGCCTTACATAACCTACGTTTAGTTATGGAACCATGGTTCTTATTTTGGTTAGTTGTCCCTTGGCTAGAGATGTTTAATAATGACCACTTATTATTGGGGTTTCAGCATTTATTTTCTTCTGTTCATCAAGTTAAAATAGGTTTTTAAGAGTTGATTAGAACTCATTATTTTTTACTTCTTGCTTCGGAAAGTGACAAAAGAGGGTTAAAGACATGATGCGCCGAAAGACTAAATCTTTCATCTGTGCGCCAATTCTTGCTTTTAAGTACCCAGCACTAACTCCCCCCAAGTATCTTAAACCACTTCGTAGGTATTGTGTTAAAACAGCAATAATAATTAAGCCTAAAAATAATTGACCCTGTTGCCAACCTCAAGATAGGGGGCTAACCAATTCAGACGATTGATATTGGAAATAGAACCTTCTTCTAAAACTCTGAGGGCAACATAGATTAATCCAAAAGTTCCTGCTTCTAGAACCGACGCTAATAAATGACTGTTAAATGAAATTAGAATCAAGCGCCGATTATAATTCGCGGTTTTTAAAATTATCCGATAAGCTGGACTTTTAACATTTTTAGATAAAAACTTCTTCAAAGAAAAAAAAGGGGTTAGCGTTTTTTTAGCAGACAAAGGAACACTCCTTTTTATGATATAAATTAAATTAATTTTAATAGGTCTTTATCAGAAATTATGATATCAAATAATAATTGCTTTGCTGTTTGCTTGAAGTTTCCTTGTTAAGTTGTTTAAAATACTCACTTAGCTGTAATTCTTGAAACAACAACTGTTTTTCTTCTGTTGAGAGATTCATGATTTCCTGAGAAATTTCTTTAACTAATCGAGAGTTCATAGGTGATCGCCCCTGAGTGATTGATTCATCATTTTAGCAGAAGGGCTGAGAATCCTACGACTACAACTCGCGCGTTCCTTTGCGCCGTACGACGGCGCAGGGTCACTCGTCAATTTTAATTTAGTCGGTAGACGGGGCGTATAAACCTCCGACCCAACTTGAACTTTAACTTAGTTAAAGTAGCTTTTTTGACCAACGGTCAGAGAAGGCGCCTGCTCTGACTTTTAAAACATCTTCTTAAACATAGCTTACCCCTAAGTAACCCTCTACCCTTGAAAATTAAGAGGGGACTTAGGAGGGACGGAGATCTAAAAGACCATCAACGCTCTGCTCCTACCATTAATCAAGTTACTATTGGTTTTTTGTTGTAGTAATTATTTGAATTGTAAGGGAAATCAACTAAATTAGCAACTTATAGTGATTCCAAATAAAAAACAGCAACTTAAAAGTAGTGGGAGCATCTTGCTCCCTAGTAGCAGCCAAGATGGCTGCACTACGGAACTGAATTGGAACGACTATAGACTCACCTATGATTATCAATACTATTGATACTCTCCCGCTAACTTTCGTATAGCGGGAGATTCTTCAGATCGATCCTGAACGGTTGTATCAAGCAACTACTAATACGTTGGAGAAACTGGTTCTCCTTCGCTTTACTTAAACTTAGGTGCTTCCTGAGTATGTTCAGTGCGCCATTAGCGTCTGCATCTTATTCCCTGCAAACACGGGAATTAATTTTTCGCACAACGAAACCCTGCAAAAATTTGACGTAAATGGGGATAATACCAATTGCGCCAACTACTGCTTAAGGCTTGTGGGCGGGTTGCCCAACTGCCACCGCGTAATACCCGATGTTGGTCATCAAAATAAACCTCGGAATAACCGCGATAGGGAAAGGCTTCAAAGTTGGGATAGGGGGAAAACCAAGAGGCTGTCCATTCCCAAACATTTCCCAGTAAATCATAAGCCCCATAGTGACTTTCTCCAGCAGGATAGGAATTAACAGGAGTCGTTTGCCCCACTCGGGTATCAAAATTACCATGAGACGAGTTCGGAAAATCATCGCCCCAAGGATAAACTGTAGATTTTTCCAAAATAGGATTCCAACGAGCAGCTTTTTCCCATTCTGCTTCGGTGGGGAGTCGTTTGCCCACAAAATTAGCGTAGGCTTCCGCTTCATACCAACTTACCCCATAAACGGGATGATTGTCCCAAGCTGGATTTTCTGACCAATAAAGGGGCTTTGCGACGGGGTTATTTTGTAACCATTCCCATCCTGCTTTTGACCACCATTGACGGGTTTGATAGCCCCCTGCTTCAATAAATTCTCGATATTGCCCACAGGTTACGGGATACCGATCAATCCAATAGTGATTTAAATACACGCGATGACTGGGACGAGCATTATCTTGAGGATTCGTATCACTGCCCATGATAAACTCTCCTGCTGGTACTTCGATCATCTCTGGTAAAACTTCCTGATTAGGAGTTGAGGAAACCAGAGGATAGTCAGGAAGAGTTTGGAGTTGTTGCAGTTGTAGAATTAAGCTAATGGTTTCACTATGCTGACATTCGTGTTGAATCAGCCACCACCAGAGACGACTTTGCTGTTCAATGGGGGCAATTTCCAGATACTCTAGAACTGCACTGCGAATTTCATGGAGATAGTCGAGAATCTCATCTGTGGGAGGAAGATTTTGTCGCTCTGCTTTGGGGAGAATATCGGCAGCAAATAATTTACGATATTGGGGATATAATGGCGGTATTCCTTTCAGATGTTCTAGGATCCATAATCCTTCAGTAAAGGCAATATGCCCTAAATGCCATCCCACAGGGCTAAACTCATCATGGGCTTGATGACAAAAGGTTTTAAAGTCAACTTGATCAAATAATTCTAAACTGCGATCGCGCACTTGTTCTAGCGCATTATAAATAGCATTACGGTGTGATTTGGCTTGTGTAAACGTTTCCATCCTCTCCCACAGAAATAATACTTTGTTCTGGACAACGCTTCCAGTTTCCCTCAAATAATGGCTCCGATGCAATGATGATGGCTTCAGGATAGTTGGGATCATCCTCCAACCAGTATAAAGTGGGGGCAGGAGAACGACTAGCAAACCGACTTGCCACTAATTGCTTGCCATCCGTAACCAAAATATTGGCGCAAAAATAAACATTTCCCTCCGCTTGGGCAATATCTGCTAATTGCTTAAGGGCTGTTTCTACAGCTTGTGCTAAGGAGAGTTTGGGTTGAGTGTATAACTGATTCAGAATTAACGCAAAAATATGTTCTGAGTCTGTTGTCCCATGAATATGAAGATAAACATCATCATGCAAACTCAGTCTTATGGGGCGATACAGGGTTTTGCGAAACTGATTAATATAGCCATTGTGTGTGAATAATAAAGGGGGAGAGAGAGATAACCCTTCACTGCTAAAGGGCTGACAATTGCTCAAATCAACTGCTAATCCAGGAGTAGCACTGCGAACATAACCTAGCCAACAAGCAGCTTCCACATAGCGACTAATTTGCGGTAGATTAATATCTCCCCAAATGGGCATTGTTTGCTTGTAAATATAGGGAAATGCCTTTTTTTCTGGATGAAACCAGCCTAAACCAAACCCATCAGCATTCATGATGGCAGATTCCATTTCTTTAGGTTGATAGGCTTGTACCACTAAAGAATGGGATGGCTGGCATAAAAGTTGATCAATTTGCACAGATGAACCGAGGTAACCTAAAAGACGACACATAATGATTTGTTATTAGTCATTGGTCATTAGTCATTAGTCATTGGTCATTAGTCATTAGTCATTAGTCATTGGTCATTAGTCATTAGTCATTGGTTTACAAGCAACGAAGGACAAAGGACCAAGGACAAAGGACAAACAACGAATAATCAAGAAATTAGTCTGGGAGAGCCTTATTTTTTAACCCGACGAATGGGAAGATTTGCAATTAAAGCTGTCATTCCTTCTTCGCTTTCAAGACTGAATTCTGTACTATTGGGGTCAATTTCTACATAGCGAGCAACCACTTCTAAAATTTCTTGGCGCATAGATTCGAGAGTTTCTTCACTTAAACCTGAGCGATCATGAGCAACAATGAGTTTTAGTCGCTGCTTGGCTTGTTGACTACTCGATTTAGCAGAATTGCGCTTAAAAAGTTTGTCTAAAATAGCCATAGTTCGTTATATTTAATTCCTTGTTATGGGGTAAAAAATTGTTATGTGATTGGGCAAAAGCTCATTCACTAAACCAACGGCGAATCCGCTTGAGTAAATTGTCTTGGTAAGCAGCCAAGTCCATAAACTCTACTTTTTCGCCCCCTAATCGTCGAGCAATATTATTGAAGGCTTGCCCTGGAACAGATAACTTTTCTTCTAATACTAACGGTTCACCACGGTTACTAGAAACAATAATTCGCTCGTCATCAGGAATAATCCCAATCAGAGGAATAGCAAGAATTTCTAAAATATCTTCTACACTCATCATGTCATTGGCTTCAATCATTTCTTGGCGCACTCGATTAACAATGAGTTTGGTATTACTAATATTGTTTGCTTCTAATAAACCAATCACTCGGTCAGCATCTCGAACTGCTGCGACTTCAGGAGTGGTGACAATAAGGGCTTCAGTTGCAGGCGCGATCGCGTTTTGAAAGCCCATTTCAATTCCAGCAGGACAATCAATGACAATATAATCATAGTCGGGACTGAGACGACTTACTATATCCTTCATTTGTTCCCGAGTAATGGACTCCTTACCGCGACTTTGGGCAGCTGGTAATAGCACTAAACCAGAACGACGTTTATCTTTGACGAGGGCTTGTTCAAGACGGCATTCGCCATTAATCACTTCAATGGCTGTATAAACGACTCGATTTTCTAACCCTAATAATAGGTCTAAATTCCTTAGCCCAAAATCAGCATCCACAAGAGCAACTTTATTGCCTAATTTCGCTAGTGCGCTTCCAATGTTAGCCGTGGTAGTAGTTTTGCCAACGCCACCTTTTCCAGATGTAATAACAATAATTCGACTCATAATAATTTAAATTGCTTAAAAATTAAACCTCTATAATTACTTACTTAGTTTGGCAGGTCTTCCCATAATTCTGTTTCTTTGATAAAGCGGTGGGTTTTCAGAAAGTCTAACCCCCGAGTAATACGAATCCCCTCGGTACTCACATAGGCAATTTCTGGTTGCATATCGTGAGGCGTGGTATTGGGAGCCCGAGCCACTACATCGTCAATTCTTAACTGTGTCGGTTGCATTTGTAAAGCCAAAATACGACAAGCGCGATCGCCTTGACAGCCAGCATGGGCAACGCCTCGCAGTCTCCCCCAAATAATAATATCTCCTTGGGCAATTACTGCTCCTCCTGGATTAACATCCCCAATAACAATTAGAGTTCCATCGTGGCGAATTTCCATGCCTGAACGAACAGTAGTTTGCAGATAAAGGGGATCTCGATTTTTAATTTGATTCCGTTCAATGGGGGCAAGCAGTACGTTAGGTGAGGGCTGTGTTACGGAGTACCCCGCACTAGCAGCAGCAACAGCAGTTTGGCGACGAGTGGTTTCTATATTAGTGAGGGATAATTCTACTTGGGAGAGGGCTTGCGCGATCGCGCTTAACTGTGAGGTATCCAATAAGCGATCCCGTGCTTTGAGGGTAACTGAGGTTTGTGGCTGCCAAAACTTCTCACTACCATTCAGATGATGTTTCAAATTTTGCCATAATGAGTCCCAATCATCAGTGGCTTCCGTTGTCGGGGCTGGGGGCAGAGATAATAACACTTGATTTTGGTCACGCTTTAAACGGACAGGGGAATCGTCTGTCGTTTGACCATTTTGGTTCATAAGATCACCAGTAAAGAGAATAAGTTAACAACTAGGGGAAGCAATGTCTCCTCCTATCTTAGGACTAAAGCTATTTCCTTAAAAGGGAGAATTGTTTTTGCTAGCAAGGGCTGATTGTTAAAATTCTAACCGTTAATCCTAAACTCGTTATCATAGTTCTAGTAAGTCTTAAATTCAAGCCAGTGACTACGTAAAATGGAAGCCTTAAGTTGGGAAGAATTAGAAGCTCGTAGTAACTTAGAGCGCGATCGCGTTAATGGTGCAACTAATCCTCAAGCACGATTACGCCTCTTTGGTCATGATGAATCAGAGGTGCGAGTAACTTTATATCGGGATCATCATGCCTGGTGTCCTTACTGTCAAAAAGTTTGGCTGTGGCTAGAAGAGAAACAAATCCCCTACCGCATCGAAAAAGTAACCATGTTTTGCTATGGGCAAAAAGAACGCTGGTATAAGCGCATTGTTCCCTCAGGAATGCTTCCTGCGTTAGAACTAGATAATCGCTTACTCACAGAAAGTGATGATATTTTAGTCGCCCTCGAACAGGCTTTTGGTTCCTTAGGGTGGAGTATGACGGATCCGAAAGTCATGTCTTTACGAAAATTAGAAAGATTATTATTTCGCGCCTGGTGTACTTGGCTGTGTTATCCCACTCGTAACCGACGAGAAGAGGAAAAAAACCGCGATCAATTTCTCAAAACCATGCAACAGGTGGAAAAAGCCCTTAGTGAAACGCCGAGTCCGTATTTTCTAGAAGATTTCAGTGTGGTTGATGTTATTTTTACGCCTTATGTCGAGCGAATGAACGCTAGTCTCTTTTATTACAAGGGCTACTCTATGCGAGAAGAAAACCCCTACTTTGCAAAATGGTTTGATGGCATGGAAACTCGCTCCACCTATCGGGGAACGCAGAGTGATTTTCATACTCATGCCCACGACTTACCGCCACAGATGGGAGGTTGTTATGCCAATGATGACCCCCAGACTAAACTTAATCAAGCGCGGGTAGATAGTGGCCCCTGGATGGGCTTACCTGATGTCAATTACCCTGAACCTGAAACTTCACGTCAAGAAGCATTACATCGTGTTCTCAAACATCGTCAAAATCTCATCAAAGTTAATCCAGTTTCTGAGGAAATTTTTGACCCTGCTTTACGTTGTGCCTTAACCCATTTGATCACAGGAGAAGTTTGTCCCCCTCCTGCTGGGGCAGCCACTGGTTTAAGATATCTGCGCGATCGCGTGAGTGTTCCTCGGGATATGTCCATTTATGCGGCGAAACGGTTACGGGAATCTCTAGAAAAAACTGCTAGTTTAGACAGTCAAAAACAGGCAGAGCCAATTCCAGTGCAACACCGACGCGATCAAAACCCTGCTAATTTTGTTAATTAAACCATCAGAGTAAATTAGTCTTCTGCATCTTCTGCTAAAGGAACTGCTCGTTCAGAAGAGCGATCCATTTTCTCATTTACTTCTTCTAAAAGATCGGCTTCTGAGACAAGGGCATCTTGACCACTAGAAGAATCATCTTCATTATTCAATTTTCTTTCCCCACGTCTAATATCAGGCTGAGATACTTCCTGAAGTGCTTCATGCCCCAGAGTATAACCCTTTAAGCCACTAATGATTCCACTTCCAACGGCGATGAGAATAAAGATAAAAATAAATGTCAAAGTAGAATTAAATCTCATGATGTTAAATTATAATTAGTAACGTACAACTTAACCAGGGTTGGCCGAGCGGTTGAGGCAGCGAACTCATAATTCGCCTTAGGCAGGTTCAACTCCTGCACCCTGGACTCTTCAAAATTGTTGATGGTTGTTCTGAGACCCCACCGAAGTTGTATAAGGGTTTTCTAAATCCCGAGTCCTGATCGGAATTTCTCCTACTTGTTGCTTTCTATAATCTCGATGCAGAATATTCAAAAGTCTGGAATCACGAATAATTTCATTTTCTGGAAAAGAAGAACGGTCTAGAGACTCCCCTACGCCAAAAATTGGTTTCAATCGCCCTTCTAGAGAGTGATTATCAAAAAAATTGCCAGACTCATAGTTAAGAGCTTCTCGAAATAACTGAGGAACATTTTGATATTCAATGGGTGTTTTGAAAGAAGAAGTTTCTTCTTCAGAGTTTTTGTCTGATGAGTGGGACCCAGCGTAAGCAACATTAGCACTAAAAGCTGTGAAACTGATCCCAAGCAGACTTGCCCAGAAAAGATGTGCTAGCGACATTTTTAATTTGGTGCCTGAAATTATCACTTTGATTCTAGCATTATAAGGTTTTTTTTAGGTTTTTAGCCAAAAATAGATAAGTATATCAATAATATCAAGATTTCATGACATAATGATCCCCGAAGAAGGCTTAAATCCGTGTATAAGCGAAAAAAATAGATACCTTACTTGATCTCACCCTATAAGTATTTGCTAAAACTATAGGTGTAACGATCCACACGGATAAGTTAAGGTTTTCTTTATTACCGTTTGTTGTTCTCGTTCTCAATTATTGAATCAAAGCCAATGGCAAAATCACGTCCGCCTCTAGAAGAAATGACATTGCGTCAGTTACGAAAAGTAGCCAGTAGCTATAACATCTCTCGTTATAGTCGGATGCGAAAGTCGCAACTCTTGGAAGCAATTTTAAATATTGAAGGGCAAAATCAGCACTCCCCTGCTTCCAGTTGGGAATCAGAAACCCAAGAACTCATGGAGGCGAGTAAGTTTGAATTGGGAACCAATAATAGTTCCAGTAACGTTGAAGAAGAACAAAATTTAGCTTCAGTGGATGAGGAATTGCCAGAATTACCTGGGGGGTATGGTAAAAGTCGAATTGTGATGATGCCTCGGGATCCACAATGGAGTTATGTATATTGGGATATTTCTAATGAGCATAAAGAGGAATTGCGTCATCAAGGCGGGCAACAATTAGTTTTGCGTTTATATGATGTGACAGAGGCTGAAGCAGAAAGTAATACTTTATCAACTGTTCAAGAATTTCCTGTGGACGAATTAGCAAGGGAGTGGTATGTCCCCATTCCTATCAGCGATCGCGATTACCTTTGTGAAATTGGTTATCGTTGTGCGGATAGCACTTGGCTAGTTTTAGCAACTTCTAAACCGGTTCATATGCCACCAGTTTATCCCTCTGACTGGATTGAGGATCACTTTATTGAACTGGATTGGGAAAACAATTTGGAAGAAATTCCCGAAGAAGAATTAACTCTTCCAGAACCAAAAAATGCCCAAGATAAATCTCGACATTTAGAGGATCGCAATCGGCAAATTTACGAAGAGATTTTTGAAATATCAGAACCATTAGAAGGGCAAAGGCTCACAGGCTCTTTTTATAATTCTATGCCTCCTTCTTCAGTGAGTTCTTATATTTTTGCCTCAGGAGTAGGATTTGAGCAAAGTTTTCAGGGAGAAGGAGAAACCCCTAGGCAGTTTTTAGAAGACATTTCTCCACAATTCACTCTAGTGGGAGAAAAAAGATTAATGCTTTCTGGTGCCACTTACCCCGAAGCAACCGTAATCCTTGGAGAACAGCAAATTCAGAGCAATGCTGAGGGAAAATTTTACTTTCTTATCCCTTTTACAGAAAACGTAATGGAATGCCCGATTACGGTTTATTCTAAAGAAGGTCACCATATTTTTTCCTTGCAAATGAAGTTAACCAAGCATCCGACAACAGTTGATACTGAAGTCAAAGCAGAAACAGTTTCTGAGGTAGTCAGGAACTAAGGATTTTAATTTTCTTAGTAGAGGAATTAATTGAGTTTATAAATTACTGCACCATCGTCAGGGCGATTATCAACGATTAACAAGTTTTTGCTCATTAAATACTCAACTCGTTCCTCAATTTCCTCATATTCTCCCCTGACTTCTAGAAAAATCTCAGCTAAAGTTGCCCCCTGAGCATCTTTTACCGTTCTTAAAATGGCACGATCTAAATCTGGCTCTTGTTGTCTTTCTGTGAAGTACTGTTTTTCGGTTACTTCTGAGTTTACCTCTGGAGGCTGAGAACGAGGTAAATTAACAACAATACTTTCAGGGGTTTGATAAAAACTAGCCTGGTTGGGTTGATAACCATAGAGAGCTTTCATCTTTAGGTTTTCTTCATCAACCATGTTGGGAATAAGAAATAAATCCATAAATTGCCCTAATCCAAAAAAGCCCCACGTCAATAGATAAATTACCCCTGACAGATAACGTCTAGCGTAGAAACGGTGAATCCCACATACTGAGAATAAACAAAAACACCACAAGGCATAAGCAGTGGGCTTGTTCCTTTGATAGACAATGTAATTGGACATTTGCGACTCATCAGAAGTTTTCATTCCTCTGCCTCAACCAAATTTGACTAATTTTTCCAGAAATTAACTATTATTAGAGAAAATAAGCATCAACCAAGAGAGCCCCTAAGCTTAATTCTCTATCTTTTTTTATATTAGCGCAGGTTTCTAGAGTGTATCAGTGTCTCTTTACTCGACATTCACATTTAGAATATTGCTAGGAAAAGTTTTTAAAAGATTGGATTTTTCTATAACTCCTTTTGGGGTATTAATGGTAAGATTGCCTTGATCATCGCAGAGCCAGACCTCTTTTGCGCCTTTAGCTAAATACAGATCGATTTTTTCTGCCATTTCTCCTTGAGAATTAGAAGGAGAAAGAATTTCGATGCAAATTTCTGGGGCAACAGGTAAAGGAGTCATTTCGCCATATTCAGCAAAAAATTCTGGGGAAGCCCAAGCCACATCGGCAACTTTTATCCCTTTTCTTGTCTCAACCGAACATTCCAAATATAACTCTCCTTGTTTGCCATGTTGAGCTAAGAGTAAGGTTAATTTACTTTGTAGTCTCCCATGACGGTTAGAAGCAGGACTCATCTCAATTTTGCCATATTCATTAAGCTCAATTTTGAATGGCAAATCCTGTAAACTAGGATGCTCAATTACCTCTTGCCATTGCATATCAATGATTCTCCCTTGTTTATTTAAAGCAATCGGAAAATAAAGGGGTAGCGATAAGCTGTTTCTGGCTTAGTTAAGACATTTATAATAGCAATTATCGGCATAATCAAGTTAACAATTGCTAAAATTCCTAACAAAATCCATCCAATTAAAATTAAGGTAAGGATAAAAAAAATAATTTCGTAAAGCCACAAATTAAAATGAAAATTGAGGGCTTCTTTTGCATTTGCTTTGGCAACATCATCTTTACTCATCAATAAGACAATAATGGGAATCGCAACTGAAAAAAATAATGTGCCAAAAAAGATAGAACCGTGACAAAGGGCGGAAAGCAGTTTACGTTGATCTAAATCTTCAGCCATGATGTTTATTTAAGCGACGGTAAACAGTAACTAAGCCTTGATTATCTCCCACATTGCCGGGAAATAAGACAACAGGAAGACTCGGAAATTGAGGATGCGTTTCAGGGGTACGCACTAAGGAACAACCCGGAAGAATTTGTCCTAGGAGTCTTGCTGATTGTAATTGTAATCCATCACTTAAGACATCGTTGGAGGTAATGCCTCCTTTACTAATGAGAAAACTAATATTTTTAGGCAGTCGGCGCACAATATCCATTAAAAAGGAAGACACTTCTACCCCAAAGTCAAGACGGGCTTGGGTAGTTTCAAATTGGAGCTCTTCACGGCTAGTATAGATGACAGGGGTTTGTTCATTTTCGTAAGCCGTTTTAATGTCTTGCAGAATAGCGGTTAATAATTTATCACGATTATTCGGATCATCTCGTAATTGCTTAACATCAACTTCAACGCCAGTGACAGTTTCTTCTTCTAGAAGGGCATAAAGTTGAGCGGTTGATTTTTTCACATGAGAACCGACTAAGACAACACCTGGGTTAGGGGTGGCATCATATTTGCCCATTTCTTCGGCAGGAATAGGTTGTTTCCCGAGTTGCGCGAGAGAGGTAAGGATACTAGCAGCGCTGCGGAATAAAAACTGTTTCCCTTCTTGGGCGACTGCAAGAACATCAGAGGCAAATTGATCTAAGTCGCTTTGGGTTTCTCCATCAACGGCAACACATTGATTATTATTCAGTTGTCGCAGCCGATCTTTTATTCCTTGACGAATATCAGCTAAAGTAAACCGTTGTACTTCATTGGCTTTAATTTTCCCTTGGGTTTTTTCTTCTACATAGTCAGGAAGATAGCTGTAAGAGTAACCAAAAACAGAATCTTTAGCAAATTCGGTTTCGTGAACGGGGGTTTCTACTCCATCAGAGACAATATAGTGGACACTGTCACGGGTGATACGTCCCCCTTCAAAAAAGGCAGGAACGAGGAAATGAGCATCAAATGAGCCTAATTCTTCGGCAATGACATCAGTTTCTAGGGGATAATGTCCTCTAAGAGTAGAATCTGACCGACTCACTACTAAAAAGTCGTTAATATTTTCTTGGGCAAGTGCGCTTTTAAGGTTTTGGCAGACTTCACGAGTTCTTTTTACTGCATTGTCTGGGGAGAGGGCGCGAGTATTGGTGAGAACAAAGAAGATGGAAATATCATCCTGTAAACCTAGACGCAATGTTTCTACATCCCACTGCATTAAGAGTAAGCAACTGTGGACAGTTTGAGAACCTGTGGGATCATCATCGAGGACAATAATTTTGGGGGTGGTCATTACTCAATTAGAAATGAAAGTACCACTACTAGACTAACTGTTTGCATATCGTTGATAAAGTGTCTGTACAGTTTTTAACACTTTTTCAAGGGGGGAGGTACTATCAGGATCATATTCTTGTAAGCTAGTGAGGAGTTTTGCTTCTTCTGTTGCCATTTCTCCGTCGCTATAAATTAATCCACTAATAGCTTCAATGAGATTTTCATAATCTTTTTGGTTAGGAGAACTGCCCAAATATTCTTGTACCCAAGCGTAGCATTGATCAGGTTTGACAGCTTTTAGTTCGTTTAAAAGAGGTCGAATTTCTGGATCGTCGGCGAGGTTATGTTTTTGGGCAGTTTTTTGCAGGTATTGACGTTCCTCAGTCTGGATGTGACCATCGATCCAAGCTGCGCCAATTAAAATTTTGAGTAGCTGTTTTTCAGTATTTTTTTTGCCTTGCATGGTGAGTGATGGGTAATTACTGATGGGTTTTAATTGAGTAAATCTTGTGATCCCCCCTAACCCCCCTTATTAAAGGGGGGAACTAAGGTGGCAGTTTACAACTAAATTAAAATTGCTATAGTTTTAATTTGACCATAAAAAAGCCATCACTGTTGTGTTCTGTGGGCAAAATTTTTAAGAAATTTGACAAAGACGTTAAGGATGGTACGGGAAAGTTCCCTGCGGGTGGGATAATTTGCCATTGAGGGTGATTGGCTAAGAAGGCTTGAATGACATCTTCGTTTTCTAAGGGGTTAATGGTACAAGTGGCATAAACGAGGATACCGTTAGGTTTTACCCAAGTGGCGGCTTCGGTGAGGATTTCTTGTTGCAGTTGGGCTAATTGTAGGAGATTTTCGGGAGTTTGTCGCCAACGTAAATCGGTGCGACGATGTAAGGTGCCTAAGCCAGAACAGGGGGCATCGACTAAAACGCGATCGCTGCTATTTTTAAATTGAGATAGGTTTCGCACATCACCAACACAAGTTTGAATAGAATTGAGTTTTAGCCGTTGGGCATTTTGAGTAACTTTTTTGAGGCGACTAGAAGCGCGATCGCTGCTATAAATAATTCCCTGATCTCCCATTAATTCGGCAATATGGGTACTTTTCCCCCCAGGGGCGGCACAGGCATCAATAATGGTTTCTCCTGCTTGGGGATTGAGTAAATAACTCACTAATTGGGCGCTATAATCTTGAACTGTCCACCACCCTTGAGTAAACCCTGGCAGTTGTTGAATATTTCCTACTCCAGAGGGGAGTCTTAGCCCATTGGGAAGGGGAAGGCGAGAATATTCGATATTGACTTCATTAAGGGCTTTTTCTACTGTTTCTTGAGTGGTTTGTAAGGGGTTGATTCTCAAGTCAATATTGGGGGGGTGATTGAACCATTGCGCGAGGAGAGGGGCCGTTTCTTCTCCATACTCCTCCCACCACAGTTTAACGATCCAATCGGGAAAGCTATGTAAAATACCAATACGCTGGATCGGATCTTCAGGGAGTTTTAAGGGATCAGCCGTGGTTGCTTGTTGACGGCTATAATTGCGGAGAAGACCATTAATTACCCCTGAAAGTTTCCCTAAGCCATTGCTTTTGGCAAGTTCGACACTTGTATCCACTGCTGCCGAATCAGGAACTTGCGTCAAATATCGTAGCTGATACAATCCGATAAGTAGAATTAGGCGCAGTTTGGGCGGTTGTTGGGAAGCTGGTTTACTGGCAAACTGATCAATTAACGCATCAAGGGTACGCTGACGACGAACAATTCCATAGATTAACTCACTGACAAATTTTTGATCTTGGGGGGTGAGAGAGATTTTCCCTAAAGCGCGATCGCGCGCTACTTCGGCATAGGCATCTTTCAAGATGATTTCATACAGAGCATTAAATACAACTTGGCGCGGATTATGCTTCATAAATAGTTCGTCACCAGATTAACCTGTATTACGCATTCCAGCTGCAATCCCATTAAGAGTCAGTAACGCGCCGCGTAATAATTCTTCTTTACTATAACGGAAATGAATCACGCCTGAGGCACTTTGATTACTATACTCACGAAGACGTTTTAAGAGGGAAACTTGTAAAAACCCTAAAGGCACAATGGTACGATTTCTCAATTGTACAGAGCGTTGTAAATCGGGATCGCCATCAAGAAGTTTTTCGTGATTGGTGACTAACCGCACTAAATCACTAGTGAGATAATATTCATCAGCAATTTGTTGAAAAATCCGCTCAAACCGTTCGTGATCTTCAGGATTTGCTAACTCTTTTAGATAATGATGGGCAATTTGTAAATCAACTTTAGCAAGTGTCATCTCAACTTTAGAAATTGCCATGCGGAAAAAGGGCCATTTGAGATAAAAGTATCGTAGCAGTTTTAAGTTCTGGTCATAATTTCGTTCTGATTCTTCCTCTAAAAAGTCTTTTAAGGCAGTTCCTACCCCATACCATGCCGGAAGGAGGAAACGAGTTTGCGTCCAGCTAAATACCCAAGGAATCGCACGCAGAGAGCTTAAATCTTTTTTCCCCCCTTGACGACGGGCGGGGCGAGAACTAATTTGCAACTGACTAATTTCTTGAATCGGCGTAACTGAGAGGAAGAAATCTAAGAAATCTGGTTCTTCGTAAATTAAAGCCCGATAATGCTGGCGCGATCGCGCTGCCAACTTTTCCATAATCTCATTCCAAGAGGCAATATCATCAAAGCCACTTCCCAATAAGCTTCCTTGAATTACCGCAGTTGTTGCCGTTTCTAAATGATACAGCGCCAACTCAGGGAGAGAATACTTAGAAGCCACCACTTCCCCTTGTTCTGTAATTTTAATTCGTCCATTAATCGTGGAACTCGGTTGGGCTAAAATTGCCTCATAAGTGGGGCCACCACCGCGTCCTACTGAGCCACCGCGCCCATGAAAGATCCGCAGGGATACACCATACCCTTCTGCTAGCCTTTGTAGGGCTTTTTGCGCTTTATGAATTTCCCAGTTACTGCTTAAAAAGCCTGAATCTTTATTACTATCAGAATAACCGAGCATGACTTCTTGAATATCATACTCTCCTTTTTCCTTTTCTTTGCCATATCCCCCTGCTAAACAAGCGCGATACAAGGGCAATTCAAATAAAGCCTTCATCACTGAAGGAGCACGTAACAAGTCATCTACTGTTTCAAAAAGAGGAACAACTTGTAAGCTACAACTTCCAGTGCCAGGATCATAAATTCCTGCTTCTTTTGCCAACAGTAAGACTTCTAAAAGATCACTTACTTCATGGCTCATGCTAATAATATAGGTTTGGCAAACTTGTTGACCAAACTCCTGTTGCAGTTTTCTTAACAGACGGAATGTTTCTACAGTTTCGTTGGTTTTTTCTGAAAAATGAAGCTCCCCAGGAATCAGAGGACGGCGAGTTTTCAGCTCTTGTGTTAGCCATTCCACTCGCTCTGACTCGTCTAGTTCGTTATAAGATTTCGGTAAAATCTGTAAGTATTCAGTTATCTCGTCTAATGTGTCTGAGTGGCGAGAAGACTCTTGCCGCATATCCAACTCAGTGAGGTTAAACCCATAAATTTCCACTTGACAAATTAAATGCTCTAAATCTTGGCAAGTAAGCCCAGTTTCGGTTAAATTACGCTGAATCAGTTGTAATTCTGCTAAAAATTCTTCCCCAGAATGATAAAGGGTTTGATGATGTCGTTCCATCACTTCTGCTGGGGCTGATTCCTCAGAAGATAAGCATTGATTGCGATGGATGGTATTTTTCAAACGTTGCTCAATATAAGCAAGTTTCAGGCGATAAGGTTCTCGTCGGTAGCGAATTGCCAGGCCTTCATAAACTTCTGGCATCACCGCGCGATCTTGCTCTAAAGATTCTAAAAGTTCCGGTAAAACATCACTCCAATGTAAAGACAGACTTAAAAGGGTAATCAGTCGTCTCACAGAGTCTAAATATCGTTCTAAAACAATTCCTCTTTGATAACAAGCAGTTTCCCAAGTGACAGCAGGGGTTACAGAGGGATTCCCATCGCGATCGGCTCCCACCCAAGAACCGAATCGACAAAAATTATTTTTAGGAGGAGTTAATTCCTTAAAAGATTGATTTAGGGCTTGTTTGAGTCGTTTAGAAAGATGGGGAATGGTATCAAATAAAACTTCTTGGAAGTAGTGAAGGGCATAATCTACTTCGTCTAATACTTCTGGCTTAAATTGATGTAATTCATCAGTACGCCACCAGAGACGGATTTCTTCTTTAAGTTGCTCTGTAGATTCCATCGCTTCTGGGGATTCTAAAAAGCCCAGATTCTGCGCCACCATTTCTGAGTAATCAATATGTTGCAATATTCCAGAGATCCGACGTTGTTTTTTGCGAATAGTTTGGCGGACAATTTCGGTAGGATGCGCCGTAAAAACTAAACGAATATCAAGCTGGTTGAGTAATCTCTGGATGAGTTGGGGGGGAACATTTAATTTATTCAGGTAGGGAAAGAGCCAATTAAACGTCCCTGCTTTTTGATAAGTGGAATTTCCTTGCCAACTTTTTTCGAGAAATTCTGCCCCCAAAACACTCTGGGTATCTTCCTCCTGTAATTTTTCTCCCTGTAATGGTTGGTAACTAACTTGACGATTCAGCTGTTGTTCTCGCTGTTCGTAGTGTTGTTCCACAATATTAATCAGTTGGAAGTAAAGGGCAAATGCACGGGCTGCTCTAACTGCATCATTAAGGGGGAGTTCTTCAATCAGTTTTGGTACAGAAGAAGTGGGCAATCCCGTAGCCTGTCCTTCCGGTGATCCCATAGAGCGCAACTGTTGCAATAAATCGACCAACTCTTGACCGCATTCAACTTTTAAAACTGATTCCCATAACTCTTCAATGAGTTTAATGCGCCGAGTCAAAAATAAATCAGAGTCAGTGTTATTGATATCTTGGCTAGAGGCTTGCAACAGAGAACTCATAGGGCTTTTAAAAATTAGATGATTGTGTTGATGCTTTCCTAGGAGATGAGGAACAGACAAACAAGTGCGCTTAATCGCAAACTTGCCTGTCCGTCATTATATCGATTACTGCCTTTATAAGAAGGGAAGCATAGAATTTTTATGCTTTAATTTCTATATCGTTATGTTGCTCTAGATGAAGAATGGGTAAACGATCACCACGGAAAATTTCTTCACTAGCTTCTCCTAAACTAGTTAATCCATCTAACAGCGATCGCGATCCGAATAATGCCCCTAAAAAAGGAACAGTTAATAAACTGAGAGCAAGTTCAGTTTGTTCTGGCTTTTGCTGATTTGTCGATTCTGTCATAATGGCGCTCCAATTGTAGGCTCTTGATTAAATATAAGTTTTGCTTATGACTCTTATTAGTTAAAAAAATCTTTACAAAACTTGACATTAATCTAATCAAAGTAATATAGTGGTTTGTAATGCGTTAAATAAAAACGCTAAATTATATCCATCTTATCTTGTCGAAAACGGACTTATATCCAATATGACAACCACCTTACAACAACAGCAAAGCCAAAACGTTTGGGAACGGTTTTGCCAGTGGGTGACCAGCACCAACAACCGCCTTTACATCGGCTGGTTCGGTGTCTTAATGATCCCCACCCTCTTAACCGCAACCACCTGCTTCATCATCGCCTTCATCGCAGCACCTCCTGTAGATATCGACGGCATTCGTGAACCCGTAGCTGGTTCTCTCCTCTACGGAAACAACATCATCTCTGGAGCAGTAGTTCCCTCCTCCAACGCCATCGGACTGCACTTCTATCCCATCTGGGAAGCAGCTAGCCTTGACGAATGGCTCTACAACGGTGGCCCCTATCAGCTCATCGCCTTCCACTTCTTAATCGGAGTCTTCTGCTACCTCGGACGTGAGTGGGAACTCTCCTATCGTTTAGGAATGCGCCCCTGGATTTGCGTAGCCTTCTCCGCACCAGTAGCAGCAGCCACCGCAGTCTTCTTAATCTATCCCATCGGACAAGGAAGCTTCTCCGACGGAATGCCCTTAGGAATCAGTGGAACCTTCAACTTCATGTTCGTGTTCCAAGCTGAGCACAACATCTTAATGCACCCCTTCCATATGCTCGGTGTTGCCGGGGTATTCGGAGGCGCCTTATTCTCCGCCATGCACGGTTCTCTCGTTACCTCCAGCTTAGTACGTGAGACCACCGAAAACGAAAGCCAAAACAACGGCTACAAATTCGGACAAGAAGAAGAAACCTACAACATCGTTGCAGCCCACGGTTACTTTGGTCGCTTAATCTTCCAATACGCCAGCTTCAACAACAGCCGTAGCCTCCACTTCTTCTTAGCAGCGTGGCCAGTCATCGGAATCTGGTTTACCGCGTTAGGTGTAAGCACCATGGCGTTCAACCTCAACGGATTCAACTTCAACCAGTCGGTAATTGACAGTCAAGGACGTGTCATCAACACTTGGGCAGACGTATTAAACCGCGCGAACCTCGGATTTGAGGTCATGCACGAACGTAACGCTCATAACTTCCCCTTAGACTTAGCCTCTGGTGAAGCGACTCCTGTTGCCATGCAAGCACCTGAAATCAATGGCTAATCTCTAATTAGTTAGTTCGATTTCACCCCCTCTTTCGGGAGGGGGTTTTTTGCTGATTCTTAGAGCTCATCAGCAATAAATCGATTATTCCTTAGCGGGTTCAGCGGCTAATTTGGGTGTTTTGCCAACGGTTTGTGACTCTTTTGCCACATCCTTAACCCACTGTACTAAAACTGCAGCAATCACCATAGATACGCCACCAACAGCAAGAGCAAAGATGCGATTATTACTTAAAAGGTTGTCCATCACCCAGCCCAAACCTAAAGCCGCGATAATTTGGGGGATAACAATAAAAGCATTGAAAATTCCCATGTAAATTCCTGTATCCCTCATCGGTAAAACATCTGAGAGCATAGAATAAGGCATAGTTAAAGCACTCGCCCACGCTAACCCAAAACAAGCCATAGGGATTAATAGTAAATAATGATTCTCTACCAATAGCAGGGAAATTAAACCAGCGCCCCCACAGAATAAACTAAAAGCATGGGTAGTTTTACGACTGGTTGCAGCAGCAATGCGAGAGAGAAATAGAGAATAAATAAAACAAACTACATTGTATAGAGCAATACAAATTCCAGCCCATTCAATGCCTTGTTGGTAGAGAGGAGAACTTTCTGTTGTGGCGCCAAAAATTTCATGTCCCACGGCTGGGGGAAAATAGAGAAAGACACAAAAAATGCCTAACCAGGTGAAAAACTGCACCCAAGCTAACTGTTTCATCAACTCAGGCATAGTACGAACCTTATCAAAAATGCCTTTAATGATGCCAAAAACCCCACCTGTATTTTCTTGGCGGTTTTTCAGGGCCTCTAAATCTTGTGGCGGATATTCTTTCGTGGTGAAAACTGTCCATAAGACAGTGCCTAAAAATACTGCTGCTCCAACGTAATAGGAGATTTTGACGGTACTAGGAATTTCCCCTTCTGGGGTGACCACTTGATTAAAGCCAAACCAATGATTAAGAATCCAAGGGCAAATGGAAGCCATCACTGCTCCCAAGCCAATGAAAAACGCTTGCATCCCAAAACCAAGAGTCCGTTGATTTTTGGGGACTAAGTCAGAAACAAAAGCCCGAAATGGCTCCATACTAATATTGACAGAGGTATCGAGCATCCATAAGGCTCCCGCTGCCATCCATAAACTAGAAGAGTTAGGCATTATAATCAGGGCTATGGAACTAAGAATCGCGCCCAAGAGGAAATAGGGTCGTCTGCGCCCTAATCTTGTCCAAGTGCGGTCACTCATGTAGCCAATAATGGGCTGTGCGATTAACCCACTCATGGGAGCGGCTAACCATAAAATGGGGATTTGTTCAGGATTGGCTCCTAAATATTCATAAATGGCACTGGTATTTGCCATTTGTAATGTCCAACCGAACTGAATTCCGAAGAAGCCAAAACTCATATTCCAGAGTTGGACAAAACCAAGGGGGGCTTTTTTAAATCTTTTTTGCCAGTTTTTAATTTTTTGGACGTTTTGTCTCATACAAGGTTGATATTAGACTCTCAATTCGTCAACTACAAAATATAGTGATTCCAAGTAAAAACCATATATTCAGTAATGTTTAATGACAGAATATGCCTTTAACCTTGTTGTACAGAACTGAATTGGAATAACTGTAGTGAACTCGGTAATAATGTATCAAGACAAGCGGATTACTGAGTTTAGGGAGCTTTTGCCATTTCAGGTTCGGAAAACCCTTTTCCCTAAAGCAGACAGTGAGCAGAAGTGGTTTTTAGCATTATTTCAAGAGAGGTAATTGTCTAAGTAGTAAGTAAGAAAAGGGAAGAAAGGCTATGAGTGAGGAGGAATTGCTGTCTAAAACTGAGCCGTTACCAAAACAAAACTTAAATCAAGAGGAGTTATCTTCTCCAACTTCTGAGGAAAAGGTAATCAATCAAACGGAACAACCAAGTTCGGTTCAGGAAAATTCAAATTCTCTCTTAGAACTACAATTTAGCGATTTACGGATTAAACTGCAAATTGGCTTTGCTTTTCTTACGTTTGTGCTACTTGGTGCCAATGATGCCGCGATCGGTGTTTTGCTTCCTCATTGGGGAAGTTATTACAACGTAGATAAAGCGATGCTGAGTTTAGTGTTTTTTGCTGGCTCTTTGGGTTATTTAGTGGCAGCCTTAAATAGTAATTTCTTATTCCGAAAGTTAGGGAATGTTAAATTTCTATCTTTGGGTAAGGCAGCCTTTTTAAGTGGCGTTATAATTTTTTGCTTTCAACCTCCTCTTTATCTAATTCTCACTGTTCCCTTTCTGTTAGGATTTGGCGCGGCAATTCTAGAGGCAGCCTTAAATGCTCATCTGACTAAATTCCCCAATAAAAGTGTTTTGCTAAACTACCTTCATTCCTTTTATGGAGTAGGTGCTCTCCTCAGCCCTTTTCTCGCGTCTCAAATTTTAGAAGCTGATTGGCGTTGGAGCGTTATTTATTTTGGTATTTCTGCCCTCAGTCTAATTCTCTTAATTAGTATGCGTTGGTTATTTACTAGTGCAGATCGAGGTAACTCTAATAGCGACTCAGAAAATACACCAGTAGAAAGCCCGTTGAGATACCGATTTGTTTGGTTATTTGCCTTCTTTTTGCTCTTCTATGCCGGTGCAGAAATTAGCTTAGGGAATTGGAGTTATAGTTTTCTCACGCAATATCGTCATGAAGATAATGTGCTAGCTGGTTGGTTAATGAGTGGGTATTGGTTCGGGTTAACAGTAGGGCGAGTTTGTATTGGCCCCTTGACCAATAAATTAGGAACTCGAAAAATTATTAATCTCTGTTTAGTGGGAGTAATGATTGGGGTTTTTACCTTAATTTTCATGAGCTTCAGTATTACTAGTGCCTTTGGTTTATTACTAACAGGGTTTTGTCTTGGCCCCATTTTACCCACAGCTTTAGCCTTTTTATCAAATATTATTCCTTCCTATCTTTTAACAGGTGCAATTAGTTTTATTGCTAGCTTGGGTAGTCTTGGGAAAGCATTTTTTCCTTGGATTGCTGGCAATATTGCTGATAATTTAGGCTTAGAAATGTTTTTACCTTATATTATCGTGCTCACTGCATTAATGATCACTTTATGGGCTCTCATTCTTGCTCGTGAGAATCAAAGTTATGCCAATTCTTGATAGCAACTAGAGAGATATGCCATTTTCAGTTAGGAATTTTTCTCTAATTGGTATTAGCCCCCTTTTCCAAGAGGGCAGTTATTAGAAAGGATTAACGCCAATCATCCCAATCATTGTTAAAGATAGAAGTATCGGGAAAGGCAGTGGGATTGCCGTTATCTTCTAACCGTCGCTTCAACCCTTGCAATTGCTCATTAGAATAGAAGCGTCCATCAACTAATTCATAAGGATAGACATCTTCTTCTAAGGCAAAAGCAGCAGTTGTCCCGGCAGCAGCACCCACTGACCATTCAAAAGAATGCACCCGATAAGCCGCAGCGGCAATATTACTGGTAGCAATACTTTTACCTGCAATGAGGAAGTTATCAATGTCTTGGGGAATTAAGGCGCGTAAGGGAATTTGGAAGGGATAGGCTTGCCCCTCAGCCCGTCTGGTTCCTTCTCGTTCAGTGTTACCCGGTTTTTCTGGAGGATGTTCGGTCATACAGGGATGAAAATCAATGGCATAGTGACCAATGCCCACTGAGTCGGGATAAATGCGCGATCGCGCTCTTTGGTCTGTGTCTTCTCCTAACATCGCAGCGATCGCCTCAGTTCCAGCTAATTCCTGTTTTAGCCACTGGTATTCACTATCAGATAGGGTTTCTTGATAATACTCATCGGTCAGATCATTACGGGTGATATCCACTTCCCAGATCGTAAAGCCATCAGGATAACCTTCTCCTTCCCGTCCAATAATCCGTCGCCCTTCCCGAATATAGGGATACTTAGACAAGCCATGTTCCGTTCCCATTGGAGAATCTAACCCACTCAAGAAGCGATTATTCGGATGAGGCTCTTTAAACTCATCTCCTAATTGGGAATCGGTGGTTCCTGCTACTAACCAGTGAAAATATCCTAAAGCGTGTTCTTCTCCTCTTCTGAGAGTTTCGGTGCGTAATCCTCCCATCCAGCCACCGGGAGATAATTGTCCAGACTCTTCTAGTTGTTCTCGGGTATAAATGAAATTATCCTCAGCAGTGCCAGGACGATAATCATTTCCCCAAGTCCAATTCTGCATGGAAATATCTCCAGGGGTAGGCTTAGTGAAACCAATCCCGCCAAAACGGTCTTGTTCCCCTGTTTCTGGACTCCATAAGCGACGATAAGTAAAGACTAAATCAAAACTTGCCAACCGTTCTAACTCGTAGCTGTAATAGGGCTCATACTGGGCATAAAAATCAGGCTCAGGGTGATCTTGTGGTTCTTCTGTCGCCTCCATCGCAAAGGTATAGGTAAAGCCTTGGGTACAATAGCGATCACCACTTTCAGTCACTGAAGAAGGTTCAAGATGAGAACGGGGATCAAGACCTAAACGATAAGGAACATCTGCTAATCCTACTAATTCCCCAGTTTCGGTAGCATCAATCACATACCAATCATCATCTTGGGGCATAAATTCGATAATGGTTTTCTTGAACTGATCAGAATCTTCATACTGATACCAATCTTCGATGGTTTCCGAGAGATGATAGGTATTGAGAGGAGGCGCGTCGTCAGTGGGTTCATGTTGAATCCCAATTACTCTCTCCATGAGAGTTCCATCAGCATTCAAATCTAAATCCTTAACCACAGTAGATGGGAACCATTTGAGTGTTCCTTGTCCTTCCCTTTCCGCATCTTCTAACTGAGATTGAAGCATAGAGTGAGCATCATCAGGGAAAAAGCAAGATAGACTTACCCAACAGTCCCCAGGATTTAATTCTCCATAATAATCTTCAATCCGCTCGCGCAATTCAAGATATCCTTGAGGGAAGAAGAATTGTTCCCGTTGAGTGGGGCGTTCATCTAGTGCCGAAGTTCCTTGAGAGGAAATTTGCCCCCCCAGCCAATCAGTTATTTCTGTAACACAAACCGTTTTTCCAGCTAAAAGACCTTCATAAGCAGCAGCAGCACCAGCTAAGCCACCACCAGCGACAAAGATATCACAAGTGACAGTCTCATCAGGAGAAGGAACTGCTGCGGTAGCAGGACGAGAAATGGCGGTACTAGTAACAGCAAATACAAGCGAAAAAGCAGAAATTAAACGCAGTGACATAACAAGTTCAGATTACTTCTAGTAAACACTGATCATACAACAATAGAGAGTTTTAAGAGTTAGTTGCATAAAGCATGAGTTTTCTACCTATGGGAGAAGTGAAGGTAAGAAAATAGGAGGAAATGATGAAACTCTTAAACCAACGCCAAATCAAAAATATTCTCGGCTTAGTTCTCTTAGCCACTCCCTTAACCTTATCAGCTACCGCCATGAGTGCTGAAGCTGCCAGTTCTTCTAGTTTGCGCGATCGCGCTGTTGAAACTAATACCCATACTAAAGCAGAGGAAGGAAGTGACAAATACGCTTACCATCGTCGTGGCTGTGGTCATCGTTCGCGCCGTCGCCCCCCCAAAAAATGGTGGTAATTGAACCTAAACACTAACCAAGATTTGAGCAGTTTAATTTCTAGGCTGCTCTTTTTCTGATTTTTGGGGTTTGGGAAAATTCGGAGATTTTTGGTTAGTGGTTTCTAGATTTGCCCGAATCTCATCGAGATTTGCTTCTTCTTCTTTTAAGCGACTGGACAACTGACTCAGATGCTTTTGGTTATCAATAGGAAGATGAGGTTTAGGAAGCTCATCATTCGGCCAATTTTCTAAATCTATGCAAGGACAAGGACCCGTTTTTGCCCCAGAGTGTTTTAACGGAATGGGCATTTGACAACGGGCACAAGAATTTAATTCCCAATCAGAAGTTAATAACTCTTCTACGGTTTGTTCAGTTCCCTGTAAGTAACATTGCCCCGTAGCAGCAGAAAGAATTTCTTCCCAGCAGGACTCAAATTCTGAGGAAAATTTCTCCTGCTGTAACACAGAGGTTGGTTGTCTAGTTTCTCGACCGTTCTTAATATAAACTTTTTTTCCTGCTAAAAACCAATAGGCAAGATAGTTTTTTACTTGTTGTTGAGAAGCCATAATATTAATATTCCTAGATTAAGTTGATTTGCTATAGGGGGTAGCCTATAGCTTTTAAGGGTAGGGCATAACCGCCAGTAATTAAGTAAACTTCTGCTGCATTTTCTCCAATTTGACGCGTTAAATTTCCTAAGCGATCGCGAAATACCCGTCCACTTTTATAAGCTGGAATAACCCCCCAGCCTGTCTCTTCTCCCACTAAAATTACTTGGGAAGAAGTTTGTTGTAAGGTATCTAAAAAATGAGTGAGAGTCACCTCCCATTCTGCTTCTGTCTCAACCAGTAAATTTGCCACCCAAGTGCCAAGAGAATCTATTAATAGGCAATCTTGTGCTGTTCCTTGTGCAATAAATTCAGCTAAAGCAGTGGGAATTTCTTGAGTTTGCCAAGAAGTAGGACGACGAGAAGCGTGTTTTTGTAGCTTTTTTTGCCATCCTGGATCATTGGGATCAGCGATCGCGGTTGCTACATAAGTAACAGGGTGATTAGACTGTTTTGCCAGTTTCTCAGCCCATTCACTTTTGCCAGAATTCGCTGGCCCTAAAACTAGGGTAACTTGATTTTTTGCCACTGCTATTAATATTCTACGGTAATTTAACTACAGTTTCCATCCTACTTTTAATTTTTTATCATTCATTCATATTTCGATAAGTAGCGACAGCTGAGGGGGAAATTCGGTTAAGATAGCGAAAAATCCAATATTTAAAGATCGTATCTAGAATTACTGGAAATGTTGCAATAAAAATAAAATTAAATTCTCGATTTTCTGGCAAACCAAAATGTCGGGATATTTGTTCTAAAATAACTTCCCAGCCATGAGGAGAATGATAACCAACAAAAATATCCGTGGACAGAATAATAATAAAAGCTTTAGCAGAATCACTTAACCCATAAACAAATTCATCAATAAATGACTTGAGTACCGCAATTTCTTCTCGGCTTCGATAAATAATAATTGTAAAAGCAATTACTGAACAAATATCAGCAATAATATTCTCAATAGCATTTAAGCTACGATAACGATAATATTCAGCAATTTCTCGTGCTTTTTCTCTCACTTTTTCTTCCATTTCAGCCTCAGACATTTCAGGTTGCATCCCTAAAATTTCTTCAAAACGTAATGTTTCTTCAAAGTGTTGTAGTTCTTGTAATGCCTCTTCCCGAAAGTCTCGATTAATAAATAAGACTTGTTGATCTTCTTGAACAAAATAATGTTCAGCGATAGGTGCAATAATAAAATTTTTAGTAATTTGATGAGTTAATAGCGGCACAATAATTAGGATTAATAAAAACCGAATTGAGATAGCTGTTTTATCCCGAGAACTGCGAAAATTCCTAATTACTTCTTCTTCAGCATCAGAAGACTTTTCGACCTCTCGCTTAATTCGATTAAGAGTTCTTAACAGCGATCGCGGTAAAACACTAGTTTGGTCAGAGATAGTTCTTGGCTTTGATGATCGCTCCTGATTGGCAATATTGCTTAATTTTTGCTGTTGTTCTTTTGGAGGTTGCTTAATATTTTTTCCTGATTCTAATTTTTCATAAGTGGAAATTATGTCCTCAGCAACATTTAGTTTCTCGATAATTAAATCAGTATTCTTAAAATATTGATTACGAGGGTAATCTTGGGCTGCCCAACGTAAAAAGGAGCGACTTTCCTTGAACTTTTTCAGATTATCACCAACAATTCGTAAATTACGATTAACCTCTTGCTCAAAATAAGAAAAAACTTCATCTGAATAAGAACTATTTTTCTGTTGGATAGGTTGTTGTTCAAAATACTCATCTTCAATGAGTTTAATCATTAAAGCCGCTTGATAAGCCTTCTCTAAACTTTCTTCAGGAGATTCAGAGAACCACGGCACAAATTGACGAATTTTTCTTGGTAAATACATTCAATATGCTAATTTGTTATGGATTACTGTTGATTTATTTGTAATAATATCTTAGTTAATTAAAAGAATAAAATTGAAACAAATTGACACCATGACTCACTTAATAATTCCAATAACAATCAATAACCACGAAATAACCACGAACAAATAACAAACATTATAATAGATAAAAATTTTATCGTGCCGAACTCACTTTTAAGATAAGCTGGAAAATAGAAGTATTTAGGGGAATTTTAACAAATATACATGGCAGTAAAACACGCCAGTTGGATCGTTGGTGATGCTAGAAGTGGTAAAACGACCTATTTAGTCGAAAATTTTCAGCAATGGGTACAACAGAAGCAAAATGCCATAGAGGATCAAAGCCAAGCGCAATGGATGCCTTCTGTGATTGTCCTTGCTGCTAATCATAACACTGCCGAGCAACTGAGCCAGAAATTAACTCATGCTGGTTATCCGATTGCGACTAAAACCCCTCTTGGCTTCATGGAAGAAGAGGTTAACTTATTCTTTCCTCTTTGCTGTGAAATTTTAAGCCTAACTCCCAAATTTCCCTTAAAATTACGCCCTGAAACCGAACAAACTCTTGCTAGCAGTTTCTGGCATTCTGCTTGGCCAGAAGCCATAATTCCAAATGGGAAAGTGGAGTCTCGCCTTGTTCGAACCACCTTAGATATTTTACAGCTTGCTGGTGCTAGTGGCACGCCACTAGAGGAAATTGCTACTCGCTTGAGTGTTACTCTCTCGGAAGAAGAAAAAGCTTTAATTGGCGATGAAGCATTAATCCCTTTAATGGCAGAATTAATAGTTAACTGGCGAGATTGGTGCTTAAAACAAGGATTTCTCACCTATGGGTTAATTTACTACCTTTATGGACAAGTTTTGTTAACTCATCCCTTTTATCAAGCCTATTTGCAAGACTACTATCAGGGAATATTTGCTGATGATGTGGATGATTATCCCGCGATCGCGCAACATTTAGCCAGTCTTTTTTTACAGAATCATGCCAAAGCCGCTTTTACCTTTAACCCTAATGGTAAAATCCGTTTAGGACTTGGAGCCGACCCTGATGCTTGGGAAAAATTAGCCAGTGATTGTGAGATCATTCGCCTTACCCCTTCTCCTTCTCTAGACTCTCCCCCACAAGCGATTGCCCCTATTCTAGAGATGATTGCTAATCCACAAATTGTCAAGCCTCTTCCTCCCTGTATTCACCAGATTGAAACCTCCTCGCGTTCTCAACTTTTAAGAGAAACTGCCAAAACCATTATTAAGCTTATTGAAGAAGAAAATATTTCGCCTACAGACATTGCCATCATTGCCCCAGGTTTAGACGAAATAGCTCGTTATACCCTGATTAAGATTCTAAGCGATCACTCTCAACCGGTTAACCCACTCAGGGAACAACGTCCTCTGATCGCCTCTTCTTTAGTTCGCGCCCTTCTCAGCGTAACTTGTTTGATTTATCCCAATTTAGGGCGATTTTTAACGAATCATGATGTTGCTGAGATGCTAATTATCTTAACAGAACATTCCTCTCACCCCATTGATCCAGTACGCGCTGGATTAATTGCTGATTATTGTTATCAAGCTGATCCCAATGCGCCTCAGTTGTTAGAAATTCAAAATTTTCCTCGCTGGGATCGAATTGGTTATAAAGCTGAAACTGCTTACAACCAACTTCGCCATTGGATAGAAGAAAAAAAAGCCCAAGAAAATCCAATGTCTGTAACGGGTTTACTCAATGAGGCTATTACTAAATTTCTCTGGAAGGGAAATAATATTTCAGTGGCAAATTTAGCTAATCTTAAAGCTTTAACAGAAACCACCCAACATTATTGGGAGGTAGAAGAAAGAATTGCTCAGCAAGAAAGCAAGTTTTCTACAGAAAGTGATCTCATGGCTAACTTTATTCAACTGCTAAAACAGGGAACAATTACCGCTAACCCAGATCCTAATTCTTCTTTAGAATCTGATTTTCCCCAAGGCGTTACGATTGCTAATATTTTTCAATATCGCTCCCATCGTATCTCTCATGGTTATCAATTTTGGCTCGATATTGGATCAAGTTTATGGGAACAACCGGGAGTAGCTAATCTTTTTGCCTCTTCTGCCTTTATTCAGCAGAATCCTTATACTGATTCAACCTCAGAAGATAATGCCCATTTGCAACGGATCATTAATGATTTATTAGGAAGAGCCACTAAAAACGTTTATTTATGTCATAGTGATTTAGCTGTTAATGGCACGGAACAAAATGGGATACTATTAAGTTTATTATCTGCGCCCAATACGATCAAAAGTCATTGATTATTGATTGAGTGAATTGCCAATTCTTAAAAACTAGCTGTGTTTAATATTATTAATTTGAATTTTCCAACCCTTTTAGCGAATGTTTCAGAAGCACAACCTTTATTAGGTAAGGCTTGGCTTGATTTAGTTGTTATTACTTTCATGTTCGTTATATCCGGATTTTTTTCAGGATCAGAAACAGCAATTACAGCTTTTGATAATTTAAAACTACGAGGATTAATTAAGGAAAAAGGTGATCCTAGAGGAACATTTCGCTTAGTTTTAGAAAATCGAACGCGGTTCATTATCACACTTTTACTGGGTAATAATTTAGTTAATAATTTTGCCGCTGTTCTTACTAGTAATTTATTTGCAATTTGGTTAGGTAATGCTGGGTTAGGAATTGCCACTGCTGTAGTTACTATTATTGTTCTGATTTTTGCTGAAATTACTCCCAAGTCTTTAGCGATTAATAATGTGATGGCAATTTTTAAATTGGTCGTTGGTCCAATTTATTTATTGTCAAGACTTCTTTCATGTTTTGGTATTATTTATCTCTTTGAAAATATTGCTCAATGGACTGTTAAGTTATTTCAAAAATTACTGAGTAATAATGATCAGCAAGGAGAATCATTAACAGATTTACAGTTGATGATTGAATTATTAGGGGGGAAAGGAAAACTCGATCTGTATAAGCACCAGTTATTGCATAAAGCACTGATGTTAGATCAGCTAAGTGCAAAAGATGTGGTTAAACCGAGAATTGCGATGCGGACAATTTCTCATCAAGCAACCTTACAGGAGTTGGTGGAATTTTGTTTAGAAACTGGGTATTCTCGTGTTCCAGTACAGGGAGAATCAAAAGATGAAATTGTGGGGATTATGAACTTAAAACAAGCCTTACAATATTTGCATAACCTTCCGCAAGATGCCAGTCAACAAGTATTAGTAACTGAAGTAATGACTCCCCCCACCTATATTCCTGAAACCAAGCAGGTGGCGAGTACCTTAAAGGAAATGTTACAACAACGACTTCATATTGTGATTGTGGTTGATGAATATGGGGGAACTGTTGGATTATTGACCCTTGAGGATATTCTAGAGGAGTTGGTTGGAGAAATTTATGATGAAAGTGATCTGCCTCGTTCTCGCCAGCAACGGAGAATTTAAAAAAAATCCGCGATCGCGCTTGCTATCTTGAGACCCCTGTGCTAGTATTAATAATTGCGTGGAAAACGGGTCGGTGCCCGAGTGGTTAATGGGGGCGGACTGTAAATTCGCTGGCTATCGCCTACGTTGGTTCAAATCCAACCCGGCCCACTACCCACGCCCGTGTAGCTCAGCGGTAGAGCACACCCTTGGTAAGGGTGAGGTCACGAGTTCAAGTCTCGTCACGGGCTTACAAAAGTTAGTAGGTGTACATTCACTAATTATTTGTCATCGGTAACAGATTAGTGTCGTCTTAACAAATTATTTGTCGTTATTACTAAAATTGTCGTTAGATCGCTAGTCTTGAAAAATTAGCTTTACAATAGAGTTTCGACTATTTTAACCGGTTATCAAAGAAATTTTTAATCTCTCTCCCGTTGCAATAGCTAGTCGAAACCTAAAAGCTAAACTTGAACTCGTGACCTCTTTCAATCCATCTCTAATTTTAATTGATGGATTCCTTCTTGCTCGAAGGTGATTCAGTAGCTATTCTATGATTAGCCCATCCCCCTATTGCTGGGAGCGCACCTACCTCGTAAGATCAAAGTACAAGACCTATTCTTTTACGAGTTAATCATTTCTACAAAATTGGCAGAAATCAGCATCAGGGTGAATCGCTACTAGGGTCAGAAAGCACACCTACTTCTAGTAGATAAACTAACCCAAATTTTTCACAGTTCAGAGGCTCAAACTTGAGCATGACCAACGGCGCGATTAGATTTATATAGATTTATATAGATTTATATTTCATATAAATGCCTTAGGAAGGATTATCTTTCAATCAATCTTAAGGGCAAAACCTTATTGCAACCCCAATCTTTATTTCCATTTTTAATGAAATGCACTTTCAATCAATCTTAAGGGCAAAACCTTATTGCAACTAAGAGGATAATCCGTAAGATAGTATAGGTTTTCCTTTCAATCAATCTTAAGGGCAAAACCTTATTGCAACCGCGCCTTTCAAAAGCACTGTCACACAAGGGTTCTAAAGGCAGTTTGCGCGAGTCTCAACTAAAACTGAATTCTCTGGTCAAAGAAATACTAGAGATTATTAATCAAAAAGGCTGAAACGCCCGTCAGTGAAGACATAAAGAAAGTGCGCGAATCCCTCTAGAAAATTCTCTTGGTTCAAAAAGCCTCAAACCAAGTCCTCAAGGTGATTCCCCCTTGCTCGGAGGTGGTTCAGTCGCTGTCACAGCAGTTAGCCCGCGCCCTTTTTGCTGGGAGCGCACCGACCCGATCGAAATTGATCAGTTAATCATCCCTACTCAAAAGTAGAAATCAGCATCAGGGTGGACGGCGACTAGGGTCAGAAAGCACACCTACTTCTAGCAGGCAAACTAACCCACATTTTTCGCAGTTCAGAGGCTTAAAGTTAAGCATGACCTGCGGCGCGATTAATAATTTTATTGTATTGTCAAGGTTCAGAAGAAAACAAGGATTTTAATAATTTTTTACAAAAAATCAACGAGCTTGATAAGCTAAAATTGCGATTTCTTTGGCTTCCTCTTGAGGAGAACCTCGAATCGTTTGTTGATTTTGCTCAATAGTAATTCCTCCTTGATTAGCTTTGGTTTTAATTTGTTCAATTAATCTGCCATAACTCCACTGATGAACTTCAATTCGGTATTGTTTAGCATATTGTTTCTGTCCTTCGAGATAACCAGGAACTTTCTGTTCGGCTCGCATCTTGACTTCAGTTTGAATTAACTCACGGAGATTTTCAAGTTTGGGTAGAACAATACTTCCCACTTGATAAGTTTGAGCAACTTTAACAATTGCTTTTGCGATTAAATGATCAATATATTCTCCTAGCTCAGAATTTTTTAGCTGATTAGTGGCAAACTTTTTCTGATTTTTATGCCGTTGATGGGATTGCTTTTTCTTGGTTTGGCGTTGTCGATTGAGTAATTTATAGTTCTCACCTAATAGTTGTTTGATACTGCGATAAGTGATTGCTTTTCCAGTTGTACCATCAACGATCGCGATCGTGGCAGGTTTCTCTAATCTAAAAGCTACCCCAAGAAGGAGATGAGGTTGACCTTGATAGAGAGGTTTACTAGGACGGGGATAAGAATGCTTCAAGCGATCGCGCGTTGTTTGTTTACGCTTAATAAAGGCTTCTTGAGTTTGAGTTAAATTATCTTTCTCCTCCATGTTCGTGAGAATTTTAGTAATTTCATCACTTTTTTCCTGTTTGACTTGTTCAGTTCCTTCTGCTGTCCATAAGCGAGTATCAACTGTACACTGCAATGTTAAATAGTTAATCTGCCAAGGCTGACCTTTAGCTGTACCTTCTTGCCACAAAATACGGGCGGAACGAAGAGTAAATAAGCTACTAGAATGGTGCTTTTTGCTGGCTCGTTTGGTTTCCTGATCTTCGTAAAATCGTTGAAACCACTTGAGTTGTCTTTGGTCACAATAAATTTGAAATGTCTGCTTACTTAAGCCACTAAACCGAACACAAAGGCGACCTTTTTCGTTTTTACTCCACGTTAAATCCTCATTGGTTTCGTAACTGATGGGAAAGGGAACAGATTTGGGCTTAGTCAGTAAGATATTTTGCCAAGATTTGAATTGTTCTTTATCTTTGGGAACGGTATTCGCTGCGGTGAGTAAGGTTTCTAACCATTGTTCCCCAGTTAAATCTCGTCCTTTGGGTAAACTGCTTTCGATTTGCTTGGTTAATCGTTCAACTTTGATTTCTGCTTTACGTCGTCGTTGAGCGAATTTTTCAGGGTCTTCTTCCTCTTTAGGAAGTTTACAATTGTTTTTGAGAAGGTACGCGATCGCGCTCCGAGTTAAACTATCTTCTGCATTGTCATGAGCATCAAACAGACTTTTTCCATAACTATTTTTTTGCTTTTTCGATTTCTTTTTGCTCTTACTTGTAGAAGGCTGAAGAGAGGCAAGGATTTCACTGGCTTGATGGCGAAGTGTCTTTAAAGAACACTCTGCTTGGGTACAGAGTTCTTGATCACTTTTGAGAATTTCTAACCAGCGTTTTTGACCATTGAGCCTCCATTGCAAGCGTTGCTGTAGGGCAAGCCAAGATTGATAAATATATTCCACCAACTTAGTCGCGCTGGTATAAAATCTTGCTGGTTGACCAATGAAGCGAGAATCTTCTTTTAAAGGCTTACAGAGTTGGCTAACGATTCCCCCAGGAAGTTTTCCTTTCTGTCGCCAAGTTTCAAATTCAGGATGTTCCGCTACCTGTTTTAGCAGTTCGTTGATTAACGGCGTATTCTGTTGCGCCATTAACTGCCAAAGCTGATGGCGAGTGTCTTCGCTGGCAACAAGGCGACATTGAATCGTTATTTGGCTCATCTTTTATATCAAGCCTGTTTAATAAAAACACAAATGTATTATAACGGAATTTTATAAAATTGACGATATGAACAAACAATTTTTCACTAGCCGAGAAGCCGCTCAAATTACAGGTTGTTCCCTTCGTCAATTGCAGTATTGGCGGGAAAAAGAGGTGGTTGTACCAACAATTGCGGGGACGGGGACAGGACGTAGTGTGTACTACTCCTATTCCGAGTTGGTGGAACTTAAGCTGATGGAATCTTGGTTAGCGATTGGTTTTAGCTTTGACCGTTCAAGGATGCTTCTGGATAAGTTGAGGTTTTATAAGGATAAGTTTGATTATTTAAATCCTGAAACAACTGATCGAGTAATGTTCTATTGGAATCCTGATTGGGAGCGTTTATTATTAGACCCTTTTGAGCGCGATCGCGCTATTGAATGTCTGGATCAAGGATTAGCCGTCATTCCGTTATGGTTTGATCAAATTCATCATCAGTTACGTCTTAAGCTAAAATATTCTTGAAAAATCATGTAAATATATGATTCCTAAAAGTAGGATAAGCAAAACCTATAAAAGGTATAACCTCATGTTATCTTTATATTATTTCAGATATAAAGCAAGCCTGAAATCTGCTGGAGTGTTAATTTATTATGTGTAATACAAATAGTTTATCAAAACTCTTAGAATACATTTTTTCAATTTCTTATTCTTAATTTAGTATTAATTAAAGTGAATAGTGGCTAGATATTCAGATGTAGAAATTGACAATTTTATAAATGAGCCTAAACCATTACCATCAAACTTTAAATCTAAAATTAAACTAAAATGCTGCAAGAGTTCTAAACAAGGAAGCTTAGAAATTGCATCCAAGTATGGAAATAAATTTACAGTTATTTTACGCCAGAGCAATTTCAATCGTTTAGATTTTTCAATAATTGTAGCTTTTAAACCCAGTAACTCAAACAAATTGTTTCACTTGAAACGTTATGATGGTAAATCTCACGAACACACTAATCCTATCGAAGACGAAAAATTTTATGACTTTCATATTCATACTGCTACAGAGCGATATCAAAACTATGGAAATGGAGAAGAAGATAAATATGCTTATCAAACAGATAGATTTAGTAATTATCAAAAAGCCTTTGAATGTATGTTAAAAGATTGTAATTTTATTTTGCCTTCTCAAATGCAGTTAGAGCTAGATATTTTTGATTAGTTTAAAGCGATGCTTACAGACACAGTAATACAGGATTTTAAAAGAAAAGTCTGTGAAGAAGTCCGTCTATTAGAAGAGGGAAATAATCGTTTTCGTGTTTTCACTCCTTTCCGCTTTGATGATGGAGATCATTTAAGTATTGTTCTAAAAAAAGAAGATAATGAATGGCTTATATCTGATGAAGGTCATACTTATCTACATCTTAGCTATAAAATCCATCCTAATGATTTGTTCAGTGGAACGCGATGGGAAATTATTGAATCTACTCTCGCTGAATTTCAAGTAGAAGATAGATTGGGTGAACTAATCATGAGAGTTGAAAATGATAGATATGGAAATGCTTTTTATAATTTTACTCAAGCCTTAATTAAAATTTCTGACATTACTTATTTATCAAGAGAAAGGGTTAAATCTACATTTTATGAAGATTTTAAGGCTTTAATCGAGGAAAATATTCCAAAAGAAAGATATGATTTTGAATGGCATGACGAACAAGTTGATCCCGAAGGAGTTTACACTGTTGACTGTCATATCAACAATCTAGCTACTCCTTTGTACCTCTATGCTATCAATAGCGATAATAAAATGAAAGATACTGCTATTTCTATATTTCAATTTGAAAAATGGGATAAAATATTTAAGCCTGTTGCAATATTTGAAGATGAGACTAAAATGACTAAAAAAGCCTTAAAAAAATTCTCTAAAATTTGTACAAAACAATTTCCTAGTTTAGAGAACAACCAAGCAAACATTATTGAATATTTAAAGAAACAGTTACAGTCAGTCTAGTTCTTCGACTTCATACGATCGCGCACAATCTCCTTTAACTCTTTCTCATAGGATTGATAATCTCCTAGATGGGCTTCCATTAAACATTGCCATAATCTCCCGTGATTGGGAATTTGTAGGTGTAAGAGTTCATGGACGATCGCGTAATCTTGTAAATGGGGAGGCAACTCTAATAAAGAACTATCAAAAGTTAAGCGTCCTGTAGAAGAACAAGATGCCCACTTGTTTCGCATGGATCGCAGTGTAATGAATTCAACAGAAACTTCCAATTTTTCTGCCCATTCCCACACTTTTTTCTTAAAGTTTGCTTTACTCTCTGATACCATACAGTTTTTTGATTTTATAGGGCTTGGTCTAATTTGGTAAAGACCTGTTCCACGATCGCGGTGACTGCTTCTAAGTCATCCATTTCAGCATAAATTGCAAAGGTTACTTTTTTCCTTAACTCTCTTAATTCTCCCTCACTATTTTGCCAGTTAGGATATTGGATAAAGGCTTCTCTAATTTTATTGCTTACTGCTTGCGGGTCTTCAATTCCTGCGTTTTCCAAAATTTGATAAACAAAATAACTTAAACTATCAAATCCTTTTCTGGCTTGTTCTTGTTTGCGTTTTTCGTCTCGCTCAATTTCTTGTAAGAGAACATCTAGAGTGTCTTGGGTACTGGTTTGACGATTTTCAAATTTATCTTGAATAGCTTTCGCTCGTTCTGCCATTGCGATTAAAAAGGGATCGTCACTATTTTCTTCAGCATTTCTGTCAATACTTTTGATTAAATTAATAACTTTAGCCCTCTTTTGTCACTTTCCGAGAAAAATGATAAGAAAAGAAAAGTAAGAACAAAGAGGGAAGCGACTGCTCATGATGGATGTAGCATTACAGATTCGTCAACACCTACCGCGAGATCCAGAACCTACTAGCGCGATCGTAGACAACTATTGTGCTTACTATCAAGACCTGTTTCAAGATGTGAGAAATTATGAATGCTTTAAATTTTTACATTTAGGGACTTGCGAAAAAATGAATTACCCAGGAAACTAGAAGAGATGATATTGGTAATACCATTTCTAAAAACCTACACTACAGTAAGAGCTTTTTGTAGGTAATCCCAATTGGTTAGAGAGATGATAGTTTTCGGTGTAATTTTCTTTAAAATAGTTCTTACTTCTTCCTTAAGTTCTTCCAGTTCTTCAGAGACTGTTCCTAAAATAAACCTTAAGACTAAGCTGAAGATATAGCTAACCGTTTCAACATAAGACGAGTCATCGCCATTTCTATAAGAGCTTCACTGATTTCTGGCAATTTTTCTGAATCAATGACTAACCGTCGATTCTGAACTAGCCAGGCAAATGTTCGTTCCACGACCCATCGTCGGGGAAGTACCTCGAAAGCTTTACTCGAACGCTTAACTACTTCGATGGTATTAATACCTTCCCCACGTTTCGGAGAAAAATTCGGGCGTGGCTTAACGCGGGTGTTATGGATGGCAAGGAGTTGTTCCCAACATCTGAGGGTACGCCTCAAGGTGGAGTCATCTCTCCATGATTGGCTAATATCGCTCTCCGCGGGATGGAAAACGAAATTAAAAACCTAGCAGAGAGTATGTCTGTGATAAGACCCGATAGGAAATTAGCAGGCAGAAAGCAAAAAAGGTCAGCAATAAGCCTCATTCGTTATGCCGATGACTTTGTGATTCTTCATGAAGACATAACCGTCGTCCATAGATGTCAAGAGGTAATTTCCAAATGGCTAGCAAATATGGGGTTGGAACTAAAACCGAGCAAGACCAGAATCGCCCACACCCTTGAAAATTATCAAAAAGAAAAAGCTGGACTTTTGCGACTTCGGGTATAAATCCGATGGTGCTGATAAAGCACTCACAAACAGCAATCGTCCGCCATGTCAAAGTGACATACTCCCCAACCAATCTTTTGATGTGGTTGGGGCTTCTCACCAACTCCACCTATCGGTTCGGATACGAGTCGGAGCTTTATTTTACTTCTCCCGGATGCCCCTCGGTTGAAGGTTTAAGAAGTTAATTCTGTATTGTCAGCAGTAGGTGGCGATTAGCTCTTGGTTATATGCCTACTTGATTTTTTATCTTACCACAACTGGGCTGATTCATGAGGGGCTGTCATCTGGGGTCTCCCCAGATGTTTATACGCCCCGTCTACCGACTAAATTAAAATTGACGAGTGACCCTGCGCCGTCGTACGGCGCAAAGGAACGCGCGAGTTGTAGTCGTAGGATTCTCAGCCCTCATGCTAAAATACATAATTATAAGTTATATATTATAGTTTTATATTTATTTTTACTTATCTCTATAGACTCTCCCCTCGACTGGAGGATTTAGAATAAAGTCATCAACCTGCTGACGGGAGTTAGTGATGACTACAAACAAGTTAGAACAGGAAACAACTACTCTGAAATTAGAGGGAATGAGTTGTGCTGGTTGCGCCAGTGCTATTGAGAAAGCAATTAGTAATGTCTCAGGAGTTGAAACTTGTGATGTTAATTTTGGCGCAGAACAAGCAACAGTAGGATTTAACCCTGAAACAACCAATGTAGAGCGTATCCAAAAAGCCGTAGCAGATGCTGGCTATGGGGCTTCTGTTTATTCCCAAGATGATTGGTTGGGAGGGCAACAAGATGAGGAGAAAGCCAAACAAGAAGCTGCCACCAAGGATTTAAAACGTAAAACCATTGTTGGGGGCATTATCTCCGCAATTCTTATGGTGGGTGGACTCCCGATGATGACAGGTTTAGATATCCCTTGGATTCCTCATTGGTTACATAATTTCTGGTTACAGTTGGTGTTAACAACCCCTGTGCAATTTTGGTGTGGGGCTTCTTTTTATCGCAATAGCTGGAAGGCTTTTAAAAATCGGGCTGCCACAATGGATACTTTAATTGCATTGGGAACCAGTGCAGCTTATTTTTATTCTCTATTTGTCACCCTGTTTTCAGGGGTGTTACGTGAGCAAGGAATTACCCCCGAAGTTTATTATGAAACCTCTGCTGTTATTATTACGATGATTCTGTTGGGGAACTTCTTTGAACTACGGGCGCGTGATAAAACCTCAGAAGCGATCCGTAAACTAATGAGCTTACAAGCTCGTTCGGCGCGTGTGATTCGGGATGGTGAAGTGCAAGATATTCCCATTGAGGCGGTACAAATTGGTGATGTAGTTGTGGTACGCCCTGGGGAGAAAATTCCTGTGGATGGGGAAGTGATTGAAGGGGGATCAACCGTTGATGAAAGTATGGTGACGGGGGAAAGTATGCCTGTACAAAAACAGGCTGGTGATGAGGTTGTGGGGGCAACGATTAATAAAACAGGAAGTTTTCAATTTCGGGCCACCCGAGTGGGGAAAGATACCGTATTAGCCCAAATTGTGCATTTAGTTCAGGAAGCTCAAGGATCAAAAGCCCCGATTCAAAATTTAGCGGATCAGATTACTGGTTGGTTTGTTCCAGCAGTGATCGCGATCGCGCTTTTGACTTTTATCATCTGGTTTAACGCTATGGGGAATCTTACCCTTGGCATTATTAATATGGTTGCTGTTCTCATTATTGCCTGTCCTTGCACCCTTGGGTTAGCCACGCCTACCTCAATCATGGTGGGAACAGGAAAAGGGGCGGAAAATGGCATTTTAATTAAAGGGGCAGAAAGTTTACAAATTGCCCATGAACTCAATACCATTGTTTTCGATAAAACGGGAACGTTAACCGTCGGAAAACCAAAAGTAACTGATTTTGTAACCACGATTGGTAATGATGGCAAGAAAGAGTTAAAGTTACTGCGCTTAGTTGCTTTAGTAGAACAACAGTCAGAACACCCCCTAGCTGAAGCGGTGGTAGAGTATGCCCAATCCCAAGGGATACAGTTAGAAGAAACTATCCAAAACTTTAATGCCATTCCCGGAAGCGGTGTAGAAGCGACCGTTTCTGATCGATGGTTACAAATTGGCACCGCCCGTTGGTTAAAAGAAGAAATTGGTATTAATACGGATTTCTTTAGCGATCAAGCCCAGCAGTGGGAAGCAGAGGGCAAAACCGTGATTTGGATTGCCGTAGATGGTGAGTTACAAGGTCTGATCGCCTTAGCGGATACCGTTAAACCTGCTTCTACCGAGGCAGTGAAAGCCCTCCGAAATTTAGGGTTAGAAGTGGTAATGATTACTGGGGATAATGAAACTACTGCAAACGCGATCGCGCGACAAGTGGGGATTCCTCGCGTCATGGCACAAGTTCGCCCTGATCAAAAAGCAGAACAAATTGTCGCCCTCCAAAAGGAAGGAAAACGGGTTGCTATGGTAGGAGATGGCATTAATGATGCCCCAGCCTTAGCCCAAGCTGATGTGGGAATTGCCATTGGCACTGGCACCGATATTGCCATTACTGCCTCTGATATTACGTTGATTTCAGGGGACTTACAAGGTGTAGTAACTGCGATTCAACTAAGTCGCGCCACTATCCGTAATATTCGGCAAAATCTCTTTTTCGCCTTTGTCTATAATGTTGCAGGGATTCCCATTGCTGCAGGAATTTTATATCCCTTCTTGGGTTTATTATTAAATCCGATTATTGCGGGAGCGGCGATGGCGTTTAGTTCCGTTTCTGTGGTGTCTAATGCCCTACGCCTACGGAATTTTAAGCCCAGTTAAAATGATTTTCAATCCAATACATCGGGTTAACGGGAGTGGGAGCATCCTGCTCCTTAGTAGCAGCCGAGATATCTTCACTACAGAACTTTATTGGAAGAACTATAAGAGATAATTAAAGATTATGAAACAAAATATTTTTTGGTCAACAGTAATTGGCTCTACGTTTCTTTTCACTAGCTTATTTCCGACGACAGTAATGGCGGAAGAGAGCAATCGTTTCCAGCAAGTAGAACAACCCTTAGCAACAAAAATTCTAGTAACGGTAGGAGGAGTAGGATTAATTGGCTTAGAATTATGGTGGTTTTTAGGAAGCAATAATAAGAAAGAATAATATTAACTTCCTCATCTTGTCTAATTGATCCTTTAACAACTGTTACCAAGGAAAACCCATTGATTAACTTTTTGACCAGCAATCCTGATCATTTTTGCTACCAGAAACGGGCAATGTGACAATTAAGGGTGCGGAATTTGGGTCTTAAATATGTCAAAAAAACAAAAATTTCCACATTTAGTGGGTTCTAAATGGACAGCACAGCAAAAAACTTGGGGATGGCGACATTTTGAGGTGGTTAATCGAAAAAATCAGGGAAAATGGGTATTTGCAGAAATGGTAGCTTCTTGTGATCCTGATGTAAGATTTTGGATTAATGCCCAACAATTAAAAGATCAAAATTTATGGCAACCTGGTTGGAAGCCATTAAAGGAATTATAGGAATTACGAAGAATTAACGCATGAATGAGCCTCGGTTAGCTACCAAGATTGAAGCAATTTTATACTTAAAAGCCCAACCCCTGTCCTTAAAAGAAGTAAGTGAATATACACAACGCGATCGCGCTGAAGTGGAAGACGCAATTCTAGAACTCATGTCCGACTATGCCCATCGAGATAGTGCCTTAGAGGTGGTGGAAACCCCAAATGGCTATAGTTTACAATTACGCTCTACTTATCAAAATATCTTACAAGACTTAGTTCCAGCAGAACTCGGAGTCGGAGCTTTAAGAACTCTAGCCGCGATCGCGCTAAAAAACCCGATTCGACAAACCGATTTAATTGAGCTACGAGGAAGCAGTGCTTATCAGCAAGTCCAAGAATTAGTAGAGCTAGAATTGGTCAAAAAGCGCAGAGAAGGGCGTTCTTACTGGCTTGAAGTAACCGAAAAATTTTATCAATATTTTGAAATTGACAACATTAATGAGCAATTACTCATGAATAATTAGGCTTGTTGTAGCCTTTATTGATTTTGTAAGTAATTTCAGTCACTAAAGATAATGCAAAATAAGTAAATAGACCACCGAAACAGTTAGCTGATCGTGCCTTCATCAGTTTTGCCATTAGACACTTTTCCCCTGAAGCCCCTATTCTATCTCACTTTCTTTAAGTGAAATCTATTGCGATTGAGTAAAATTGTATTCTCTAATACAGAAAAATTCATGAAAAAAATACAGAATTTGGGCGATTGCAATGATTAAATTGAATAAATACAGTAAATGCCCCTTGACTTTTTGACAGATCAAGGATTTATTGTCTAATTTCGAGTTCACCTACATAGATGAGGAAATTTCAGTAACAATGTCTCAAAGCAAACAAAAGCAGGGAACTGGCTCTAACAAGCCCTCTCTGTGGCAATCACCGTTATTTCAACCCTTACGAGTGATCACTCGTTCCTTTTCTCCCTATTGGCTAGCTTGTATTCCCTTAGCCGCGCTTATTATTGTGCTTTGGGATACAGCAGCTCATGCTCAAGATTTTGAAGGTCCTGATAGTGTTGAAGAACTCAGAGCCGTTTTAGATTCCATTTTCTTACTTTTTGCCTCAGTTCTCGTTATTTTTATGAACGCTGGCTTCGGGATGCTAGAAACTGGCTTCTCTCGTCAGAAAAATGCAGTTAACATTCTCTCGAAAAACTTAATTGTATTTGCGGTAGCCACCATTGCTTATTGGGCAATTGGCTTTGCCTTTATGTATGGAGGCGCAGAAGGAAATCCCTTTATTGGCACTTCTGGCTTCTTCTTTGCTAATGAAGCTGCTCCTTATGGTGATCCAGAGTATCCAGAGGGGGTTCCCATTGCCATTTCCTTTTTATTCCAAGTTGCCTTTGCCGCTACCGCTGCCACCATTGTTTCTGGGGCAGTTGCTGAACGGGTAAAATTTGGCCCCTTTTTAACATTTAGTTTCCTCTTAGTTGCCATTTCTTATCCCATTACGGGTCGTTGGGGCTGGGATGAGCTCGGATGGCTCGGTGAAATGGAGTTTAATGACTTTGCAGGCTCAACCATTGTTCACTCCGTAGGAGGCTGGGCTGCTTTAGTGGGTGCATTTTTGATTGGCCCCCGTACTGGAAAATATCGGGAGGAGGGTGGTACTAATGCCATTCCTGGTCATAATATGAGTATTGCTACCCTTGGTTGCTTAATTTTATGGATTGGCTGGTTTGGCTTTAATCCCGGCTCAGAATTAGCCGCAACAGCAAATGTTCCTTATATCGCGCTGACTACTAACTTATCGGCGGCAGCAGGGGGAGTCACCGCAACTGCCACATCTTGGCTCCGAGATAAAAAACCTGACTTATCCATGATTATTAACGGTATTCTTGCTGGGTTAGTTGGCATCACAGCAGGTTGTGCTTCAGTCAATTACATTTCAGCAATCATTATTGGTGGTATTGCAGGGGTGATTGTTGTTTTCTCCGTTAGTTTCTTCGATAAGATAAAAATTGATGATCCCGTCGGGGCAATTTCGGTTCACCTCGTTTGTGGTGCTTGGGGAACATTTGCTGTAGGAATCTTTGATGGCGGTACTAATCCCATTACTCAAATCATTGGTATTTTAGCGATTGGGGCATTTACCGTGGTCTTTAGCGGAATTGTCTGGGGAATTCTCAAAGCAACTGTTGGGATTCGTGTTAGTGCTGAAGAAGAAGTACAAGGACTTGATATTGGCGAACACGGTATGGAAGCCTACAGTGGTTTTGTGAAAGAAGCTGATGTGTTAACAGGCGGTTTCAGCAGTTCCATGAGTAGCAAGGGTGAGGAATTTCCTCGCGGTTCTGAGGGCTAGTCTGAATCAACATACGTTAATATACGAAGGGCAGGTTCTCACCTGCTTTTTTTCTTTGTTGTCTCATTCAGCAAGCAGGTTTTCTCATTATGACTGCAACAACTCCTCGCCGTTATCACATTACAACCTTTGGCTGCCAAATGAATAAGGCGGATTCAGAACGCATGGCAGGTATTTTAGATGCAATGGGGTATATTCCTGAAGATGACCCTAATTTAGCTAATTTAATTGTTTATAATACTTGCACCATTCGCGATAATGCCGAGCAAAAGGTTTATTCTTATTTAGGACGACAGGCAAAACGGAAACAACAGTCTGCTGATTTAACTCTAGTTGTGGCTGGTTGCGTGGCGCAACAAGAAGGGGAAAAGTTACTACGGCGTGTTCCTGAGTTGGATTTGGTTATGGGGCCCCAACATGCCAATCGCTTGGGAGAACTTTTAGAACAGGTGGAAGATGGGAATCAGGTAGTTGCCACAGAACCCATCTATATTATGGAAGATATTACCCGGCCCCGACGAGATAGCAGTATTAGTGCTTGGGTTAATGTTATCTATGGCTGTAATGAACGCTGTAGCTATTGTGTTGTGCCTAATGTGCGCGGTGTGGAACAGTCTCGGACTCCTGAAGCAATTCGGAATGAAATGGAAATTTTAGGGGAACAGGGTTATAAGGAGGTAACGCTGTTAGGGCAAAATATTGATGCCTATGGGCGTGATTTACCGGGTTCTACCCCAGAGGGACGACATAAGCATACGTTGACCGATTTACTCTATTATGTCCATGATGTGCCAGGAATTGAGCGCATTCGTTTTGCTACCAGTCACCCTCGCTACTTTACAGAGCGACTGATTCGCGCTTGTGCAGAGTTGCCAAAAGTGTGTGAGCATTTTCATATTCCCTTTCAATCTGGGGATAATGAAATACTCAAAGCAATGTCTCGCGGTTATACTCACCAGAAGTATCGGCGGATCATTGATAAAATACGTCACTATATTCCTGATGCGGCAATTAGTGCTGATGCCATTGTGGGATTTCCGGGGGAAACAGAAGAACAGTTCCAGAATACATTACAGTTAGTGGAAGATATTGAGTTTGATCAGTTGAATACGGCGGCTTATTCCCCTCGCCCTGGCACTCCCTCGGCAAAATGGGAAAATCAACTCACTGATGAGGTGAAAAGTGATCGCCTGCAACGACTGAATCATTTAGTTTCCACGAAGGCGGCTGCGCGATCGCGCCGTTATCTCAATCGTACCGAAGAAGTTTTAGTAGAGGGACAAAACCCGAAAGATAGTTCCCAAGTGATGGGGCGTACTCGAACCAACCGCTTAACCTTCTTTGCTGGCGATATCGAAGCATTAAAAGGACAACAAGTTCCTGTAAAGATTACCGATGTGAGAGCCTTTAGTCTGACAGGAGAAATGATGGTTCCTATGCCTGTAACATAGCTTCTTCTTGGAGAAACTGAATCACTTTGGTCTTGATTTGTTCGGAAGCACAAGCGGTTGCATCATGCCCACAGTTCTCTAGAAACTCTAAACGGGAATTAGGGAGAGATTGGTGCAGTTTTTCGCCGTGACGGGGAGGAAACCAGCGATCGCTGTCTCCCCACAGAATTAAAGTAGGACAGAGTATATTTTCTAAATTATCGTGAACATAGCTGATTAAATTGGGCTGTTGTTTTTCTAGATACTGAATTTCTCGGGCTGCCTGTTGTAGAGTTTGGGTAAAATGCGCGATCGTGCCACTTTTCTCTACAAAGGGGTAAGTTAACGCATAAACATCCTCATAGGTGACCATCTCTGGTGCTGTCACCACATCCCGACGGGCATACCGAACCACCTCTCGCACCACTGGCGCTAAAGGCTTCACTAAACGCGATTGATCAATTCCTCTTACCAAATGCAAAGGAACTCCTGCTAACCAGCGCATTCCCGCACTCGGTAATTCCTGAGGGAAAATTGCTGCATTGATCAGGACTAAACGATCAAAATATTGAGAATAATCAATTGCCGCTGATACAGATACCAGACCTCCTAATGATTGTGCAATCACGGTTGCTGGTTCATCACATAAGGCTTCAATAACTTGGGGTAACTCCTGCTGTAACTGAGTAATTTTCCATTGTTCAGGTTTATCCGAAAAACCATGTCCGGTTAAATCAAATGCAATAACCCGATAATTCTCCGCTAAAATCGGGATCAGTCGTCGCCAACTATAACTCCAACTCCCAATCCCATGTAAAAAAATAATTGGCTTTCCCGTCCCAATTTCTCCATAAGCTAAGTAATGAGTAGTACCGCCTGGACTTTGAACTGGCAACATTTTTTGCCCTTCAGGAAATGTCGTTTGCCACCAATTTTCCATAACTGTTTCCTCCCTCAATCGAGATAACTACCAAATTAATTACCGAAACTCTAGCTTTTAAGTTCAATATAACAAATCATCTAAAAACAAGGAAAACCTTAACCCTTTCCTAACAAAAAGATAACCTTTATATAATATTTGCTACATCTTAACCATTTGGAGACTCAATGATGAAAGAAAAATTATTTATTAGTGACCTTGATAATACTTTAATTGGTGATGATTTAAGCTTAGAAAAATTAAACAAAAAACTAGAAAAAAGCCGAGAAAACCATGGAACAAAAATTGTTTATGCCACAGGCCGATCGCTGTTTTTATATCAACAGTTAACTCAACAAAAACCACTACTTCCACCAGATGCTCTAATTGCTGCAGTGGGAACAGAAATTTATCTTAATCCAGAAACAGAAATAATGGATCAAGACTGGGAAAATTATCTTTCTCAAAACTGGCATCCTAAGAAAATTCTAGAAATTACCATGCAGTTTCCTGAATTAACTCTCCAACCAGAGTTTGAACAAGGGCAATTCAAAATTAGTTTCAATCTTTCTTCACAAGCATTACAAAATATTATTAATCCTCTTGAAAAAGCGTTAACTGAAGCTAACTTAAATGTTAAACTTATTTATAGCGGAGGTAAAGATTTAGATATTATCCCCAAAGAAGCCGATAAAGGGTTAGCTGTCCAGTTTTTACAAAAAAAATGGCAAATGAGTGATAAAAACACGATTGTTTGTGGCGATTCAGGAAATGATATTGCCCTTTTTGATACGGGACATCCTCAAGGAATTTTAGTTGGCAATGCTCAAAGTGAACTCAAACAATGGTATCAAAACAATGCAACCGAATATCGTTACTTAGCGCATCAAGAATATGCAGCAGGAATTATAGAAGGCTTAGAATACTTTAAATTGATTGAATAAAATTCTATGTTATTTGTCCTTTGTCCTTAATGACCAATGACTAATGACTAATGACTAATTACCATGAACGAACCCTTAATTGAACTCAAAGGAATTTCTAAAAAATTTGGTGACACTGTAATTCTTGATGAAGTTGACCTCACCATTTATGATGGCGAAGCCCTAGTGATTATTGGGCCCTCAGGAACAGGGAAATCAACTATATTGAGAATTATTGCAGGATTACTTGCCCCTGATAGTGGAGAGATTTATATTAAAGGAGAGAAAAGAGAAGGCTTAATTGAAGACCATAAAGATAGCATTCATATTGGGATGGTCTTCCAACAAGCAGCCTTATTTGACTCTTTAACCGTTAATGAAAATGTTGGTTTTTTTCTTTATCAAAATACTGATTTACCGCGCCAAAAAATTCGGAAATTAGTAGAAGAAAAACTAGAAATGGTTGGTTTACCTGGAACTGGCGATCTTTCGCCAGCACAACTTTCTGGAGGGATGAAAAAACGAGTTAGCTTTGCTAGGGCAATTATGTCTGATCCTGATAACCCTGACACTTCACCTGCCACTATTCTATATGACGAGCCGACCGCAGGCTTAGACCCTATTGCTTCTACCGTTATTGAAGACTTAGTACGTCGATTACAAGGTCAAAACACAGGATGTGGCACGTATGTTATGGTAAGTCACCAAGATAGTACCATTCGTCGGACTGCCGACCGAGTTATTTTTCTTTATGGAGGTAAAGTGCAATGGGAAGGCAATGTAAATGAAATTGATACCACCGATCATGCTATGGTTCGACAATTTTTTAGTGCCAGTGTTAAGGGCCCAATTCGGGTAATTGGTGGTCAATAAATTCACCGGTAATCATTAGTCACTGGTTTACAAAAGACGAAGGACAAAATCAAGAATGTGCTTCAAACTGAAAGTGAAAACCGCTATAGAAAATAAATAAAAATAAGGATAAAAAAATGCGATCGCGTACAGTTCGAGAAGGCTCAGTTGGCTTGCTAATTTTAGTAGGATTCCTCTTATTTGGCGGGGTTTTTATGTGGCTCAGAGATTTTAGATTAGGGCAAGATAGTTATAAAATTACTGCTACTTTTACCAATGCAAATCGAGTCATCGCAGGATCACCAGTGCGCTATCGCGGGGTAAGAGTTGGAGAAGTAGAGAGAACTGAACCCCACGCTAACGGTGTTAATATTGTCATTCGGATTAATCGGGTTGATTTAAGTCTTCCTCGACAAGGGTTAACCATTGAAGCTAATCAATCAGGGTTAGTGGGAGAAACCTCCATTGATATTTTTCCCCAAACCGAACTTGCTTCAGAACAGGCTGAAGTAAGCCCAATTAGTGAAGATTGTGATTCCACTATTGTTGTGTGTGAAAATGACACAGTACAGGGAGAAGTTGGAGCGAGTTTAGATGTTTTAATTCGTAATACTTCCCAAGCCGCAGAATTAATTAGTGATCCCGAATTATTTGAAAATATAAAAGAACTCACCGCTAGCAGTACTGAAGCAGCAGAAAGCATTGCCGAAGTGAGTCGAGATATATCAGATATCTCAGGAACAGTCACCCGACAATTAGAAATTTTAACTGCTACTACAGAAGAAACTGGGGAAGAATTAGCCCTCACTGCAACAGAAACCCAAGAGTTAATTCGGAACTTAAATCGGATCGTAGTTACCAATGAGGAAAATATTGAAACAACCCTTTCTGAAATTGGTCAAACTAGTCAAGAATTAAATCGGGTGATGCAAACTCTCGGCCCTACCCTAGAAACCTTAAATACAAGCATTGAACAAACGGATACTGAAAAGTTAATCACGAACTTAGAAACCTTAACAACCAATGCCGCAGAAACGTCAGAAAATCTTAAAAATGCTTCTGAAGTCTTGAGTAGTTCCGAAAATTTAATGCTAATGCAACAAACCCTTGACTCAGCAAGAGCAACCTTTGAAAATACACAAAAAATTACGTCTGATCTCGATGAATTAACTGGAGACCCTGAATTTAGACGTAATTTAGAACGACTCATTGAAGGCTTAAGTGATCTCCTTTCCTCTACTCAGGAATTAGAGCAACAGTTAATTGCTGCTGAGAGACAAAAACAACTGGAAGAAACAGATAATGAACTTGAACGTACCATCAATTTTAGCAATATAGGCGAGAATCCGACGACCACATCCCGAAGAGATTAGTCGTTAGACCTAGCGCCCACTTAAATTGCTAGACGATGTGAGTGTAAGTAGCTCACTCTATCCCCCGCTAGTGGCGAGGGAAGCAACAATTAACCGATTAATGTTGCAGTGAGATGAGAGAGAGTATCGGTAATAAATGCCACCGTATGGCGAGTCAAGGGTAAACTATCAATGACCATTCCCGTACATAACAGCATCATATAGAGAATGGAATACTTAAACAGCGATCGCGCTTTTAGTTTATCCTCAGGAGATTGTCGCAACACCCAAGCCTTCTTAATAAAAACAAAGCCTAAAACCGTTGCAAATATGCCATAAATCCATCCCGACTCACCAAGAGGATAAATTAGACCAAAGGTTAAGGGAACAACAAATACTGTATAAGCAAATACCTGTTCTGCTGTTTCTTTCACCCCTTTCACCACTGGCAACATCGGAACATTGACTTCTGCATAATCATCACAGATCATCATCGCCAAAGCCCAAAAATGAGGCGGAGTCCAGAAAAAGACAATCGCAAATAAAAACCAAGCCGCCCAACTTAACTCATTAGTCACCGCGGCCCAACCCACTAAAGCAGGAATTGCCCCAGCAGCGCCACCAATAACAATATTCTGGGTACTATGACGCTTCAGCCAATGGGTATAAACCAGCATATAAACAAAAATACCAGACAGTGCTAGTAATGCACTTAAAACATTCACGAACCAGGCCATCAAACCAAAAGACAGCCCAGCTAAAACCATAGCAAACAGTAAAGCGTGTTGTGGCTGCACTCTTCCTGAAGGAATAGGACGTTTCCGCGTCCGTTGCATCTCATAATCAATATCCTTATCGTAGATGCAGTTCAAAGTTTGCGCTGAAGCCGCCGCTAAAGTTCCCCCAAGGAGGGTAATAAACAGATTAAGCGGATCCACTTCTCCATCTCCGGCAAGCCACATTCCAGCTGCCGTGGTAATTAGTAATAAGGGAATAATGCGTGGTTTCGTCAGTTGATAATAACTTTGAATAACTTGTAAAAAGGTTTCGTTGCGATGAGAAAGACTAGTCCCAGTCATGGGTAATTAATTCCTTGAAAATTGAATAGTGTGCAGTTACTTAAAGTTTTCCAATTCAATGCAATGTAATATGAAATACCTAAATGCTTGCTACTAATAATTTTGCCTTTGCCACCCTTAATAATGGGCATTGAGGGGATCAATATCAGTAGAGTTGCTTAGCTTTCATATAAGTAGTTCTGGGAACCTTTTGCTTCTTAATGAGCCAATATTATACTGATTGAGAAGAAGTCATTGCATCTCGCACGGCTAGAACTGTGTAAGCCACTAAGCCACCAAACAAGGCAGCACCAACAGCTTGATGTGTAACCGTAAGGGGTTCAACTTGCAGATGAAAGTGAAAAGTTGCAGTGCCGACTAAAATTTGCAAAATGAGTAAGACTCCTGAAGCATTAGAAATTTTCCGTAAAGCAGGATGCAACGCTGGGGTTCGCCAAGAGAAAATGACCACAGCTAGAGTTGCTAGACTCGCCGGTAATACCCCCAATAAATGACTATTCATTACAGAACATAATTGGGAACCTGTATAACATTGATGCACTGCCCAGCGAGAGGCAATGAGTCCACCGAGAAGACTTTGCCCATAAACTAATGCCACAGCAATTCCTCCTAGCCAAGGGAGTTTTTTGGCAGTAGTTGTCCCCTGATAGGGCAATAAAGCCGTTCCCATGCCCACTAATAACCCAAAGAATAAGAGGGCTGTTCCTAAATGGGCAGTAACAATATCAAATCGTAACAACTCAGTGACTGTGAGTCCGCCGAGGAGTCCTTGCAAACTAACTAAAATCACAGCTAAGACCGAAGCCCAAGGTAGCCAACGGGGTAATGATTGACGATACCAAATTGAGAATCCCGCTAAAAAGAGGGTACTCAAGCCAATTAGGGCAGCATCAAGACGGTGAAACCACTCCAAAAATACTTGCAAGTTCATCTGTTGCGAGGGAACGATTTGACCATAACACAGGGGCCAATCGGGACAAGCTAACCCTGCATCCATTACCCTTGTCGCACTACCAATCGCCATCAAAATAAATGTCGCAATGGAAATTTTCCAAATTAGGCGTCGCACTTGCTGTTGCGCGGTTAATTGATTCTTAGATTGGGTAATTTTTTGCTGAATAACTGATTCTGTCATAATCTTTGAAGATTATAAAAATCTAATTAGTTGCTAAGTCTTGTGTTTATTTTTAACTTAACCTTGCCAAAACAACATCTGGGGTGATTCACCTACCACTCTAATCAGAATCGTCACTCCCTGCCATGGTTTTAGATATTCTTCAGATTAGAGACAATAATCTTTGTCTTTTCTTTAGATTTAATTGTTTTGGATTGTTAAGATTTATTGCGATCCCAAAGAAAACCCTAAAAAAGGTTGAAATTTGTCCCTGTCCCCTGAATTTTTCCATAAGTTTGTTTTACCGTAGATGAGGAACAAGCAATTGCCTACTCATTACTCTCCCCTAAAACGTTAAAAAAGAATTGTAAACTCAAACGACTATAACCTAAACACTGTGACTACCACAAACAAAATTACAATTATTTCCCTGACAATTTTCATTGCTATCCTTAGCCTTTGGTACGGTCAGGATAATGGCTTATTGCCCGTTGCTGCCTCTCCCGAAGCAGAAGCAGTAGATGGCATTTTTAAACTGATGATGACCATTGCCACCGGCTTATTTCTACTGGTGGAAGGAGTTTTAATCTATTCGGTAATTCGCTTTCGACGAAAAGCTGGGGATGACAGTGATGGCCCCCCGATTGAAGGAAATGTTTCCCTAGAAATTCTCTGGACGGCAATTCCTACGGTAATTGTTTTGATTCTCTCGGTTTATAGCTTTGATGTCTATAACTCAATGGGAGGATTAAACCCAGAAGCCTCTAGAGATCCTGGCCCCCAAAAAGTGGCTCAAGAGAACCAGTCTGCTAACGGCTGGGAAGGCTTACTGGCTTCAGCGTCTAATTATCTGGCTCTGGGTTTAGGAGATTCCCCCAATAATCAGGTTAAGAACGTCGAGCCTTTATCAGTGGATGTGAATGCCATTCAATATGCCTTCTTGTTTACCTATCCTGACAGTGGCATTGTTACTGGGGAACTGCACGTTCCTGTGGGTAAGCCAGTGAAATTAAATATTAGCGCTGGCGATGTCATTCATGCGTTTTGGGTACCGCAACTGCGTATAAAGCAAGATGCAATTCCAGGACGCGAAACTAAGTTGAGTTTTAACCCAGAGAAAATTGGAGAATATCCGATTATTTGCGCTGAATTATGTGGTCCCTATCATGGGGCGATGAAAACCCAGTTAATTGTTGAAAGTGAAGAAGATTATCAAGGGTGGTTAGAAAGCCAACAAGTGGCGCAAAGTAAACCTTTAGAGGAAACGATCGCGCGTAGTGATCAATCCCCTTTACTCACTCCCTATGCGGAAAAAATTGGGGTTAATGACAAAACTTTAGACACATTAGACGCACAGATTCACTAAATAGAATTTATGGCAAATCCAGCAACAACGGGACATATTGAAGAAACCCGAAAACTCAAAGATTACTTTACATTTAATACTGATCATAAAGTCATTGGGATTCAGTATTTAGTGACCTCTTTTATCTTTTATCTCATTGGCGGGGGTTTGGCGGCGATGGTTCGCACGGAGTTAGCTACCCCCCAATCTGATTTTGTTGATCCAGAAACCTATAATCAGCTGTTTACTGTCCATGGAACGGTAATGATCTTTCTCTGGATTGTTCCGGCGGGTGCAGGGTTAGCCAACTATCTGATTCCCCTAATGATTGGGGCAAAAGATATGGCTTTTCCTAAGTTGAATGCCGTGGCATTTTGGATGATTCCTCCGGGTGGCTTGCTATTAATGGCAAGTTTCTTTGTGGGCGCACCGCAAGCAGGTTGGACTTCTTACCCCCCACTTAGTTTAATGACTGGGAAAGCTGGTGAGGAACTATGGATTCTCAGTATTTTAGTGCTGGGGACTTCCTCAATTTTAGGGGCGATCAACTTTGTTGCCACGATTCTCAAAATGCGGATACCAGACATGGGCTTATTTGAAATGCCTCTGTTTTGCTGGTCAATGTTGGCAACAGGCGCAATGGTGTTGGTTAGTACCCCCGTACTAGCAGCAGCGCTAATTCTCTTATCCTTTGATTTAATTGCGGGCACTGCTTTCTTTAATCCCACAGGAGGGGGTGATCCCATTGTTTACCAACATATGTTCTGGTTTTACTCCCATCCTGCGGTTTATATTATGATTTTGCCCTTTTTTGGGGTAATTTCGGAAGTGTTGCCTGTTCATGCCCGTAAACCAATTTTTGGCTATCGCGCGATCGCGTTTTCCAGTCTTGCCATTAGTTTCCTCGGCTTAATTGTCTGGGCACACCATATGTTTAGTAGTGGGACTCCAGGCTGGTTACGCATGTTTTTCATGGCAACCACAATGATTATTGCGGTTCCCACAGGCATTAAAGTATTTGGCTGGTGTGCCACGATTTGGGGAGGCAAACTCCGTCTCAACAGTGCCATGTTATTCGGCATCGGCTTTGTGTCTGCATTCCTCATTGGCGGCTTAAGTGGGGTGATGCTTGCTTCTGTTCCCTTTGACATTCACGTTCACGACACTTATTTCATTGTTGCCCACCTGCATTATGTTCTCTTTGGTGGTAGTGTTTTAGGACTCTTTTCAGCCATTTATCACTGGTTCCCGAAAATGACTGGGAAACACCTGAATGAGACTTGGGGGAAAATCCATTTTTGGTTAACCTATATTGGGTTAAATATTACGTTTCTCCCCATGCACCAGTTAGGATTACAGGGCATGAATCGTCGCATTGCGGTTTATGATGCAGAATTTCAAACCCTCAATGTAGTCTGTACGATTGGATCATATATTTTGGCAGTTTCCACCTTTCCCTTTTTAATTAATCTGGTTTGGTCTGTCTTTAAGGGGGAAAAAGCTGGGGCAAATCCTTGGAAAGCCTTAACGTTAGAATGGCAAACCACCTCACCGCCAATCATTGAAAACTTTGAGGAAGAACCCGTGTTATGGTCAGGCCCCTATGATTATGGCATTGATGTTACTGAAGATGACCAGTCGGTGGATGAGTTGCTATCAGAAGTGAAAGCTGACATGAGTTCGTAAGCGGAATTTGAGAAAAGGAAAATATCATGCAAAGTTCAACCGTCAATCAATCACAAGCCATTACTTATGGGGAGGAAACATCCCATGAAGAACATCCTGATCTACGGATGTTTGGGGTAGTTTTGTTTCTAGTGGCTGAGAGTATGATTTTCTTGGGGTTATTCTCGGCTTATCTGATTTACTATTCTGTTGTCCCAGAATGGCCCCCTGAAGGAACACCTGAATTAGAATTATTACTCCCTGGAATCAACTCCATTATTCTGATTTCCAGTAGTTTTGTCATGCACCGTGGACAAAGTGCCATTAAGAAAAATGATGTATCAGGATTACGGTTTTGGTTTGGCTTAACCGCCCTGATGGGAGCAATTTTTCTCGGGGGACAAATTTATGAGTATGCCAACTTGGAATTTGGTTTAACTACTAATTTATTCACCAGTTGCTTTTATGTTCTCACTGGCTTTCATGGGTTGCACGTAACAGTGGGATTATTCCTGATTTTATTTGTACTGCTGCGATCGCGCCGTGAAAATCACTATACCAGCGAAGAACATTTTGGCGTAGAAGCCTCAGAACTTTATTGGCATTTTGTTGATGTGGTTTGGGTGATTCTGTTTGGTTTAGTTTATTTGTTGTAATCGGAAAGCATTACTAATTAATAATTGGGGTTGACTTAGGTTGACCCCGATTTTTATTTGTTATTTGTTGTTTGTAAACCAATGACTAAAAACAAAAGAATTAGAACTGCTATATAATAAAAAAAAGCGAGTAAAAATAAAGAGGGATTAAATTATGGCAGAAACACAATCAGCAATTCATCTAACAACAAAGGTTTTACCCGGAAATCGCATTGAAGTAGAACTCCCCTCAGAATTAGAAGGAAAAGCTGTAGATGTATTTGTGGTTTTACCAAAAGAGTCTCCCAATCAGAAAAAAAATATCCTTGAAATCATTGAGGAAGCACGTAAGCATCGAATGGGAATGACTCCTGAAGAAATTGATGCTTATTTAGCAGAGGAAAGAGAGTCATGGGATTAACATTACCCAATTCAAGTCTAGTTTAGCTCGATACTTCTATTGTAATTTATAGTGTGGAGCAAGTACCAAATTACTATCAAATTTTAGAACCTTTATGGGAAAAAGTACAAAGTGAAGAAATTAGAGTTTTTAGTAGTGAATTAATCTTATAGCAATATGATCTCATTTGTAAAAACTAGCTCAACATTACGATCCCCCCTACCCCCCTTAGTAAGGGGGGAATTAAAGGGGGGATCACAACTAAAAATTTACAACTGATTTAGGATTGCTATATTAGAAACATTAGTTTTACCATTACGAACTGGAAACCAAGATTTATTACAAGCCTACGAGCATCTTCTGTTATCATCCTTACAGTTAATCTCAATTAGCCAAGAAATTCTACGAAACGCAGCGCAATTACGGGCGAATTATAATCTTAAAACCCCTGATGCAATTCATGTGGCGACGGCTCTAAAAGAAAATTGTACTCTGTTATTAACGAATGATGTCCAGTTTCGTCGTGTCACTGGCTTATCAGTTACCATTCTTCAGGATGTTTTGTTTGATTAAATCTCATGATTTTAGTTAAAATATCGCGTTTTCATTGTATTTTTATCACTCTTTATAAGAATTAATGTATTTCAATAATTCTTGTTCACATTGAAACCACTCTCCCATAATCCAAAGTGCAGTAAATTTTTCGTGTAAAGAACGCTCTATTTTTTTTGCAGATCTGGAGTTATTTGTTTTTATCGTAAAATCACGGGTTCAAAACCCCGCCATTCAGACTAAGAATGCCATCCAGTGAGAAGAGTGACAGGGTTTAAGGGAGAAAAACGGGTAAGATTAGCAATAGGAAGAGAGCGAGAGATTTGAATTTGTAAAGCGCGATCGCGCCACCCATGTTTTTTTAACCAGTTTCTAGCTTCTTCTAAATGTTCGAGAGTAGCTAAAGCAAAAACAATGATCCCATCGGAGGCTAATTTGGTTTCACAGTGATCTAAAATTGCGGTTAAGTTGCCCCCTGTTCCCCCAATAAAAATCCGTTGCGGGGGGGGAGAATCAGGTAAAATGGTAGGAGCATTTCCCGCGATCGCGCTAACGTTATTAACCTGAAGACGCTGACAATTTTCTTGAATTAAAGACACTCCCATGGCAGTTTTTTCAATTGCATAAACCTGAGAAGTCGGGAATAAACGAGCAATTTCTATGGCGACAGAACCGGTTCCAGCGCCTATATCCCAGATAATTTGATTGGGTTTTAGGGCTAATTCTGCTAAAATTAAGGGTCTAATTTCCCGTTTTGTCATTAATCCAGGGCGATCAGGAAAACTTAAAAATGTCTCATCACTTAACCCTAGCTTTGGTAAAGTTTCAGGATTGGGAATTGCTGAAGGCTGACGGATTAAAATTACCACATTCAGGGGAGAAAAGTCTAAACTTTTAACCGTTTCTAAGTCAAAACATTGACACTGTTCTTCTGTTCCTTCTAAATTTTCGCAAACCCATAGCTGATAAGAAAAGGCTAAATCTAAAGCTGTTATTAATTGCGCGATCGCGCTAGGAGTATTTTGGCTATCAGTGAGAATCCCAATCTTTTTATCTCCTCGTTGAATCGCTTTAATTAAGGCTTCTGTATTTCTGCCGTGGGCGCTAATGAGGGTTGCATCTTGCCAAGGAATTTTAATGCGATTAAAGGCAAGTTGTAGGGAAGATAAATGAGGATAAAATGCTAGTTGCTGAGGAAAAAAATGTTCTAATAAAAATCGTCCTAACCCAAAAAATAACGGATCACCACTGGTCAAAATAACAATTTTTTCTTGAGAATTGAGATCAGTTTTAATTTGCGCGATTGTTTCCTGAAAGTTTCCTAACTGAATCTTCCTTGCTGAGGTTTGAGAGAAATAACTCAGTTGCCTTTCACTTCCCACTAAAACAGTCGCTTGATCAATAATCCCTCGTACCTTTTCTGTTAACCCTGCTTCGCCATCTAAGCCTATCCCTACCACATTAATCAGTAATGCCATTTTCAACAAGTTACCCCCCTATATCTTCCCTTCGCCCCCCTTAGTAAAGCAGTGGGGGGATCGCATTTCTTCTTGACTTAACAGCAGTAAGGCATTAATAATTGAACCTGTTACAGCCGATCCACCTTTACGCCCTTCCACCCGAATTTGTGGAACATTGGTTGTTGCGAGCGCTTCTTTTGACTCAATCACAGAGACAAACCCCACTGGCGCGCCAATCACTAATTGCGGTTGAGCCTGCCCATTTTTGATAGAATGACATAAAGCTAAAAGAGCCGTGGGCGCGTTTCCAATGGCATAGATTCCATTGGGATATTTTTCAAGACAATTGAGCAATCCTGTTTCCGTGCGTGTTTGATTTGGGGCTGCTTTTTCTGCTTCTTCAATGGCACAAATAACAGGATTATTAGACGTTTTCTTAATCATTCCCTGAATACTTTGTTTAACCATCCCCACATCAACAATTATGGGAGTTTTTTCTAAGATAGCCTTGATTGCAATTTCAATTACTTGATCACTAAAGTAAAACAGATCTAAAAATTCAAAATCAGCCGTAGCATGAATCGCCCGACGAATTACCTGATACTGTTTTTCAGGATAATGATGTTCCCCAACTTCTTGATCAATAATGGCAAAACTTTCTTCGACAATGGGATGATTTTTACTCATTCTTTTCGTTATTCGTTATTTGTTATTAGTCACTGGCTTACAAACAACAAAGGACTAAGGACTAAGGACAACTAATCACTGATTATTACTAAAACTAACGACAGGAAAATCAGGTTCACGAATAAACGCCGTCATATCAGGAAACTTTCTTAATTCAGCTTGATAAATTGTTAATAACTTCGGATCAATTTCTAACCATTGATCATTAATCGCGGTTAAAGTTGTACAAATATCATCACGTTCTGACTGTTCAGGCACTTTTCCAAAATACCCTAATGTAACATGAGCTAAAAAGTGATAATGTTGTTCTAAACCTAAAGATAATAAATCTCGGTTTTGATAAATTGCCCGACGCAATTGAATGATCTGTTGATAAGAATATTCATCTTTAGGTAATAAGCCAACCACGATCGCGCGAGGACGGATAATTAACCCTAATAACTGCCACTGTAGTGGCTTATAAACAGGATTTTCTTGTTGATACTGTTTAAAACTGATAGCAATTTGTTGTTTCAGTTGACTTTCAAACTTGGGATTTTTTTCCACAGCCGTTTTGAATTGATCTCCCCAAATTAAATCCGCTAGGGTGACATGGAAACTGCTAGGAGGAACTGGGAGAAGAAAATCTTGGGGGAGTTGACTCAACAGACGCTGTTGGGTTTGATGCAAATGATAATAAAACCCTTCGTTATTACTATCTTCCTCGCAGGGAGGAGTAGTCACACTATATCCAGGGAATGATCGCGCCTCGACTTTCCCCTGTTCATCCCGCTGAAATTTGGGGGATTCTTGAATATTCTTCAATTGTGTCGGATACTGGGCTGGTTGCGATAAGCGTCCGACTTCTTCCACATACTTTTGATAGGCTTCGTCCAAGGCTGATTTATCTCCTAATTAACCGCTCATACAACTACCATAAAGGAAAAATCGACAAAAAACATCATTTCAGTTATGCCTGTTTACTTTTTTTGGGGAGAAGATGACTATCGCCTAAACCAAGCCATTACAGCTTTACGAAAGGAAGTGATTGATCCGCTTTGGGGAGACTTCAATGAGGATATTATTTCAGGAGACAGTGAAGAAGGGATGAGAGAAGCCCTCTATCAGGGGTTAACGCCTCCGTTTGGTGCAGGAAATCGCTTAATCTGGGTACAAAATACTACAATCGGTCAACGTTGCTCAGAAGGGTTATTATCAGAGTTAGAGCGGACATTACCGAAACTCCCTGATACCTCCCATTTATTACTAAGCAGTTCCAAAAAACCTGATGGGCGGCTGAAGTCAACCAAGTTACTGAAAAAATATGCAACTGTTAAAGAGTTTAGTTTAATTCCCCCTTGGCAAACCGAAGAATTGTTGAAGCAGGTGGAAACGATGGCAGGGGAAAAAGGGGTACAACTGACAAAAACCGCAGTGGAATGTTTAGCTGATGCAGTGGGGAATAATACGCGCCTATTGTCTCAGGAATTAGATAAGTTATCTTTATATGCTAGCGAAGAACATGGGAAATTAGACGAAAGCGCGATCGCGCAACTGGTTACTACCAATACCCATAACAGTTTACAACTCGCTACAGCTATCCGTAGCGGGGATACCAATCAAGCCCTATCATTACTCACTGATTTATTAAACCGCAATGAACCCCCTCTAAAAATTGTTGCCGTATTAGTGGGGCAATTTCGCACTTGGCTGTGGGTAAAATTAATGATAGAGAAAGGGGAAAGAGATAATAGCGCGATCGCGAAATCTGCCGAAATCAATAACCCGAAACGAGTTTATTTTCTCCGTAAAGAAGTGCAAAACCTATCATTACAGAAACTTTTAACCCTATTTCCTCTGTTATTAAATCTAGAAGCAACTCTCAAACGGGGAGAAGATTCCACAATTACTCTACAAACTTATCTGATTCAAATGTCTCAGGTGTTTCAACCCTGAGATAAATTTTAGCTCCCTATTTTGGTGATTCTCTCCACTTCATTGATTAATTGAAAACGGTTTTGTACCATTCAGTTATTATAATTGCAAGTGAGGAGTGAGTTATGGTCTTGAGCAGAGATATCGAGCTAGATTTAGAAACCGCATTAATCCCTGATCAATCTACGCCGACACAGCAAAATTGTTCCCCCACCCAACGGGCTTGGATTGAAATTAATGAAACAGCCCTGCGACAAAATGTCAAAGCCATTAAACAGTCTCTCTCTCCCCAGACGAGTCTAATGGCAGTTGTCAAAGCCGACGCTTATGGACATGGGGCAGTAAACGTTGCCCAAACGGTTTTAGAAGCCGGGGGAGAAGCTTTAGCCGTAGCAACCCTACAAGAAGGAATTGAGTTACGACAAGCTCAAATTCAGGCTCCAATTCTCATTTTAGGGGCCATTCATACGGTTGAAGAAATTCAAGCTCTTGTCAAGTGGAATTTAGAACCAACTTTATGTTCTCTGCAACAAGCCTCTGTTTTTGGGGAAACCTTACAAACCCTACAGACTTCTTTGCCTGTGCATCTGAAATTAGATACTGGAATGTCTCGTTTAGGGGTACTGTGGAAAGATGTAGTTCCCTTTGTTCGTTGCGTGCAGAAATTTCCTCAACTAGAAATTAAAAGTATTTACTCTCATTTAGCGACTGCAGATGAAAAAAATGATACGTTTATGGAAGTGCAGCGAGAACGGTTTGAAAGCGCGATCGCGCAATTAAATTCTATCGGTTTCACTCCTCCTTGTTTCCACCTTGCCAACTCCGCTGCTACTCTTCGTGATCCTAATTGTCACTATGATCTGGTGCGTGTGGGGTTAGCCCTTTATGGGTTATCGCCTTCTCCTCATTTAGCTTCAGTTTCTCCCCTGCAACCTGTTTTAGAAGTCAAAGCTCGCATCACCCAAATTAAAGAACTTCCCGCAGGGGCAGGTGTTAGTTATGGACATCAATTTATCACCGAAAAACCCACTCCCATCGCTGTGATCGGCATTGGCTATGCTGATGGCGTTCCCCGTAACCTCTCAAACCATCTTGAAGTCTTATTACACGGAAAAAAAGTTCCCCAAATTGGAGCAATCACTATGGATCAGCTGATGTTAGACATTTCCAATTGTGAACAGGTTCAACCTGGGGACATTGTTACCTTAATTGGCAAACAAGGAGAGCACACCATCACTGCTAATGACTGGGCACAAAAATTGGGGACAATTTCTTGGGAGATTTTATGCAGCTTTAAGCATCGTCTCCCCCGAATTTTTACCACTTAAAAACTTCAAGATAACTGTTCTCGGATCCGCTCAATACGACGACGATTTACCCCTAAGTCTGATTCTCCAATTCGCGATGCAGAACGAACATGGATCACCTCTGCTTGGGGGTCTAAATAAAATTCTACGTCATCAACAAATCCCATAATATTACTAGTAAATTGTGCATATAAGTAATTATCTTTCTCCTCAATAATTTCAGCATTATCAATCTCTTTAAGAATTGTTGTTAGCTCACCTAAGGCTCTTTCAGAAGAGGAATTATAAGTTAAGGGATCAATTTTATGATTAATATCTTTACTCTGACTAGAGACACAATTAGGCGTTTGCGGACAGTTGGCTAGCTTACCATTCTCCACACCAAGATTATCAGGTTGTTCTCCAGAAAAAGAGAAAATACTCGCCACTTGGACAGAGTTACTGGCTAGTGAAGGAGATGCGAAAAACATCGTGAAGCTAATGGCAGTTATTAAAAAAGTAGATAGAAGAAATCGCAGTTGCATGGCATAATTCTAAAAAACAATCACTCCTATTCTAATTGGCAGCTCGAAAGAGTAACCACCCACCGATGCCTAGCCCTAAAAAATTAGGAATCCAAGCAGACATAAAGGGTGATAAAAATCCTAATTGTCCCATTGCACCAGTAATAAAAGATAGTAAGTAATAGCCAAAAATAATTAAAACACTAATGCCAAAACTTGTGGCACGTCCCGTGTTTTTAGGGCTGGTTCCCAAAGCTGCACCCACTAAGCCAAACACTAAACAAACAAAGGGTAATGATCCTTTTTGCTGGATTCTAACCTTTAATTTTTGAACTTCTTCCTCATCGCTAGTGGCTTTGACTAACTCTAATTGTTCTAGAGATTGAGCAATATTCATTTCTCCATAATCGCGAGACTCTTGGGTTAAATCTAATGGCGTTCTTGGTAAATTTAATTCTTTATGCTCAAATCTAACGACATTATTATAAGAAGAATCAGAACCAATAATATAACTTGTCCCCTCATAAAAATCCCACTTATTAATACTAGGATTCCAAGTAGCAGACTGAGCATTAATAATTTGGCTAATCGCACCACGGCTACGTTCAATTACCGTTATTTGTCGCATTTGTTCTCCATCAAATTGTTCCGCATAAAATAATCGTTTTAACACTTCTTCTTCACTGCCATCAGGTTGTTCTACATTCCCATAATCAGTATAAAGAATATTGCGCTCTCGAAATGGTGGCGTATCATTTTCTAAAGCCTGTTCTAAAGTTATTCTTGCTTCATAGTTGGCGGTAGGGACGAGTAATTCATTAAAAGCAAATGTCATGCCTGTAATGAATAAACTCATCATTAAAGCTGGAATCACTAATCGGTAAATACTAATTCCAACACTTCTCAAAGCAATAATTTCACTATCACTCGATAGGCGACTATAAGTCATTAAGGTTGCTAATAAAGTAGCCATCGGAAATGCCAAAACAATAAATTCTGGCATACTTAATAAGAAAACACGGGCAGCGACGGTTAAGGGTAATCCTGATTCAGCTACTCGCCTCACTAACTCAAAAACTGTTCCCACAGAAACGCCAATTGAGGTAAATGCCCCTACCCCAAATAAAAACGGTGGAATGAGTTGTTGAATTAAATAGATATCTAAGATAGGAATAATTTTTGCTTTATTGATAAACATAATTAATATTTTTGAGTCTCCCAGACTACAGATAATAAAAAAGTAGTAAAATTAGTCATTAGTATAGAAATAACGAAGGACAAAGAACAAAACAATTTTATTATAATGGGTAGTGGCATGATTGATTTCTCGCTTTGGGATAGTTTACTCCGAGAATATGTTAACCAATCTGGACAAGTTGATTATCAACGTTGGCAATTAGAAACCCAAGGAGAATTAGATCAATGGTTGAATACTGTCTCGAATTTACAATTGAATGAACTTAAGGATGCAGAAAGTCTGTCTTTTCTCATCAATATTTATAATGCCCTTGTAATTGCTAAAATTTTGAAAAAATATCCCATTAAATCTATTTTACCAAGGACTTTGGGAGTTCCAAATTGGTTAGCATTTTTTATCTTCTTTTCTCAGCCTGTCCATAAACTGAATAATCAGCAGGTTAGTCTCAATGATATTGAACATAAAATCCTTCGTCAACAATGGCAAGAACCTCGCATTCATTTTGCCTTAGTTTGCGCCGCTATTGGTTGCCCCCTGTTGCGTAATGAAGCCTATCAGCCTGAGTTTGTTTATGATCAACTTGAGGCTGATGCAGTTCGTTTTATTAATAATACAGATAAGGTAAGTTATGATCCTGAGTTAAATCAGTTATTTTGTAGCAAAATTTTTAAGTGGTATGAAAAAGATTTTCTCCATCATTCTAAGTCAGTTGCTGACTATATTAAATCCTATTTAAGGATACCAATAACTGAGCCAATTTCTATTCAGTATCTTCCTTACAGTTGGCAACTCAATGAGCAATAAATAAATCTCATTTTGACTCTCCTAAACGAAATATGATAAAAAATTAGTAAAAAATGTACGATATAATTAAATTGCAGTTGAGGCTGAGATTTTAAGTCGATAAATTCTCAAGCTACTTCAAGGAATCAATTACAAATTCAGATGGTCAATATTTCTAAAGCAAATAGTGAAACAAGACAACAATGGCGTTCCGAAATTACTGCGTTACCTTCTTGGCTAAAACGCCCCATTGGTAATGCAAGTGAAATTTCCTCGGTACAGCAAATTATTAAACAGCGTCAAATTCATACGATCTGCGAGGAAGGACGCTGTCCAAATCGCGGAGAATGCTATAGTAATAAGACTGCCACATTCTTGTTAATGGGAGCAACGTGTACCAGAGCTTGTGCATTTTGTCAAGTAGATAAAGGTCACGCCCCGATGACGCTTGATCCAGAAGAACCTGAAAAAGTTGCTGAGGCGGTGGAAGCGTTGGGATTAAAGTATGCGGTGTTAACCTCAGTGGCAAGAGATGACCTTGAAGACGGCGGTGCAAGTTGGTTTGTGAAAACCATGGAGGCAATTTGGAAGCGTTCTCCAGAAACGGGAATTGAAGTGTTAACTCCTGATTTTTGGGGCGGTAAAGATTCCCAACAAAAACAGCGCGATCGCGTTGCTACCGTGGTCAAAGCGAAACCAGCGTGTTATAACCATAATGTGGAAACTGTTCCCCGTTTACAGGGGCCTGTACGTCGAGGGGCAAAATATGATCGCTCCTTAGAAGTATTAAGAATTGTCAAAGAAATTGACCCCGAAATTCCCACCAAATCAGGATTAATGTTGGGCCATGGCGAGACGGAAGAAGAAGTAATTGAGACTTTGCAAGACTTACGGGCAATCAACTGCGATCGCGTTACCATTGGACAATATATGCGCCCTTCCCTAGAACACCGCCCTGTGCAAAAATATTGGACACCAGAAGAATTTGATCGCCTCGGCGCGATCGCCCAAGAAATGGGATTTAATCATGTTCGATCCGGTCCTCTTGTGCGGAGTTCCTATCATGCCGGCGAGGCGGCTTAATTCTTTGCAGTAAATCACTTTAATAACAAAAAGGAGAAACAACTATGGCAAAAACATCTGCGGATAAAATGCCCGTTCCCCAATCTGGACAACCCCCCTACCGTTTTCGTCTAATTTGGGCAGTAGTCCTGTTGGCAATCAACTTTGTAGTGGCGGGAATCTACTTCCACCTCTTTAATATCTAAAAACGCTAATTCGCCCCCTTAATTAAGTTGAGGGGGTGAATGTTTAGAAAAAAGCTAAGCGCGATCGCCGGTAACAATATAAGAAACTCGCTGACCAATATTGGTTGCATGATCAGCCATACGTTCTAGATGTCGAATTACTAGCCCTAGCAATAAAATTGGTTCAACAGCCCCTCGAACATCTGTATTTTTAGCAAGAATTGTATAAAGGTGTTCATAAGCTTCATCTACTGTATCATCCATCTCTTTCACTCTTCTCCCAGCGGTATCATCTAAATCTGCCAACGCTACTAAACTTGCCGCTAGCATCATTTGGGTTTGATGGGACATAGTAGCCACTTGAGGTAAACAGGGATGAGAGGAATAAGGAAAGAGTTTTACGGCAAACTCAGCTAAATCCTCGGCATAATCACCAATTCGTTCTAAATCTCGAATTAACTGCATAAAGGCGCAAATGAGTCGTAAATCATTCGCTACCGGGGCTTGTAAGGTCATTAAAGTGACACAATCTAGTTCAATCTGGCGATAGTATTGATCAATTTGCTTATCAAGACCATTGATTTGGTTTGCCGCTTCCATATTATGATCAAAAAGAGCCTCATGGCTTAATCGAAAAGATTGCTCCACTAAAGCTCCCATGCGAAGAATATCTTGCTCAATTTGCTTTAAGCAACGTTCAAAGTAGAAATTAGATGAGTTTTTATTAGAAGATATGGAATAATTCAATACACTCCAAGTGGGCTCTTTTCAATAGATTTAATGGCAACTTTCCCTCTAAAAACTACGTTAATCATTTTCATAACTAATTGACAACTTGTTTTCCTATCTTAGGATAGTTATGATTATTGTATAACTTTATGGCAAATCAGTTAAGATACAGACGATAATATGAACAGCACTTTTTATCCAGAATTTTGGGAATCTCGCTATCAAGAAGGAACTGATCGCTGGGATATTGGCAAAGCAGCTCCCGCTTTAGTGAACTTTTTAAATTCTCCTCAAGCGCCTACTATGGGGAAAACATTAGTGATCGGTTGTGGTCGTGGGTATGATGCGCTATTATTCGCCGAGAAAGGACATGAGGTAGTAGCAGTAGATTTCGCCCCGAGCGCGATCGCGCAAGCCAAAGAATTAGCCCAACAAGCACATTTAAGTGTGGAGTTTATCCAAGAAGATATTTTTACTCTGCCTAAATACTATCAAAACTGCTTCGATTACATTATTGAACACACTTGTTTTTGTACTTTACCCCCAGAAAAGCGCACCAGTTATCTTGATCTTGTGATTTCTCTTCTGAAACCAAAAGGGGAATTAATCGGTGTCTTTTTTACCCATAACCGCGAAGGAGGGCCCCCCTACGGCATTCAGCCCTCAGAGATTAAGGAGTTATTCAATCCTAAATTTGAAATTATAAATTTAGTTTCCGTAGAAAATTCAATTCCTTCTCGACAAGGAGAAGAACATTTTGGACATTTTCGGATCAAGCAGGGAATTTAAACGTCTCCCTTAATGTTAAATTTTCAGCAATGGTAGCCACTTGGTTAAGTTTTTCATATTGAGTTAATGTGGCTAATGAATATTCCGATAGAGATTTTCTTAAAATAAAAAAATATGAGTTCTTCACAAGATAAGCAGTCTAAAAAAACTTGGATATTAGTGGTACTTGCCTTAATTGTCATTGCTTTTGTTGGAGTTTCGATTTTGCCGTTTCTCGCCAATCGAGATCAACCACAGCAAGCAACTAACGGGGCAAATCAACAACAGCAGGAAGAATTAGCGGATCAAGCAAGAGGGTATGAGGCGGTTTTAGAACGAGAACCTGATAATGAAAATGCCTTGCAAGGGCTATTAGAAATTCGTTTACAGCAAGGAGATGTGGAAGGAGCTATTGCCCCCTTAGAACAGTTAGCAGATCTCAATCCTGAACAAGAGGCTTATCGCATTCTTCTAGCTCAAGCCAAACAAGAAACCGGAGATGTGGAAGGGGCTGCTAGTGCTTATCGTTATATTCTAGATGAGCAACCCGGTGATCCGCGTGCTTTACAAGGGTTAGTAGATTTATATCTACAAAAAGATCGCCCAGAAGCTGCTATTGGAGAATTAGAAGAAACGTTAGAGTTGGCAGAAAATAATGAGATTGACGTAGATACTACTTCCATTCGACTTCTATTAGCTCAAGTGTACGCTCGTATGGATGATTTTGACCGCGCGATCGCGCTTTATCAAGAATTAGCTGAAGCAGATCCCAGTGATTTTCGCCCCGTTTTAGGACAAGCCCTTGTTAAGCAAGAACAAGGAGATGAGGAAGCTGCCAAACCCTTATACGAAGAAGCCTTTGCTCTCGCCCCTGCTGAATATAAGGATCAAATTAGAGATATGACTCCCCTTTTAGACGATGAAAATGCGGAGTTACCTGAACAAGCACCAGAAAGTGACTTACCAGCCCAAGAGCCAGAAACAGAAGAAATCCCCGTTTCTCCTGTTCCTGAAGAGTAATTTTGTCCTTTGTTAGTCCTTCGTCCTTTGTCCTTCGTTGTTTGTACACCAATGACTAATAACTAATGACTAATGACTTTATTTAAATTGATCTTGGGCTTTTTCAAAGGCTCGGTTTAAATCATCCCAAGCAGATTGAAATCCAGATTTGACTTCCTCCCAGGCTTCTCCTGTTGATTCTTGGAGATTATTGAGTTGGCTTTGCATCTCATTTCTGCGTTCTTGAAGCTGACTAATTTGTTGTTCCAATTCAGCTTTTCTTTCTTCACTTGCTTGGGAAGCCTTTGCTTTTAATTCATCAATCTTGGATCCCATTTCCCCAAGTTTTTGTTCCATTTCGCCTTTAGAATCTGGTGGTGACATAATGTAAAAACCTTCTATATTAATGATGAAACAAGTATATCGAAGCTCCTTTTTACGTCATCTATCCTTAGGTAGTTTTTAAAACTTCATACAATGATTAAGAATAATTAAAAAAATAAGCCCTGCTGTGTCATTTTTCCAAAATTACGTTTTATCTAAGTCTGATACCGCAACCGATTGCGCTATTGCTTATCTCAGAAAGGGCAGCTTGAAAAATCTTTGAGTTTACCTTATAATTAGCACGAATTTTGTAAGCATAATTACATTCATCAGTCAAGAAGGAGGTAACGGAACTTGGCAAGAAAACGGAAACGCAAAAGTCGTCGTCGTCAGGAAGGACGCAAGATCCTTGCCTTAGTACCTCAATATAATATCGAAAGTGGGGAATATAAACCAGTGACGGCAGCGAGAAAATATATTTCTGCAAAAGGAATCGCGCCACCAGCACTGGTTGTAGTTAGACGCAATGAGCATACCACAGATCGGTATTTTTGGGCAGAAAAGGGTCTATTTGGAGCGCAGTATGTGGAAGAAAACCACTTTCTCTTCCCCAGCTTAAGAGTTGTCCAACCTGAGGAAGAGCAAGTTGCAGTTGCAAGTAGTCGAGCTTAACACAGCATTGCGAAGACACTTCAGCATTATGAAAAAGCTAGGATAACATCTTTCGGCTCAACTTGACAACTAGTTGAGTCGATTTTCTATCATCAATCGAAAGCAAAAAATAGATGAGTCAATTAGTTTTAGTAACAGGAGTCAGTCAGGGGTTAGGTCGTGCGATGACCGAAGAATTCATTACCCAAGGCTGTACCGTGATTGGTTGTGCGCGAAATGAGAGCGCGATCGCGCATTTAAGTCAAACCTATGGTAATCCTCACAGTTTTAGCTGTGTTGATGTTTCTCAAGAAGGGCAAGTGAAGCAATGGCGAGAGGAAATTTTATCTTCTTATGATCCCCCAGACTTATTAATTAATAATGCCGCGCTGATTAATCAGTCCCTAAATTTTTTGGAAGTGCCTACTACAGAATTTGACCAAATTATTGATGTAAATATCAAAGGCGTTGCCAATGTCATGCGCCAATTTTTACCTGCAATGATAGCAAAAAAGCATGGTATTATTGTCAACTTTAGTTCAGGGTGGGGACGTTCTACTTCTCCCAATGTTGCCCCCTATTGTGCTACAAAATGGGCAATTGAAGGCTTGACTCGGGCGATCGCGCAAGAACTCCCCTCAGGAATGGCCGCTATTCCCCTCAACCCAGGAATTATTCATACAGAAATGCTAGAAACTTGTTTTGGAAAAAGTGCTGCTAACTTTACTCCTATTGAGGTTTGGGTTAAAAAAGCAGTGCCTTTTTTACTAGGTATTAAATCTCAGCAAAATGGTCAACCCTTAACCGTTCCCAGCTAAATATTTTTCAGTTACTTCATTATGAAAACTCAGTTGTCACTAACGTTACTAAAGATTTAAAAAGTCTTTGTTAAAATAAAACTACTTTGTCGTTTCAACTGACTAGAGATCGTAGTCAGAAATTAGCATGAGTATTGCTCAAGAACCTCAAAAAACTTCTGAGCCTAAAATTCGAGTTGATAGTTTAGTCAAAATTTTTGGCAAAAGTCCCCGTGAAGGCTTAAAACTTTTACGAGAAGGTCATGATCGCGACTCAATCCTTGAAAAAACGGGGAATGTTGTCGGGGTTGGTGGAGTTTCCTTTGAAATTCAACAAGGGGAACTCTTTGTGATCATGGGCTTATCCGGCTCAGGAAAATCAACCCTAATTCGCTGTCTCAACCGTCTCATTGAACCCACAAGCGGTCAAGTGATTATTGATGACGAAGATATTGCCCATGTCAATTCCAAGCGTTTACGGGAAGTCCGTCGCACAAAAATGGCAATGGTATTCCAAAAATTTGCCTTGTTCCCCCACCTTACCGTTGCTGAAAATACCGAATATGGCTTAAATGTTCGTGGATTAAATGATAGGAAACGTCGTCATAAAGCCTTAGAAACCCTAGAAATTGTGGGGTTACATAAATGGGCAGATCGCTATCCCTCAGAATTAAGTGGGGGAATGCAACAGCGTGTCGGTTTAGCTAGGGCGTTAGCCACTGATCCTGATATTTTATTAATGGATGAAGCATTTGGGGCGCTTGATCCGCTTATTCGCAGAGATATGCAGGCGGAATTGCTGCGTTTACAAGATGAATTACAGAAAACAGTGGTTTTTATTTCCCATGATATCCATGAAGCCCTAAAACTCGGCGATCGTGTGGCAGTGATGAAAGATGGCTATTTTGTGCAAGTGGGAACTCCTGAAGAATTAGTAACCAATCCTGCTGATAACTACATCCGTGACTTTATGTTGGATGTTAATCGCGCCCAAGTGCTAAAAACAGGGTCAATTACTCGCAAAACCATTCCCTTTATTCTGGGACATGGATCAGCGCAAACCGCTTTTGAACAAATGCAACGTTACCAACGAAAAGAAATGTATGTGGTGAATCAAGATAACACTCCCATTGGCATTGTCACCCTTGAAAGCCTCACTCAAGCCTTAAAAGAAGGAAAAGAAGACATTAAAGAGGTTATGGAAACTGATTTCCCGAAAGTGAAAGCTAGCACCACCATTGAAGACGTTGCCCATCTCTGCCAACAACGATTACCCCTTGCGATTATTGATGATGAAGGAGACTTTAAAGGCGTGGTGGAACACTCTGATATTCTCGCGAGTATTGGACGCTTACAAGATGTGGATGAAGAAAGCGATTCGGAAGAATCTGAAAACGAACCTCAAAAAATTGTTGCTTAGTTGATTGATTAATTATGTTTAACCCCTTTGAAGAGACAATCTGGCCCCTTGGCGAGCAAATTGACGACATCGTTAGTTGGATCGTAAGCAACTATCGCTTTATTTTCCGAGAGTGGATTGGAATACCAGTTGGGATTGTTTTACGGCAAATTCAATCATTTTTTGTTGAGATGAATCCCATTGTTTTTCTTGTCGGATTATTTGTCATTGCTTGGCAACTGGCAAGTCGGAATATTGCTATTTTTAGTGTCATTGCCATGACAGTGGTTGGGCTAATCGGTGCGTGGCAACAATCAATGGTCACTCTTGCTTTAGTGATTACGGCAGTATTCTTTTGCATTCTGATTGGCATTCCTCTGGGAATTTGGGCAGCAAGCAGCGATCGGTTTGCTACCTTCATTCGTCCTGTTTTAGACACGATGCAAACCCTCCCCGCCTTCGTTTATTTAGTGCCAGTGGTGATGCTATTTGGAACTGGAGAAGTCCCAGGGGTGATTGTTACCTTTATTTTTGCTGTACCGCCATTAATTCGTTTAACCAATATTGGTATTCGGGGCGTTCCTGAAGATGTAGTGGAAGCCGCCCGTGCTTTTGGGGCAACCCCACAACAAGTCCTCATTCAGGTACAAGTTCCCCTTGCCATGCCCACCATTTTAGCTGGGGTTAACCAGTCTTTGATGCTCGCATTATCCATGGTAGTTATTGCCTCTCTCATTGCGGTAGCTGGTTTAGGGCAAATGGTTAACCGTGGAATTGGACGACTAGATGTGGGATTAGCCTCTGTTGGGGGGGTTGGTATTGTTTTAATTGCCATTGTTTTAGATCGCATTACCCAAGCCATAGGAGATAATAGCCCCGGACGACTGCCATGGAAAAAAAGAGGCCCCATTGGCTTAGTTTTAAATCTCTGGAAAAAAACACAGAAAAAGAAAGTTCCTCAAGAGTCTTAACTTTCCTCAGTTAATCTCCAAAGATAAAAATCAATTCAGTTTCCTTAACTCTTTTTTGACTATAGGCTAAATTAAGCACATCTATCGAAAGCAATAGCACTCATAGCTTTTAGCATCACATATAGCAATCCTAAATCAGTTGTAAATTTTTAGTTGTGATCCCCCCTTTAATTCCCCCCTTACTAAGGGGGGTGGGGGGGATCGTAAGGTTGAGCTAGTTTTTACAAATGAGATCATATTGCTATATTTTTTCTGAAAATTAGCCTCATTTCTGATCAATTATTTTCGAGTGCTATTGCTACTAGAGATTAACTCTCTACTTTTTTCCATATACAGCCTGTACAGTGTACCAATTAAGGAAAATACGAGCAATTTCTAGTGCTAAGCCTGATTTTCCTCGCTGAATCAGCCATTGTAAAAGGGGGCGCATCGTTCGCTCATTTAAAAGCCCTCCTAGTGATAACGTTCCCCACAAAATGCGATGTAGAATTGTCTTTTGAATCATCATTTTTACCTCCCAAGTGGGATGTTTTTCGTAAAAAATAATTCCCATCTTTCCCCGTTCAATTTCTTGTTCAATTAATTTTGGCAGTTGCTCTAAAGTAAAGGGAGGATGCCAATGATAACCAATTGCTTCTGGACATTTTATCAATTTTAATCCTAGCTTTTTTAAGCGTACTCCTAATTCTAAATCTTCCCAACCATAAAGCTGAAATTGAGTATCAAATAAACCTGCTTTTTCTAACCATTGGCGATGAATAGCAACATTTCCTGTGGCAAAATAAGCGGCAGAAAAGTCAGTAATTTTATAGGGTTCTGCCGTAGGATTTTCAAAATTAGAAGTATTAATAACTCGCCCATAAGTAAAAGTTTTATCGGGACTTTGATTTAAGCAATGAGCATGAGCTTGAATAAAGTTTTTGGTTACAACTAAGTCACTATCAATAAAAATAATAAAGTCTCTTTTAGCCTTGTTTATCCCTAAATTTCTTGCTGTTGCTGGTCCCTGATGATCTTGTTGAAAAAGACGAACATGAGGAAAAGATTGTTTTTTTAACCAAGAAACTGTGTTATCAGTTGACCCATCATCAACAATAATAATTTCATAGCCAGTTACTAATTCTTGGTCGGTTATGATTTGATTTTCTAAAGCCTGAATACATTTTTCTAAAATCGGTTGACGATTATAAGTGGGAATAATAATGCTAAAAAACATAGTGTAAATATTAGGAACAATGAGGAAATGATCGCTTATCTTGTGCAGAGTCGTCCTTTTAAGGTAGGATGGAAGACTTGCAAGCAAAGAATTTGAGAGAGATTTGTGTTATGGCGCGGATGTATTATGATGGGGATGCAAATTTAGACCTATTGACGAACAAAACAGTTGCAATTATCGGTTTTGGTTCTCAAGGTCATGCTCATGCTTTAAACCTAAAAGATAGTGGCGTTAATGTCATTGTCGGATTGTATCAGGGAAGTAAATCTACGGCGAAAGCAGAAGCAGCCGGGCTAACGGTTAAGTCAGTAGAAGAAGCCGCAAAAGCTGCTGACCTGATTATGATTTTACTCCCTGATGAGGTGCAAAAAACTGTATATAAGCAGGAAATTGAGCCACATCTAACTCCCGGAAAGGCTTTAGTGTTTGCTCACGGGTTTAATATCCATTTTGGGCAAATTATTCCTCCAGCAGGGGTGGATGTAATGATGATTGCACCCAAAGGGCCTGGCCATTTAGTCAGACGAACCTATGAACAGGGTGAGGGGGTTCCTTGTTTATTTGCAGTCTTCCAAGATGAAACCGGACAAGGGCGCGATCGCGCTATGGCTTATGCTAAAGGCATTGGCGGCACTCGTGCTGGCATTTTAGAAACTAGTTTCCGTGAAGAAACCGAAACCGACTTATTTGGGGAACAATCCGTACTTTGTGGCGGTTTGAGTGCATTAATCAAAACTGGGTTTGAAACCTTAGTTGAAGCTGGCTACCAACCCGAATTGGCATATTTTGAATGTCTCCATGAAGTAAAGTTAATTGTTGACTTAATTGTGGAAGGCGGACTTGCCAATATGCGCGATAGTATTTCTAATACCGCAGAATATGGCGACTACACTCGTGGTTCTCGCATTGTTAATGAAGAAACTCGCGCTGAGATGAGAAAGATTCTTTCTGAAATCCAATCAGGAGAATTTGCCAGAGAATTTGTCTTAGAAAATCAATCTGGAAAGTCTGTTTTAACTTCCACTCGTCGTCGAGAAGCAGAACATAGTATTGAGGAAGTCGGTAAAGATTTACGAGCGATGTTTAGCTGGCTGAAAAAGGGCTAATCAATTACTAAGACACCAAGGAAAGAGGGAATAACACTTAATTTCCCTCTCTTAGGTTATTCAAAATTATGAATTGCGAGCCTTCTTCAAGTAATCAAACACTGACTTATCCCCAATATCAGAGGGAATATCTTGGGGAAACTTTCTCAGGGCAAAAACAATAAAACAAACTGTCCAAACTGCTAATAAAATTTGTTCGATTTGCGGTTGCATTACGCCGGTTAAATGTCCTAACAATAAAACGGGCACAACAGGCGTTAAAATTTGGGTTTCTAAACGATGAAAACAGAAACCTTCCTTAAAATAAATTCCTGTTAAAGCTGCAAAGGTAAAGCCAATCCCAAATAGAGTTAAGGGATTATTATAAACATATAAAGCTAAAGGAACATCTGCTTGTATTCCCAAAATAATTGCCGACATTGTCCCAATAAACCAGAATATTTGTAAGAGGCGATGTAAGGGGATTAAATAAATATGAATTGTCCATAAACTAATCCCTAATCCGAGAGAGAATACGGCATATAAATAGGTAAGGCTTTGTAATACGATGGGGGTTGCCCCTTGCCAAAAGAATAGCAGTGTGCCGATTGTAAAACTTAAGGCTGCGACAAATAAACCACTGCGATAAGTGATTACCTCAGCGCGATCGCGCTCTGTAATTTCATAAGTTCCAAACTGTCCTTGATATACCATAAATTCCTCCAAAATAATAATGCTAAAAGGTGGGAAACTCCCACCCTAATAACTCTAAATTAAGCTAAACAATCCTGCACTTGTTGACGCAAGCCTTCTAAATCTAAATCTTGACCAATTAGTACCAATTGATTTTTTGGTTGACCTTTCCACTCATCATCTTCAATAGAAAACCGCTTTCCACTTAAATGAAAAATGTGACGGTTCGGGCTTTCATCAAACCAAAGAATCCCTTTTGCTCGAAAGACATTTTCAGGTAAATCATTATCAAGAAAAGATTGAAACTTCCGAATCGAAAATGGGCGATCACTTTGGAAAGATAAAGACACAAACCCATCATTATCTAAGTGGTGAGAGTGATGATGGTGGTCATGATCATGATCGTGGTGATGATGGTCATGATCGTGATCATGGTGATGGTCATGGTCATCTTCTGGGGAAAAATACTTATCAGACTCAAATAACCCCACGCTTAAAATCAACGGTAGCGGCACATTCGCATTTTGGGTACGCATCAACCTTGCGCCTTCTTTCATCTCACGGATGCGATTTTCCAACGCCTCTACCTGTGACTCTTCCACCAAGTCAGTTTTATTCATGAGAATAATATCCCCATAAGAAATCTGACTATAAGCCGCCTCACTATTAAATAAGTCGAGACTAAAATTAGCACAATCAACCACCGTTACAATCGAGTCAAGGCGTGTCATGTCCCGTAACTCTGTTCCCAAAAAAGTTAAAGCAACGGGTAACGGATCAGCCAATCCCGTCGTCTCCACCACTAGATAATCAATCTTCTCATCTCGTTCTAAAACCTTATAAACCGCTTCTACCAAATCATTGTTAATGGTGCAGCAAATACAACCATTATTTAACTCCACCATCGTGTCATCAGATTGCACAATTAAATCATTATCAATACCAATCTCCCCAAACTCATTCACCAAAACGGCTGTTTTCAGCCCCTCATTGTTATTTAGAATATGATTGAGAAGTGTGGTTTTCCCACTGCCCAAAAAACCTGTGATTATAGTAACAGGTAGCCCCATTTTCGGGGTATTCATCTGTTCTTGGTCGCCACCTTTGACCTGTGTATTCACTGCTTCCATAATAAACTGGATACTAGATAACGTTTCACTTCATTTTCTCTATTATTACTTACTTAAACTGTTTCTTCTCTCTTCAGATTGACCAGAAACCACTCAATCAAAATCTAAGCAGTGAAGACACCCACCCACTATATCTTAAATCTTGTTTTACTCAGTAGCGCGATCGCTTCTGGCGTAGAGCGAAGCTCCATCGCACCACAGCAGAATTTAGCCATTACTTCTCCATATAAACTAAGCATAGCTAAATTCCCCCTTTATTAAAACAAGGTTGATCTAAAAAGAGAGCATCAATTTAGCCATTGCTGAAATGTTTCCTCATGATTACTAATCCAAGTTTCAGCATGACGACGAATTTCGGAAGAACTATCTTCTCCTTCCCGAAGCCTTTGATTTTGGTCATTAATATCTTCAATGGGAATGCTAACTTGCTCCATAAATTCCACAGCATCTGGATTTGATTGAGCAAACTCTTTATTAGCAATAATCATAATTCTGTCAGTAACAAATCCTAAATTTTTACCTTCATAAGTCGTATCAATATTTTCTTCAGAGGAGTTTGAATCAGGAAGGGATGTATAAGGAACTTCTAGCCATTTTACATCTTCTCCTGGTACTAAAACGCTGCTTGTCCAAAGAGGAGTCCAAGTATAATATAAGATTGGTTCATTTTGTTCATATCGCGTCACCACATCTGCCATTAAAGCAACATATCTTCCTTGGTCATGCTCAACAGTGTCTTCTAATCCATAACTTTCCAAATGATGATTAATAATTGTTTCACAGCCCCATCCCGGATTACAACCAACTAAATTGGCTTTTCCATTGTCATTAGTATCAAAAAGTTTAGCAACTTCTGGGTCTTGAAGTTGTTCTAAATTCGTGATGTCATATTCTTCAGCAGTGGCGATATCAATGAGATAACCTTGGACAGCATTATCAATAATAACTCCCACTTTTTCTAATGTTTCATCTCCCCCACTATTATCATAAAATTCTTGACCAATTTGCTCCCAATGAGCAGCACTATAATCAATTCCGCCAGAAGCAATATCTGTGTGCATTAAAGCAGGTTCTAACTCTCGCATAGAATTAATTTCATAGCCTAGCTTTTCTAATCCAATATTGACAATCTCAGTTTGAAACCGCTCCTCTAAGGAAACATAAGCAGGGGTGATTTCTCGTCCTTGATCGGGAAGATTATCATTAGTTTCTTCAGAAATGGGCGACTCTTGACAGCTATTAAGACTAATAATTATGCTCGTAATTGTAATGGCAATTATTACTAAATCTTGTACTTTACGCAGAAATAATGTCATTTCCAAAAAAAATTAGATTATACTGTTTTGTTCGTTATTGGAATATACTATAGCAATCCTAAATCAGTTGTAAATTTTTAGTTGTGATCCCCCCTTTAATTCCCCCCTTACTAAGGGGGGTAGGGGGGATCGTAATGTTGAGCTAGTTTTTACAAATGAGATCATATTGCTATATAGCGTTTCTTAGTCTGTTGAGGAACACACTAAGTCATTAGTTATTAGTTATTGGTTGACAAAAGACATCAAGACTAAGGACAAACAGCAACGGATTAAGTGTAACCAGATTTTGCGAAAACGCGATCGCTCTAGCTTTGCAGCAGGAATAATGACGGTAATTCCAACCACTTGCTTTTTAAGTTGGACAACTCGAATTATACTGATGGCTAAAGTGGTAAGATTAGATTCGCAGAGAGATAGACTAGATACTAGATAACGTTTAACTACAGCTTTTCTATTATTACTTGATTGCGTTATGACCTTAACTGTTTTTAATAGCTTAACTCGTCGCCAAGAACCCTTTACATCCCTTGAACCGAATAAAATTCGGATGTACTGCTGTGGCATTACTGTATATGATTACTGTCATTTAGGTCATGGACGCACTTGTTTAATTTGGGATGTGGTGCGACGTTATTTGCAATGGCGTGGCTATGAGGTGCGATATGTTCAGAATTTTACCGACATTGATGACAAAATTCTTAAACGCGCCCAAACTGAAGGCGTAAGCATGGAAGACATTTCCGAACGCTTCATTGATGCTTATTTTGAAGATATGGAACGGTTGGGGATTAAAAAAGCAGATGCTTATCCTCGCGCCACTCATGCCCTTGATGGGATTCAAAGATTAGTGTCTCAACTAGAAAACAAAGGTTATGCCTATCCAGCCCATGGTGATGTTTATTATTCTGTGCGTCAGTTCCCCGAATATGGCAAACTATCGGGACGGAAGTTAGAAGACTTAAAAGCTGGTGCAAGTGGACGCTTAGAGGAAAGTGATCCTGATGCCGAGAAAAAGCGCGATCCCTTTGATTTTGCCCTTTGGAAGGCAGCAAAACCCCATGAACCGTCTTATCCTTCTCCTTGGGGAAATGGTCGCCCAGGTTGGCATATTGAATGCTCTGCAATGGTTAAACAGGAGTTAGGAGACACCATTGATATTCATGTGGGGGGCGGTGACTTAATGTTTCCCCACCATGAAAACGAAATTGCCCAATCAGAAGCAGCAACAGGGAAGCCCTTAGCCCGTTATTGGCTACACAATGGCATGGTTAAGGTGGATGGGGAAAAAATGTCTAAGTCTTTGGGGAATTTTATTACCTTGCGTGACTTACTCAATAGCGTTGACCCCATTGTAGTTCGGTTGTTCATTCTCCAAGCCCATTATCGTAAACCTCTTGACTTTACTGAAGAAGGATTAGAAGGGGCAAGAAATGGCTGGAAGACTTTGCGAGAAGGCTTACGATTCAAAGAGAATTACGGTAAGCAACTGGGTTGGGAGGATAACCCTCCAACCAAGAGTGATGAAACCATTACTCAACGCTTTGCCGAAATTGTCGATGATGATTTTAATTTTGCGGGTGGACTTGCGATTTTATTTGAGTTAGCCAAAGACTTACGCAAGGAAGGGAATTTATTAGTTCATCAGGGGAAAACTGAGGCTTCTGCTGAAGAATTAGCAGTAAAATGGCATACTTTAACCGAATTAGCGGATGTTTTTGGTTTAACTGTAGAAATTGAAGAAACTACTTCCTCTCAAGCAACAACCTTAAGTAATGAGGAGGTACAGACTCTAATTGAAAAGCGGGCAGCCGCTCGTAAGGAGAAAAACTTTGCCGAAGCAGATCGCATTCGAGATGAGTTAACAGAAAAAGGTGTTGTTTTAATTGATCAACCCGGGGGAGAAACTCGTTGGTACTGGGAAAAATAGTCATTCCAAATATAGTCGTTCCAATTCAGTTCCGTAGTGCAGCCATCTTGGCTACTACTAGGGAGCAAGATGCTCCCACTACTTTTAGGTTGCTGTTTTTTATTTGGAATCACTATAAAGAATATCGCACCACGGCTTTAAACCAATGGCGCGATTATTGAAGAAAGTGGTTTTATTTTGTTCAAAATTGAGCAAAAAAGAGATTTAAGCTAAACCAGTATTAGTTCCTGGCTTTCCTGTGGCTAATTGTACCTTGACAATTTTACCACCCATTTTCATAATGCGCTGTTGCTCTGTAAACCAATTATCGTAGGGAACCAGTTTGGTAAAGTAAGTATTTTGTAACTCTCGTTGGGTACGAATTCGAGTTTGGCTCGGAACACAAGCCGTAATCTTAAACATTCTCATGGGTTATAAGCTCCAAATTTGTTTATTGTTAATTCCTTTAAACATACTTAGTTCGGGAGTTAGCCAGTCAATACTAGATCATTAAAACCTATCTTTAAGATTGAGATAAGTCTTTAACCCCCTAGCACTCACTCGCCACTACCCGAACTGAAGTCATCATGGATTGATTATCTCAGGCAATTTCTGAGTTAGCTTAAGCCAGAGCAGATGTAGTCAAAATAGACACCCATTTCTTTGCCAGCATCTTGACCAACAAGTCCTGCGGTGACTTCTTTCATCGCTTGAATTGCTTGAACAGTGGCATTAATGGGTACACCGAGAGAGTTATAGGTTTCTTTTAAGCCATTGAGAACCCGCTCATCAAGGATAGAAGGATCTCCAGCAAGCATCGCATAGGTGGAATAGCGAAGATAATAGTCTAAATCGCGAATACAAGCAGCATAGCGACGGGTGGTGTACATATTACCACCTGGACGAGTGATATCGGAATAGAGTAAAGATTTTGCTACCGCTTCTTTAACAATGTTAGCTGCGTTAGCACTGATGATGTTAGCTGCCCGAACGCGCAGTTGACCAGTTTGGAAATAGCCTTTGAGCTTTTCCATTGCTGCATCATCAAGGTATTTGCCTTGTACGTCAGCAGAATTAATAACAGAGGTAATTGCGTCTTGCATCGTTATTTCCCTTTTCTATTGTCTGTTTATGATGGTGTCTAATTAAAATTTTCTACGCAGCAGTAAAAAGACTACTGCATAGCGCCGATAACATAGTCAAAGTAAGAAGCTGCTTCTCCAGCATCTTCAGCAGACATCATGGAGCAAGCAATGTCTTTCATGCAACGTACACTCTCAGCAACAGCATTAATAGGAGTCCCGAGAGAGTTGTACATTTCACGCACGCCGACCAATCCAATTTCTTCAATGGGAGTAACATCGCCAGCGACTACACCATAGGTAACGAGACGGAGATAGTAGTCCATGTCCCGTAAGCAGGTTGCAGTCATTTCTTCCCCATAAGCATTGCCGCCTGGAGATACTACGTCAGGACGTTTTTGGAATAATTGATCGCCAGCTTGCTTCACAATACGCTCACGAGCACTGGTAAGGGTTTGTGCAATACGGAGACGCTGTTCACCACCTTCAACGAAGGCTTTGATGCGATCTAATTCGCCGGGGCTGAGGTAACGGGCTTCAGCATCAGCGTTCACGATGGACTTCGTGACGATACTCATGTTTTAGAATCCTCCAACGGATAAATGTAGTTTTAGATAATCAGCGGACTCTTGGAAATCAATTTAATGATCCCTTGAGACTTGTTGAGGCTATTTTCCCGAATAGCTCCACTAATATACAGTACCAGCAAACGGGATTGTTCATAAACCCAACAACCTTTCTCCGATTTATTTTGCGATATTTCGTTCACTTTCTATCGTGTTTTTTTATATTTTGTAATATTTCGCCTAATTTTTCTTGACCTCGTCGCTAACCTGAAGCCGTTGCGATTCCATCTGCCCTCCAGTTTACACTAAATCGTTGTGGTGGGCTAACGCTTCACTTACGGGGTCAATCCCTTGTACTAGTTGTTTACATTAGCGCTTCGTTCAAGTATTCTCAGTTAATTCAGGTAGAACCATCGCTAGTTGCTACATTAAAAATATATTATTGATTTCCAAAGAGCCCATCCCAAACATTATTTTCAAGTTCGCTAATTTCTCCTTCCTGAGGCTGATCTTCTATGTTGTAATAATTTTCTAACGTTCTCTCAATGAATAACGCTTCTTCACGATTACTAACCTTAACTAATTCTTCTCCTGATCCCTGATTCGTATCGATATGAACGATATAAATATAACTATTTTCACCACTAGAATATTGTTTTGAATACAGTCTTTTCAATTGACTTGCTTCAATCTGTTGATTTTTAAAAAAAGGAAAGGGAACTGAACCATAGGTAACCGTAATCAGTTTATTATCAGCAACAATATAGGTATAATTTACCCACCGTGCAACTGCTAAATAAAGGGTCAATATTCCAAACAACAAAAACAGTAAAAATATTGGCAATAACCTAGAGATATTTTCACCTGTATTATCACTGTTAGCAACTAATAAAGCAACAATAATTAAAAAAGTATTCAATAAAATTGCAAATATTGCTGTAATAAATCCCCCGTTCCACTTTTTATTAATTTGAATTTGGTTATCATCTTGATAAACGGTAATACTTCTAGGGGCTTCTATTTGATGAAATGGATTAGTCAAATTTGAGGGATCAATTTCTCCTTTCTGAGGCTGATCTTCAAGGTTATAATAATCCTCTAATGTTCTTTCAATAAATAAGGCTTCTTTGCCAGTAGCCACAGTTATAATTTTTTTATCGTCTCCTGTATAAGTATTGGCATAAATATCATAACTTTGATTCTTTTGATTTCTTTTCGCGTATAGTCTTTCTAAATTCGCCTTCCTGACTCTTTTGTTACGAATCCAAGGACAGGGAAGAGGCTGGTGATTAATCAGAATTTCTTCTTCATTTGCCCAGATACGGGTTTGATTTAACCACTTGGTAATTATATAATAAACAAAAAATATTCCTGTAATTAAGAATAATAAGCCTATTAAGGCAACTAATCCTAACCAAATAACTTCATTACTGTCCTCGATTCTTATAATATCCTGAAGCGTTTCATTAAAATGATTGTTGATAAAGTTGGAGATCAAGAATAATGGTTGAATTGCAAATAAAATGATAGCGATAGGAACAAAGGTATAGATAATTGTTTTTCTATCTAACCATTTTCGAGTAATAATTAAACTGGCATCACTTTGATGGATTTGAATACTTTTAGGAGCTTCTATTTCACCAGATTCAATTGGTTCTTGAGACATCTGAGTAATCTATTTTATTTGGGTTGACTTGCCAGTTAGTTTCTCCTACCAATTATACTGGCAAATCATTAAAAAGAAAAACTTAAATAAAATTTATTCCTCTCCTTAACCAACTGCAGAAAGCGAAGTTTTGGACAATACCTGTTGATAGTAATCTCGTAACTGTTGAGTGGCTGCTATCCATCCCCAACATTCGGCTTCTTGACGGGCTTGTTCTCGCAATAATTCTCGTTCCGATCGCGCTTCTAGTAACTTTTGCGTTGCTGTAATTGCCCCTTCTGGATCATCAGGTTCAAATAAATAGCCATTGACCCCATCTGTGACAATATCAGGGATACCGCCCGATCGCGCTGCCACTACAGGACACCCTGCAGCCATAGCTTCTAATAACACTAAACCAAGGGTTTCTGTACGTGATGGGAACACAAAAGCATCTGCCGAGGCATAGGCAGCCCCTAAGGTTTCTCCTTCTAAATAGCCCACAAAATGAGTCGGAGTATCTGCAAAATATTTTTCTAAATTTTCCCGACTCGGCCCATCCCCAACAATTGCTAATCTTGCCCTTGGAATTGCCTCTAAAATTGGTTTAATCTCATCAATTTGTTTTTCTGCTGAAACACGCCCCACATACAGTAATAACGGATCATCGGGATTACCTTGGGATAAATGCTCACGCATTTGTTGAGAGCGCAACTGGGGACGAAATAACTCCGTATCTACTCCTCTTTGCCATAGCGCCACCCGTTCAATCCCATGATCACTTAACTCCTCCATCATTGCTGTTGAGGTGCAAAGATTCAATTCGGCTTGATTATGTCCTACTTTTAATAATTCCCATAACACCCCTTCTAACGCCCCCATTCCGTAATGCTGTAAATATTGAGGCAAATGGGTATGATAAGACGCAATGAGCGGTAACTTCATCATTTTGGCATAATATAGCCCTGCCACACCTAAAACTGCAGGGTTCACCACGTGAATTAAATCAGGTTGAAATTTCTCTAATTCTTCTCCAATGGAGGGACGGGGAAATGCCAATTTTAGCTCTGGATACAAGGGCAATGGCATTCCAGAAACCCCATAAACCTTTGCCCCCTTATATTCTGTTAATCCACCATCTGGAGCAACTACCAATACTTGATCACCACTTTGTTGTAAATGATTAATGGTATGGCGCAAACGGGTAACAATGCCATCAACTTTCGGTAAAAAGGTTTCGGTAAATAGGGCAATACGCATAGATTGGCTCGTTAGAACACAAGGGACAGAAATATTGAATCATCCCTGATTGTAGAATGTCACTGCCTAATTTAACCAAAAAAATCAGGATTGGCTTGAGCCAGCTTGTGCAAAGTTCTAGTTTTTACTTCCACTTCCTAAGTTAGTGGTAACTTGAATTTGTAATTCCCTTAACTTATCAGCAATTTTCCCATTTTTAATCAATTCTTCGGCTTGGGCTAATCCTTGGGATAAATCAGCACAAATCCCCATTAAATACAAATAAGCACCCCCATTCCAAATCGCCGCCGACATTAGTTCTCCTGGCTTTCCTTCAATCACGGATTGTAAGTCTTGGATTAATTGCTCTTTCGATTCTAATAAAACATCTCGTCCAGCAAAGCCATAATGTTCTGGGTGCAGGTTCAGCCGTTGAAATTCTTGATCTTGTTCCCTAACCCCAATAATACCAGTACGGTTACGCGCTAAGTCACAACTGCCTTCTAAGCCTTTGACGGTGATTAGTTTTTTCATGGGACGGAGATCAAAAACTTCTCGGAAGCGATCTTCGGTGGGTGGATGAACAAATCCTGAGATGAGATTGGCTTCTCCTGCGTAAGGAGACCAAATTAGTTCTAGAGTTGCAAAAGGGGGACGCTTGCCAATTTCATCACGATAAGGCACTAATTTTTGGGCTTGGGGGAAATGTTTTGGCAGATAGTAAAAAGCAATTCCTGTTTCACTCAGGAGTTTGTGATTATCTTCGAGGGTTAAGGAACGATAATTAATTCCTAATCCTTCCCAAATGTCAACGTAAGGAAGACCATATTTAGTGGGCATACAATCGCCGCCTTGGAGAATGACAGGAACCCCCAAACTGGCAAGTAAAAGTAGGGTAATGGGAAAAACAGGGGCAGTGCGCGATCGCGCGTCATAAGGCACACCAAACACAGTAACAGGATATGCCGTTTCCTCAGTTAAGGGCGGAATTTTGCCCCCAAATTGATCATAGGCATCTAACATTCCTGCTAATTCCTCAGAGGTGGGACGTTTAATGCGATGGGCAATCAGAAACGCCCCGATTTGGGCAGGGGTCGCTTCTTGTTTTAAAATTAGTTCGGTGGCGGTGGCGGCTTCGGCGCGAGTTAAATTTTTGCCAGTATGGGGACCGCTACCCACTTTTTTGAGGAGTTCTCGGAATGATGCACTCATGGCTTTTTGTTTAATAAACTGATAAAGGGGTACTCATTTTATCGGACACTGAGAGTTTCTGAACCATTTGACGAAAGGCTTTAATGGGAGGAATTTCTGCGCGATCGCGCGTCGTGGCAAACACCACTTGTCGGGTTAGGGTTTCTTGGGTTTGATGATTTTCAATGCGACCAATGGCAAGAGTGGGGTCTTCTTGGGCTTCTACTAGCGCCGAATGGGGAAGGAGGGCAATTAATTCTCCTTGTCGAATTACGCCACGAAACGCATCAAGAGTATTTAATTCCATTGCCATTTTAATCGGGGCATTTTGTTGGGAAAACCAATCTTGTACAAGACGTTGCATTCCATAACCATCTTTAAATACCACATGGGGATAAGAGGCTAATTCAGACCAGCCTAATTGATTATACTGGGTTAAGGGATGATTTGCTGCCATTAAAACTTCAATGGGTTCTTCAAATAGGATATCAGTGACCATTTCTGGATTCGTGGTAAAGGCGGGATTATTCATCACAATGGCAACATCCACTAAGCCATCTCGTAAGACTTTTAAAGCGCGATCGCTGCCAAGGGCGGTTACTCTTAATTGTACGTGAGGATACTGGCGACTAAATACTTGTAAGATCGGTGGCAGATGATAAGAACACACGGAATGGATGGCAGCAACGCATAATTCGGGTTGTTTTCCTGCCATTAGATCATGGAGTTCTTGGGTGATCATTGCCCATTCTTGGCAAATTTTACGGGCGCGAGGCAACAACCTCTCTCCAGCTACCGTTAGTTTTGCTTGGTGAGAACGATGGAAGAGATCAACCCCTAATGTATTTTCTAATCCTTGCACTTGCCTACTAATAGTCGATTGGGTGACAGAACATTTTTTCGCGGCTTGTCCGAAGTTTCCTGTTTCCGTGATGGCTAAAAATGCTTGTAACTGCTCAATCCGCATTTTTCTTTTAGTATCTTAAATTACATTTATTGATGAGAATAACGAATTTTACAGTTACGTTTCGTGCATTTTGATACATCTACGGAAGTTTTTTCAAAGCAGCTTGGGCGTGTAATTTCACAATGGGCGTTTGATCTTGGATTAGTTTTTGCAGAATCTCTTTGCCTTCACGAATGCCTAAGTTACCCATGGCAACGGCTAAGGCTTGCTTTAGGGAGGTTTCTTCTTGCCAGGTGGGAGTTTGAGAATAAATCGTAGTCAGAGTTCTGACAATTTCAGGCTTGTGATCTTCGGTTTTCCAACGTCCTAAAATGGTAATTATTTCTTTGACGATGACAAGGGGCTGTTTTTCCAGATTCTGCGTGATTACAGAGAGGCTTTGTGGGGTTTCGTGATAGCTTAAGCCCTGTATAATTGACTTTTTCAGGAGGTCAGGGGTTAAAGGCTCATTTAAGTAGTGATTAAGGGCGTTTAAAGCATTGGGAGTTCCTATTCTACCAAGCGCGATCGCGCAGTGAGATCCCACTTCCCAGTTAATATCACTTAAAAGTGGTAATAAAGCCTCGGCGACAGCATGGGGATCATAATCATTTCCCCGTACCCCTAAAGCAATCACACTTTCTTTGCGTACCCTAGAATCAGTATCTTGCAAAGCAGCGATTAAGGCTTCTACAATTCTAGTATCTCGGAAGCTACTCAGGGCTTCAATGGCAATTCTACGGATTTGGGAATCCTCATCATTAACCACCGTTAATAAGGGGTCAATGGTTTCAGGCTGACGAAGATAGGCTAACGCCTCTACTGCTGCCAGTCGCGTTTGAGGCTGATTTAAGGCTTCTTTTAGGGTGGGAATTGCAATTTTGCCTTGTTTCGATAAGCCATGGGCGCAAGCCTCAATAATCTCAGTATCTGTATCTGTTTTTAAAACATTGGTTAAAGAAAAAATGGCAGCAGGGGTTTGAAATTGACTTAAAATGGCAACGGCTTCACAACGGAGATCAAGATCGGCATTAGGATTTTCTATTAGTTCGGTTAAAGGCGCGATCGCGCGTTCTCCAAACTTCGGTAAGAATTTAGCAATTTCCCAACGTTCTCGAAATTCCCCACAGATAAAACGTTCCCATACCCACTGAAATGCTTCCTCTTTTTCTGAGGGCGGTAACTCAATTAACCCCTTACCATCCTCTGATAAAGGCAACTGCTGTAAATAGTTGTAAAGTTTCACTGAAGACGATGTTTTCTCTCTCACCTCGACAAAAAAAGGGGGAAAATCCCCCTCGGTTGATGTTGAGTTTTAACTAGCAGCAATGTATTCTGCCACACCACCACGTTTTCTACGCAGTTTAGCTAAGGCTTGATGTTCGAGTTGGCGGACTCGTTCCCGACTGAGGTTAAGTTTCTTACCCACCTTCGCTAAGGATAGCTCATTGCCATCTTCTAAGCCAAAGCGTAAGGATAACACTTCCCGTTGTTGAGGGGTCAACTCAGAGAGCATAATATCAATGTCTTGTCGCATTGATTCCTGAGTTAGGTAAGTTTCTGGGGAATTTTCATCATCTTCCAAGAGTTCCGATAGTTCCGTATCCTGATTATCGCCAACTCGGACATCAAGGGAAATCGGCTGACGAGCAATGCTGAGATACTCTCGAATTTGGGAAGGTTCTAGTTCTAACTCGGTGGCAATTTCTGTGGGAGTCGCATTACGTCCCAGTTTTTGCGCCAGTTCTCGCTGTACCTTCTTGATTTTATTCAGCTTTTCGGTAATATGAATGGGCAAACGAATCGCCCGAGCCTGTTGCGCGATCGCGCGGGTAATAGCTTGACGAATCCACCAGTAGGCATAAGTTGAGAATTTATAGCCTCTTGTGGGGTCAAATTTTTCTACTCCTCTCTCTAGCCCTAATGTTCCTTCTTGAATTAAGTCCAAGAATTCCATGTTGCGCTTTTGATATTTTTTCGCGATCGCCACCACCAAACGCAGATTCGCCTCGATCATTTTGCGCTTGGCGCGATTGCCCTCTTTAATAATTTTGTCTAGCTCAGATTTGCTAATCTCAGCTTTCTCTAGCCATTCCTCTTCAGTTGCTTCTCGTCCCAGTTCTTTTTCTAATTCTTCTTTTTGGTCTAACAGCCCCATCATTTTCTGCACTTGCTTACCCAAGATAATCTCTTGTTCGTGAGTAAGTAGGGGGACACGCCCTATCTCATGAAGATAGGTTCGCACCATGTCTGCAGAGAAAATCGGCTTTTCGTTGTTTTGGTCTAATTTTGCAGTGGGCATCTGTAATCGTCAGTGACTCCGTTTATAAGCAGGTTTTTGTTCGTAACTTGGGTTGCTCTCACTGAGAGGGAATGTTACCCTTTACCCAATAAACTATCTATTACTTATTCAACCCTACATCTTGCTTATGACAGATATTAGGCTGGATTAGTTTCTTCCTTTTTCATACTGAGGTAATTGGATTAATTTATACACAGAAAGCGAGGGAACATTTCCTTATTGTTATCTAAATTTTAAGTTTGATCCTTCTAAAGGAACTGGTTATGACTTTACTTTCATTATAATGCTAGATATAACTCTGGCATCACCACAACCTGTGCGGTTTTCCCACCATTATTTATAGGTTTCCCAAAACCGAATATTTTTCTTCCTCCTTACTTTTTTTTACCTCATCTCAATTTAGCTAAACTTTAATCATAACAGCTTTGAATTAAAAAATCAAGATACGACAGATAATGTTACCCAACTTAACAGTGTAGTTATTAAAAGCATTATCGGAACAATTAGGGCAGAAAGGGATTCTGAGAGGTTTAGCAGTTGGAAACAGCCCCCATAAAGCAAGAGCAAGGTGTAAGAAAGAGGAAATACACTAATTACCATTAGCAAAAAAACAAAACCAGGAATCAGCGTGGTAAAAGCGCTAAATAGCGAAAACGCTGCCAAGGGTAAAACCGCAGTACTGGCAAAAAATAAGTCTTTTTTCCAATCATAAGGGGATTGCAATAAAAAACGAATGCCAACGTTAATCCCAAACAGAGAAAGGCTAGGCATTATTCCTACAGGTAAAAACCGCAAGAGGGTAGTTAAGTTCAAGCCAAAATGAGCTAACATCCCAAATAGAAAAGCGACATTGCTTAAAAGCAAAGAGTTAACAGCCACTACTGGAATCTGGTTTGGATCTAAGCGACCATAAGCTAGTAAGATTCCCCCCACAGGGTTTTTGAGAATGGGGGTTAAGCTAAAAATGGTGGTTTGGGCTGTATTTTGAATTGCCGTAGCAAGTTTAGAGATAGAATCTTGAACTTGTTTTCCTACTTGTTGACGGCGAGAGTAAGGATGATGAAAATTTTGCACTGGTTGAGCTTGGGAACGCTTATTATTTCCAAAGATACGATTCCCTACCTTGATATGAAACCAACTGTAACGATTAAGGGTATCAATTCCTAAACGATATCCCTGCATATTTCCTTGTCGCTTACAAATTTCGGCATATTCTTGCCAGTCAGCAATAGCACGGTTACGATACCGTAATTCATAATGAGCAACCCCACGATAATAATAGGGCGGGGGAAAGTCTTGTTGGAGATAAATGGCTTTGCTATAGGCTTTAATTGCAGAATCAGCGTAGCCTAAACGTTGACGGGCGCGTCCTCGATAATAATGCGCGATCGCGTTTTCTGGTTGATATCTTAAAATCTGTTGACAATCTTCTAAAACCGCCCGTTCTTCTCCTAATGCCAAATAGGCTTCACACCGTTTTAAGTAGGCTTCCACAAAGCGATCATTCAGACGGATAGCTTCTGAGAGATCAGTAACGGCAGCCCGATAGTTTTGTAAGAGCATTTTTTCCACCCCTCGCACATAATAAACCTGTGCGCTTCCTCCTTTTTTTTGGGAGGAAGATTTGGGACGCTGACGATCATACTTTTTGCGCTGTGTTACATCACTTAGCACTTCATAGGCTTCCCGCAAAACTCGAAACCGTTTCGCCGCAGTCGCATCATTGGGGTGTAAGTCAGGGTGACAATCACGGGCGAGACGACGAAAGGCTTGTTTGATCTCCTGCTGGGTAGCGTTCTCTGAAACACCAAGGATTTTATAGTAATCCTGATCTTCTGGCATCTGTATTAGGGAAGGAAAACTTGATCTCGATTGTATCTTACTTAGTTAACGCAGATATACAGCTATTTTTTTAAGTCGTGCTATGCTGATGGGTCATTGGTTATTAGTCATTGTTTTACAAAGGACAAAATGAATAGACTTCCAAACTTAAGCCATGTTTGGGAAGAAACATTGGGCTGGTGTCCATCTCCTGAACAGCAACAACAATTTGAGGCCCTGTATCAAGGGATTCTTCAGGGGAATCAAAAGCTGAATTTAACCCGCATTACTGAACCTGAAGCCTTTTGGGAAAAACATTTATGGGACTCTTTGCGCGGGCTAACTCCCCTTAATTTAGAGACTGAGGCAAGGGTTTCCATCATTGATATTGGCACTGGTGCAGGCTTCCCTGGTCTTCCCTGCGCGATCGCGCTTCCTCATGCTAAGGTTACTTTACTGGATTCTACCCGTAAAAAAATTGCTTTTCTCAAAACTTTAATTTCTGAATTAGGGTTATCTCAAGTGAGCGCGATCGTGGGACGAGCTGAAAATATTAGTTGGAAGCCCCAGTACGATTTTGCTCTATTACGAGCAGTTTCTTCCGCTTCTACCTGTGCTGAATATGCGTTACCCCTTTTAAAGCCTGAAGGAATTGCTGTCCTTTATCGAGGGCGTTGGACAGAGGAGGAAGAACAAACGCTCAAAAAAACCCTTTCTAAACTGGGAGGAAGCCTTCTAAACATTGAGTCCTTTTCCACTCCCCTCACTTTCGGTCAACGTCACTGTATTTACCTTAAAAAAGCCCAAAAATGAAAAGACTTCAGGGAGTCTTGCCATGTTTCGACCCCTGAAGCTCTCCCGTTCGATTACTCCTCACTCACCACTGACTATAGAGTAACCAGATGTCACTCGAAAGACATAGAGCTAAGTGACAGTTTTATAATTGGCTTCCTTAATGATGACTTGAACCTGAGGTAACTTCTTCCTTGACTTGAGGAACACCTGCTTTCTGTTCTTTTGTCCAAACCGAGGTGCAAGGGATTTTCGAGAGATCGGCATTATCAGCATACTTCTTGGCAATTTCTGTAACTTCGTGGAGTAATCCCTCGGCTAATGTTGTCGGTTTCAAGCCCATCTCTAAGAAGCAACTATTATCGACTTTCAGATCATTTTCCGCTGCTTCTTTGCGTGGGTTTTCCACATACGCCACTTCTGTATCCGTTAACTTGCCAATGAGTCGCGCTAAATCCCGAACCCGATGAGTTTCCGTCATCTGGTTGAGAATTTTCACTCGTTCCCCTTTTTCGGGGGGATACTGCAACGCCAACTCAATACAGCGCACGGTATTTTGAATATGAATAAACGCCCGAGTTTGTCCGCCTGTTCCATGGACGGTTAAAGGATAACCAATAGCCGCTTGCATCAAGAAGCGATTAAGAACCGTTCCATAATCGCCATCATAATCAAAGCGATTAATCAGCCGTTCATCTAGCTTTGTCTGTTCGGTATCGGTTCCCCAGACAATTCCTTGGTGTAAATCAGTGACACGCACCCCATCATTTTTATTGTAATAGGCGAACAAGAGTTGATCTTGGGTTTTGGTCATGTGATAGATGCTTCCCGGGTTTGGGGGATAAAGAATTTGTTGCGGAATCCGTTCCCCATTTTCGGTGACGACCTCAATATCAAGATAGCCTTCAGGAATTTTCATCCCTGCAGTTCCATAACCATAAACCCCCATTGTTCCTAAATGGACTAAATGGGTGTCTAGTCCTAACTCAGCGATCGCGCAGAGGGTATTATGAGTGGCATTAATGTTATTATTAACCGTATAGCGACGATGACGAGGAGACTTCATCGAATAAGGGGCAGCCCGTTGTTCCGCAAAGTGTACGATCGCGTCGGGTCGTTCTTCGCTAAGTAGCTTCAGTAAGCGATCATACTCTTCCACAATATCAATCTTATGGAATTGGATCTCCTTACCACTGACCTCTTTCCATGCTTGCAAACGCACTCCCATGGGCGAGATAGGAGTTAAAGACCCTGCTTCTAACTCATTATCAATATTGCGGCGAGACAAGTTATCCACAATAATTACCTCATGTCCCGCATTGGATAAATGGAGAGAAGTGGGCCATCCGCAAAAGCCGTCGCCACCAAGAATCACTACTTTCATAATTAACCAAAGCCTAATTTAAAATCACTTCATTATCGCGAGCATTTTACCCGTAGAGTGCTGATGCTCGTATGGTATTTAGGTAGTTTATTATACCATATTTTTGACTGTTAGTCATGGGTTAACATTGCCTTGGTTTTTTGTTCAACACTCCTAAATTATTGAAATTGACCAATTGCCTCTCACAAGGTAATGTTTTCTGGTTTGCTTTAAGTTTAAACCAACAATATAATGCAGTACCGTTTCCAGTGGGATCCAATCAAAGCTCAGAGAAACTTAGAGAAACATGGGGTTAGTTTTCGGGAAGCAGAGGGAGTTAATTGCTAGTTTTCTCAGATCCCATGGCTTTGACCATCTTTGATGAGGAACACAGTTTGGTGGAAGAACGGTGGATTACACTAGGAGTAACGTCAAATGGTCAGTATTTGCTAGTTGTTCATACAATTGATGAAGGCGTGGCTCTTCTCGATGTGAGAATTATTTCTGCAAGACGAGCCACTAGGCAAGAAATTCATTGTTATGAGGAAAAAGACTGATGAAAGCTGAATATGACTTTTCTAAAGCAGAACAGGGTAAATTTTATTATCCCAATGCAACGTTTAAATCTCCTATCTATCTTGATGATGAAGTACAAGAATTTGTAAGAAAAAAAGCTGAGGAAAAAGGAGTTGATTGGAATGAAGTAGTTAATGAGATTCTGAGGAAGGAAATGCATCTGACTTAAGCAAATGAGGAAAACCTTTTTTCCACTAAGTGCGATCAGTATTTTTCAATTAATTACTGCTAGCTACGATCGCGCAAATTTACCAGCTAGTCATTATTTAAGGGATATCTAGTCATTAATTCCTCAAAAGTATAGGGGCATTGTTTCGGGATATCTAGTTGATACTCTCGCAAAACAACCCGTCTCGCTCTTTCATATTGCTTGGGAAGATCAATTTTATCTAAAAGAGTCTTACTTAATCTATCTTCAATTTCATCTTGAGAATTATCCACTTCTTTAAGCCAATGATTACGAGGATAAATTTCTTGGGAATAATCAAGTTTTAGTCTGTGTTCTATCAACCGTTTCAAAAAGCTATTGACAGCATTAAGTTTTTCATTTCCCAAGTCTTCTATTTCCTCTTTGAGATGTTCCCAATCAAGTGCTTTAATATTATGTTCCTGCAAAGCTCTTGCTTGCATTTTAGTCCATTCAAAAAAATCTGTTTCGTAAAGGCTGGTCATTGTTATTCGTTAATTGTTATTCGTTATTGGTTTACAAACAACGAAGGACAAAGGACAAACAACCAAGGACAAATTTCATTCTTCCAGTATCCACTCTGAAGTTCTATCGCCAAGATCAATGGGAATATTTACCGCTTTTCCTAAACGAGGACGTTCTTTTGTGGTTTGGATATACTCTTTAACTTGATTAACACTTCCCCAGGCTTGAAGATAGCTAGAAATTGCATTTAAGTGTTCTAAATATTCCGTTTCACTTAATGGAAAAGAAGCCTGTTCTAAATAGCGCCACATCACCTGCAAAAAAATTTTATTGCGAACTCGACGCAATTGAACATCAAAGGAATAACCCCATTTATCAACAATGAGTTGGTGCAATTCTTGTCCCGTCATAGAAAAGCCTAGAAATGAACTTGACTTAGAATATATCGCAAGCGGTCATAATCATCTTTGAGTAAAGTGCTTAGTTTTCGCCCTGCTTGTACTAGCCAGTCTCTATCCGCTTGACGCAAGCGATAAATTTCCCTTAATACTGCTGCCACTAGAGAATCAACAGGAACACTTCTCACATCTAATAGGGTGCGTAAAAAATCTAACTCCTCGGTAAACTGAATAATCTCCTCTTGCTCACAATAATAAACCCCTTGATGAATTTGTGGGGGACGGGGAGGAAGATATTGATAGCATCGTTTCCCTCCATAGCCATTACTACTGGCTTCTGGCGTGAGAAAGCCCAAAATTGTCACCCGAAACTCGGTTTTTAACATAGCGAAAATTTGCGGCTGTTCTTCCCGTAATTGGCTTAATGACAGTCCTAATGCACGGGCGCGATGAACCGAGTCTATAGGAGTCGTGGTAGCATAGGTAACTACTGCTAAGACTTCATTTCCCGATTCTTCATCGTAAGATTTTACCCAACTGCCGAAAGGAGGCATAACAGGAAAGGATAAGTCTTCGGGTTCTAAACATTGGGCAAGAAACTCAGTAGTTGTCGTTTCTATTACCTCAGCGAAATGATTGGGGTGTAGGTTTTCCGTCGAAAATTGCGGAAGGGGAATACGCATGAATGATCTAGAACATCAATTTTACTTCTTCTTCCCTTTGCGAGGCGTAACCTCTTCTAGTTCTGATAATTTGAAAGTTACCAGTTTATCCCAGTTTCCGCCTTCAAATAACACGGCGGCGTTATCGTCGGTAATTCTTTGTACTAGCCCTTCAAAGCGATAGTAGGTGTCATCTACGTTGGTGACTTTAACTTTTTTTCCGGGTAAAATCATCTTACTTCTCTTCAGCTTGATGGTGAGATCAATTCATACTTTAGCAAAATTCCCCATCTTTAACTAGCTGTTTCCCTCTAAAAATAGGCATTAAAAAAACAATGGGAGGAGTTTCCCACCCATTGCTAGGAATGAAACATTAGATTAAACAGTTTGGGCTTCGGTTAAGCCTGGGAAGGATACTTGTGTTCCTCCTAACCCACAATAGCCACGAGGATTTTTCGCTAAGTATTGTTGATGGTAGTCTTCTGCATAATAAAATTCTGGAGCTTCTATAATTTCTGTGGTGATATTCCCATAGCCTTTTTCCATTAAGGCTTTCTGATAAACGTTTTTAGATGCTTCTGCTAACTTATGTTGTTGGTTGTTATACACATAAATTCCAGACCGATATTGTGTTCCGACATCATTTCCTTGACGCATTCCTTGAGTCGGATCATGGTTTTCCCAGAAGGTTTTTAATAAGGTTTCATAACTAATTTTTTCAGGGTCATATACAACACGCACGACTTCATTGTGTCCAGTCATCCCTGTACAAACTTCTTGGTAGGTGGGGTTAGGGGTAATTCCTCCTGCATAACCCACGGCGGTGCTATAAACTCCCGATAATTGCCAAAATACTCTTTCTGCACCCCAAAAACAACCCATGCCAAATAAGGCGAGTTCTGTTCCTTCAGGAAAAGGCGGTTGAATGGGATTGCCATTAACGTAATGATGATTGGTAATGGGCATTGTTTCTTCGCGCCCAGGGAGAGCTTCTTCTGGTGTGGGAAGACTTAACTTTTTACCAAAACCGAATAAACCCATGGTTTTATTTATAATTGAATTATTGTTTGCATATCTATTGTGGCTTATATTTCGGTTGTTCTTCTCTCCCTTAAAGTAGGTTTTTGTCATTGGTCATTAGTCATTAGTCATTGGTTATTGGTTTACAAACAACCAAGGACAAAAAATTAAGAATGTACCTCATAGGAGTGAAAACTGCTATACTCCCTAATTACTCGATGGATAAATAGATGGAAAGAATCGACATTGAAATTACTCTGTCTTAGTAATGGTCACGGTGAAGATGTTATTGCTGTTCAAATTATCAAAGCCCTATATCAGCAAACAGACCAGATAGAGGTTGTTGCTCTGCCAATTGTGGGGGAGGGGATTGCTTATCAGAAATCGCGCATTCCAATTATTGCCCCAGTTAAAAAAATGCCCTCAGGAGGCTTTGTCTATATGGAAGCCCGAGAGTTATGGCGAGACCTTCAGGGGGGCTTAGTCGGGTTAACTTTGGCGCAGTTAAAGGCAGTTCAACGTTGGGGGAAACAAGGAGGAATGATTCTGGCAGTGGGCGATATTGTTCCCTTGCTTTTTGCTTGGCTGAGTCAGACTAATTATGTGTTTGTGGGAACAGCAAAGTCTGAGTATTATCTACAGGATGAAGTGGGCTGGTTACCCCAAACTTCTTTCTTACAACGGAAATTAGGCTCGGTGTATCTCCCATGGGAACGTTGTTTAATGAAAAATCGCCGTTGTTTGGGGGTGTTTCCTCGGGACAGTTTAACCACTCATCAGTTACAACAATTTGGGGTTCGGGCGCATGATTTTGGGAATCCGATGATGGACGGGTTATTTCCTGAAGTGCCTATTGTCGAAGAGAGAGAAGAAGCGCGATCGCTGCGTATTTTACTATTACCTGGGTCTCGTTCCCCTGAAGCCGAGAGAAATTGGGAACTCATTTTAGAAGCCGTGGAAAGTATTATCGCCCGAGAAAAGAAACGTCGGTTGTGTTTTTTAAGCGCGATCGCGCCTAGCCTAGATTTAAATCCATTTTGTGAGCGATTACAAGCCCAAGGCTGGCAACAAAATACAACAAATTCTCTTTCCACTCCCGTGCAAGACAAACAAGGCTTAGAATTTCAAAAAGGCGTTACCCGACTCCTTCTCACCCAAACGGCTTATCATAGTTGCTTACTCTCTGCTGATTTAGCTGTTGCTATGGCTGGAACCGCTACAGAACAATTTGTGGGCTTAGGGAAGCCTGTCATTACTTTTCCCGGAGAAGGGCCCCAATATACCCCTGCTTTTGCTGAAGCCCAAACCCGTTTACTCGGAGCATCCGTCATTCTCGTAAAAAAACCATCTCAAGCGGCTACCGTTTTACATGAATTATTCAGCGATCCAGATCGGTTACAATTAATTGCAGATAATGGCAAGCGTCGGATGGGAGAAGCGGGAGCATCTTCTCAGATTGCTGAGTATTTAGTGAATCAAATTTAAAACATTCATCTCCTAAACAAGCCACAGTGGCAACAAAATTATCTGTTAATGCTAAAGATAATAAAGTAACAGGTTGATTAGAATAACTCACTTCCACTTGCTTAGAATGAGATGAAGACACCATGACCTCTATATTTTCTAATCCCGCTAATCCTTCTCCCGTTGCTTTCAAGTAAGCCTCTTTTGCTGTCCAAAATTGAAAAAATGTTTCTATTTGTTCGGGTGACGATAAAGATTCTAAATAAGACGCTTCTTTCTCAGTAAAAAAACGTTTTGCCAAAGAAAGAACATTAGAAACAGGACGCATTAACTCCACATCAATGCCAATTTCATAATCAGAATAAGCAAAGGCATATAACCCTAAATTATGAGAATGAGAGACATTAAATTGTAGGGGAGGAGAAGTATTATTTTCGGTTAATATAGGCTTACCGCGATCGCGATAGGTAAACTCAACTTTTTGTGGTTCTAAATTAAGATAGTTTCCAATCAAATACCGTAAAATCCCCCGTCCCGCTATAAAACGAGTTTGATGCTCTGGCTTAACCAAACGACTCGCCCGTTCTTTTTCTTCTTGATTTAAAACAGACCAGTATTGTTTTTCCAGTTGCGGACAAATATCTAAATTCGCTTTCCAGATATCAATGATTTTGTTATTTTTTATTTTTGTACAAAGGACGAAGGACTAACAACAAAGGACAAAATTATTTTAACAATCATTGCCTGAATTTCGGTAATAAAAACCCCCCTCATAGCGAGAAGGGGGAATTCATTAGATGAAAGATTTCAATCTAATTTATACAGCAGCCGTTGCTTTGAGAGCTTGTTTTAAGGCTTCTGCTTTATCGGTACGTTCCCAAGGAAGATCAAGGTCAGGTCGTCCAAAGTGACCATAAGCCGCAGTATCTTGATAGAAACGTCCATTACGCTGTTTGGGAAGAGATTGCATATCAAATGCTTGAATAATTCCCGCAGGACGAAGTTCAAAGTTTTGGCGAATCACTTCTAGTAACTTGTCTTCATCAACTTTACCAGTGCCGAAAGTATCAACAAAGACACTGGTGGGACGGGCTACCCCAATTGCGTAACTCAGTTGAACTTCGCATTTATCCGCCAAGCCTGCTGCCACAATGTTTTTCGCAACATAACGGCTAGCATAAGCAGCACTGCGGTCAACTTTTGTTGGATCTTTACCAGAGAAAGCACCACCGCCATGACGAGAATAACCACCGTAGGTATCTACGATAATTTTCCGTCCAGTTAAACCAGCGTCTCCCTGTGGTCCACCGACAACAAATTTACCTGTGGGGTTCATTAAGTATTTGGTGTTGTCATCAGGCTTGATGTCGATATCTTCAAAGATAGGAAGGACAACTTCTTTCCAGAGATCCGCTTTGATTTTATCGTGAACAGCTTTTTCATCAGTGCTACCACCAACTTCGGGATCATGCTGGGTTGAAAGCAAGATGGTGTCAATACGAACGGGCTTACCATCTTCGTAAGCCACACTGACTTGGCTTTTTCCATCAGGACGAAGATAGCCAAGAGTTCCATTTTTACGAACTTTCGCTAACTGGCGAGTGAGACGGTGAGACAAGCTAATGGGTAATGGCATTAATTCTGGGGTTTCGTTGCAAGCATAACCAAACATTAAGCCTTGGTCACCGGCTCCAATTTGATCCAGTTCATCATTACTCAGTTCGCGACTTTCTTGGGCGCTTGTTACCCCTTGAGAAATGTCAGGGGATTGTTCATCAAGGGCAATGAGAACAGAACAGCTATCAGCAGAGAAGCCATTATCTGCATCAGTGTAACCGATTTCTTTGATTTTATCCCGTACTAAGTTTACGAAGTTCACCTGCGTTTTGGAGGTAATTTCCCCTGTCACCAGCACTAACCCCGTGTTGACAACAACCTCCGCTGCTACACGGCTTTTGTCGTCTCCAGCGAGTAATGCGTCAAGAATTGTATCGGAAATCTGGTCACAAACTTTATCAGGATGACCTTCTGTCACCGATTCAGAACTAAAAATATACTTACTAGACAAGGTGATTTTTCCTCCTATATCGAAATTCAACAGTATCTCAGTAACCAATAGAGGCTACGACTGCGGTTCATAACTTGAGTGCTAAGAACCTTTACTTTAGATTTTTCACTTACTTATCCATAGACACTATACCAGATAGTCAGCAAAGAGTCATATTTTGATCTAATTTCAGCTACTTTTGATACTGATAAGGAAAAGCTGTGACTTTTTACAATTGGGATCATGCCCTTTTGTAAACTCAGGTCGAGTTACCATAATAAGGTTGTGTTGGATTTATAAAGTTACATGATTGAACGTTATACTCTCCCTGCTATGGGGGAACTCTGGACAAATGAAGCAAAATTAAAAACTTGGTTACAGGTGGAGGTAGCAGTTTGTGAAGCGCAAGCAGAACTTGGTTATATTCCCGACTCAGCATTAGCCGAAATTAAGGAGAAAGCAGATTTTGATCCGCAGCGAGTGCTGGAAATTGAATCAGAAGTTCGTCATGATGTCATTGCATTTTTAACAAATGTTAATGAATATGTGGGTGAAGCAGGACGTTATATCCATCTGGGTTTAACCAGTTCCGATGTGCTCGATACTGCCCTAGCTTTACAGTTAGTGGCAAGTCTGAATTTGATTTTAGAAGAGTTGGAAGCCCTCGCTCAAGCTATTCGCTATCAGGCGCAACAACATCGTTATACAGTGATGGTGGGACGGTCTCATGGCATCCATGCTGAACCCATTACTTTCGGATTTAAATTAGCTGGTTGGTTAGCCGAGATCTTCCGTCATCGCGATCGCGCTGTTCATCTTCGCAATGAAATTGCGGTAGGGAAAATTTCGGGAGCAGTGGGCACTTATGCCAATATTGATCCAAGAGTAGAAGCCCTAGCTTGTGAGAAACTCGGTTTAAAACCTGACACTGCCTCGACACAGGTGATATCGCGCGATCGTCATGGACATTTTTTGCAACAACTTGCCCTTTTAACTGCCTCCATTGAACGTTTTGCTGTCGAAATTCGTAATCTTCAGCGCACTGATGTCTTAGAAGTGGAAGAATATTTTTCTAAAGGACAAAAAGGTTCTTCGGCAATGCCCCACAAACGCAATCCTATCCGTTCAGAACGTTTAACTGGATTAGCACGAATTGTACGGGGTAACGCCATGACTGCCCTAGAAAATGTTGCTTTATGGCATGAGAGAGATATTTCCCACAGTTCTGCGGAGCGAGTAATTCTTCCAGACAGTTGCATTCTTACCCATTTTATGATTAATGAAATTACCCAGTTAGTCAAAAATTTGTTCGTTTATCCCGAAAACATGAAGCGTAATATGAACGTTTATGGAGGGGTAATTTTCAGTCAACGAGTATTATTAACCCTTGTGGAAAAAGGGATGAATCGGGAGGAAGCCTATCAAATCGTGCAAAGTTGCGCCCATCAAGCCTGGAACCAACCCAATGGAAACTTTTATCAATTAATCTGTGAAGAGCCTACCGTGCAGAAAACCCTATCTTCTGAGGAAATAGAAAGCTGTTTTGATCCCCAGCACCACTTACAAAACCTAGATACTATTTATCAACGTCTAGGAATTTAAAAATAAAAGCTAAGGGGAAAGTCTCGTTAAAGCTGAGATTCCCCTCATTTGCTCGCCATTTTTAATTTACAGGTTCTAATTGATCTAGGCGAAGCCAAACTCCAGGAGTTGCTACATAGAACTTAACAAAAGCATAATCCCCCTCTGTTTCTAAAACTTCTCCTTTGCTTTCAAATAAATAGGAAGGAAACCGATTATCACTTGCCATTGCTTCCACGCTATTTTCTAACTTCTCTCGTACTACGTGAACTAAAGCCCCTTTCTTTACTTTTCCTGCCATAACTAAATTAATGATTTTGTCAATATATCTGATCTGATGCTAATTGTGCCATATTTTAGTTAGGAGTTAAAAAAAACAATAGTAAAAATTCCCATGATGGTAGGGGTTACTCATACTGATTGTGAGAAAGCTTGGGCAACCGAAAATATCGCGATCGCGCCCTCAATACAAAATCAATTTTAACCGTACAACTTAATTCCCACATATACAAATAATTTTGCTTAACTACTTAGCAAGCTCCCTGTTTAGTGATAACAATTTTAATTGTCTTTAAAATTAGCTGTAAGTCATAAACTAGAGACCACTTTTGCTGATAAGCAATATCCATTTTGACAATTTCTTCAAAGTCTTTCACAATAGAACGTCCGTTAACTTGCCATTCTCCAGTTAAGCCTGGTTTAACCTTGAGTCGTTGGAAATGATGAGGCAAATACTGAGATACTTCATCGGGAGTAGGAGGTCGTGTTCCGACTAAGCTCATATCTCCTTTTAAGACATTTAAAAACTGAGGTAGTTCATCCAAACTCGTTCGTCGTAAAAATTTTCCTACCCTTGTCACACGAGGGTCATGTTCATTTTTAAATATAAATCCTTCTGCCTGATTAGTCACTAAGCCTTTCATTTTTTCTGCATCTGTGATCATTGATCGAAACTTCCAAATCCGAAATGGTCTTCCGTAAAGCCCTATTCTGGTTTGTGTAAAAAAAATTGGTCCTGGATCATCAATATAAATAAGAAAGGCAATTAATGGATACAGAGTTAGTGTGACTATTAGTCCTACTAAAGCACCCAAAATATCTATGATACGTTTTGCTTTACTGTTAACAGAAGGTAAGTGATAAAACATTGTTATCTTTATTTGCTTTTATTAGTAATTTTTTTGTTAATTACGTTAATTACCAAAAATGTTGAAATCGCTAGGTCGATTAGTTTTATTGTCAGCTAAAAAAATTAGAAAATTTTGATGAGACATACCAATAACTTTTAACCATCTCCTTCGCTTAATTCTTTGGTAAAGATTTAGTTGATTTTTCTTGAATGGTTCAGTTTCAATTTGAATTTGATCAAAGTTAATGACTCTTTGGAATATAATTTTTTTTCTAAACTTTTCCCAAGCTAAATGATTTGGCCAAATTAATGAAGTAACAGGATGAGCAAAAAGTTTTAATAAACTAATCAACATTCGTAGATATAGTTTATGATCCAAATAATTAGCAGAGTCTGCTTCTAGAGCCTTATATAACCAGAACAATGTTTTATCATGATGATCGCTCCCTTGACTTTGTCCAGCTAAATAGCGGTAAAAATTACCAGCAGACCATTGGAAAAACTCTTTCGGAATTTCAGGATATTGTTGTTGAATTCCATTTAAAGTGAGGGTCATAGATTTTGCCATTGTAATGTGATTGCCAGACATACTGCCCACAACTTTGCGGTATCCAACTAAAATGTCTGGCACTAGTCGAAATTGATAATATTGAGCTAGGCGGAGATATAATTCCCAGTCTTCGCAACCTTGGGCGTTTTGTCGTTTTAAATTGCAGTTATAATAACCAACTTTTTCTAAACAGGTACGACGAATTAAAGGAGTGCTAGCAGTATTAATTAAATTACAAAGGAGAAATGGGAAAAAAACATTACCTTCTACTATTGGAACAACGCATCGACGATAATTAATCAAATCTTCTTCATCAATTCCCACGGACCACGCATAAACTAAGCCAATAGAAGAGTTAGATTGTATAAAATATTCTATTTGTTTTTCTATTTTTTGAGGGTACCAAATGTCATCAGCATCTAATGGTGCAATATATTCTCCTTTAGCAGTTTTTATTCCTAAATTACGAGCGGCAGCTACGCCCTGATTAGATTGTTGTAATAGCATGACTCTGGCATCTTTTTCCATAAACTCTTTAACAATTTGTGGTGTTTGATCTTGAGAGCCATCATCAATTACAAAAATTTCTAGATGATTGTAAGTTTGTGTAATAACAGAATTTAAGGTTTTTTCAATAAACTTTTCTGCATTATACGCAGGAATAATCACTGAAACTAAGGGGGATTGATTCATGGTTTTTAATGAACAATAATTAGTTAGGTAAGAGCTGCTTGATAAACAGCTTTTATTTGAGGCGCGATCGCGCTCCAGGTATAATGCTCTTTAACATAGTTCTGGCAGGCTTGGGCAGTGGGTAAGTGACGTTGACCCCCTAAAACTTCCTGAATCCCCTGAGCTAGTTGTTGGGGTTGATAACCTTCTAAAATTAAATCAGGACAGAAAGGTTGGAGAATCTCAGGAATTCCACCAATGGGAGTTCCTAATACAGGTGTACCTGTTGCTAAAGACTCCACGACAACTAACCCAAACCCTTCAAGAGCAACTGTCGGGACAACTGAGAGATCAGCCGCTCGGTAAGCCAAGGGTAACTCTTCATCAGCAAGATAACCTAACAGTTTCACATGATCCTGAAGGTTCATTTCTTCAATTTGGGCTTGCAAGGTTGATGTGAGTTCTCCCTTTCCAGCAATATAAAGCAGAACCTCGGGGTAGTGATGGCGCACTTGATCTATAGCAGTAATCAGGTTATCTAACCCCATGCGTTTTGATAAGCGACGGATACAAAAAAGGATCGCGCGATCGCGCTTCCAACCTAGTTTTTCCTGCGCCTCTTCTTGGGAGAAAGAACAATCAAAACGATTCAAATCAACACCGCCAGGAATAATCTGTATGCGTTCCCGAGGAATGTGATATTCCTGCTGTAAGATATTACAGAAGGTGTGAGAAAGAACAATAAATTGCGCCGTTCGCTGATAAACCCTTTGTTCTAGTGCCTTTTTTGCCCAGTTAACTAACGGTTTCCGTCGTTCAATCCGACTTTCTAAAGCCCAGGGGCCATGAAAATGAGTCACTAAAGCGCGATCGTGCAACTGATCCAATATGGGAAAGGTATATAAGGCAAAATGTGACACCACTAGATACTCATCTTCTTCCTCCAAGATCTGATAAGCTGACTTTCTAATTCCTTGCCAGCGTTGAAGTATATGAGAATCCCGAGGTGCAAAGACTTGAACTGGTTCATCCTTCAGTAAGGAAGACCCCATGACCAATCCTTGAACACCTACACCTGCTTGCGATAAAGCGTGGAAGCAATTGTAATAATAGCGGTTTAACCCTCCAGCCTCTTCAGGAAACCAACCCATACCAATTTGTAATGTTTTTATGTTCATTTGAGTTATAACCTCATACTTTTCTGAGCTAAGAGATTTTCCTTAATTCCCTTACCATTAATCCCATCTTCTATTTGATCTTTGCTTCCAACAGCAGGAGTTTGCACAGGCACAACCCCGCATAACATTGCTTCTGGAATCAGCCAACCAAACCCTTCTAAATGAATACAGTAGTTTTAAAATTGAAAATACAGAAACTCATTTGGCTGATCGCGGAAAATCAAAGCTGTGATCAAGAGAACGGCAGTAAATCCAGCATAAATAAAATTCGGTCGCCATCTATACCAAGCTTTTTTTTGACTGCTTAGATGATTATAAATGTCAAGAGTAACTACTTCATGACTCATAATCTGGTAAAGATTTGGTAAAAATAGAGTTATGCCAAGTAATGACAATAATAAGACTACCGATTCATTGCCACCGTAGTTATTCAAAGTGCCAAATTGAACTCCTAAACGACTCAGAAAATTAAGTTGCTCAATATACAATTCAGGTAAAATAAAGCCATTACCACCAAACATTCCGATAATAATATTGTAAGAACCGCCTAAAGTATTTGCTCTGAAAACCACCCAAGAAACAATTATTGCCAATAAAGTTAGCAAACGAGCCAAGCAATAAAAATAGATAGAATCAAGGACAAAATTACGCTTTTCTATAAAATTAATCGGATATTTTTCTTTGGGATCTTTAATTTAGTAGCATAGGCTTCTTGAACTTCACTACTAATTGCAATAAAACGATCACCTAAAAATGTTGGATAGTATTGGTTAATGAAAGTAGCAATTCTAACTCCAAAGCGTTTTCTTGAAGGTTCAATAGCAGCGGTTGAGACATAGGGTACGTTATAACAGAGTTTCATCATCTGTGCATAGAGAGTTAAAGAAAGGGAATTAATGTTAATAACATCAGGCTTAAATTCACGAACAACTGTATTGAGTTTTAGTAAAGCCTGAAAAGTACGAAATAGTTTTGCTTTGCCACTGATTCGCCAATCAGGAAAAGGAACAAAAAAATGCTGAATATTTTGAGACTCAAGCCAGCGGGGTCCACGAGTAAATCTTCCTACATCATCTTGATCTTCCATAGAAGAAACAATGGCAACCTGCCAACCGTGGTCTTGTAATTTTTTTGTTAAAGTGACGAGGACTTGAAGAATCCCTTCATTACCCCATAGAAAGCCTACAACCAGAAGTACACGAGGTACTTTAGAAGAAGTCTTTTCAGAAATAACCTTTCGATTGATAAATGTCTTCATAACAAATAAAATTTAAAGTTCGTAGAGTAATTGTTGTATTGATACTTTTATCTTTAATCTTCATACAAATATAAATTTTTATAATACTTATTTCCTGCCAAGATAATAGCAGAAAAACTCCAAAAAATTAATCCACTAAAACCGACTAAAGAATTAGCGGCAAAAAGCAAAAATAAAAATGCAAAACTAAGAGAACGACAGCACGCTAAAAATTCATCAAACGCAATTTCTTTATAGGCTTGAAACATTTTTCCAACTAATAAAATAATTCCTCCAAAATAAGGGATTGCTCCAAACCAACCTAAGGTATTAAAAATTGCGATAACACCACTATCAATAGTGATTGGAATGGGTTGACCCCTTTCATCCAGAGTAAATGCGACGCCAATACCCGTACCTTGATAGTTAAAAAGAGCTTCATTTAAGTGACCTTCATACAATGTTTGTCTGTCTTGGGCGCTTGCGTCTTCTTCCAGATTAGAAAATGTTTCCATACGATCGCTGATTCGTTCTGAAAACGGTTCTAGAGTTGCCAATGGGATAACTATTAAAGCTAAAACTGTAATGGTCATTATTAATCTTAATTGCAACCTTAACTTTAACGAACTAGCAAAAACAATTAGGGCCAATAACCATGCTCCCCAAGCTGCCCGAACAATTGCTAACAAGAAACTTAAATAGCCAAATCCAGCAGCAGGTAAACGTATAATACTGGAACTACTAAATAATAAAATTAAACCCGTCATCATTGTTGCGGCAAAAGGACCGGGAGAATTCATTGTACTCCAAATACGCATGCCAAACGGCTCAGGATCTCCAGCACTAGAGGTCATCCCTGATTCAATTAACCAAAGGCGATCCCATTCGGGAGCCACTAAATATTGAATCACTCCATAAATGCCCATAACCAGAACCCCCCACACAAAAGTCCGCTGAATCGTTTGTCGATAATCAGGGTAACTTCGCCAGTTAATCCATAAGTAAATTGCGAAAGAAAGTGGCGTTAACCAATCAATTAAATCGCGGATGACAATTGGCGGGAAACCGCGTACTAACCCAATTAAAAAGGCATAGCTAATGCCTCCTAAAGCTAGTAAAAAAGGTAATCCCCCCCTGCGGTTCATTTGGGGCAGGTATTGAATGACCGTTGCTAATGGAATTAGAGCAACCAGTGGCGGAGCAAGCAAAACGGTACTCGGATTAACCCAACTACTGTGATAATCAATTAAGCGACGGATAAAGGGAGTGAGAAAGTACAGCCATAAGGTGAAGCTGATATACATTAGGGGGCATTTTTGAAAGAGAAATAAACCGACGGCTAAAGACCCTAAAGGAAAAACCACTCGCAGGAGATTACCAGCTCCGACAAATATGCCGACAGCGGTAAAAAAGAAAAGTCCAAAAATGAGGATCCAAGCAGTTGCAGGTTGGGGGATAAACCGTAAGATTATTTGCTGTAAGGGGGTGAGAGTTTTTTGAGAAAGGCTCATAATGGGTTAGCTTTGCTAATTTAAGGGATTTGTCCTGAGAGTTTTAAGGGAAATCAAGCAATCTTTAATGGTCCGTTTTAATTTAATTTCTGCTGAGTAGCGCCATTCTAAGAAGGGACGGAAACCACAATGTAAAGCGACTAAGCGCAGTCTTAGAGCTGGAGAATCTCCTAGTGCTTTTAACAAATCCACTAATTCCTTTCGTTCCGCACTTGTAAATAGAGGACGGAAACAGTAAGGGGCATGAATTAAGGCTAATCGACAGCGTTGTTGCTGAATCGGCTTAGGATTCCAGTTTCGTCTGGCAAAGGCTGGCAACAGACTTTCCTCATAAATTCGGATTAATCCTCGTAACTCTAGGGCTTTCCGTTTTGGGCGCACAGCTTTGGTGTCTGTCCAAACCCGATAAGAGCCTAAAATTTGATCGCTATAAATATTGCCATAACCTACATCTGCCATGCGAACAATCAAGTCGTAATCTTCTACAAATTCAGGACGATCTTGATATACGTTTAATTCATGCAAGGCTGCAGCCCGAAAAAGACAAAGGTTTGCTGCCATCCGAAATCCTGAAACAGCTGCTTTGAGTTCTTTTTCACCATTCCAAAATTCTTCATTTCTCGCTAATCGACGAATTCCGTGTTTTTTTCCATATTCATCAATTTGCTCAACTGCTGCATGGGCATAGCCAGCATCAGCATATTTCTCCATTAGCGGGACTAAGATTTCTAGATAATTCGGCTTTAAGATGTCATCGGAGTCAAGACGAACAATATATGGAGTGTTGGGTTGGCTGAGTAACCACGTATTATTGGCTGCAATTCCTAAATTTTTCGGTTGACGATAGTAACGGATTTGTGGAAATTTTTGACGAAGTTGACTCATCACTGTTGGGGTTTCATCGGTACTGGCATCATCAGAAACCCAGACTTCAACATGGGGATAGGTCTGTTGGCAAGCACTAATAACCGATTCTGGTAAATACTTGGCTTGGTTATAAGTAGGGATACAAATAGCAACTGATGTGGGATGTGGCATCGGGAATAAAGTTTGATTAATTAACTAAGAGTTTATTAGGATTCCATTCAGAAAAGGTGGGTTAATCGAATTAAGCTATAGGTTTGGATGTTTTTCGAGATAAGTTTCTAAGATCAGGGGTTGTTGCAAGCTCTCTCGCCAAGTCAACCATCCTTGATAACGCCCTTTAATAGAGGCAAGGCATTTTTGTGTTGCTAAAGAACGTTGTCGAGGGAGTAATCTTAGCCATTGCAGGAATCCAGGGGCTTGCGTTGTCCCAATTAATCCTGCCCAAATTAGAAAAATAGTTCGCCTGAGAGGGGGAAGAAATTCCAATAAACTCAAGGTTCTCACGGGGTGACAATCGTGTTGTAATCGCCTCAAGCGCTGACGTAGATAGCCTTTTATAATAAACAGATCAGGCTGCGCGATCACGCTAACTGTGCGATCGCAGAAACCAAAATGAACTTAAAAAATGCTACCAAAATTATATCGCAATCACCTTGCTAATCGACTCACTCGTGCCCAATTATTAAGCCTAGAAATCTGGGTATGGCTGTTACAAGTTCATAAAAATGTGAAAATCGAAAAACTAGCTGCGTACTATCCTTTACCGATTAAGTATGAAAGTCGTCGCCGTCGTCTTCAAAGATTTCTAGTGCTTCCTTCCCTGTCCATGGCCCTAATTTGGTTTCCAATCATTAAAGAAATTATTAAACTCATTCACCCAAGTAATCAACCTCTTTACTTAGCTTTAGACAGAACGCAGTGGCAAGATAAAAACTTGTTTGTTGTCGCCTTCATTCATCAGAAACGAGCTCTTCCCATTTATTGGCAATTTTTATCAAAGAAAGGAGCCAGTAATTTAAAAGAACAAAAAGCTTTACTCAAACCGATTTTGAAACTTCTGAGAGGTTATCGATTAATCATTTTAGGAGACCGTGAATTTCATAGCATCGAGCTGGCTAAATGGTTACGGAGAGAGAAAGTGGGCTTTGTTCTGCGTCAGAAAAAAGACCGAAACATTCAAGTCAAAGGAAAAGATTGTCAATCTCTTAGTTGCTTCGACTTTCAACCAGGAGACTCTCATTTCTTTCCTAATATAAAAGTGGGTAAAAACGGATTCGGTCAATTTTCTGTTGCCGTTAAATGGAAAAAGAAATACCGAGGAAGTGTCGAAAAAGAGCCTTGGTATCTTCTGACTAATCTTCCCGATCTCGACTCGGCAATCAAAGCTTATCAAAAGCGTATGGGAATCGAAGCCATGTTTAAGGATTGTAAGATCGGAGGTTATAATTTAGAAGGCTCTAAGGCTTCAGTAAAAAGACTAAGTAATTTGGTTTTGTTGTGCGCGATCGCGTACACGGTCTCCAGTTTAAAGGGGCAATCCATTCGGTTCAAAGGTCAACAAGAATATCTTGGTCGTCTGAGAACAGTGAAGCAAAAAATGACGAAAAATAGTAATTTCTTAATCGGCTTATATGGTCAAACTTGGATCATCACTCAGATTTTTGTCAAAGATTGGGTAGAAGAATTGATGAGTCTTAATCGCAATAAGTTTCCCTTTTATCAGAAAGGGTTAAGAGCTATGGAACTTATACAGCAAGGGGCTTAAGCCAGTCGTCACCCCTTGAGCTCAAGGTTTCATTATGAACTTGATTGATGTAAGCGGTTTGGTTGAAGTCACTGCGTTGATCTTCATCAAAACGTTGGGCAGGATAGTGGTTAACGGCGACAGTGGGATCGTAAATAATTTTTGCTCCCTTCCGTTTTAGGGCAAGACAAAATGCAAGTTCAAAGTGGACTTGTGCGCCACTCCCTCGCATTCGGGGGTCAAACCTTAATTGCGCGATCGCGCGACGACGAAAACTCATATTTACGCCTTTAATCACATCGACATTCTTTAACCAGCCTGTTCCGAGATGATGGTTGCCAATGACTCGTCCAAACCATTGCACTTGCCCGACTTTCTCAGTTAATTTGCCTGGATGTAATTGCTTGTCTAGATAAACCCAATCCCGCCCTCCTAAACCGACAAGATTTTCATCTACCACAAAATGACATTCAATTAGTTCTAGCCAATCAGGATGAGGGGCTGCATCGTCATCGGTAAAGCTAATAATATCTCCTGAAGCAGCTTCAAGCCCAACATTCATAGCGGCAATAACCCCTGGCGTGGTTACCGATAAGACTTTTAAGGGTAAAAATTCTGAATTATAGATTTGCAGAAAGGTTTGAGTGAGTTCATCCGTGTCTCGGACAATAATTAGAAGTTCATCCACCGGACGAGTTTGAGCTTTAATCGCTTCTAAGCATCGTGCTAAGTCTTGTGGGCGACGATAAGTTGGAATAATCAGGGTAATTTTCATTGTCTTTTCAAATTAATCTCAATAATGATGTACTAGGCTTTCCAGCTATTGGGTAGAAGTCATAACAAATGATGAGTTTTAGCAGTATGAAATGATGCTTCTACCCATCTGCGATCTCTACTTAAGAGTTAATTCGCTTGTTTTTTAGTCTTCAAGTGTCTTTTTTTGCCCTCCCCCATAACTATAGGAATCACTATATTTTTCTTAATCGGAAACCATAACGGATAAATATTAGGATGAGTGAGATAACCTTTTATTAATCCGTGCGCTAAATAGTTAACATGGGAAAGTGAAGTACGGCAGTTTTCTATATGCAATTAAAAGACGCTCGGAGTTTACCCCCTCAAGCTCAACAAGCAATCCGTAAAAGGGCGGTCATGGCAGTGATTGAGAACAAACGTTCTCAAGGAGAAGTGGCCCAAGAGTTTGGAGTTACTCGTACAGCAGTTAATCAGTGGGTGCAACGTTACCGTCGTGGGGGTGAGACAGCTCTCAAAGCTTGTAAACAAGGTCGTCGTGAGCATCCTACCTTGGCGCGATCGCAGGTAACGACAATTACTCGTCTCATTCGGGATTACAGCCCAGAACAACTACAACTGCCATTTACTCTCTGGACTCGACAAGCCGTATCTCAGCTCATTGAACAATGTTGGGGAATTACTCTTTCTCAAACGACGATTGGTCGTTATCTGCGTCGTTGGGGACTGTCTCCACAAAAGCCTGCCAAATGCGCTCGTGAGCAATGTCCTCACCAGCTTCAGCATTGGTTAACTCATGAATATCCAGCGATTCACAAGCGAGCACAGCAGGAAGGAGCTGAGATTCATTGGGGTGATGAAATGGGATTGCGTTCGGACCATCAAGCAGGGACTTGTTGGTCTGAGGTAGGGAAAACGCCAATTGTAGAAGGAACTGGGCAACGTTTCAGTTGCAACTTAATTTCCGCCCTGACCAATCGAGGAACCCTACGCTTTCAAGTATTTCAAGGGGGATTTAATAGCGATGTCTTTTTGGAATTTTTACGCCGATTAATTCGCTCCAGGGAAAACAAAGTTTTTTTGATTGTAGATCGCCACCCAGTACATCGCTCCCGTAAAGTTCAACAATGGGTAGCTCAACATCAGGATGAATTGGAACTGTTTTATCTTCCCCCCTACAGCCCAGAACGAAATCCCGATGAATTTCTCAATCAGGACATTAAAAGCAATGCTATGAGACGACAAAGACCCCGTAATCGTAATGAACTCATGAAAAGGGTTCGCTCTTATTTATACAGTCTTCAGAAATGTCCCGAACGTATTAGTCGTTATTTTTGGGCTCAGCCAGTTCAATATGCTGGCCTTTAGGTGTTAACTATTTCCTGCACGGATTAATAACTGAAAGAGCAAGAAAAAGAAAAATTTGATTAAAGGATTAGAAATTGCCATTGATCCTTCTATCCAATAAATATCTGAACTATTTTTTCTAGATTGATTAAAAGAGTTCATGGAACTAATATAGTTAGGGAAATCTTTTATTTTTAGGGGGCGGGCGATTTTTTGAGAATTTTCTATTTCTAAGGCAATAATTGCTTTAATTTCTGGAATATTAGGCTGGGACAAAAAAGTAATAGTATTGACAACTGCACATCTTTTTATCTCCTCAATTTCTTTGTTTAATAGATGTGTTTCTCCTAACTCCTTTGCATAAGCAATAACGATATTATGTAAAGATTCAACTAAATTTTCTTCCTTTCCTTTGTAATCACTCATTACAGTAGGATAATTAGCCATCATCAACAATTTTTCAATTAAATGCCAATTGCGAAAAATAATTTCAGTTTTAGAAGGCTCAGGCTTAATAACAACATCTTGTTCTAAGAAAGCTTTATACTCTCCTGCTTCTAAAGTCGTTATATAATTTCGTAGAATCCCAAAATAATAACCTGTTACATTTTGGTTTAAGATAGTTTTAAGTGACTTTTGCAAGTTAAGAGTCCAACCTAAGTCAACTAACGCCCACTCAGATGAAGAAAGAAGCCCCTCTTGGGTAAAATAGTCAAGGATAATATCACGCGCAGCTTTAGCTTTCTCTAAGATAATAGACTTTACGTTTGGATGCTGAAGAACTTGCCAAAGTGTTTCTAAGTTTTCTGATGAAATTGGTTGTTTCCAAAAGCTAGTAGTCAAATTATGTTGACTTAAAACCGATTCAATTTCTAATGGATCTATATTTAGTTTGTTAAAAACATCAGTTAAAGGATTAGATTCTCCTTGAATAAATACCCAGTCAAGAGTTTCTTGACTTACTTCTGTTATCGAAGCTAGAAATAAGGTCTGACGTGAAGTGTCGAGATAGCAACACTCTGGCACTGGTCGAGACTTAGCAAGTATATGAGCTATCTTGAGAAAAAGTTGTCCCTCAGAAGCAACAAAATATAATCGTTGAATCCCTCTTTTGTAAGCATCTTCTAATACCCAGGCCACATAGCTAGTTAATAAGGGAGAAATTACATTAGTTGCTAAACTTGCTAAATGTTGAGAAAGTGTAACCTCATCAGTATATTCTAGCCTGACTGATCTGCTAATTCCTGCAATTTGTGAATGGACGAGGGGCGGTTTTAAGGATTTAGTTATGATACTTGTTTCATAACGGTTTAATTGAATATCTTTGCAATAAGTAGCTTTAATTCCTAATTGCCGAGGCATCATAACATCACTGTAAATATTGTCACCATAATGATGAAGCTGATTAGGTTTTATCCCCTCTTTTTTTTAGTACATATTTAAATAAACTACCAGTTCCTTTTACTAAGCCAATATCACTGGATATATAAAGAGAATCTGCTAATTCTGCTATTTCAAATTTTAAAAGAATGTCTCTAATTACACTATAAGGCAAATACATATCGGAAATAAAAATTATTTTTTCTCCTTGCTGGCGCAGACGTTTAATTAAAGTTTGTGTTGCTTTGATCGGGCGTAAGTGTTTGACTTCTAGTAAAATTTCTTTTTCAGCAGAAGAGAGTTGTTTTAATGTATTATCCTTTTCATAGATTTGGTGAATTGAAATATCTTCTCGTTTAGACTCTGACCTCGTGCGATGTTCTGCATTAATTCTGGCTTTAACTAGATTGGAGGATTGTTCTAAACCAGAATCTTGACTTAACAAATAGAACAAATCAATTGGATGAGCAAAGGTTCGAGTAATACAAGTATCAAAAATATCAAAAGAGTAAATCATGCTTTCTTATTCCTTTACATTTTAATCAATTACTTAAAAGGGTTTCCAGATCTTCAAAAGTTGAATTAAACGAGCAATAGGAAGAGGAAATTCTAATGTTGTTTGCCCTGAATTCCAATGAGCTTGTCTAACTCTATTTATTTTTGTTTTAAGTGAGCTTTTAGGAGCATTTACCTGAAAATTTAGAAACGAACCATTTTCAGTACAATCCATTATAGAAACTTCATTTTTTTTAGGAAATTTTATTAAACGGAATAATTTTTTATAGGCTTTATCAGCTTGACGCTCTATTTGATCTAAATTACATTGGCTTTGTTCTTTAAAGTATTCTACAATTCCTGAAAAGAATAGATCATTTGATTTGGAAGTGGGAGCAATTACGGATTCTAAAGCGATACCAGCATTAGGCATTATAACTCCATCATTATCTTGATATCCCTCAGTGCTAGGGAACTCGATCTCTAAAATATTTTCTATTAATAGATGATAAGCAAAAATGCATGAACGTGGATATTTATTATGTTTTAATTCATCTGTGCTAATCCCTGAAATATTTAAGTTAGGAATATCTGGTTTATGTCTAGAGGATATTGCAAAGTATAATCCTACCCATTCATATTGTGAAAAACTTCTCATTAACATTCCTTGGGTATTTCCGAACCATCCAGTATCGACTAAAATAATTTTTTCTTTTCCCTCTAAAAGATTTCCTAAATACTTTTTAAAGTTCATATGCTGTTTCAAAAAATAATTATTTTCTAAATTATTTTCTCTATATATTTTTTTAATATATTCTGGATTTCTTAAAATACTATAATCAAAAACATAATCAAAATCAGTATATAAGCAAGATTTAGTACAAGCTAATCTAGAAATATAAAGATCCTTTTCAGTTAGGTTACATTTAAGATTATTTAATTTGCGGTATAATTGATACAAGTATCTTAACCGTAAGCCTCCACGAGCCATATACAATATAATATAACTATCATTATAATTATTAGTTATTTCTTTATGAAGAAGGTGACAGAATTCATAAAAAATTGGACCTAGTATGTTTTTTGAAAATAAAAATCTTTCTTGGATTATTTTACTTTCTAATTTATTTAATGTTTTCATATTTAATTTGAGCATAATTTATAAAAAATATAATTCAATTACTTAAAAGTGTTCCCAGATTTTCAAAAGTTGAATTAAACGAGCAATAGGAAGAGGAAATTCTAATGTTGTTTGTCCTGATCTCCAAGGTGATGTTTTTACTAAAGACCTTTTAGCTTGGAAAGATTTTAACTCTTTGCTCTTTTTAAGAACCTCAGGTGAGTCACTGGTACTACAATCCATCATAGACAACTCACTTTTTCTAGGAAATTTTATTAAACGAAATAAATGCTTATAGGCTTCGTTAGCTTTATTATGTATTTTATTTGAATCAAATTGCTTTTGTTCCTTAAAGTATTCTATAATTCCTAAAAAATATGGATTCTTATCATTTAAGTTAGGAGCAATTGTAGATTCTGAAGCTATACCATTAATAGGCATTACTTTTCCCTCGTTATATTGATACTCTTCAGTGCTAGGAAAATCGATCTTTAAAACAGCCTCAATTAATAGAGAATGAGAAAAAATACATGAACGTGGATATTTATTATGTCTAATTTCATCTGAGCTAACTCCTAGAATATGCTTTAAGTGAGCATTATTAGAATTATTTTTTGGTCTAGATTTTGCATAAAAATATAATCCTATCCATTCATATTGCGAGAAGCTTCTCATTAGCATACCTTGAGTGGTTCCGCTCCCTCCACTATCGACTAAAATAATTTTTTGTTTTCCTTCTAAAAGGTCATCTAAATATTTTTTGAGCCTTATATTATGTTCCAAAAAATAGCTTTTTAACCAGTAACTTTCCTGATATCTATTTTTTAATTTTTCAATATAAAGTTCCCCTTGCTTACAGCCATCTCGAAAATTTTGACTTAAATCTTGCGCTTTTATTATCGATTCAAAAATTTCAGTAAAACTACTGGAATGTTCTGTTGTCATAATAAAATCAAAAACATAATCAAAATCAGTATATAAGCAGGATTTAGCACAACAGAATCTAGAAATATAAAAATCCTTTTCAACAAGTTTGCATTTTAAGTTATTTGATTGGCGGTATAATTGATATAAATACCTTAATCTAAGTCCATCGCGAGCCATATATAATATGATATCAGTATCATGATTGTAATTATTGTTTACTTCTTCATGCAGAAGATGACAAAATTCATAAAAAATCGGCCCTAGTATATTTTTTGAAAATGAAATTCTTTCCTGCATTATTCTACTGTCTAATTCATATAATGTTTTCATTTTTAAGTTGAGTATAATTAATATTTATTGGGTTGTTTTTTAAAACTAATTTTAACTATTAAAAAAGTAAATTATGCTTTATTATCCTTTGAAATTCTATTAATTTTTACTTAAAAGACTTCCCAGATCTTCAAAAGGTGAATAAAATGAGCAATAGGAAGAGGAAATTCTAATGTTGTTTGTCCTGACTTCCAATGAGCTTGTCTAATTCTATTTATTTTTGTTTGAAGTGAGCCTTCAAGATCATCTGCCTGAAGGATTAGAGGCGAATCATTACTAGTACAATCCATCATAGAAACTTCTTTTCTTTTAGGAAATTTTATTAAACGGAATAATTTTTTGTAGGCTTTATCTGCTTGACACTCTATTTGATCTAAATTACATTGGCTTTGTTCTTTAAAGTATTCTACAATTCCTGAAAAAAATAGGTCATTTGATTTGGAAGTGGGAGCAATTACGGATTCTGAAGCTATACCAGTATTAGGCATTATAATTCCATCATCATCTTGATATCCCTCAGCGCTAGGGAAATCGATGTTTAAAATATCTTCTATTAACAGAAAATAAGAAGAAATACATGAACGTGGATATTTATTATGTTTTAGGTCATCTGTGCTAATACCTAAAATATTTAAATCAGGAATATCTGGTTTATGTCTAGAGATTTTTCCAAAGTATAATCCTATCCATTGATATTGTGAGAAACTTCTCATTAACATTATTTGAATATTTCCTGACCATCCAGTATCAACTAAAATAATTTTTTCTTTTTTCTCTACAAGATTATCCAAGTATTTTTTAAGTTTAATATAGTGTTCTAAATAGTAATTTTTTACCAATTTAGTTTCTCTATATATTGTCTTGATATATTCTGGATTTGTTTTGATAGCATAATCGAAAACATAATCAAAATCACTATAGAAGCAAGATTTAGTACAAGCTAATCTAGAAATATAAAAATCCTTTTCAACAAGGCTGCATTTTAAGTTATTTAATTGGCGGTATAATTGATATAAATATCTTAATCTAAGTCCATCGCGAGCCATATATAATATGATATCAGTATCATGATTGTAATTATTGTGTATTTCTTTATGAAGAAGATGACAAAATTCATAAAATATCGGACCTAGGATATTTTTTGCAAAAGATGTCTTTTCCTGAGTTATTTTACTGTCTAATTGATTTAATGTTTTCATATTATTAAACTTGAGCATAATAACTATTTATTGGGTTGTCTTTTCAAATAAATCTAAATAATGCTGTGCCATAGTCTTCCAGCTATATTGTTCGGCTATGGTTCTAGCAGCTTTTCCCATTCGAGTCCTAAGATTAAGATTGTTACTTAGGGTAGTGAGGGCTTCGGTTAAAGCCGAAATGTTTTCCGAGTCTGATAAAACTAAACCGCAATCAGAGGTAACTAAATCAGCTGCCCCCACAGATTTGATTGTGATCACCGGTAAGCCACTTGCCATAGCCTCTAACACAACGAGTCCAAAGGGTTCATAGCGAGAAGGGAAGACAAAAAAGTTAGTAGCGCGCATAATTTGAGCAATATCTTGGCGATATCCAAGAAAATGCACTCGTTTTTCTAATCCCAATTCTGTTGCTAATTTAGGATAAGGACTGTCTTGGGTGTCGCCTACCACAGCCAGATGTAATTCCTCAGTAGGGATAAGGGCATGTAGGACCATTTCAAGATTTTTGCGAGAGGTGCGAATATCACCTACAAATAAAGCCAAAGGAACCTTTTCTGGAAGTTGCCAAACATGACGTGGTTCTGTTCCAGGTGAAAATTCATCAAGATCAACGCCGTTGGGAATGACTTTAATTTTTTCAGGGGGAAGCACGCTCAATTCTTCTTTTACTTTGTGTGATACAGCAATCACTGACTTGGCTCGGTGAAAGGCTTGTTTTTCCCAAAAAGCATTTAATTTTGTATATAACCATTGGTATAAACCGTAAAAGTTACGATGCTGTTTAGCAGTGTGATAGGGAGATCGCGCCCAAGCACTATGGACAAAGTGAACAGCATTCACATCGCCAGGAAACTGAGTAATTGCCCCATTCACCTTAATTAGATCAAATTTTTGATGATGTTGACGCAACCAACGGGTACTTTGCCAAGAAAAAATGAAATTGCGAAGCAATTCAGTTGGGAAATTGCTAACAGAAATTTTGACCCAATTAACTTCACTGTGCTGACTTAGAAAAGAATCAACAACACTAGCTAAAATAGTGACCTGATAACCACGGGCAATTGCTTCTTGGACAATTTCATAATTTACTCTTCCTTGGCCATCTCCTTTAATTACTTTATGAGTAACAATGCAGATATGGTTAGAACTATATTTTTTCATCAACTAAAATAGAGAGATTTGAAGTTTTATTTACATAATAATATTTTTTATATTAATTTATGAATATTAGATTTTTTTATAATTGGAATCCAAGAGAGAAATGAGCTTTTTCGCAAAAGATAAATTGTCATATGATTAATATATAAAAACAAGAAAAAAAACAATTTTAAGTAGTTAGGGGTTATATATTTATAACGTTTAATACCTACGTAAAGCCGAGCAGCTTCTGAATAAATCTGGCATTGAGTTAAATAATTAATATTTACTTTATAATCGAGCATTCCATTATTTTTTCTATTAAAAACTTTAAGATTTTGATCATGAATAATTTTATAGCCTTTCTTTAAGGCCCGAAGACAAAGTTCAGCATCTTCATAGCCAAAGAAAATATTTTCATCCCACTGTTCTTGATAAAAAAAGATTCTGGGAAAGACTGTTGCATGGATTACAACGGTTTCAGGGATTTCGCTAGACGTAAAATAGCCACGAAAAGTTAGTTTCCCAGGTTTTAGTTCATACCCATCTGGATATTGACTAATTCCTGAAATAATAACTCGATTTTTATCTTCTGAAGGCATTTGCTGATATTGCTCTAAAGCAGAAGCTATAAAATTAGGTTGTACACAAACATCATCGTCAATAAAGCATACTAAGTCAGTATTAGGTATAGCATTCACAGCATTATTACGATTAGGACAGACACCCCTTTGGGGACCAGTAAGATAAATAGTTCCAGGATATTTTTCAGTAATGCAACGATTTTGCTGTTGAACTTCCTGATTAGGTGAGTCATCAGAAACAATAACATGAGCAGGCTTAACCGTAGAATTCCAAAGGGCATTTAAACAAAGGTCTAGCTCCTTTGTCCGATTTCTAGTTGTAATGCAAGCAGATAGTTTCATCTCTTTTTAAAGATAGTTGCTGTTAACTTAATTAAATTAAATTGACTTTGTTTCCAAAAATTCGGAATAACTAAAAAACTAAGATTTTTGAGCCAAAATCGAATGAGATATTTTTTTTTTTTGCTTTGCTATAAAAGTGCCAATCTAAAATTAGTTTTGAAACTTCTATTCCTTCTGCGAAATCCCATTTTTTTTGTAGATAGTATTGAGTTCGCCGATAAGGTAAATTCCGTAATAAGCTCACTTTTTCAGGATATTGAATATATTTGAGAAAATTATTTAGATATTGATTTGTCATTTCAATTCCAGATTGTGATCGCTGCTGTTTTTCAACTGTCAAATTACTACTAGCATGATTATTAGAATCATGAATCCGATAATTTGCTAATGGATCATTTAATCCCACCACTTCCCCTAAAAAGGCAGTACAAAAAACCAGACAGCCGTCAGCACACAAACGCCACTTAACAGGATCAATTGGAAAAACTTTATTAAGGGCACTACGACGATAAGCTAACCCAGAAGTAGGAGGATAGTGCCAAGCATTCCCTGTTTTAAGAATAATTTTGGCTAAGTTATCATCTGGAATCCATCCATATTTACCGTGATTAATAATCTTGTCATCACTATCAATGACATTGAGAGGGTGCATTATACCAATAATGTCGGATTGACTCCTAAAAATATCGACAATCTTTTTTAATTTATTGGGTAGCCAAATATCATCGGCATCCAAAAAAGCGATAATTTCGCCACTTGATGCTTCAAAAGCGGTATTAAAAGCAGCCCCTTGTCCCTGATTTTCTTGAAAAATTGAGGTGATTTTATCAGGGGCTTTCTGGTGTAGTTGTTCAATTACTTGATAGCTATTATCAGTAGAACCATCATCAACAATGATAATTTCATAATTGCGATAAGTTTGATTAAGAACAGAATTAATTGTCGATTCAAGGTATTGAGCATAGTTGTAGTTAGAGACTAGAACAGAAACTTTCATGCTAAGAAAATCCTCTACTATTTTTGAGCTTTATTGACTAAGGGCGAAGAACTTTCAACCTCAAAGAAAGAATGATTTGCTATATCAAACTTAATTTGGTTAACCAAGGTCTCTAATCTCTCATCAATTGAAGAAATTACTTTATCACTACTTAGATAGGGTTGAGAATACGCAGCATATAATAAAGCTTTAGCGACTTTTTCTTTACTAATTAACCAGTTAGAAATCTTTGTTCTAGCACCAAAAATAATTTTTTTAGGTAGAGATCTCTGAGTTTTCATAATTGCTGAAGCTGGCCACAATGATGGTAAATCAATCGGTTGATAATTGAATCCAATTGAGCTACAGTGATCTACCCATTTAAAATCAAGAATGCATTCTAATGTTTTAACTGGAATCCAAGGAGTACGTAAAGCATCACTGACAATCGCACCATGAAGTGCATCAGTTACTAACACTTCTGCTAGATTAATTTTGTTAATTATCTCTATAGGAGATTCTCGTGGATCAATATAGGTAAAGCCAATACTATTACAGATGTTCTGCCAAGGGGAAAGCTGTGCTGATGATATATGAGGCATGAATGCTACTCCCTTTTTCTCCACAGACTGACTTGTGGGTATTATCTTTCTTAATAAATAAGCTCCATCTGCTACAGCTACTTTATTAGGAAGACCTAACACATGAGCTGATAAGGGTCCTCGTACCCAATAAAACCTTTTTGAGTCAGTATATTGTTCTTGTGGTGAGGCAATTGGTAACTTAAAGGATACTTTAGATTTGGCATACGGAAAATTTAACCCAAAACCGAATTGATTTTTCATCATCCCGTATCCACATCCTGTACCTGCAATTACAGCTTTATTTGAAGAAGTAAAACCTTGTAGGAGACTATTAGATAAATAACTTCCAATAGAAAGAAGGCTAATATCTGAAATTATCTTCTCAGGTCTTGTTTCTTCAGTTGTAATAATTTCTAAGTGATCGCCAAGCAATTGGCTCCAGATTAGAGGGTTTAGTTGATCTCCGAAATTAGGAAAATTTTGGTAAGCGAGTTTCATGGCAAAAAAAATTAATTTGTATAAACGTAAAACCTAGACTTTTGTCCAGCTTCTTCATGATTAGCATATCAATATCATATCGCCGAATTACTAATGCAGGTAGAAAGAATTGACTAAAGAAGACATAGTTTGAGTACTAAAAAAAGTATGTTCTTCGATATCTATTTTGATTTAGTCAACTAAAGCCTCTAATTTCTTATCAATTGAAGAAATTACTTGATCACTACTTAGATAGGGTTGAGAATACGCAGCATATAATAAAGCTTTAGCGACTTCTTCTTTACTAATTAACCAGTTAGAAATCTTTGTTCTAGCACCAAAAATATTTTTTTTAGGTAGAGATCTCGAAGTTTTCATTATATAGAAAAGAAAATTCTCTCGCTCTATTTCGTTACGGTTTACTTACTATGTATGGAATCCCCTTTTAACACCTAAGATTTATATGATTTATCTTTGTTAATTACTATTAACAAATTAAGCAATTGTTTAAGTCTAAAACGCAATCGGTATTTTAATAAAGTGCGATAACTAAAGTCACAAATGACAATTGGAAAAGATAAGAAAATACAAAATAATATAGGGTAATCATCAATTACTTTTACCAAAAAATTGGGTAAAAGACTTAAATAGCGAAGATGGACGTAGCTTCGATACACAACTGACAGGAAAAAATAATGATTTTTTGGAAATGAAAAAGCCTCAGGAAATTGAATCTTTAAACGTTCAAGCATTGGATCAAGTTCACTTTCTTTTAAGATATTCAAAAGGTATTTTCCTGTATAATCTACCCCAAATAAAATGCAATTTTCTAAATATTTGGTATTTCGATTTTTGGAATTATCCAACTCTGTATGACAAATTTCACTAAATTTCTTTTTAATGCTGTTGACTCCCCCTAAATAGGAAAGATGCCAGCCAGCGTTGGGAAATACAAGGTCAGTTCGTTCATTCCATGTTGCTTCTGGTTGCCCTAAAATGAAAGCCATATGTTTATCTTGTAGTTGATTACCTCGGCAAGCCATTGGTCCATCATCCCATTGCCTTGGCAGTTGCCAATTTGCAAAATAAATTGAATGGTTTAACAGGAGCCTTGTGGGCTGAGAAAGGTTTGATGAAAGCTCTTTAATGACACCACATTTAGGAATTTCATCTAAATCTCCTACAATAACTAAGTCATCAGGTTTAATATCAACTAAGCCTTTGAGAATGGCAGCATGTTGATATTTTTCTCTAGCCCAAGGAGAATCTGTTTCAGTGGGCATATCATCGACAACCACATGAATGATCTGGTTTTGAAATTCTTGATAACTCGATTTATTCTGGGCATAGTATAAAGGCTTTGGTTCTCCACGAAAAGTTGTTGTTGCTTCTACTAAAACGAAAAAGTCAACGCATTGACTCAACTCATTGAGCCGAAAAGATAACAACTCTAGTTCACAGTTAAAAAGGAAACAATCCCATACTTTAGACATATTTTTCACCAACTTAAATAATGTTTATTTATTGATAATAATTAACTTCAGGTGTTATAATTATTTGAGTTATATATTTTTTGTTTTTTAGCCAAGCCTTGCTTGTATAAGGTAATACTATGATGAGCAATACGAGACCAACTATAGTTTTGTGCTGTAGCATAAGCATTATCCCGTAGTTGTTTTAAGTAAGAAGAATCTGTAATTAGTTGCTTGATCGCGTTGATAATTGCGTGACTATCATAGGGAGGAACTAATAAACCATTTTCTCCATCTCTAATAATTTCTTTCGGTCCAGAAACATTAGTTGCAATGGGAGTTAAACCACAAGCCATTGCCTCAAGTAATACTAAACCTAATCCTTCAGAAAGAGACGGTAACAATTTAATTTGATGTCCTTGTAGCAGAGTGGGTAACGTATCATTAGAATAGTGAGGAATAACCTGAACCCGATCGCGCACTGCCTCATCAAAATCTTGATGAACCTGTGCTGGAGAACAGCCTGTGCCAAGAAAACTTACCTGAACTTGAGGATAGCGTTTCAAAATTGTATTTAAAGCGGGAACACCATAATTAATTCCTTTGCGAGGGATATAACTTCCTACTTGAACAATACTAATTTTTGACGGAGAAGATAGCGGGCTTGTCTCAAACTTTAAGCCTAAAAAAGATTCTGAGATTCCATTTGTCACAATATGAGTTTTTTCTCGTTTAATACTTAAATTTGTCACAGCATATTCTAAATCGTCGTGATTTAATAGAAAAACTAAATCTGCTCCTCGTAAGGAATTGGCTACTTCCCAAAGTCGAAATCCTCCATGATAGAACCTATATTTCCAACTTGAATGTTGCCTTCCTGTCTGCACTTCTTTGAGGAAAGCATGATGAACAGTATGTTCCAAACCATGACTTCGGGTAACTAAAAGGGGATGATTATTGTGTTGATAGGAACTTACTTTTCCCCAGAACCAAGCATCGCCAGTTGAAGCATCAATAATATCAATGGGAGTTGATAATTTGGATAAATAGTGAGCTAAAAAATAAGGAAAAATAACTGATTTAATTTTTCCTGATAAATAATGAGGTAAGTGATCAAAAGAATAGTAAAATACTTGATGTCCAAGTTTTTGATATTCTTGACCAAGCTGGAGGGTAGCACCAGGAGCACCAGTATTGGGATCTAGATGGTGATGAATCGTCAGTAATATTTTCATCAATGCAGTTGGGTTTTAATTGCAGGAAAGAAATAATTAATTATGGATAAATATCAGTTAAAACTTGTTGATAAAATTTAGGTACTTTTAAATAAGATTTATTAAAACTAAAATTTTCCATAAGAGAAGAATATCCATTTTCACTAATTTGTTTTGCTTTTTGATAATTTTGGGCTAGCAAATCAATCGATTCAGCTAAGTTTCAAGTATTAATGAATTAGTAGCTGAAAAAAACAGCTTCTTATAACTGAATTCTGATTGCTATATATGATTGGAGATATTTGCCATTTTTTAGTAATTATTAAGAGCCATTCTATAAATTTCTAAATGCCTTCTTAGGAAAATATTAGGTGCAAATTTATTTTCAACATCTTTTCGCGCTTGTTCGGCCATGCTTTCTAAATTAGAACAAGTAAGAGCCTGATGAAGCGCTTGATTTAAAGATTCTTGATTAGCTGTTTCTACCAAAATACCATTACGCCCAGTTTTAATAATTTCTGGTACACCACCAGTGGAAAAACCAACAATCACACAAGAGGCAGCCATTGCTTCTAGAACTGTGAGACCAAAAACCTCTTCTAGAGAGCAAAAGAGCATAATATCTGCAGCGAGATAAGTTTGGGCAATTTCCTTGGAGTTTTCAATATAGCCTATTTCTTTAATTTCTAGCCCTTTTAAGGAGGCTCTTAGCTCATCATCACAATGACCAACTATTAACACTAGGGGAGAAAAGTGTCGACAGCTTTGTAACGCGGCTATAGCATATTTGGCTCCTTTACGAGGATCTGCTAAGTAATGTGCTGAAATTACGACCACCTTTCGATGTTCAGGAATATCTAGAGCAATTTGGGCTTCTCGTTTGGTGGTATGTAAAAAGGGATCTAAATCAATACTATTAGGGATAATGACAGGTGGAATTTTAAACGATAAAGATAGACTAGCCTGTTGAGCTATCCAAGCACTGGGAAATATATATTGGATTTTAGCTTGTCGAGCTAGCCATCGCTTGATTTTATGGATTTCTTTGGAGTGATCGCGCAACCGATTTTTCCACGTCTTTTGGGGTAACTGAGGACATTGATAACACTGGCTAGCAAATTTTTCACAACCTTGGGGATATAAGCAACCTCCTGTAAAAGCTGAACAGTCGTGTACTGTAAAAAAAGTAGGCTTGCGTTGAGAAGTTAGGGCTAAAGTAAGAGGAGAAATGTGTTTATATAAATCATGAAAATGAATGATATCGTACTGATCAATAATATGGTTAAGGGTTAACCAGTATTCAGCCGGTAAGATTTCCCAAAGTCCAAACTTCTTGGTAGTCCTATGACTTAATTGACATAGTTTGCGTCTAAGGCCTTTTCCATACAGGCTTTTTTGAAAAGAGTGAGATTGCTGATCAAAAACGGCAATAAAGTGGTCTGTTGGATAGCCAGCTTTATTGAGCCAGATTGCCAAATCTTCAGCAACTTGGCTTGCCCCGCCTCCATTGCGATTTGCTTTACTGATTACTGCTATTTTCATTGGCTTTCCTGAACTATACCCTAAGATAATTCCACAGTTTTTGAAAGAGTCCTTGCTTAACCAAAGGACTGTACTTGATGATAAGACCAAAGCTTGCCTTGCCTTTGTAGCAACTCTTCATAATTTCCCTGTTCCACAATTTGCCCTTGTTCAAGCACCACAACTTGATCCGCGTGCTTAATTGTAGAAAGCCGATGAGCAATTGTAATTACCGTGCGACCAGTGGAAAGTTTTTCTAAAGACTCTTGAATGAGTTTTTCAGTAATCGAATCTAAAGCGCTGGTGGCTTCATCTAAAATTAGAATTTCAGGGTCTCGAAGCAAAGCCCGAGCAATGGCAATCCGTTGTCGTTGTCCCCCAGAAAGTCGTATGCCGCGATCGCCTAATAAGGTATCTAGTTGTTGAGGAAGTTCTTGAATAAACTGGGTAGCATTTGCCAATCTTGCTACTTCCCAAATGGCACCATCGTCAATCTCATTCACGCCATAAGCAATGTTATATCGGATGGTCTTATTAAAAAGAAAAGTATCCTGACTAACCACCGACATCTGACGGCGAAGAGAATTGATCTCAAAGTCTTGTAAATCCACGCCATCAATCAAAATCTGACCTTGTAGAGGATCGTAAAAACGCGGAATTAAATCAGCAAGGGTTGTTTTTCCCGCACCAGATGCGCCAACTAAAGCAGTCGTTTTCCCTTTTGGAATCAAGAGATTAATATTACGTAAAACGGGTTCTGTTTTGGTATAACCAAACTCGACACCAATAAATTCAATACCTTGTTGAAGCCCTTTAAATTGAAGGTAGCCATTTTTTTGATCACTTTTATTGGTACTTTTTAGTAGCTGTTTAATGTTGTCAATAGATCCTTGAAATTGGCTTAAAGCTCCCCGTGAGTTGTTAACCTCTGAGACTAACGGCATCATCCGAAAAAGCACAAACATAAAGGTTAACAAAGAAGCAGCTCGTAAGTCACCATCAACAATAAGTATGTTAAAGGCAACCACTACCATGCCTACTAAAATGGAGCTTGAGATCGCCTCAGCTAGGGGTTTAATCGAATTAGATACCAAAAACAGGGGATAATGTACCTTAATAACTTCTTGGCTCGCTTGGTAAAAGCGTCGCTCTTCAAACCCTTGATTAGCAGAAGCCCTAATGGTACGAATCCCATTAATAAATTCTATGATCACTGAAGTTAAGTTACCCTTAGCTTTAGGTAAAGCAAAACTTGCTTCTCGAACTCTAGCAATTAAGTTAGAAAGTCCCACTGAGAGTAAGGCAAATAGCATCAGGGCAATAATGGTTAATTGCCAAGAAAGCCAAAACATAGAAATAATATAGGCAATTAAGGTTGACCCCCGAGTCATTAAATGTGAAATCACACCAAAAGCATGCTGAAGTTGATCTACTTCACTGGTAATACTATTAATTAATTCTCCAGATCGCGTTTTGGCATAGTAGCTTAAGCTAAGGTCTTGTAGCTGATTAAATAGACGTTTGCGAATACTATCAGCTAAATAGAGTTGAGAAAGCTGGGAATAAAATTGTCCAAAATAGTTGAGAAGGGAGCGTAACCAAACTGCCAGTAAAATTAAAGCCCCTAAACGGTAAATTCTCACTTGGGCAGAAGCAGTAGTGGCTAGAACCCAGACATCAAGCCAGCGAATACCTGTTTCAATTGGGGGCTCATTAGGGCTAGTTAATCCCTGTAAAAAAGAGGCAATTAACCCCACAGTGGCTCCCTCAAAAAAAGCACTCAATAATGTCAGCGCGATCGCGCCGAAAGCAATTTTGGGAAAATACTTAAATTCTCGCAGGATTAAAAAGTTTTCTTGCCAAAAGTGAGTAGCCAGAATCCAACGACGAGAGAAATTACCCAAGCGAGAAGTAATGATCTTTGCTTTTAATATCAAGTTAACGCCTCCTCTAAAGAATTGGGACAACTTCCCATTAATTTCATGTCTCCTTTAATGACATTCCAAAATTGTGGCAAATTAGCTAAACCAGTTTTTTCTAACCAGAAATCTAATCCTTTTCTGCCAGTAGAAAGAGTTGCTTTTTGAAATAACAGCCCTCTCTCATTGACACACCATTGTTGGGTTAACCCAAAATTACCAGTAAATACTTTCAACAAGATTATGAGTAGTAATAAACAAGGAGCCATTAAGAAAAATAAATTCACAGCCAATAACCAATTAAAAGCCCGATTGACTCCGAAATGAGGTTGATTTTTTTGCTTAGTAGAAGGAATGCGTATCCAGACTTCCTTCTTAGTTGATCGCGCGATCGCCGCCCAGATTAAAATTGCCCTTTTTCCTAAGTTAGCATCTAAATAAATTTTCTTAACTGCAGAACATTGCAAACAGTTACGCAACCAAGTCTCATTACTCAATGCTGGTAACATTAAATTCTCTTCTCTTGCTGATTTGACCCAAAGCTGTTTCCCTCGCCATCGTAAATAACAACAACCCCAAGCTAATTCCCCATTCTTTTGATCGAAAGTTGCCTCAGAAGGATTTGTCGGTACGGTGACAACCATTGACGTTTTGAGTAAGATTGATGAAGAAAATGTCATGAATAAAAATCCTCACATTAGAAATACATTGAAAATGAAGACACCTCGTTAATCATTAGTCCTCGGTGGCAAATTGCAATTAACTAGATTCGGAAAAAGAGGTGGATAAATCAGCACTGGTCAACATAGGAGTTGAATAAGCCCGAGAATTCTGATCTTCCCCACCATTGGCAATCACCCCAATTAAGTTGAAATTTCCAAGAAGAGTAATTGCTCTTTGTAATTCCATTTGATTAATTTTGGCAATACGACTTACTAAGATCGTGGCTTCTGTACTCGCGGCTACTGGAATCGCATCTGCAATTCCTAATACTGCAGGAACATCCACTAAAATTAAGTCATAAACTTGTTCATATCGTTTAATCAACTGTTTCATTCTTGGAGAACTCAAGAACTTCACCGGATCATCAATACCAGATCCTGCCGTCAACACATCAATATGAGAATCCACAACAGTAACTCTCTGAATAAGAGGTAACTCTACTTCTCCCTTGAGAAAGTCATTTAAGCCCTGTTCATTGGAGAGTTCTAGAATTTCATGGAGTAATGGTTCTCTGAAATTACTATCAATGACTAAAACTCGTTGATGTAGGCGTGATGCGCTTAGGGCTAAACCAATGGTTAAGGTAGATTTTCCCTCTTTCATCAAAGCAGAAGTGACTGTAATTGATTTTGGTCGAGGGGAACCACTGAGTAAATAAATGTTTTGATTAATGACATCTAACGCCTCCCGAAAAGGTTGCCATTGGAAAATGGCTGGATTAAATTTGTTAGGGGAATGGAGAGATAAATTCAGAGAAAATTCATGCCTTGAAGAAGGCTTCCACTTTGGAACTACGCCGAGTAAAGGAAATAAAGCATTCTGTTGTAATTGTTCTGAAGAATAAATGGCATTATCTAAGAGTTCTCGTAGAGCGACTACAATCCCACTTAGAAATAAGGCAGCAACCCCTGCTAATAATAAACTTTCTTGTTGCGTTGGTCCCACGGGGCTTCCTGTTAATGGCGCTTCTACTACCTCCCAATTAAAACCACCGCGGTTAAGTTCAATCCCTAGCTCTTGTCGAGCCGTTAAAAGTTGTTGTAACGTGGCACGTTGCACTTCTATTTCTTGTTGTAGTCTGTCATGCTCCTCCAATAGAGTAGGAAATTGAGCTAACTGCGAGCGTAACTGATCTTCTGCTTGGCTTAGCTGTTCTTGTTGAGCTGATAAGTTAGCTAGTTCTCCTTCTAGTAAGACTAGATCGCCAATTAAGCCTAACTCAGTTCCCCCAAGTTGTTCGGCAGGATTAATCCCTGTGTTAGAAGTGAGTAATCTTGCTTTTTCTGCTTCTAACTGTTTGGAGAGTTCTTCTTCTTTTTCTAATAAGACTTGCACGGTAGGATTATTATCAGTAAAGCGAGTACGCTCTTCAATTAAGTCTTCTCGATTGGCTTGAATTTGATCGAGTAATCGTTGATAAAGGGTTGATTCACTTAAACGGGCTGCATTAATCGCCTCAGTTGTAGAACGTCCTACCTGTCCTTGGAGAATATTATAGCGAGCTAATGTTCCTTGATAAGTTGCTCTGACTTGTTCTTGATTTTCTTCAATTGCATCGAGTCGAGCGGATAAAGCCTGTGCTGTTTGTTCAGGAGCAATTAAGTTATTTTGTTGACGAAATGCTTTTAAGTTATCCTCCATTTCCCTTAAGTTTTCTCGCGTGATCGTAATCTGCTCATTCGTAAAACTAAGCCCTTGCGTTAACCGTTGCTCTTGTTGTTCTAAGTTATACTCTTGATACACTTCTAACATTACTGCCAAAACGTCTTGGGTTTTTATGGGATCATCATCGATATATTCGGCTTGAAATAACTTAGTAACCTCATTATCTTCTTCCACTCGTTCTAGTGCTAAACTATTGCGAATACTAGAGATAGTTAAATCAGGATAATCATCTTGTAAACGTTCAACTGCTTCTTGTAATAATCCCGAACTTCGCATCAAATTAAGTTGTGTATAGTAATCAACTTCAAGAGTATTTTCGGTTAAATTAGAAAATTCTCTTTGATTGGGATCAATTTGATAGTTGGGTTCTACTAAAATTTTGATACTGCTTTGATAAGTTGGTTTTCTTTGCAATGCTAACCATCCAGATGCAGAAAATATAATTAAAAATGTAACAACAAACCAGTAACGTCTCCGCCAAAACATTCCAAAGACTTGACCGTAACCAAAATCATCACGTTCTGAATAGTAGTTATTTGTGTCTGTTTTTGAAGTCATCATAGTTTTCAATTAAGTGATAGCTAGTTAGATTAAGTGTTTATTGTTAATATTAAACAAGTTTTATTTGATTTAAATTCAATTTTAATTTTTCATTAAGATTCATTTGAGCCTCTAAAATTTTCATAATTTTTTCAAAAAATACTTTTTCTGAAAAGTTGCTTAGAGCATGTTCTCTAATGTTTTGATAATCCCAAGAATGGGATGCAGCTTGGCAAAGTGCTTTATATAAAGCATCAGGGGTTTGTTGCTTAAATAGAAGACCTGTATATTCATGAATTTGTGTATCTAAAATGCCACCAGCACCATAAGCAATAACAGGAGTTCCACTTAAGTTTGCTTCAATGGGAACTAAGCCATAATCTTCTAGCGCTGCCACAATGACTCCTTGTGCCTTTGACATGAAAAATTTTCGTAATTCATCATTGACAAACCCTAAAAATTTAATATTGTCTAAGGCTTTTTTCTCTAAATAAGCTCGCTCAGGTCCATCGCCAATTATGAGCAATGGCCATCCTAACCAATTAAAAGTCTCAACGATAATGTCAATGCGTTTATAACTAATTAATCGAGAAGAGACTAAATAGTATGGTTCTTTTTGATCAGAAAATATAAAGTTATTGGTATCAACTGGATAATTAACAACCAATGCATCGCGCTTGTAAATATTTTGAATACGTTTAGCCACAGTCGTTGAATTGGCAATATAAATATTCGGTTCTTGTGCATAGCGAAAGTCTTGTTGTTTAAGAGTGTTAAAAATTGAATTTAAAAGGGGAGCAAAAGAACGGTAATTGTGATACTCTTGCAAATAAAATTGTGTATTCCAAATAAAGCGAGTTACATTGTGACAAAAGCAAACATGAATTGCATCTTCTCTTTTTTTTACTGCCTTGGCGAAACTCGAAGTGCTACTAATAATTAAGTCATATTGCCTTAAATCAAGGCTTCTAAAAGCAGGAAAATATAAAGGAGCAAATAAACGAAAATATCGCTTAGAAAAGGGGACAGTTTGTAAAAACGTTGTGTAAATCTTTCGCTCATTTAAAGAAATTGTCTGCTTTGGGTCATAAACAGAGGTAAAAATATCCGCTTGGGGAAAGTATCGACACAACAGTTCAAAGACGCGTTCTGCGCCCCCCCGTTGTGTGAGGTAATCATGGACTAACGCGATTTTTAGCATAGTTATTTCCGATTGATAATTAAGTTAAAACTTTCTCTAAAACAGCATTGAAATTGTTCAGAGATTGCGTTAAAGAAAACTTTTGTTGTGCTTGTATCGCTCCTTGTTTAGCAATCTGGGAAGATAAAGCGCGATCGCGCAGTAGGGTTTGAATAATTCGGGTTAGGGCTTCAACATTCCCAGGAGGAAATAAATAGCCATTGTAACCATCCTCAATCAGTTCTATTGCCCCCCCATTCGCCGCTGCAATAATTGGTGTTCCAGCGAATTGAGCTTCGATAATGGTTCTGCCAAAGGGTTCTGGCGCAGTAGAAGGATTGACAATTACATCACACGCTTGCATTAAACTGGGAATATCATGGCGAAATCCCAGCCAATGCACTCGCCCAGCTAGTTCAGGTAAATCACTGAGTGCTTTGAGTTTTGCCACATACTCTGTTTCTCCAAATAAAGCGTCCCCCACCATCAACACATGAACCCCAGTTAGCTTTCGCAAAGCCTCTAATAAAATATGCTGTCCTTTCCAATAAGATAAGCGACTAAATATTCCCACAAGAGGGGCATTGCCAATTCCAAGTTCATTTCTTAAATTGTCAAGGTTTAGAGGTTGTTGAAAGCGATGAGGAGAAATTCCGTCGTAAACCACATTGACTAACGCTGAGTTTCCACCGAGTTCGACAAAAGCCTTCCCTGTAGCTTGGGAGTTGACAATGACTTGACAGGCAAAATAATTGGCTAAAGTGACTGCCACTCGACAATTAATCCAACTAAAGTGGTCAGCGGTTAAAATATCACGTAAGTGCCAAATAACAGGAGGAGAACCTCTGAGCCTTGCTAAGGCAGCAATGATAAATGCCTTTTGAGAATTAGCATGGATGAGTTGGAACGATCGCGCGATCGCGCTCACTTTGCCTGCTAGCTCCCATAATGCCGACACAGCTTGCAAACTCTTCCAATTAGAAGTTGCCCGAATGGATAAAACTGACTCGGATGCCGGAAGGACTTGAACCTTGATGCCGATTTTACATAATTTTTCGGTTAATTCCCCGTCACTTAAAAGCAATACCTCACTAGATTCTTGATAAGCCTCAGCGAGATCCAATAAACACAGTTCTCCCCCTCCTAATACTGCAGAATGGTTGAGAAAAAGAATACGAGGTTGTTTCATCAAGATTAATGTCCTAACTGGATAAAATTTAATCGTCATTCAGACACACTTGTCCTATGTCTTAGCGTGATTCAAGTGCACTCATGGTGTCTTCTCAAATAACGCTCGATGGTAATACCACCGCCAAAAAATCAATATTTAGGAATCTATAAGAACGAATTGAAACAGAGATATAGTTAGCTTGCTACGTTAAGAAACAAATACTCCTCGACTTGCCCGATAACTATATTCACTCACCGAAGGATTCGGATGATCAGGGTTAATCAAATTAGTTGTTTGTTGCCAATGATGAGGTTGAGCAATAAGGGTTTTAATCTGACGATTTTCTCGCTGAGAAACCAGCAACCACATTTTTCCGTCATCGCCACAGAAAAACTCTTCTAACCACGTGTTAGTATCTAAGTATGCTCCTTTTCCCGCTAGCAATTTTGCTTTTTTACTTGAAACTCCCAAATTTTCTTTAATCTTAGCGGCATCTTTGTAAACCATATGATACTTTTCGCTACCACAACGCCAGAGTCTTTCTTGACAGTAAGGGCAATAGAACTTAGATGTCTTTTTGTAACGACTGCGTTTATTCGGCATAATACACTTCCTCACATCAGGGTTGCCTTCAGTAAAACCTCTGCTTTGGTATTTGGTCTCTTAAGAAATTAAGGTTTATTACTTAAGTAATATCCTATAGGTTTTTTATCAATGGTGCAGTGATTAAATGGTGAGGGAAAAGTTATAGAAAAGTAATCAAGGGAATATGATGCCTACTTAGTGGGGATTTTGAAGATTTTAGTCTTTATAAAGTTCTCAATAAAAGTAACTAGGATCAAGCAAATTAACTTAACTGTAAAACATGATTCAGTAATTCCTGTCAAGTATTAATTACAATATCTATAACCCCTTAAGGTAATACTTAGTTCTTTAGACTACATGACTAACTATGAATATAGATCAAGCTTTACTGGTGGTAGAGGAAGCGATTAAACCTAATTACTTAAATCGAACACAAGAGTTAGTCCTTCGTCATACCCTTGCCGGCAAAACCTATTCAGAAATCGCCACCGAACATAACTATGATATGGAATATATTAAATATGTGGGCTGTGAGCTATGGCGACTCCTATCTAAGTCATTTGGAGAACCTGTCAATAAAAGTAATTTCCCAAATTACATTAAGCATTGCGTTCGTAACAATGCAGATCACTCGAAAAATATAGAACATCAGAGTCAGCTAACGGAGTCCGATAGTGGATTCTATTTTGATTGGGGAACTGCCCCAGATGTCTCCAACTTTAAGGGACGAACAGAGGAACTCGAACAACTGAAAAAATGGACTTTAGACAAAGATTGTCATTTAGTTTCTCTACTTGGGCCAGTGGGAATTGGTAAAACGGCTTTGGCTACGTCCTTTGGAGAACAATATAGAGAGCATTTCCAGTTCATTTTGTGGCGCTCTCTCCATAACCCACTTCCACTAGGAAAATTTCTTAATTCTCTTCTCAACACCCTCCCCATGGAAAAAGGGGGAATCCCTGAGATGACTATTGAGGATAAGATGTTGCAACTTTTAAATTTTCTCCGTCAACATCGTTGCTTATTGATTTTAGATGGATGGGAAACCTTATTAGAAGCAGGAATTTCACCGAGTCACTATTATCCTTCTTACCAAGAATATGATCGGTTTTTGCAGTTGCTGGCTAGCAGTCGGCATCAAAGCCTTGTTCTTGTTACGAGTTCACAGAAGCCCTTTGGTTTGGGACCTTATGAGGAAGACACGGCTCAGACAATGATCTTAAACGGATTATCTAGTGCGACCTTACAAGAAATTTTTCGTCCATCCTTTCCAAATTGGGAATCTGATGAAGATTGGCAATTGTTATTTGAGCGTTATAGCTATAACCCAAAACTGATCAAAACAGTCATCACCACGATCCAAGAAGTTTTTCACGGAAATTGGGCGGTAATCAGAGATTCTAACTTTATCTGTCAAGAGATCCATCTCTTTTTAAAGTCAGAGTTTGAACGCTTACCCAAGTTAGAGAAAGAAATTTTGTGTTGGTTATTAATTGATCGCTTTGTCGGTACTAGTACGCAATTAAGGAGTAACCTAGTTCAATCAGCTTCCTATACCCGTTTTTTAGAAGCATTGGTTTGTTTGCAACAGCGAGGTTGGATTGAGAAGAATGAGGATTGCTATGTGCTGAAATTTGTATCAATCAATTTTTTAACTTATCAAGTGGTTAAGAGTTTTATTGGTGAAAAAGGGTGACACTGCCATGAAAAGCCGACTATAAGCCTCTTTTGTCACTCTTAGATTATTCGACGAGCTTCTCCCATTACAGCCAACGGAGGAAAATCAGGGTTTGACCCCAGTTTGATCAAAGGGGAAGAGTCTCAGATATTTTTATTTGACTAATCAACTATTTAGTTATATAGTAGAAATGTGTCGAAATTAAGGCACTAAATTTGGTAGTGGATTTGATGGATTCAAGTTATGACGGTAACTTTACAACAAGAAAATCAAAACCTTTGGGAGCGGTTTTGTCAGTGGGTAACCAGCACTGAAAACCGTCTTTACATCGGCTGGTTCGGAATTTTGATGATTCCCACCCTTTTAACAGCGACAACTTGCTTTATCATTGCCTTTATCGCTGCTCCGCCTGTAGATATCGACGGTATTCGGGAACCTGTAGCTGGTTCGCTTCTGTATGGCAATAACATTATCAGTGCTGCGGTAGTGCCAAGTTCTAATGCCATTGGGTTACACTTGTATCCAATTTGGGAAGCTAGTAACCTAGATGAATGGCTCTACAATGGTGGTCCTTATCAACTCATTGTCTTTCATTTCCTGATTGGAATTTTTGCTTATTTAGGACGGGAGTGGGAACTTTCCTATCGTCTGGGAATGCGTCCTTGGATTGCTGTTGCCTTCTCTGCTCCCGTTGCTGCTGCTACTGCGGTATTATTCATTTATTCAGTTGGACAAGGGAGTTTCTCTGATGGAATGCCTTTAGGTATTAGTGGAACTTTCAATTTTATGTTCGTGTTACAAGCTGAACATAATGTTTTAATGCACCCTTTCCATATGCTAGGTGTTGCTGGAGTTTTTGGTGGTGCGCTTTTTGCTGCCATGCACGGTTCTCTCGTCACTTCCAGCTTAGTGCGTGAGACTACTGAAAACGAAAGCCAAAACAATGGCTATAAATTTGGACAAGAGGAAGAAACTTATAACATTGTTGCTGCTCATGGCTACTTTGGTCGCTTAATTTTCCAATATGCTAGCTTCAACAACAGTCGTAGTTTGGGATTTGCAATAAAAAAGGATACCCATCAGAACGAACCAACAGTAACTGACCATTTGGGCAAAGATTCTGAAGGATGCCAATCAACTCGATAGTCTGCTAAAGACTCAGGGTCAACTTTGACACCAGTTTGATAAAGCTTAGTGACATGGTGAACCACAGGCTGAGAACCTTTCCAACTCATCTTACTTGCCCATCTCAGAGCCGTGTCAATAGAGTCCAGAATCGCTCCGTTCCAGAATTGTTCAAGGGCAGCCCAACAACGCTCAATGGGATTGTATTTACTATGATAGGGAGGATAGTAAATTAAGCGAATCTGGAGCTGGTAATGACGAGAAAATTCTACAATCCTTTTGATGAACTGAGTGCGATTGGAACGGGTAGCACTGCCGCCATCCAAGTTAATGGCTAAGGTGTTAACCTCGGGAAAGTTTCCTTGATTGCTTTTCCACCAGTGCTCTAGACAATCAACAATGAAATCTGAGGTTTCAGGGGACTCACTCATGTAAAGAGCTAAGTTGTCTGTACGGAGGTTAAGAATCCCAAAGGGAAGTAGAGTCGTGTGCCATTGAGTATCATGGTCATCGGCTTGAGGGGGAGCTTGGCGACGGTCTTTCCCACCCCGTGAGAGGTTTCCTAGTTTGACTTTGGCTTTCGAGTCAATTGAGATGCGTAAGACGGTTGGGTCATCATCGGCCGCTTGATTAGCTGTTGCCACTTGTTCAAAAATAGCATCAGTTTCAGGGATTTTCTTCAATGGCTTGGTTTTTAAGGTTTTTTTAAACGGTAGCCGAGGCGATTTAACATTGCTCCAATTGTTTGTCGGGTTGGTAATTGTTCATCGCTGTATCCTTTTTCCCTAATCAGAGCATTTCTCACCGCTTGAGCACTCATGCGGCTATACTGAAATGTGGTTTGGAATTTTGGGTCGGCTTGAGATTGTTCCTCTACTAGGTCGCGAATCTCCTTTCCTAAATTGGGCAAGTTTTCTTCGCTTTTTTTCCGACCCCGCTCCTGATACTTGTCCTGATAGGAGATTCCCCTTTCCAGATGGTCAAGACCTCTTTGAACACACACTCTCCCCCAACCCATTTGCCTTTCTGTCCGACGGGCTGAACCTTGAAAGTAGTCAAGGCACACCTGAGCGACAAACACTCGTTTTTTCTCTCCTGTTAATTTTCTCGCTGCATCTTTAAGAGTTCTTTTGAACTGTTCGTTTAACTCTTGCATCCTCTTTTTACCAATATCATCTCTTCTAGTTTCTTGGGTAATTCATTTTTTCGCAAGTCCCTTTGCATTTCTTTCTCGCCGCTTGGCCAGTGATTGGAATCTGGTTTGCTGCGATGGCAGTTTCCTCTTTTGCTTTTAACATTAACGGGTTTAATTTCAACCATTCTGTTTTAGATAGCCAAGGTCGTGTGATTCATACTTGGGCAGATGTTTTAACCCGCGCTAATTTAGGGATTGAAGTTATGCATGAGCGTAATGTTCATAATTTTCCCTTGGACTTAGCTTCTGGTGAAACTACTCCCGTTGCTATGAAAGCTCCTGAAATTAACGGCTAGTTTTCAAATCACTAACTCAATGTTCCCCCCTCTGGGGGGTTGTTTCGTTCTCGGGGTTAAAATGGAAAGGAATCATCTGAAACCCTTCTATAGTGGCGGTAATCACGATTATTTCTTCTGATATAGAACGAAGCATAAACCAAGCTGTAAAGGGCTTTTGCCTCCCCATCTCCCGATTTCCCCTCCAGAGGGGGTTTTTTAATGGTAATTTTGTCGTTTCGCTTCGTAGAGTAAAAGGGAAGCCGCGATCGCGACATTTAAGGATTCTACCTCATTAGCGAGAGGAATTTTAATCTGTTCTGTAGCTAAATGGGCTAACTCAGGAGATAATCCAGCCCCTTCATTTCCCAGTAAAATCAGTGTTGGCTGTTGAAAGTCCACTTCCCAGTAGGTTTTCTCGGCGTAAGGCAGGGTTGCCAACACTTGCCCAGAAAATTGTTTTATGAGAGTAGCAATGTCACTGCTTACTGTCATGGGAAGACGAAACCACGCCCCCACCGAAGCCCGTAAAACTTTAGGATGATCAAATTCAACACTGTTTTCAGTTGCCCAAATGCCGTCCACTCCTGTTGCAACGCCGGTGCGGATGATAGTTCCCATATTACCGGGATCTTGTAAATGTTCTACAATGAGTCCCAGTTGGAGGTGAGAGAGAGTAGCCTTATTCAACGATGGACGAGTGGCAGTGGCAACGATCCCATCAGGATTAATGGTGGTCGCGATCGCGCTTAAAACCTCTTCTGATACGACTTCGATCCGTTTTCCTAATCCTTCAAGTTTAGGGCACAACTCTGGGTTCTTCTCTTGCCAGTGAGGGGTATAACAAACTGCTTCGAGATCATATCCCGCCTCACAAGCCGCCTCTAGCAAATTCGTTCCTTCCAGTAACAATAAATTTTGCGCTCTTCGATGTTTACTGTTATGGAGTTTTCGGATTTGCTTAATGAGAGGATTTTTAATACTACTTAACATATTAGCGTCATTGGTCATTAGTCATTAGTCATTGGTTTACAAACGACAAAGGACAAAACAATTAAGAATGTACTCCACGAGAGTGAAAACTGCTGTAGTTGTGCTCTAATCAGTGACTAACTTCTAGTCTAAGGCTTTCACTTTAACAATCGGTATGAAGATAGAAATGGAAATATAACTTATCAAAAGTTAATCAAAGATTTATTAACATTCCCTAAAAATCTGTAATTTATTTTACAAAATAGAAGTATAAAGAAAGCAATATTTTTGCAATGCTGATTGGACTCAATTAAACAATCCTGAACTACTATAACGGTTATTAAGAAGGAGAACGACAGTGGAATCCCCTATTCCTCAAAAGGTTAAACAAAAGTTATTAGAAGCTCTAAAACTAGATGTGCAGTTAAATCTATTAGAGCGGGCGATTAATGCCAGTAGTAATGGCATTATCATTACTGATTACCAACAAGAAGATAACCCCATTATCTATGTTAATGAGGCTTTTGAAAGGATCACAGGCTACTCCTTTAATGAAGTAGCCGGTCATAACTGTCGTTTCTTACAAGGAAACAATCGTCAACAGTCGGGAGGTGAAACCATAAAAACTGCTCTCCAGCACGGAAAAGAATGTTGTACTGTGGTCAAAAATTATCGTAAAGATGGTAGTGAGTTTTGGAATGAACTTTATATTGCTCCTGTCACCGATGCTAGCGGAACCATTACTAATTTTATTGGCGTTCAAACGGATATTACCAAGCGTAAACTTGCAGAAGAAAACTTGAAACAAAGTGAACAACAGTTTCGTATTGCTTTTGAATATGCCCCAGTAGCCATGGCTTTAGTAAGTCTAGATGGCAGTTTGTTAGACGCTAATGAGAGTTTATGTGATCTCCTTGGGTATTCCAAAAAAGAGTTAATAGCGCGATCGCTGCTTGAAATTAGTCATCCTGAAGACATCACAGAAGGAAAACTTCTTTATCGGCGTTGTTTACAGGGAGAAATCAGTCACTTCCAATTAGAAAAACGTTATCTCACCAAAGACGGTGGTGCAATTTATGCTTTAGTTAAGGTAGCTTTAGTTCGGGATCAAGAGAACCTCCCCATCCACTATATTGTCCAAATTTGGGATCTCAGTTGTAATTTAGACAAGCAACCAGAAAAAAAAGTAGAAGGAATTTCTAAATATCAGCTGACAAATCATAACTTACGGAATCATCTACATTATGACGGCTTAACAGGATTACCCACTCGTATCCTCTTTGAAACCTCCTTAGAACAAGCCCTGCGACAAACTAAAAAGCAAGGTGCGGTTTTCTTTCTAGATTTAGATCGGTTTCAAGTAATTAATGAGAGTTTAGGGCATAGTGTCGGGGATCAACTATTAATGATCGTTGGTTCTCGCTTAGAGGCTTGTTTAGCTGAGGGTGATTTCATAGCGCGATCGGGCGGTGATGAGTTTGCAATTTTTGTCGGTGGCATTACGACTCTACTAGAAGCCATAAGTGTCGCAAAAACCTTTCAAGAGAAACTCAGTCAGCCCTATACCATCAACACTCCAGAAGGAAAAATTACCACCAGTTATCACTTCATTAATACCTCAGTCGGCATTGCCCTTGGTTATCATCATGACGGAAAAGCCAGCCAACTCTTACAAGATGCCGAATTTGCCATTGGGCGAGCGAAAAAAAGAGGCAAAGGTAGCATCGAAGTTTTTGATCATACTTTGCGACAAAGAGCTTTACGTCAATCTAAAATTGAAACCGATCTCAAGCAAGCAATTTCTCAGGGTGAAATCTACTTAGAATATCAACCAATTATTAATCTTGAGACAGAAAAATTAATGGGGTTTGAAGCATTAATGCGATGGCAGCATAAAGAGTTAGGCATGATTTCTCCTGGGGAGTTTATTCCCATTGCAGAAGAAACAGGCTTAATTGTTCCTATTGGCTACTGGGTGTTATCTCAAGCCTGTGAGCAACTAAAAAAATGGCATGAATCATTCCCTGAGTTTGAAGACTTGATAATGAGTATTAACTTATCAGCATTGCAAATTAAAGATCCTGCTTTAGTAAAAACGGTGCAAGAAATCTTACAAGCCAATAACCTATCAGGGAATAAGCTGAAATTAGAAATTACAGAAACCACATTAATTGAGAATGTGGAGTTAGCCAGTGAACAACTCAAGAAATTAAAGGCTAATCAAATTCAAATTAGTCTTGATGATTTTGGCACTGGATATGCCTCTCTCAGTTATTTACAACGATTTCCCGTGGATGTCTTAAAAATTGATCGCTCCTTTGTTTCTGTCATGGCTCCAGATAACCATAACTTCAAAATTGTGCAAGGAGTCATTTCCTTAGCTCATGCTTTGAACATGACGGTGATTGGAGAAGGAATTGAAACTAGCTATCAAGAGCAAGAATTAGCCTCTCTCGGGTGTGAATTTGGACAAGGCTACTATTTTGATAAACCTCTTGATGCTGTTTGCGCTACCAAACTCCTAAACTAATTTAAAGCCATCCTTTCAGACGACGTGCCACTTGTGGGCGACGTAGCTTTCGCATTGCCTTACTCTGAATTTGGCGGACTCTTTCCCGAGACAAATTAAACATTAGTCCCACTTCTTCGAGAGTATAAGGATGACCATTATTTAAGCCATAGCGCATCGAAATTACATCTTTTTCCCGTTCAGTAAGAACATCACTCAACACATCTGAGATTTCCTGATTCATCATGGCATCATTCATTTGTTCTTCAGGAAGTCTCATCTCATGGTCTTCTAGTAATTCCATCAACTCAGTATCTTCGCCTTTTCCCACTCGATGATTCAGAGAAAGAGACTGGCGACGCAACTGCATCAGTTGATGTAATTGGGAGACGGAAACATCTAATTCTTTTGCTAATTCTGCCTCAGTGGGAGTCCGTTTCAACTCCTGTTTTAAGTCTCGTTGGGCTTTTTTCAACTTGTTGAGCTTCTCTACAATATGGATGGGAAGCCGAATTGTTCGCGCATCATTGGCAATGGTTCGGGTAATTGCTTGGCGAATCCACCAATAAGCATAAGTAGAAAATTTATAGCCTTTATTGGGATCAAACTTTTCCGTAGCACGATTTAAACCTATTGATCCTTCTTGAATTAAATCCAAAAATGGAACGCCACGATTAAGATATCGTTTTGCAATGGAAACCACTAACCTTAAATTAGAACGAATCATCCGTCGCTTTGCCATCCGCCCTTGATATAGTTTTCGCTCTAATTCTTTCACCTCCATCTCAAAAACACTTGCCAGTTCTTCCTTACTCGGAGATGTTCCTGAGGCTTCAGCTAATTCTTGACGCTTATTTTCGGCATCTGCTAAAAATTTAACCTGCTTGGCTAACTCAATTTCTTCATCTGGTTGCAACAGGGGATAACGAGCCATTTCCTTAAAAAATGCACCTACGGTATCCTCATTTTTACTCCCCTTCTCTGAATCACTGCCTTGACTGGTATTCTCCTCTGAAAAATCTACTTCTACCAACTGGGTGTCTGAGGCCTCGACTTCCTCAGAAAGTAGGCTTTCAAGCCCCTCTTGTGGATTTAAGGTTTCCGTGGGCTGGAGATCTTGACTGGTCGTTACTGTAAAGTCTGTCATAGTAAATTAATTAATATTAGGTAGTAATTGAGGTAACAGAAGTATGAATTATGGGTATGTCATCAAATTAACAGCTTAAGTTTATTTTTTTAGCAGAATTGCTACAGTAGTTTTTGTGGCTATTTTAACGATTACAATATTTTTTTTCTAGAAATTCTCATCAAGCAGGATTTTGGAAGATTTTTTAGATCCTCTAACGGTAACATTTCATAAGGTGAGCTTAAATGCTTTAGGTATAAACATCAACTATCGGAAGTGAGAAATTTGATGATGGGAGAACAACAATCATGGATCTGGCGATCGCGCCCTTTAGAACAACTAACGGGATCAGAGATTTTTCAACGCTTATTTAATAATGATTCTCCTTATGGGGTGTTATTAGAAAGTCCCTTTCCCATGGTTGGTGATCAACCCCAACTCAATCGCTTCTCTCTCTGTGCTGGTAATCCTCGCATTAATGATGAGGGAAGGTGGCAAGTGTGGACTCCCCCTGTGGGAGAAATTCTTCCTTGTTTGCGTTATTTATCTCAACGCTGTTCGGGTTCGGTTCCAGAATCCGTGCGTCATCTTCCCTTTACTGGTGGCTATTTCGGTTGGTTAGGCTATGATTTAGCTTGGGAAATTGAAACCTTACCCCAATTAAATCGAGATCCTCTTCCCTTTCCCGTTGCCTACTGGTATGAGCCAGAAATGTTTGCTGTCTTAGATCATCAAGAACAAGTGTTATGGCTAGCGGGAAGGACTCAAGAACAGTTAGATAAATTAGAAATCGCTTCTCAAACCCCCTTACCCAAACTTCCAGTTCCAGAGAACACAGCTACAGAAGTGTCTCCCCCGACATTTCTCACTGCGGCAGAAGAGTATCAAGAAATGGTACGTCGTGCCAAAAACTACATTCATGGGGGAGATATTTTCCAAACTAATCTTTCTCTACGTTTTGAAGCCACTACTCAAGGTAGCAGTTGGCAAATTTATCAAGCCCTACAACGGATTAATCCCTCTCCCTTTGCGAGTTATTGGCGGACTCCCTGGGGGGATGTTATTAGCTGTTCTCCTGAACGCTTGGTACAACGACAGGGAAACCTTTGTCAAACTCGCCCCATTGCTGGTACTCGCCCTCGTGGGGAAACCTCCGAAGCTGATGCTGCCTTAGCGACAGAATTACGTCAAAATAAAAAGGAACAAGCTGAACATATTATGTTAGTTGATCTCGAACGAAATGATTTAGGGCGAGTGTGTCAGTGGGGAACTGTAACAGTAGATGAGTTATTAACCATTGAACGTTATAGTCATGTGATGCATCTGGTTAGTAATGTGCAGGGAAAATTAGATGATCACTATGACAGTGCTGATTTAATTCGGGCGTTATTTCCAGGGGGAACCATTACTGGCTGTCCGAAAGTGCGTTGTTTAGAGATTATTGAAGAATTAGAACCGTTTCGTCGTAGTTTATTTTATGGTTCTTGTGGCTATTTAGATCAACGGGGAGATTTAGATTTAAATATTCTGATTCGCACTTTACTATACCAACAAGGAACAGTGTGGGGACAAGTTGGGGCAGGGGTAGTTGCTGATAGTGATCCTCAGAAAGAGTGGGAGGAGTCTTTGAATAAGGGAAAAGCTCAAGTTAGCGCGATCGCGGCTTGGATGAAAACAGACTCAAGTGATACTTAAACCATACATGATTGAGCCTAATAATCCCACTTGCGAATTGAGAACAATATGAATCGGAACAGCGTCTAGAATGGGACTCACTCGCCCTTTTTGCTTAAACACTTCTAGAAAACGACTGTTTTTAATTAAGGATAAATTTTTAGCGGCAATTCCTCCAGCAATATAAAGTCCACCATAGGGCATTAATTTTAAGGCTAAGTTCCCTGCTTCTGCTGCATAGGCTTCAATAAAAATTTCCATTGTCTTCTCAGATAGAGGATCTGTTTCTGCTTGGGCTGCTTGAGAAATTACTGCGGCTGGATCAATTTCTGTCGTTTCCGTTTCCTCCCATTTTTTAATCATTTCAGCAACCGTAGAATTATAATCTGTAATTATCTTTAAGTCTCTTAATCCCTGATAAATAGAGACAATTCCCTGTCCAGAAACAACTCTCTCCACAGAAACACGATCAATCTGTTTTTGTTCCTTAATATATTCTAATAATCGAAATTCTAATTCAGAACGAGGAGGAAATTCAGTGTGTCCGCCTTCTGTTCCAAAAACGAGATAATCACCATTTCCAAGTGGCGTTAAAAACCCTTCTCCTAACCCGGTTCCTGCGCCAATAACAGCAATGGGAGCATCATTTTGCGCTTCCACAGTTTGTAAGGTTTCTAATTCATTAGTTTTTAAGCCTAAGACTCCATAACTAATCGCAGCAAAATCATTAATTAAACTCACTGTTTCTAGGTTTAATTCTTCCTTTAAATGATTAGCATCTAACTGCCAATCTAGATTTGTGAGTTGTGACACTTGCTTAACCACTGGCCCAGCAATCGCAAAACAAGCGCGATCGGGTTTATAATTAGTTTGACCAAGGAATTCTTGTACCATTGGTACTAAGTGAGGGTAACGTTGAGAAGGGTAGGTGATTTCGAGTAAATTATTGAAATTAACCGTGCTTTCGGTAACTTCTACTAACCGTAAAATGGTTTTTGTTCCCCCAATATCCCCAGCAATTAGTACAGTCATAGTTAGTTAAATTAATTAAAGCGAATTATCTTTTCTACTTTTGAAAGATGAGAAGTATCCCCAGCAAATTCTACCTCCCAACTGCCCTGATTTTTCACCAATTTGGTGAGACAGCAAAAAGAAGCATGAATATTGATCGGTTTACCTAGTAGCCCTGCAATCGTTCCTAAAACTGAAGCACCATGTCCTACGAATAATAACTCACCCTCAAATTCCTGAGCAAGTTTCTGCGCTGTGAGTTCAGTTCTATAGTTAACGGTTTCTTCATCTTCTGGATACTTACTTCTCACTCGTGAAGTATAATTTAAATCAATGGGAGGATAATGCCGTGCTAAGTTTTGTGGCGAACGGATTTCAGGAGAATGATCCATCCAGTTTGGATTTAACCATTCTCCTAGTCCTGATTCTAGTTTAATCGGTAAATCTAGAATTTTTGCAATCTCATGGGCTGTCTGAACAGTACGCAAAAAAGGAGAGCTAAAGATATGAGTAATATTTTCAGATTGCAGCCTTTCTCCCAGTTGTTTGGCTTGTGTAATTCCATCTTCTGCTAAATGTGGATCATACGGAAGTTCTGCTGTAATAAACCAGTCAGGGTTAACAAAGTCATATCGGTTACCGTGACGAGTAATCCAGATTGTATCTGCCATATAGCTTTACGAGCTTAATAAGTTGTCAAGGAGTATTTATATACTTTAACACTAATTTGTCCTTCGTCTTTTGTCCTTCGTCCTTTGTTATTTAATTATGAATAGTGAAGCTAAAATTTTAGCCGTTGATGATGTTCCCGAAAACTTACTATTGTTATGTGAATTATTAGAAGAAAGGGGCTATAAAGTTAGTTTAGCTTCTGATGGGGAACTGGTTCTCAACAATATCCCTGATTGTCCACCTGATTTGATTTTACTTGATATTCGTTTATCGGGAATTAATGGTTATGAGGTTTGTTCTCGATTGAAAGCTAATCCCAAAACGCAACATATTCCTATTATTTTCTTAAGTGTTCTTGAAGATCCAAGAGTTAAAGTAAAAGCGTTTAAGGTAGGGGGAGCAGATTATATCACTAAGCCTTTTCAAGAGGAAGAAGTCATTGCTCGTATTGAAAACCATCTCACGATTCAACGCCAAAAAGAAGAATTGGAAGAATTACAAGCTCAACTCATTAATAAAAATACAGTTTTAGCAGAACAAAATAAGCATTTAAATGTGTTATTACAGCTAACAAAATTAATGAACACTGCGGAAAGTCTTGATGAGGCGATCGCGCAATTATTACCTCAAATTTGTAAAGTAATTGCTTGGGATTATGGAGAGGCTTGGATCTTAAATCCAGAAGGAACAAAATTAGAAAGAAGTGATTATTTTTATGTTAGCAACCCTGATTTTAATTGGCTAGAAAATAGCACAGATTATGATGAAGTTTTAGCAATTCAATCAGAATTAGTAGAATCTATTGCTCATTCTAAAAAAATTCAATGGCTATCTAATATTAGCGATATCGATACTTTTAATTTAAGCAGTGATTATCAAATTTTACAAGCAAAATTACAAGCAAGTGGCTTAACAAGTCTCTTAGGATTACCCATTATTTTTAAGGAAGAAGTATTAGCAGTATTGATTTTTATGGGTGACCATTCGAGTTACCAAGAAGAAGGGGCAAGTGTTCCCGCATTTAGCCCAGATTGGTTAGATTTAATTCAATCTGTAGGAACGCAGTTGGGAGCCTTAATGCAACGTTTACGCACTGAAATTGCACTTAAAAAAGCCAATGAGAAACTACAACATTTAGTAGCTTATGATGGTTTAATGGAGATTGCAAATCGACGGCGATTTGATGAATATTTAGATGAACAATGGCGACAGGGAAAGCGCGATCGCGGAGAATTATCCTTAGTTTTATGTGACTTAGATGCGTTTAAGGCTTACAATGATACTCTCGGTCATCAAGCAGGAGACAAATGCTTACAACAAGTGGCGAAAAAAATTCAAGAGGTAGTTAAACGTCCTATGGATTTAGTAGCGCGTTATGGAGGAGAAGAATTAGCAATTTTACTTCCTTATACTTGTCAAATTGGTGCGTTTCAATTAGCAGAACAAATTCGGGGAGCCGTAAAATCCTTAAAAATTGAGCATCCAAAATCTCCAGTAAGTGACTATGTTACCGTTAGCATTGGAGTTAGTAGTATCATTCCCCGAGATGACTGCGCTCCGAAACAATTAATCAGAATGGCTGATAAAGCACTTTATAAAGCAAAGGAAATGGGGCGCGATCAGGTTGTTTTGAATAACCAATCAACAGAAAATTATCTCATCTAAATTTTAGTATCCTGAGGGGCATTATTAATTTTTTTATCTTGATGCGATGAGAAGATGCTCACGCTTTGCTCCGCCCCATTATACCGTCAGGTTAATGGGAGATGAATCGTCGCCCAAAAAAATAAAGTCCGACAGGACAACCTTAAATCTTTTGTGTTAGCATTAATTTAACCACAAAGTTCAGCATAAGATGTTTGTCTTAGAGTTTAAGGTCAAAGCCAAAAAAGCTCAATATCAAGCCATTGACGAAGCAATTCGGACGACACAATTCATCCGAAATAAGTGCATTCGTTACTGGATGGATAATCAAGGCGTTAATAAATACGCTCTCAACAAACTCTGTAAACAATTAGCAGAGGAGTTTTCTTGGGCGAAAAAACTAAACTCTATGGCAAGACAGTCCGCTGCTGAACGGGCTTGGTCTTCAATTAGTCGGTTCTATGACAACTGTAAAAAAGGAATTAAAGGAAAGAAAGGGTATCCTCAGTTCCAAAAAAACAACCGCAGTGTTGAATATAAAACTTGCGGTTGGAAACTTGATCTCAATACCCGAAAGCATATAACTTTCACTGACAAAAAAGGCATTGGTCGGGTTAAGTTAATTGGAACTAGAGACCTTCATTTCTACCATCCTGATGAAATTAAACGAGTACGGTTACTTCGCAGGGCTGACGGTTACTATTGTCAATTCCTGATTAATACAGAGGTAAAAGAACAACTAGAACCCACCAAGAGAACCATAGGATTAGATGTTGGTTTAGAATCTTTCTACACTGACTCTGATGGTCAGAAAGAGCCTAATCCTCGTTTCTTTAGAGAGGGGGAACAGAAGTTAAAACGGCTTCAACGCCGTCTTTCTAAGAAACAGAAAGGATCATCTAATCGCAGAAAAGCAAGACAGAAGTTAGGGAAAGCACATTTAAGAATAAGTAGGCAACGTAAAGAACATGGAAAGAGAATCGCACGTTGCGTAGTGAAGTCTAACGACTTCATCGCCTATGAAAACTTAAAGGTGTCTAACATGGTTAAAAACCACTGTCTAGCTAAGTCAATTTCAGATGTTGGTTGGTATCAGTTCCGAGTGTGGTTAGAGTATTTTGCACAAAAGTTTGGGAAGGTAGCGGTTGCTGTTCCTCCTCAATACACTTCTCAAGAATGCTCTAACTGTGGTCGAATTGTGAAAAAGTCTCTATCAACTAGAACCCATGCTTGTCAGTGTGGGACTAAATTGGATAGAGATGAAAATGCCGCGATTAACATTCTGAGAGAAGGACTCCGTACAGTCGGGCGGACTGGAACGGCTGGCTTCGAGCCAGACTCAAAGCTTGTGGAGAGACCCGCCTCTACTTCAGTTGTTTCCGAACAATTGGGGCAAGCGGACTCGTCTGCTGGAAACCTAGTTTCTAGTAGTTAGAAGCAAGAATCTCCCACTATAATCTCTGATTTAGTGAGAGAGCGTCAATCTTGGTTGTTTATATTTAATCGGTAATATCTACCTTCTAATACCGTTTTCAAAAAATCAGGTTACAGTAGATCCCCCCTTCGCCCTGCTTAGTAAAGGGGGGTTGGGGGGAAGCCTTCGGCACGACTTTCAGCCTACGTATAGTAGCACTAGTTTATAGAAATGGTATAAGAGATGATTGGCTAGATAAAACTAGACTTTTCAATACTTTAAGTAAATGAGATTAATTACCAATTATCGTAATCATCAAATTATGCAGTGGGTAATTGTTATTATCCTGCTGTACTTTCTCTTAGTGGCAGTTCGCCTGATGAGTCTCGGCTTTCAACTGGCTTTAGGAGAAGAAGCAGAAGCCTTATTTACCTTTGCTACAAATCCATTTCTAGGCTTAATAATTGGCATTTTAGCGACAGCCATGATTCAGTCATCTAGCACTGTGATTTCTATAGTGATTGGTTTAGTTGCTGGAGGGCTACCCGTTGCAACAGCAATTCCCATTGTCATGGGGTCAAATGTGGGAACAACAATTACCAATACCATTGTCAGCTTAGGTCATGTTAAAGCCTCAGAAGAATTTAAACGCGCTTTTGCGGCTGCCACAGTTCATGATTGTTTTAATCTTTGTTGTTTACTGTTATTTTTTCCTTTAGAAATTGTCTTTCATCCTTTAGAAAAAATCGCTAATATTTTAACTCAGTCTCTATTAGGGGCTAATCAAAATTGGTTATTTCTAAACTTTAATATTCTAGATTCTCTGATTACGCCTTTAATCACTCAATTAATGAAGCTGACGGAGAATTTACCACTAACGGTTAATGGAATTGTTTTTATTATTACTGGGATATTGCTAATTTTTGGATCAATTTTTTATCTCAGCAAAACTTTAAAATCTTTGTTAGTGGGGAAAGCAAAAGAGATATTACATCGCGCCATTGGTAGCGGTACATTGGCCAGTATTTTAGTAGGAATGGGAATTACAGGGTTAATTCAATCTTCTTCTGCGACAACTAGTTTAATGATTCCACTAGCAGGGAATGGAGTTTTTACCTTAGAACAAATTTATCCTTTTACGTTAGGAACGAATATTGGCACTTGTTTAACGGCTCTAATTGTTGCCACAGCCTTAACAGGAAAAGCTGCGTTTGCTGGGCTAGAAATTGCCTTGGTTCAATTATTATATAATACTTTAGGCGTTTTGATTATTTATTCTGTGCCTATTTTACGGGATATCCCACTACAAGGAGCGCGTTTTCTCTCCGAGACAGCAGTTAAGTATAAGTGGGCAGCGTTGGGATATATCGTATTCATTTTCTTGGTATTGCCAGCAATTTGTTTGGGAATTACAAATCAAGGATTTCTAAGTATTTCGTTTTATTAAAATTTACGTTCTAAAATTAGGTAATACAAAACTTGCACACCGCGCCTACTGGACACACTAAACATAATTAAATAAGGTTCAAGGTAAATCACTGAGAAGTCTATGGAAATTTTAATTGCCATTTGTTTAGGAGTCACGCTGAGTGCTGCTTGTGGGTTTCGGATTTTTATTCCTCCGTTGATCATGAGTGGTGCAGCCTTGTATGGAGATTTGGAGTTAGCGTCTGAATTTGCATGGATGGGAACTCCCGTTGCACTGATTACTTTTGCTGTTGCAACGGTAGTGGAAATTACTGCCTATTTTCTGCCTGTGGTGGATAATTTGTTAGATACTATTGAAATTCCCGTTGCGATCACCATTGGGACGGCAATTTCGGGATCAATGTTAGGAGATGTGGATCCAGTTTTACAATGGAGTTTAGCTGCGATCGGAGGGGGTGGAACGGCGGGAACTGTGGAAGGATTTACCAGTGTCACTCGACTCGCATCAACGGGAATGACAGGGGGATTGGGTAATGTGATTATTTCGACGATAGAAGCCTTAAGCGCAACCGTTTTAACGCTTTTAGGGTTGTTTGTGCCTCTTTTAGCAGGCGTGGTGGTACTTTTTATCTTAATTGTAGCTGGACGAAAATTAATTCGCTTTTTCACGAAAAAAAGGCGCGATCGAGAGAAAGTTAATAATTAATAATTTATGGCGTAAGAGGTAATAAACAGAATTATGGCGAATATTTAGCGAGACTTAGACCAAATACCGAACGCGATCGCGCTTCAACCTCCCCAGTTAGTAGAGATGATGCGAGAGGAAGTAGAACAAATGCAGAAGTCATATAGCAATCCCAAGTCATTTGTAAATTCGGCTGTGACTGAAACCCTTACTGTGTAAAGCGCAATTTTTCACGAATCATTTAGGATTGCTATATCAGTATCTTTGATTTATTACTAGTTCTCTATCTAAATCACAATCTAGATCATTATTAATCTACTTTTATCCCATCCCATCTCCACAATGCTTTAAAATAGTTACGATACTATTATTATGTGATAGAACTTATATCCAATTCCAAAACTCTTAGAACTAATTGTCCTAGTTTTTACTTGATCTTATACAAGCAGTATTAGGAAATCATGCTAAATTTAAATGTGATAAAAGGGATTGCTCGTAAAGAAATCGGAGATATAGAAGGCGCGATCGCTGATTTTAATGAGGCGATTCGTTCTCAACCTGACGATGATTTTGCCTACCTTCAGCGAGGGCTAATTCGCAAGGATCAACTCAATTTTGATGATGCGATTGCTGATTATACTGAGGCAATTCGTCTTAATCCTGATTATACTGAGGCTTATTATGAGCGTGGGCTGGCTCGTATTGGTCAAGGGAATTTAGAAGGTGCGATCGCTGATTTTACTGAAGCAGTTGGTCTTAATTCTGATTATACTGAGGCTTATTATGAGCGTGGGCTGGTTTATCTTGAGAAGATGAACTTAGAAAGCGCGATCGCTGATTTTACTGAAGTAGTTCGGGTTAATTCTGATTATGCTGAAGCCTATTATAACCGAGGAAAAACTTATTGGCAACAAGGGAATTTAGAAAGCGCGATCGCTGATTTTACTGAAGTAGTTCGGGTTAATCCTGATTATACCGAAGCCTATTACAGCCGAGGAAAAACTTATTGGAAGCAAGGGAATTTAAAAGAGGCGATCGCTGATTTTACCAAGGTAATTCGTGTCAAGCCTGATTATACTGACGCTTACAATGATCGAGGGCTGGTTTACCTTGAGAAAGGAGATTCAGATAGCGCGATCGCTGATTTTAATGAAGCCATTCGTCTAAATCCTGATGATCCTCAAGCCTACTATAACCGAGGAAATGTTCGCTCTAATCAAGCAGATTTAGATAGCGCGATCGCTGATCTTAATGAAGCCATTCGTCTAAATCCTGATGATTCTGAAGTCTATAAACAACGAGCAATTTTCTATTATAATCAAGGCTACTTAGAAAGCGCGATCGCTGATTTAAATGAAGCCATTCGTCTGAATCCTGATGATCCTCAAGCCTATAAGAAACGAGGATTTGCTTACTATAATAAAGGCAACTTCAAGGGAGCAATCGCTGATTTAAGCAAGCAAGTTGTCTTAATTATCATTACTAGCTTTTTTTGGGTAGTAGAAAAGTTATCTCCAAAGTCTCTTTTAGCTGCTAATCAGTCTTTTCCAAAACTTAAACCAGTAAAATTCCCCATTAATGAAACACAGATATGGAAACTCTTGTTCTCACTTAGTCGCTTCAAGTTTGCCCGTTATTTAGCATTGAAAGCGATGAATTATGACTTTATTAGAAATTGGGTAATTAAAAGGGCTCAGTCTGAAATTTCAGGACAGGTATCGGAGATATGGAATTGGTCATCAGCGCAACTAGGAAATTTTTTTGAGGGTGCAATTGATTCTAAAGAGGATCAAAATAAAAATCATTTTAAGGGTTTAGATAAGGGGACTAAACTAGAAAATATTTTATGGAATGATCCTGACTATCAAAATGGAATTAAACAGAGCGCGATCGTCTCCCATGAAGATTATCCATTTGCCAAAGATGCGTTAGAAAACACGGAATTCAAACTGAAGGAATTAGAAGAGAAACTGACTCAAACCCTTACCGATATCAAAAATCAGATTAATCAACAAGCAAAAGCAGAAACCGCCCAAGAAGTGATTGATCGTTTGGATGAAACAACTCAGGCTCTTAAAGAGGAAATTAAAACCAAACTGAAAGCAGTTCAAGATTCTCTAGAAGAGAAAAAGAGAAATCTGGATTCTTTTACAATTGCGTTTATAGGAAGAACGAAAGCAGGTAAGAGTACCTTACATTCAATTTTAACTGAACAAGGATGGAGTGAGATTGGGGATGGAGAACAACGCACAACTCGCCAAAATCGTTTTTATGAATGGAACAATATTCGCATCATCGACACCCCTGGAATTGGCGCACCGGGCGGTAAAACTGACGAAGAAACTGCCCAAAGTATTATTAATGAAGCCGATTTAGTAGTTTTTGTTGTCACTAATGATAGTCAACAGGAAAGTGAATTTCAGTTTCTCAAACTATTAAAAGAGAATGCAAAACCCCTTTGTATTTTACTGAATCTCCGTAAAAACTTGAACGACTCACGACGAGGACAATATGAGTTGAAAAGACTTCTCGAAAATCCGAATCGAGTCTTTGATAATAAAGAAATGCAGGGACATTTTAATCGCATTCGGGGTTATACTGAAAAATACTATGGTAATGATTATTTTAGCATTATTCCTGTGATGCTATTAGCGGCGCAGCTTTCTTATGAAGATAAACATGAACACCAGAAAGAGGAACTTTGGGAAGCGAGTCGAATTGAGAATTTTTTAGAGCAAATTCGCTTATCTATAGTTGAACAGGCAGGAATTCGCCGTTCTCAAAACTTATTAGGCAGTACAGTAAAGGTAATTGAAGAAGCGAATATTTGGACGAAGGAGCAAGCCACTTCTTACCAGACTTTAGCGGAAACAATCAAGAATAAGCAAGAAACATTACAGCAGGATATTGATAAAGCCATTGAAGAAACAGAGAAAAATTTAGAAAGTATAATTAATGAATTGTTTGCAGAAATCAGAAAGATCGTACCAGAGTTTGCTGATCAACATTGGAATGATTCAGCAGATGAGCTAGAAAAAGCATGGAAAGTAAAACTTAATTATCTAAATTTTGAAAAAAAGCTCAATGATAGTCTTGAAGAAGAAAGTAATCACTTTACTAATAAAGTCCAGCAATTACTAGAAGAATTAGGAAAAGATTTACAGTTTACTGCAAAGTCAGGAGGAATTAAAGGTTTTAAGTTGAATGATCAAAATCCCTATCACTTGAAAGAAGCCCCAGGTTTGGCAGGTGGGTTATTTGGAATTGCTGGTGCTATTGCTTTTTTAGTGCCAGGTGGCTTTATTCCAGGTATAGTTATGGAAGTTGTTGGAGCTGTGATAGGTTTAATTGCCAAGCCTAAAGCTGAGATTAAGAAAGAAGCTATTAATAAAATTACCAAATCATTACGACAGCAGATTGATCAAAAAGAAAAAGAATTGACTAATCAAGTAACCGCAGCATTTCAGAGACATTGTAACCCAGTTAAGAGAGAAATAAATACTTATCTTGATCAACTCATAAGTGGCTTAACAACGATTTCTGAGGAATTACAGACAACTGAATATAACTTAGAAGAACAAGTTAATTTTCTCAACTGCGCTTACGGAAAACGGATTATAGATTGGAGTCAAAACCATTATGAACCTCTTACTCAAGAGGCAATTAACCATGAGATAGTTAGTGTCAACCGAGAAATTGGCAAAAGGATTACGATCAAAGCCAAAAATCAGTTGACTATCACTCGCAGCCAAGAAGAACTAGACTCGATATTACAAGAAAAAGTCATACTTCAGATAAGTGATATCCCTAAAAAAAGAGCATCTAAAAGGAGAAAACAAATGAATACTTATCATCACTACGATTCTAAATTTGAAGTGAATGAAATTAGCCAACGCTTTCACACTCACTTAAACCAATTTAAGCAAATCCTATCTTCTCAAGAAGAGGAACAATTAAAAGAAATTCAGAATCAGTTAAGTCAGGAATTAGATCACTATTACCAACATGGAATCCTGACGATTGCCTTCATTGGACAATATAGCGCAGGAAAATCTACCATTATTTCTGCTTTAACAGGAAAACGAGATATTTACATTGATGCAGATATCGCTACCGATACCACAGCACTTTATGACTGGAATGGCATCAAAATTATAGATACCCCTGGACTTTATACAGAGCGAACCGAGCATGATCAAATTACTTATGATGCCATTGAAAAAGCTGATTTATTGGTGTTCTGTTTAACCAATAATCTCTTTGATCAGATTACCGCCGATAACTTCAAAAAACTTGCGTATGATAAAGAGTATGCTGGAAAAATGATGTTAGTCGTTAATAAAATGTCTCAAGAAGCAGGGGAACAACAGGAGTTAATTGAGAATTATAAAAAAACTCTTGCCAAAACTTTAGAACCTTATCCGTTAGAGAATTTTTCGCTATCTTTTATTGATGCCAAAGATTACTGTGATGGAATTGACGAAGAAGATGATTTATTAATTGAATTAAGTGGGTTTTCTGAGTTTCTCCAATCTCTAAATCAGTTTATAGAAGAAAAACGAATTATGGCTCGTCTCGATACACCAGTACGGATTACATTATCTAAACTCAATGATGCAGAGTTAGCGGTACAACGGGATGAGAATGAAGAAGATGATTATTTAGAATTAGTCAATCGTTGTGCAAGAAGAGTCGAAGAGGAAAGAAAGCGTTTTCGCACAGAAGTTAAGACAATTGCTCTGGAACTAAACTCAAAAGTACGGAAAGAAGCAACTCCTTTAGTTGATAAAATAGGAACGATTGAGAGTCAAGAAGAAGCGAATAAATTAAGTAATCAAGCAGATGAAAATATACAACAACACTGTGACTCAGCTCAAAAATCACTTGAAAATGTAGCTAACAAGGCTCAAGTTTCTCTAAGGGACTCTCTTCAGGAACTTTTAGATGCAGAGTTTACCCAAGTTTTGATCGAACGTTTAGAAAAACAGACTAATGTATCTCCCGATGGACTCCATAGAAGTGAAGGTAGAGAAGAACAACTGAATGAGCTTCTAAAATTGGGAGAGTTTGTTAGTAATAACTTATATCAATCTGCGCAAAATTTTATTCCATTAGTGGGAAAAGATGGATTTTTATCCAGTTGGAATGTAATTGGAAGTCCTTTGCATAAAGGAGTTTATGAAGTTGGCAAATTTCTTGGTGTAAACTTTAAGCCGTTTCAGGCAGTTAACATAGCTAAAAATCTTGGGAATGCAGGTAAAGTTGCTGGTAAAGTTTTGGGGCCAGCTATGGTCATTGTGACAGCTGCAATGGAGGTTAAAAACTTTCAAGAAGAAAAACAAAAAAGTGAAGAACTTTCTGAAGATTATAAACAAATCAATAGTCAATTTACTGAGTTAGCTCAACAATTCCAAACCCAACTTGAAAGTATCGCGCAAGAGGTAGAGAAACAAATCTACGATGAAACAGCAGAAAAAATTGAACAAATGCGAGAAGCTCACAATCAGAACATTAATCAAAATCAGGAACAAGTACAACAATTAGCCAAGTTACGTCAAGAGTTTAAACAGATTCTCTCAGAAATTAGCTCATATTAGAACTCATTTTTCAGCGCATCCAGCATGAAAATAAATCGGTACGGGCATCAGCATTAGTTTTAATTTCCAGCATCAGTACAGCCTCTGCTCATCAAATGCCTGACTTCTATGAGGCAGCCGATAAAACTACTGATTGGGCATGTGAGCGATTATATCAAAAACAACGCAATTTCATGTATCCTAGATCCCCTATGGGGATGAACTTCGATATTCCCACAAAACTCTGGGAACTCTCATTAACAACACTCGTCTTAAAACCAGAACAGCTATATGCCAAAAAAATGATGTCTAAAAATCTCTGGCTAAAATATCTACCAGTGTTTCTCCTTATAGGAGGATTTTTTCAACCCTTGGCTATGGCACAACCCCCTCAAAATCCTCAAACAGAACCGCAACTTTTAACCCAAGGTAGAGGGGTTGGTAATTCTGGTCGAGGCAACCCTGGTCGAGGTAATTCTGGTCGAGGTAATCCTAATCGAGGTCGTTCAGGAAATGGATCCTCTACTCAACAGGAATTAATTAATGTTTCCATTGATAAAAGAGAAATTCGTGACTTTGTAGAAAGAAGAGACTATACAGGGTATAGCAGTTTGCCTCCTGGTATTCGTAGAAACCTCGCTAGAGGAAAACCCATTCCGCCAGGTATTGCCAAGCAAAGAAGAGTTCCTACTCGTTTACAGGAAAGGCTTCCTGACTATTCTGGATACGAATGGCGAATTTATGGCAATGACTTGGTGTTAGTTGCAACTGCAAATGGAATTATTGCAGAAGTTCTTTCTGGCATTTTAAGATAAGTGCCTATTCTCCTAACGTATAGGCAAGTTTATCAGCAATTCCTTCTACCCATTTTTCATCCTGTTTTGTGTAGCTACGAGGGGCATTTGCCACAACAAATAATGCCCCTTTTTTCCCCATAGGCTGACAAATTAAGGCTTGAGAATTTTCTGGAAGATAGTCAAATTCTATTTTGCCAGGATAAAGATTTAAATTGACCAAATAAACAGGTTTTTGCTTTTCTAAGACTCGCTTGAGAATTGCCCCTGGGGTAACTTCTGCTTTTGGGGCTAAAATGCCTCGCCGTAGTAAAACTTTGCCATCATAATAGATTAACAGCGATCGCGCTGGAGTATTCGTTAACAACATCAGAGAAGCCCATGCTAACTCTGCCTTCACTTCCTCTGATAAATCCTCAGCTAACTCAAACCCCTCTTCTCCCACTAACTCTACAGCCTCTGGGGGACGCGGTTGCACTCGTTGCCAAATTAATCCCACTAAAATTAGAATCGCACTGAGAAAAACCCCCATAGCATCAGAACGGGCTTGAGAAGACGTTAAAGAGGTAGTGACTAAGCGATTAATTAATAAAAGAGTGCCGCCTACCCCTCCAACAACAAGAGGTAGCAGGCGTAAAACCCAATTGGGATCAGAGGTTTTCATATTAAGAAAGAATTATCGCCCTGATTAAGATTTTTCCTCGCCAGGTTCCATGACTCGCTGAAACATATACCCTGTTCCCCGAGCGGTTAAAATTAACTCTGGGTTACTGGGGTCATCTTCCAGTTTAGCCCGTAAACGGGAAATATGGACATCTACCACCCGTGTATCCACATGACGTTCAGGGGTATAACCCCAAACCTCTTGCAGAATTTCTGAGCGAGAAAACGCCTCTCCCGAACGACCCACCATCAGTTCTAGGAGACTAAACTCCATTCCTGTTAAACGGATGCGTTCATCCCCTTTATAAACTTGGCGGCGGTTAGTATCAATTTTAATTGAACCCACCTGAATTACCCCAGAACTGGGAATCCCTGAGAGTCCTTCTTTATCCACTCGCCTTAAAACTGAGCGGATACGGGCTTCTAACTCTTTGGGAGAAAAAGGCTTAACGACATAATCATCTGCTCCTAATTCTAGCCCAGTAATGCGATCAGCAACATCTCCTAGAGCCGTTAGCATGATAATAGGAATATCCGATTCTTTCCGCAATTCTTGGCAAACGCCATAACCATCTAGTTTCGGCATCATCACGTCTAATACGACGAGATCAGGCTGATTTTCGTTAAACGTGGCAATGGCTTCTTCACCATCAGCGGCGGTGACAACATCATAACCAATCATGGATAAACGGGTTTCTAGAATGCGACGAATACTCGCTTCGTCGTCAACGACTAGAATTTTTTCTTTATGATTTTCCAAATTACTCAACACTCCTTATTTTTTCTAAATGTTTTTACTTATTGTTTCTATTTCTAGAATATCCTTTAGAGAGAGATTCTTAGCGACTACGTTATCTTCTCTTCCTGAAAATAATCAATTTCTAACATTGGTTTTAGGTTTATAAACTGTAAGGATACATCTTAACAATTTAAAACCAGTTGCAGAAAGTCTATTAATGTTCATTTAAAATGTCTAAAGCGAAAGTTATCTATGTTTGCAGTGCTTGTGGTGCTGAACATAACCAATGGTTTGGAAAATGTTCTAGCTGTGGAGCGTATGGGACATTAGAGGAAGAATTTGTCACTTCAGTGAATGCGAACCCTCGTACAGGATGGCAGTCGAATAAAGATTCTACCACTGTTACTCATAATAAGCCTCCGAAGGCTCGGATTTCCCTCAAGTTTTCTCAAATTAAAGATGATGAACAGCCTCGCTATCCTTCAGGTTATGGGGAGTTAGATCGCGTGTTAGGTGGCGGAATTGTGCCAGGTTCCTTGGTTTTACTTGGGGGTGATCCTGGGATTGGCAAGTCAACGCTATTATTACAGGTGGCAAACCAAACCGCCAATAGCCAGCGAACCTTATATGTTTCTGCGGAAGAGTCTGGGCAGCAGGTAAAGTTACGGGCTTCTCGCTTAGGAGTGGGGTTAACTGATTCTCCTGATGATCAGGTAGAGGAGAGTAATGGTCGTAAGCCCAAAAGTATGAGCCATGAAAATCTTTATGTGTTACCAGAAACGGATTTAGAAGAAATTTTACGGGAATTAGAATCTCTCAAACCCCTACTAGCGATTATAGATAGTATTCAAACCCTTTATTTTGCCTCTTTAAGTTCTGCACCTGGTTCAGTTGCCCAAGTGAGGGAGTGTACTTCGGCGTTAATGCAGGTGGCAAAACGGGAGAATATTACCCTGTTAATTGTTGGTCATGTGACCAAAGAAGGCGCGATCGCGGGGCCAAGGGTATTAGAACATTTAGTGGATACTGTACTGTATTTTGAGGGCGATCGCTATGCGTCTCACCGCTTATTACGGTCGGTGAAAAATCGCTTTGGGGCAACCCATGAAATTGGGGTGTTTGAAATGGTGGATCATGGCTTGCGAGAGGTGGAAAATCCCTCAGAGTTATTTTTAGGGAATCGGGATGAAGCAGTGCCAGGAACAGGAATTGTGGTGGCTTGTGAAGGCACTCGCCCCATTGTTGTGGAGTTACAAGCTCTTGTCAGTCCTACCAGTTATACTTCCCCCCGTCGGGCAACAACAGGGGTAGATTATAACCGACTGCAGCAAATTTTAGCAGTTTTAGAGAAACGGGTGGGGATTCCCTTATCAAAGTTAGATGCTTATGTGGCAACGGCTGGGGGGTTAGGGGTAGAAGAACCAGCAGCAGATTTAGGGATTGCTGTCGCTGTGGTTGCTAGTTTTCGCGATCGCATTGTGGATCCGCGCACGGCTTTAATTGGAGAAGTGGGCTTAGGGGGACAAGTGCGCTTAGTTTCCCAGTTAGAATTACGGATTAAAGAGGCGGCGAAATTAGGGTTTAAACGCGCGATCGTTCCCCAAGGGCAAAGTCTTCCTGATCTGGGCATTGAAATTATTACCGTTAGCAAGGTTATTGATGCCATTGTCGCTGCTATTCCGCCTCAACCCCGTTATGGAGAAAATGATGAGGTTTCCATTTCAGAAGAAGACGAAGAAGGATAGCTTTCTGACAAACTTTATGCCAAACTGCTATCTTAGATGTCTTTGGAGAACCACCTCCTCATCCTACCGGAAGGACATTATGATATTGAAAAACTAATATTCGAGCAGGTGTGCGAAAAGGATGAGTTATAAAAGGGTTTTACTCAAACTAAGTGGTGAAGCATTGATGGGATCTCACCAGTATGGCATTGATCCCACAGTGGTAACCGAAATTGCTCAACAAGTTGCTGAAATTGTGGAAACTAATGTCGAAATGGCAATTGTTGTCGGTGGCGGCAATATTTTTCGGGGAGTTAAAGCAGCTTCTGGGGGAATGGATCGAGCTACTGCCGATTATATTGGTATGATTGCAACAGTGATGAATGCTTTAACACTTCAGGATGCCCTAGAGCAAGCTGGAGTCCCGACAAGGGTACAAAGCGCAATTACAATGCAACAAGTAGCCGAACCTTACATTAGACGACGTGCCATTCGCCACTTGGAAAAAAAACGAGTGGTGATTTTTGCGGCTGGTTCTGGAAATCCCTTTTTTACCACTGATACCACAGCAGCGTTGCGAGCCGCCGAAATTGATGCAGAAGTGCTATTTAAGGCAACGCAGGTAGATGGGGTCTATGATAGGGATCCCCATACTAATGCAGACGCTCGTTTGTTTGATAAGTTGAGCTATACTTATGTCCTTACGGAGGATTTACGGGTAATGGATGGTAGCGCGATCGCGCTCTGTCGCGATAATAACATTCCCATTGTTGTTTTTAATTTACGACAACGAGGCAATATCATGCGCGTTGTTAAAGGAGAATCTGTCGGAACATTGGTTGGAGGTAGTAAATGAAATTATCTGATGTAGAAAGTAAAATGAAAAAAACTATTGAGGCGACCCAACAGTCCTTCAATAGTTTACGCACAGGACGAGCTAATTCTGCTGTATTAGATCGGGTTACGGTGGAATATTATGGTATGGAAACACCGCTAAAGTCGTTAGCGAATATTAGCACCCCCGATGCGACGACAATTTTGGTTCAACCCTATGATAAAGGGAGTCTCGAACAAATTGAAAAAGCGATCTCCATGTCAGATGTGGGATTAACTCCCAATAATGATGGTGAAGTGGTGCGTCTCAATATTCCTCCCCTAACCAGTGAACGGCGACAAGAATTAGTCAAACTTGCGAGTAAATATGCCGAAGAAGGACGGGTTTCTATTCGCAATATCCGCCGTGATGCCATTGAAGAAGTGCGAAAAAAAGAAAAAAATAATGACCTCTCAGAAGATGAATCCCGTGATATTCAAGATAAAATTCAGAAACTAACTGATAAGTATGTCAGTAAAGTGGATGAATTGTTAAAAGCAAAAGAAGAAGATATTACAACTGTCTAAAATTTCTGTAATTTTAACTCTGTGAAGACCAACGATAGCAGTTTTCACGCTTCTTGAGGTTTTTGTCCTTCGTTGTTTGTAAACTAATGACTAATGACTAAATTTATACCTCAACAGAATTAAGAAGCTAGACTCAGTTGGTTTTCTCATTAACTGTCAACCTGTCATTTAATAAAACCTATGGTCGCTGAACGAATTTTACCCACATTTCAACCACAAAGCACAGAAGTCACCCGCGAAGAAGGGTTAATGCTTTATGAAGACTTAACCCTCGGACGCTTGTTTGAAGACAAATGCGCGGAAATGTACTACCGTGGCAAAATGTTTGGCTTTGTTCACCTTTATAATGGTCAAGAAGCCGTTTCTACAGGCGTAATTAAAGCCCTGCGTCAGGGAGAAGATTATGTCGCCAGTACCTACCGCGATCACGTTCATGCCTTAAGCGCTGGTGTTCCCCCAAGGGAAGTGATGGCAGAACTTTTTGGGAAGGAAACAGGTTGCAGTAAAGGGCGTGGCGGTTCCATGCACCTCTTTTCTGCACCTCATAATCTTTTAGGGGGGTATGCCTTTGTTGCAGAGGGCATTCCCGTAGCAACAGGAGTTGCCTTTCAAACCAAATATCGGCGCGAGGCGCTAGGAGATGAAAGTTCTGATCAAGTAACCGCTTGCTTCTTTGGCGATGGGGCAACCAATAATGGTCAGTTTTTTGAATGTCTTAATATGGCTGCTCTCTGGAACTTACCCATTTTATTTGTCGTCGAAAACAATAAATGGGCAATTGGCATGGCTCACGATCGCGCTACCTCTCAACCCGAAATTTACAAAAAAGCCAGTGCTTTCGGCATGGAAGGAGTAGAAGTCGATGGCATGGATGTTTTAGCAGTTCGTGATGCGGCTAAAGAAGCCATCAAACGCGCTCGTGCAGGGGAAGGGCCCACTATCATTGAAGCCCTTACCTACCGTTTCCGTGGGCATTCCTTAGCGGATCCTGACGAATTAAGACCTCCCGAGGAAAAAGACACTTGGATGGCAAGAGATCCCATTAAACGACTCGCTGCCTATTTAGTGGAACAAAATCTCGCCACGCAACAGGAACTCTCTGACATTGAAGAGAAAGTTCAGAAGCAGGTAGATGATTCCGTAGAATACGCTGAAAGTAGTCCTGAGCCTAGCCCAGAGGACTTGCGACGTTATATCTTTGCTGAGGATGAATAATTAAAGAATTGAGGGTTGAGAGTCGAGTCTCTTCCCTCATCAGGGGTAGCAACTTCATTGCCAACCCCTCCCATGGCTTGCTGTCAACAAAGTTAGACACTGCTCGGAAGTAGGGAAGGAGCTTGCTTATTCGTAAAGCGATAAATCGAAAAGTCTCTCCGATCTAAGGTAAAAATTGTTTTGATCGCTTTTGTTTCAGCTAGATACATCAGACTAACATCAGCAAGTTGCGGTGTAATCTCTTGATATTTGTTTAAAATTTTTTGAAGCCAAGGCAGAGCTTCTGGAGACAGGGGTTCAAGAACAAATAAACCTTGCTCAAAAGCGAGAAATAACCCTTGTAGGGCAGTCGGATTCTGTCTTAAAAGGTACTGAACTTCAGTTAGCACTGGCCAAGTTGTAATTAGCGGTGGGTTAATTTCCTTTAAGGTTTCCACACAAATTTCATGGTGACGATCCGAAGCAGAAAGAATCGCAACAATCGGCCCCGTATCAACAATTACCCGCCTCACTCGCTAAATCCCTCAAAATAGGATTCATTCGTACTTAAGTCACAGGGAAGCTCCTTTGTTATACCGATGATGCCCAGTGCTTTCGCAAGTTCGTAGCTGTTTGCTTGGGAAAGTGCTTCTTCGCAGTATTTTCGGAGTGCGGTTCGGACGATTTCTGATTCGCTTCTCTGCTCCTGCTGTGAAAGACGGGAAAGGAGCGAATATTCTTTTTCATCAAGGCGGATGGTAATTCGTTCTTCTTTCATGTCTGACATTATTACAAATTTGGCAGACTATTGCCAAGCTCAAAACTTTACCAGAGGGTTGAGAGTCGAGTCTCTTCCCTCTAACTTAGCAATTAATCATCAAAGTGATTAATAATGGCCTGGGCAAATTCTGAGCATTTTAAGGGAGGATCCACGGGAGGAGTCATCATTCGCGCTAAATCATAGGTGACTTCTTTTTGCGCGATCGCGCCACTAATTCCCTTCTGAATCAAGGCAGCTGCTTCAAACCAGCCCAAATACTCTAACATCATCACCCCTGATAAAATTAGAGAACCTGGGTTAATGCGATCTAATCCTGCGTGTTTTGGGGCAGTGCCATGAGTGGCTTCAAAAATGGCACAGCGATCGCCGATATTTGCCCCAGGTCCCATGCCTAAGCCTCCTACCAACGCAGCGGCAGCATCTGATAAATAATCCCCATTCAGGTTCATTGTTGCCAAAATCGAATACTCATCAGGGCGGGTTTGAATTTGCTGGAAAATGCTATCAGCAATGCGATCATTCACCATCACTTTATTTTTCCATTTCCCATCACCATGAGTTGGCCAAAGCTGATCTAAAACCCCTTGCACCTCGGTCATAATTTCCTGACGACGTTCTTGGGTTAACTGATCAAACCCCGGTTCTACCTGACGGGCATTTTCTTCTAAACTTAAGTCTGGATTCTTTTCCTTGTTACTTAAAATCCAAGACTCTCTTTCGGTAACACATTCTTCTCGAAACTCCGAGGTTGCCAACTCATAACCCCAGTCACGGAATGCCCCTTCCGTGTATTTCATAATATTCCCCTTATGCACCAAGGTTACTTGCTGCTTTTCGGGAGGCAGTTGTAAGGCGTGTTTCATCGCCCGACGCACCAGACGCTGTGATCCTGTTTTACTAATGGGCTTAATCCCAATTCCTGCATCAATGGGAACTTGTTTTTCTCCATGTTCAGGAGTATTAGGAATTAAATCTTTATTGAGTAAATCAATTAACTTTCTTGCTGTTTCTGTTCCTTCCTTCCACTCAATTCCTAAATAAATATCTTCAGTATTTTCCCGATAAACAATGACATCTAAGCGTTCAGGATGCTGATGAGGAGAGGGCGTTCCGGGATAATAACGACAAGGGCGAACACAAGCATAGAGATCATTAATCTGGCGCAGGGCGACATTGAGAGAGCGAATTCCCCCACCCACAGGCGTAGTTAATGGCCCCTTAATGGCAACCCCATATTCCCGAATTGCTTGGAGCGTATCTTCTGGTAAATACTGAAACGTGCCATAATGCTCGCAAGCCTCATCCCCAGCGTAAATTTTAAACCAATTAATTTTCTTTTGGTCACCGTAGGCTTTTTTAACCGCTGCTTCTAGGACTTTTTGAGTTGCTGGCCAAATGTCAATTCCTGTTCCATCACCGCGAATAAAAGGAATAATTGGGTCATCAGGAACAATGGGTTCACCAGCTTGGAAAGTAATTTTTGTTCCCTGATCAGGAGGAGCAATTTTTTCGTACATAGTCGCTACAACATCAACAGAATAATGCTCAATCGTGCCACAGAAATCGGAAATTAACAATTACTTTTTCAGGTGGCAATTAGGAAGGTTTTATCTTGAGTTCATCTAGTTGCGCGATCGCGCAGTCCGCCTCTTCTAAATGATTTGCCTCACGATTTTCCCAAGCAATGCCAATTACACCAGCCGCACCAGCTTGTTTAGCCATTTGCATATCCCCAGGCGAATCTCCCACCATCAAACTTTGATAGGCTTCTACCCCCAATTTCTCACAAGTTTGCAAGAATAATTGCGGATCAGGCTTACTTACTTCCCCACTGCTTACCCCTTGCGCCAATTGAATATAAGACGAGAGATCATGGCGCTGAATAAACGCTTCCACCCCTTCTGGCGTATCTGCAGATAAAATGGCTAATTTTAAGCCAGCTTGGGATAATGCTTGTAACGTTTCTAAACACCCTGTAAATAGCGGAGAGGTTTCTGCATCAGGCGTAAAATGCTGATCCGCTTCCCAAAATGCTGCCTTAGCAATGTCTATCGACTCTAGCCAACCTCGTCCCGTTTCCGCCACATACGCAGCTGCTGCGATCTCATTTTCATAGCGACTTCCCACCGCCATTAACCCCATAGGATTAATTGTTCCTTCTTCAATTCCAAATGCCATTAGGAGAGGATCGCCAATTCCTGGAATTTTGGCATCGAGGAGGCGAGCGCGTTTTTGTCCTAATTCTCGCAGAAATTGTTGGGAATCAGCTAATGTTCCATCTTTATCGAAAATCACTGCTTTAATTCCAGAAAAGGTCTGATTCTGACACTTAATCGTTACCAACTGTTTCTCCTCACACTAAGGTTAATTCACCGACAATTTCCAAACGCTTATGTTCATCAAGGGTAATAAACTTTTCTGCTAAACTATCAGACATACTAGGTGTAATCCAACCCATCTGCATTAATAAATGAATGGCTGTGGCATATTTAGCTCGTTTTGAGCCATCTAAACTCTTAATGGCTAATCCCATGCCTTCCCCAATGCGTCCAATACACTGCACACCTTCTGCACCAGCTTTACTCACTAATTGCCCATTAGTAATTTTCATTAATTCCGTATCAAACAAGCCCTCCCCTGCAACCATTTCTGGATGGTGCGTCATGGCGCGGCTCATTCGTTCTAAATGCAGATTCTCTCCCGAAGATAAATGAGCAAATAAGGTAGCCATTTGGGAGAGTTGCATATAGTAAGTAGGTGCGCCACAGTCATCTTGAACCCCAATAAATTCTGCTCCGGGCATTTGTAGCAATTCCCCAACAATTTTTAGGATATATTCTTGAATGGGACTGCGACGGCGAAGATAATTTTTGAGGGGCCACCCGTATTGTTGACAGACAGCTAACATTCCCGCGTGTTTCCCAGAACAACCATGTTGTAAGGGACTACTTTTCCCCGAAGGAATGGGACATTGTAAAGCATCTGGTTCTACATCCGATCGCCATAAAATATTAAACACTTGTCGCGCTTGTTCCACAGTTCCCTGATGAGAGGCGCAAATAATAGCTAAGTCTTTATCAGTGAGATTAAATTCTTCAAATGCACCACTTTTAATCACAGGAAGGGCTTGAAAGGGTTTTAAGGAAGAGCGAATAAAAGAAGCCGTTTCACAATGACCAGCAAAAGATAAAACGCGTCCTCGATCATCACAGACTAAGGCGTGAACTTGATGGATAGATTCAACAATTCCCTCTCGCAGGAGATGAACTTCGACTTCTGGGGTTTGCGTCCGTTTTTTGCTCATAACTTTTTTTAATTAACTAGTAACCACGCGAGACTATCGATCGCGCTTAGGATTAACAAAACCAAACCCGTCATCCGCAACCGTTGAAAAATGGGCTGAATTTGATAAGACACAATTAAACGATCGCGCGATAACACCTGTTCTGGCTTTTCCCAAGTTTGTCCATCGTACCAGCCTGACTCTTCATAGGGAATCAAGGCTTTTTCTAGGCGCGTGCGAATATAAGACCATCCTAAATATAATCTCACGAGAAAGAATACGACTAAGAGACTTGCCGCTAAACTCCCACAGAGAAAAAATTGAATTGGAGTCCCGGAAGGGGGAAAACTTGCTGCAGTAATGGGGCCAGCAATGATCCAACCCCATATCCAAACCCAAAGTAATTTTCGCACATAGCCTCCACCCGTTAATGTGACCCAACGAAAGGGCCAAGAGGCTTTTAGTTTTTCATATTCATTAATGGGGAGTTGTTCAATGGGAACGGGACAAGGCTGAGATAGGGGGGAGTCTCTCATCTTACTTAACTGCTTCAAAGTCGATGCGTTTAGCGTGTCCCCAAAAGGCTTCTAGATCGTAAAATTCTCGCTCTTCGGGGAGTAAAATATGAGCAATTACATCGCCGTAATCCAGTAAAATCCAGTTCCGCTCCTTTTCTCCTTCAATTCGCACTGGGGCATAGTTAAATTGTTTTTGGACGCTTTCTTGAATGGCATCAGAAATGGCTTTAACTTGGGTGCGAGAGTTACCGCTAGTGAGAACAAAATAATCGGCAAGATAGGAGACTTCTACTACTTCTAGCAACACAATATTCTCAGCTTTCCGACTATCCGCCGCATGGGCGATTGTCCAAGCGAGTTTTTCTGCTGCAGCAAAAGTGGGAGTAGGAATAGAATTGGTATCCTGTAAAGGCTGATGATTCATGAAATAGGATTCTAATATTTGAACGTTACACGATAATTAGGAAGGTTGAACTTACTCCCAAGATAGCGTGAATTCTTGTTCTCAGGTATGAAATGGTTGAGAGACGTTAACATTTTCCAGCTTGCATGGCCCAATTGCGAGTCGCAACAGTACGAGGGTGAATGGGGCGACCTTTTTGAATTAATTTTTTAATGGCAATATCACAGACTTGATAAACAGCCCGATAAAGGTTCTCTCTGGCTATTTCTCGCATGGTGTTTAATTCTTTTGTATCACCCCGATTTGGTTCGAGTTTATCGGCGACAAAAACAATACTGCTAAGGGGCAACATTCTTGCATTACCAAGGGTATGTTGCGCGATCGCGCTTAAAATTTCTTTATCTTTAACCCCAAAGGTATCTTCGGCAACAATGGCACTGACATCAGCGTGTAATAAGTGAGGACGGGTTGCACAAATTTCATCAATTTCTATCCCTTTTTGTTTTGCCATTGCTAATAATTGATCAGCAGGGAAATACTTAGCTAAATCGTGCATTAAGCCAGCCGTTTTTGCTTTTTCTACATCAGCATTATGGATAATTGCCAATTCTTTTGACATTTGTTCAACCCCTAATATATGTTCAACGCGAGCAGGGGGAACATTATTTTCTAGCCATGCAATTACTTTTTCTCGTTCTACTACCAAATTTTGCTCCTTATTAGTCATTAGTCATTAGTCATTGGTCATTAGTCATTGGTCATTGGTCATTAGTCATTAGTCATTAGTCATTAGTCATTAGTCATTGGTCATTAGTCATTGGTCATTGGTCATTAGTCATTGCTGTACAAACAACAAACAACGAAGGACAAACAACAAAGGACAAATTACTGTTCTGCTTCCCAGTCGGGGCAATTTTCATCATCCCAACCATAGGGATGCATCCCACAAACAAAGAGATTTCCCCCATAAACATAACCATGATAATGGCGACAGCCGCGACAAGCCGGAAGCGTATTTTCATCGGGAGTTACTTTCGAGGTAAAGCCAAAATTGGAGGTGCTGCCAAAATTGTCTATTTCATCTTCTTCCCAAAATAAGGGTTCATAGATTTCGTTCAAAAAAATCTCAATTTCTTCATTAATGGTATTTTCCATGTCTTGTAAGGCCTCATCTAAAGACTCAGGAAATTCATTAGCAAATTGTTCAACTTCAGAGAAAAAATCTTCAATTCCTTCTCCAACGGCTTCGCAAAAATCAAAAAAGTCTTTTGTCCAATTATTCATTGTTCTTAATTAAGTTTCAGTGTCTTCTGAAGTTATTACTAACTCTGGAATGATTTCCCATTCTAGAGTTTCATGTTCCTGTTCTGCTTGATTATTTGGCTTTGACCAAACGTATTCTTTTTTAGGTTTAGGTTTTTTGTCTTTAACAATTGTATTTGGAAGATTCGGTAATGTTGGCGATATTGTCTTTTTATTTTCCTTCTTAGAAACTAATCTAGGAGGTAAAACTCCTTGCCATTTTTTCTTGGTAAAGGAAGAAGTTTTTTTAGGTAAAGGGGATAAGGGCGCAGGGGGATGGAAGATAGTAGGAGAAGTGATAGTGCTGGCAATGAGAGATTCTAGTTTTTCCCAAGTTGCTGTTACACTAAAAGTTTGCTCTGCTAATACCTGAGGGGAGTTTTTTTCACTGGTGTCGGTGAGGGTAATTTCTCCTTGAAGAAGATACGTATTGCAAGGTTTAGCAAGGGTAACAGAATAACAAAACGGAAAGGGGAAAGACGAGGGAAAAATAGGAGGGGATAATTTGGTGACTATTTCTCCTGTTCTGGGATCGCGTAAGACTATATCAAGATGCAATTCAGCAGGAGGGGAGGGGGAATGGCTACTGATTTTCCCAGAAATAATAATTGGCTTATTGAGAGGGGCGGTAAATGATTCTTGATCCAGATTTATAGAATATTGCGTTTGTTCTGAATTACCTTTGGGGAGGAGATGGGAAGGAAAATCTGAGAAAACTTCCTCTATCACCTCCTCTAGCATTTGATCAGTATCATTAAGTACACGCGATCGCAGGCTTTCTAAACTTTCTTCTTGAGAGGTGGCTGCTAGCTCTCCGGTTTTTTCTGCTTTTAATTGGATCGCTGCTTTTTCTAGGTGTAAGGTTACTCTTGGAGCGAGTTTAATTTCCCAGTCTGGCTCAGTTAAAGCCTGAGTTAATTCTCGACGACATTCAATTTCCCAAAACCCTGGTTTTAATTGGATCTCCTCAACTAACATCCCAAAACCGTTTTCATCTAACTGACAAAAATGCTGAAATTTTGGTGTTCGCGTGAGGGTTTCTCGGTTTTGACGCGTTTTAACTTCAACTTCAATTAATTCATGGGCATGGTGAGGAGCACGGGCAAAAAGGCAATACCTTCCACTGGGAATATCTGGTTGACTTGAGTTGAGTCTAAACCAATTTTCTTCGCCAATTGTTTGTAGGAAAAATTCCCAATTTGCCATGACTCTTTCGGGTTAGGCGCTTGCAGAAGCCTCTAAAATTTGCTGATGGAGCTTTTCGGGATCAGCCAGTAATTGACTTTGTTCGATAACTGACTGCTGTTGGCTTGCCATCCATTTTAAGTTAACAGTTCCCTGATCAACTTCTTGATCTCCTAAAGTTAAACAAGCGATCGCGCCATGACGATCAGCTCGCTTAAATTGTTTTTGGAAGTTACTGTTACTTAGGTCTAATTCTACCCTAAATCCTTGATAACGCAATTTCTGCGCTAAAATTAGAGCTTGACCAGGAGCGCGATCGCCCCGAGACACCACATAAAAGTCTAGACGCGGTTTGGGAACTTCTTTAAGATTCTTTAAGAGTAGAATCAAGCGTTCCATACCAATCGCCCATCCCATTGCAGGGGTATCCTTGCCTCCAAGTTGGGAAATTAAGCCATCATAACGTCCGCCACCACACACGGTAGCTTGCGCGCCTAAATCTTCTGATTGTATTTCAAAGGCAGTATGGGTGTAATAGTCTAAACCTCGCACTAAATTGGGGTTAATTATATAATCAATCCCAAGAGCGGTTAGTTGTGCTTTCACTGCTTCAAAATGCTGTTGAGAGGTTTCTCCAAGATAATCAATTAAGCGTGGGGCATCTTTTAAGAGGGCTTGGGTTTGTTCGTCTTTACTGTCGAGAATACGAAGAGGGTTGCGAGTGAGACGCTCTTGAGAGTCGGGATCTAGCTTATTTTGGTAGGGTTTTAAATAGGCAATGAGAGCTTCTCGATACCGTTGCCGATCCTCGGCATTACCCACTGAGTTTAAATGCAGGGTTAGGTGTTTTAATCCTAATGTATTTAGAATATCCGTTGCTAGCGCGATCGTTTCCACATCTGCGAGAGGAGAGGGAGAGCCGATTAATTCTAGCCCAATTTGGTGAAATTGCCGTTGTCGTCCCGCTTGAGGGCGTTCATAGCGAAACATGGGGCCGGCATACCAGAGACGTTGAATCCCTTGGCTGTGCAGTCCATTTTCAATAAAAGAGCGAACTACCCCTGCTGTTCCTTCTGGTCTTAGGGTACAACTACGATCGCCGCGATCGCGAAACGTGTACATTTCTTTACTCACTACATCTGTGGCTTCTCCAATTCCCCGTTCAAAGAGGGCAGTTTGTTCAAAAATTGGAGAGCGAATTTCGGTGTAGGCTGCGCGAGTAAAAATATTTTTGGCAACGGTTTCCACTTGCTGCCAGTAATTAACCTCCTCGGGCAAAATATCTCTTGTGCCTCGTAAGGCTTGAATATCAACCATAGCTTCTATCTATCGTGAGCCATTACATTGTACCGAGAAATGAGCAAAGACTGTTGAGCATCAGCCTTCCCAACGTTATTTTCTCTTAGTCTAGTGCAGATCCGCAGAAGTAATTGACCCGTAAACAACAAGCTAGCTTAATCCTGTTCAAAAGGAGCTTACCACCTTGCACTACTCTGCTTGCAAAATTAGAGATCTTCGCTTATTATGATAATAATTATCATTAAAATGATTGACTTGCTCAATTCTATGAATCCTTGTCAATACTATTTTTTTGAAGAAAACTTTATAACGTTAGTTAGTGGTGTGAGGTAATGATGGCTAGCTTGAAATTGATTCCTTTAATGAAAGTGGCTCCTGTTCTTGTAGGAGTTTCCTTCATAGCAGCACAAGCTGACCCCATTTTGGCAGAAAGTGCTGGCTCATCCGAACAAGATTTATTGCAACAGATTGACAATTATAATAACGAAGGTGGCGACTCCCTCGGTGAAATTGATCAAGTGAACAACGTTAACCAATTAGAAGACGTTTCCCCTGATGACTGGGCGTTTGAAGCCCTGCGTAACTTAGTAGAACGCTACGGCTGTATCGCAGGTTATCCTGATGGCACTTTCCGAGGTAATGAGCCGATGACTCGTTATGAGTTTGCCGCTGGTTTGAATGCTTGCTTACAACAAATTGAACAGTTAATTGCCGCTGATGATCAAGTTGATGAGGGAGATTTAGAAACCCTAGAGCGTCTAGTACAAGAATTTGAAGCGGAGTTGACCACTCTCGGAACCCGTGTTGATGACTTAGAAGGGCGTGTTGGTCAACTCGAAGATACTCAATTTTCCACCACGACTCAGTTAAGTGGTGGCGTTGATTTTGCTCTCACTTCGGGGTTTGGCAGTAGCAAAGCAACACTTGATGGTAGTAACGATATAGATACTGATAGCAATATTGGTTTCCTTTACAAAGCTGACTTAAACTTTGATGCAAGCTTTACAGGGCGCGATCGGCTCCGAGTTCGGTTACGCTCTGCTGATGGAGATGGCTTCACTCAACGTGCTACTCATGAAGAGGGAAGAGATGGCTTTGCTGGTGATTTAACTCGTCTTGATGATATCCGAAGTACGGATGGTGATTTTGTACTAGATACCCTAACTTATCGTTTTCCTCTTGGTGAAAGAGCAACTATTGTCGTTGGAGCTAACGATATTGACCCTGACGAAGCCTTTGAATATAACTTTGGTAGTGGCTTCATTCTTAATGACTTCATTGATGGCGGGGATATTTACACATTTGAAGGTGATAACCTTGGTATCTTTCCCGGTGGTCGTGGCGATGCTGGAATTAGCACCAGCTTTAATTTAACTGACAGAATCTCTGTTGGGGCTGGTTATACTGCCGATGGTGGTGATGCTCGAGATCCCCAAACTGGCTTATTCCAAGACTATAGCGCAGCGGCTAACATCAACTACGCTGGCGATCACTTTGATATTGGTCTTGGCTATGGTCGCACAGCTATTGGTTCTGAGGCTTTTGACATTGACAGCGCTTTTGTAAATGGTACTAGTGATATTGAAGATGGCAGTTTCACCCAAGATGCAGTAGGTCTCCGTGGCGCGGCTCGTCTCGGTCGTCGCACAGAAATCGGTGGCTGGGTAAGCTACGTTGATCGTAACTTTGATGTAGATGGGTCTAGTGATAGTCAAGATGACTGGGCCTTTGGGACTAATGTTGCCTTCTTTGACGTTGGTCGAGAAGGAAGTAAGTTAGCTATTGGTTTTGCCAGCCCTGCTCAAGCCAGTGACTTTGAGGTCGGAGGAGAGGACATTCAACTCGATCGCGCTTATGTAGCTGAAGTTTCCTATGACTTCCCTGTTAACGATAATATTTCCGTTATCCCAGGTGTCATGGCTGTGTTCAATCCTGAGAACAACTCTGATAACGATAATGTTTACGTGGGCGTTCTCCAAACTAGCTTTTCTTTCTAAGACTTACTAGCCTCAGGGGACAACTGCGATTCTTGTGATGAGGCAACTGGGGGTGGGAACTCCACCTCCGCATTTCAGCCCGACTCCGATTTGGGCTAGTTCAGAGGCAAAAAAGCGAACCTCTAGGTGAAAGATCTTCATATAGCTTACCATATCTTTGGGTCTAAAGCCTCGTCCTTTTAGGACGACTTTACTAGAATTTTGACAGCGGTAAAACTATCTGCTAGACTGAAGTTAATTAAGCTGGCTAGGTTGAGCCATGTTAGTTAGAGAAGCCAAATTAAAACATGCTACACCCCAACAATACCAAGCACTTGATAATGCTATCCGTACAGGACAGTTCATCAGAAATAAATGCTTGCGTTATTGGATGGACAACCATGGTGTAGGGAAGAGTTCTATGGACTCTTTATGTAAAGAATTAGCCCAGGAATTCCCCTTTGCTAAACAACTCAACAGTATGGCTCGACAAGCCCACGCTGAACGTGCATGGTTAGCTGTTAAACGGTTTTACGAAAACTATAGAAATGGTGTTAGACCAGTCGGTTATCCTAAGTTCAAAAAGAACTCACGTTCGGTGGAATATAAGACCAGTGGTTGGAAACTGTCAGACGATGGTTTTTACATAACCTTCAAAGACGGCTTCAAAGCTGGAACTTTCTCTCTCTACTGTAATGGTAAGGCTAGGGAAGACATTCTGAGAAGCAAGATCAATCGGGTTAGAGTAATCCGTCGTGCTGACGGCTACTATGCTCAGTTTGTTTTAGAAGCAGACCGAGTTGAAGAAGGAACTTATACAGGGGAAGTTATTGGCATTGATCTAGGTCTAAAGTATTTTGTCAAAGACCAAAATGGCAATGAAATCATCTACCCTCAGTTCCTAAGAAAGTCTGAATGTAGGCTGAAAAAACTCCAACGTCGTCTGAGCAAAAAGTATCGTCATGGTCAGAAACAATCAGCTAATTATCACAAAGCACGAGTTCAACTAGGTAAACAACATCTTAAAGTTCAACGTCAGCGTAAAGACTGGGCTTTGAAACAAGCTCGGGCGCTAGTGGCATCTAACGATGTCGTGGCGTATGAGGATTTAAGAGTTTCTAATTTAGTCAAAAACCATAATCTAGCCAAGTCCATTTCTGATGCAGCATGGAGTCAATTCACACAGTTTCTAGACTATTACGGCAAACTTTGGGGTAAGGTAGTTGTAGCTGTTAACCCTGCTTTCACTAGTCAAGATTGTCATAACTGTGGACACAGAGAGAAAAAGTCATTAAGTACAAGAGCACATCAATGTTCTAACTGTGGAACTGAACTCTGTCGTGATCAAAATGCTGCTATCAACATTCTTAAGAGAGGAATGGAAATTATAGGAATGGAATGGAATAACAGTACCCAAGGGCATTGGGAAACTGCCTCTTCGGAGGGAACGACTGGGGAAATAAACGCCTCTACTACTTCAAAGGGTTCTAATTTGGAGTCTTTTGGAGTAGCAAGCGTTGTTGAGGAACCAGTAATTTCCGAACCTGTGAAGGCTGAAGAATCCCCACGCCTTTAGGCTGGGGAGTATGTCAATCATTATTATTCATCAGTGGTTGCACCACCATATAGCCAATTCCAGTAAAAGTCACAATAATCATTAAAATTACCGCTATAACTAGCCAGCCATTGACTTCCTCAGAAGTAGAATTGTCTCGTTTTTTCCGAGGATAAGACTCAGTTTGCTCAGTAAATAAGGTTTCTGACTCAGGAAGATACTCTACCGCACCTTCTCTGTCTAAATCTACCTGCTGAGAGTCAGGAGAATTAGACCTCCAAAAATGACTAGGTGGTGAGGGAGATTGCTCATCACTTAAAATACTCTCTAGTCTTTCTACAGATTGCGAGAGTTTACTAATTTCTAGGCGCAAACTTTGATTTTGCTGATAAAGATGTTGATTTTCTTGTTTTAAATTGTCTAATTGGTTTTTTGTTGCTTGCAGTTCCCCTGCTAATTCTCGATACACCGACATGGGAACCGTGGGTAAATTTTTCTGTTGAGAAGGGGTAGAAATACTCTGATAACGAGGATGAGATGTCATAAGCAATGAATCGTTATGTATGCGGGCAAAATTTAAGAATCTTGGTTTAAGGGAAAGAAATGTCCCACAGGTCCTGATCCTTTTCCTAAGTCTAAAGCATATTCGAGAGCAGTGGTGAGATATTGCTTACTCTTTTCTACAGAACTTTTTAAGTGATTTCCTAAAGCAATATTTGCCGCGATCGCTGCCGATAGGGTACAACCAGTACCATGATTATTCTTAGTTTCTACATTTTTCGTTTTCAAAATCTCCCAGTCTTCTCCATCAAACCAAACATCGACCCCTCTTAACTCTTGAGGCATTGCCCCTCCTTTAACTAGTACAGCTTTAGCGCCTTTTTCGTGAATAATTGCCGCTGCTTTTTTCATTTCCTCAAGAGTATTAATCTCTTGCCCACTGAGAATTTGTGCTTCATAACGATTAGGAGTAACTAAGATCGCGAGCGGAACTAAATGCTGGCTTAAAACCTCTACTGCCAAATCATCAATTAACTGCGCCCCACTACGAGACACCATGACGGGATCAACTACTAAATAGGGTTGTAACTCATAATTTTCAATTTGACGCACTGTAGCTTCAATAATTCCCTGATTCAGCAACATTCCAGTTTTAATCCCCTGCACCCCTAAATCACTAATTACAGAGTCAATTTGAGCGGCTACCATTTCTGGGGAAAGGGCATCCACTTGTTGCACCCCCACTGTATTTTGAGCGGTCACACAAGTAAGAGCACTCATGCCATGAACCCGATGAAAGGCAAAAGTTCGTAGATCAGCTTGAATCCCGGCCCCACCTCCACTATCAGAACCAGCAATAGTCAACGCAGTTGGACAAGACAAGGTTAATTTTTCCTCCTTAGCGACGGCGACGACGTTGTAAAAAGTCGGGAATGTCTAACCCGCGGTTTTCTTGGGGATCAGCTTGAGGCTGAGATTCAGATTTCTTTTTCTCAGGAGTGGGATTGGGATTTTTTGTCGTAGTCTTGCTTTCTTTTTTCTGGGGTTTCTTTTTTTCCTCTCCTGAGAACCCCGTAGCAATTACAGTAATACGCAGTTCTCCTTCCATTTTTTCGTCATCAATCACCGCCCCAAAAATGATATTGGCTTCTTGATCCACTCCTTCATAAATCGTTTCGGCGGCAGTATTCACTTCATGGAGGGTTAGATCACTGCCCCCCGTAATATTAAAGACAACCCCTTTTGCACCCTGAATAGATGACTCTAAGAGGGGAGAAGAAATGGCTTGGTTGGCAGCCTCCGCAGCCCGTGACTTTCCTGAAGCCGTGCCAATGCCCATTAACGCTGAACCAGCATCAGCCATCACCGCCCTAACATCAGCAAAATCAACATTTACTAGCCCTGGAATCGTAATAATATCAGAAATACCCTGAACTCCCTGTCGCAGAATATCATCGGCAACTCTAAACGCTTCCTGGACTGGCGTTTGTTCATCAATTACCGAAAGCAGTTTATTATTAGGAATAACAATCAGGGTATCAACTCGGGTTTGTAGTGCGGAAATCCCTTCCTCAGATTGGGCCGTGCGTCGGCGACCTTCAAAAGTAAAAGGACGAGTGACCACACCCACTGTTAAACACCCCATTTCTTTTGCCACTTCCGCAACAATGGGCGCTGCACCAGTACCAGTTCCCCCTCCCATTCCTGCTGTAATAAACGCCAAATCAGTATCTTCCAGGGCATTAGCAATTTCATCTCGGGATTCTTCGGCAGCTTTTTGCCCAATAGAGGGATTGCCTCCTGCTCCTAAGCCACGGGTTAATTTTTCTCCAACTTGTAGGCGGTTCGGGGCAGTGGCTCGGGAAAGTGCTTGGGCATCGGTATTAATTGCCCAAAATTCAACGCCTGTCAAATCACTGGCAATCATACGATTAACAGCATTACAACCGCCACCGCCAACACCAATTACTTTAATTCTGGCCAAATTTCCTGGCACAATATTATCACTCCTTGGTTCTTCTTTTACAGGTTTATGATAGTCATTATGGGAAGAATTGAGTAGTTCTTCGATATCATCAAATTCATAGTCATCCTCTTTTGAATTACTAAGGTAAGAGGAGTTACTGGGAGTGCGCTGTTGATCGTCACTATTCATTTTGATACAGATTAGATTTGCTAAGTGTTCAGTATTTTAGGAGAGTTAATTTCAGCAATAAAAAATAAATTCACAGTTCGATAGAATTTTCAGTAAGTATAACTGTAAAAACTGCTTAATTTCCTTGAAGGAACCTATGCTTAAAAATTATCTATCATTCCTTCTCAATGATCAATTATCCCTCCTGAGTTAATTCAACTAAAATTAAGTTGGGGTTTTTGAGGTTGATATGCCTAATCTGATTGGGTGGCACTTCTTGAGGTAAATTCCGAAGTTGGGCTAACATTTCCAGTTGCTGGGAAAGATGTTCAATATTTCCTCCTAGGTGAATACTTCCTAACTCAGTTTCCAGAATCAAATTTGCAGGATTTTGCCAATTGATGGTTTTAACATCAAGGGACATAGCTTCTATTTTTGGGTAAACTTTCGCCCATTGTAAGCGATAATGGGCACGATATCCAATTACTTTGATAACATCGGCAGGAAGTGCTTCTGAGGACTGGTATTTCTCTTGCGACATCCATCTTCCGTTGGCATCAATATAACCCTCTTCAAGAGGAGCAACCGTTGTTGGGCTGGAAATCGTTTTGGCTACAGGAGGAGATTCTTTAACAGCAATAGTTAAACGAGAAGGGTAAAGTTCACGGGTAACAGTAACTTCTTTAATTGGAGCTTGCTTTTCTAGGGTACCTTTAATTTTATCAGGGGAAAGGGTGATAACTGGTTCAGATGTGGCTTCTGCTAGCAGGTCATAGATAGCTTCACTACTTAAATATTCATTGCCTTGTATAACCATTTCTTCAGGTTGTCGCAGTCCCCATTGGGGGAGGAAACTAGCCCAGGCTAATCCTCCCGTGATTGTTGTTACAATAAGAGTACGCCAAACAGACTGCAGCATCTTGAGTTGTCGTTGACGTTTAAGGGCAACTCGCCGTTGTCGAATATCAGGATGGGCATAATAAGTAGAAGTCATGTTTTTTGCTGAAATTGCTTCCAAAATTGTCCTTGGCGATTTTTTTATATTTTTAAGTTATCGCATGAATGAGTAGTTTGCGAAATATATTGTTTCTAACTACTTATAAAAAGCTGTGCTAGTCTAGGCATAACCCCCTCATAATGATAGTCACTAAAATTGTCTTTCACCTTGGATTTATGATGATGATGAAACGCGGATTAGTTCTTGGAGCAACTGCAGCAATGGTTACAACGGTTGCTGTTACTGGTGCTGGACTTCATTTTTCCCAAAGTATGGCGTTTTTTCAAGAAAGCCCTAAGGAATTGGTAGATGAAGTCTGGCAAATTATCAATCAACAATATGTAGATGCTACGTTTAATCAAGTTGATTGGCGAGCAGTACGAGAAGAGTATTTAGATCGCTCTTATGACAGTAAAGAAGAGGCTTATGACGCGATCGAGGAAATGCTCAAAGAACTCGATGATCCCTACACTCGCTTCATGAATCCTGAAGACTTTCAGAATTTACAAATTGATACTTCTGGGGAGTTAATTGGGGTCGGAATTCAAATTTCTTTAGATGAAGACACTGATTATATTCGAGTCATTTCTCCCATTGAGGATAGTCCAGCTTTTGATGCAGGGATTGAGTCCCGAGATTTGATTACAGCTATTGATGGTCGTAGCACTGAGGGGATGGATCTCAATGAGGCGGTAAATTTAATTCGTGGGGAACCGGATACCCAAGTAACGTTAACTATTCAACGGGGTGAGGAACAGCGAGAGTATGAAATTACTCGTACTGAAATTGAAGTGCGCCCAGTGAGAACTCGCTTACAAGAAACTCCTGATGGTCAAAATGTTGGCTATATTCGCCTGAATCAGTTTAATTCTAATGCTGCTGATGAAATGCGTAGTGCCATTGAGGATTTTGAAGAACAAGGGATTTCAGGGTATGTATTAGATTTACGGTCAAATCCTGGGGGACTTTTACAAGCAAGTGTGGAAATTTCTCGGATGTGGCTGGATGAGGGGACAATTGTTTCCACAGTTAATCGCCAAGGAAAGGTAGATGAACAAAGTGCGAATGGTACAGCTTTAACGGATAAGCCCTTAGTGGTGTTAGTCGATGGTGGCTCGGCTAGTGCTAGTGAAATTGTATCTGGGGCTTTACAGGATAATAGCAGAGCTGTTGTGGTCGGAACACAAACTTTTGGAAAAGGTCTAGTGCAGTCTGTGCGTGGCTTAGGGGATGGCTCTGGCTTAGCAGTGACGATTGCTAAGTATTTAACCCCAGATGGTCGGGATATTGATGAAAAAGGAATTGATCCTGATGTGGTATTAGAGATTGATGAAGACAAGGAAGAAGAGTTGCGCTTAAATCGGGATACCTTAGGAACGTCCGATGATCCGCAATTTTCGGAGGCTCTCTCTATCTTACAAACTGAAATTAGCCGTCAAGGACAACAAGCGGAGGCTAATTAGGGATGAGGGTGTTATTAAAGTTAATTGGTTTAGCACTCATGATTTACGGAATCTACCTCTTTGGGCAGAATATTGAATTTACCACTGAGGTTTCCCCTTACTGGTGGCGTGGGGTGAGTGCTAAGGGTTCTATCCTATTTCTGACGGGAGGGGTCTTAGCGTTCTTTTTTGCACCAACAGAAGGCAAGTTTTTAGGAACAGCCGCGATCGCGATCGGAATTTTGTTAGTGTTTATTAGTAGTCGAGCAATTCTTAAACCCACTACCCTTTGGCAATTTGTGGGCTCTTTAGCCTGTTTTGTCAGTGGCTACCAGTTGATTACTACCGGACGCTTAAGGTTATAGTTCACCTGTAAGGTGGGAAATTTAACCCACCCTAACGGCTTTTCTAAGATTGAGAAGAGCCAGAATCTTTGTCAGCTCCAGTTAAAATTGACCAAGCTGTGGTCGCTGCTTCGTTTAAGCGATTTCCGAAGTCTTCTACTTCTCTGACTAAGGATTCCCAGTTTTCTTCTGCATCTTTTTGAATTAGTCGGATTGACTCTTCTACTCTTTCGGGATCAAAATTGAGTTGTTCGATCTCCGCTCGTGCATTACGTACTGCTTCTAGGTAATTCTCTTTAGCAAATTCTCCCGCTTTGTGGGTTTCTGATTGAGCTTTTCGAGTAATTGCCTCGATGAGTTGCTTAGTTTCTTCTCTCACTGGCTCAGACGCATCAGAGAGATTTTGATTCACCAAGGAATTAGTCCGTTCACTCACTTCAATGGAGCTACTTTGAGGGATATTGGAAGATTGAGTTTGTTCTGTCATGGTTTCCTCCTGAAATTAATAAATTTACAACTTAGATAATAAACTTAAGCACTATATATGAGCTTCATGTCTATTAATCATGATAGCTTGGACGGCAAGACTTCCCTACAATAGAACAGTAGTGAAACTCACACTCGACAATTATTAAAGCTCGTCTTATGACTTCCTCATTACAATCCGATTTAAAAACCCATCAAGCCCTTTCTCTTCCCCGTCGCCCCCGCCGTTTACGCCGTAATGCTGCCCTGCGGAAAATGGTGCAGGAAGCCCACCTTCATGTGGAAGACTTAATTTATCCCCTGTTTGTTACCGAAGGGGAGAATACACGGGTAGAAGTGCCTTCTATGCCAGGGAGTTATCGCTATACTCTCGACTTATTACTTGCTGAAGTTAAAGAAGCAGCCCAATTAGGGATTCGCGCGATCGCGCTTTTTCCAGCCCTTCCTGAAGCTAAAAAGGATGCCACAGGGACAGAAAGTTATAATCCCAATGGACTCGTTCAGCGTACCATTCGGGCGATTAAAGAGACAGTTCCCGACGTCGTTGTCATTACTGATGTTGCACTTGATCCCTTTTCTGATCAAGGACATGATGGCATTGTCAGCGAAACAGGAGAAATTCTCAATGATGAAACCGTCGAAGTCTTAGTGAAAATGGCGGTATCTCAAGCGGCAGCAGGGGCAGATATGGTTGCCCCCTCTGATATGATGGATGGTCGCATTGGTGCAATTCGGGAAGGTTTAGACAATGCTGGCTATACCAATGTGGGAATCTTGGCTTATTCTGCCAAATATGCTTCTGCCTATTATGGCCCCTTCCGTGATGCCCTCGACTCAGCACCAAAGTTTGGTGATAAGAAAACTTATCAAATGGATGCAGCCAATTCCAGAGAAGCCCTCACTGAGATTGAACTAGACATTCAAGAGGGGGCGGATATGGTTATGGTTAAACCTGCTTTAGCCTATCTGGATGTAATTCAGTTAGTACGTCAAAATACCAATTTACCTGTAGCTGCCTATAATGTGAGTGGTGAATATGCCATGATTAAAGCCGCTGCGGAAAAAGGCTGGATTGATGAAGATAAAATTGTCATGGAAACGCTGACCAGTATGAAACGCGCTGGGGCTGATTTAATTTTGACTTATTTTGCGAAACAAGTTGCCCAGTTCTTAGCAAAATAGATCAATCTGAGTCAATTCTATCCACGGGGTTTAATCCCGTGGTCGTTCAATCAGAAATAATTCAGCCAAATTGGAAATTAAGCAATGTTGGTTTCCCTTTCGCGACAACTTTTGTATAAGTAATGAAGTTATATCAGATGCCAATTATTTTTTTATTGTAAGTTAAAAACAAGGAGAACTAACGGATAGAGCTAGAAGAAGGAAACAGATCGCAAGGAGACAGTTGCAATGTTTTTAGACCCCTTAAAATAGGTAGAGGTTGATCACCTTGATGCATTGTGGGTTGTTCTCCTTTTGGGAAACTAATCACTCTTTTTTCTTGGGCATCAATTAGCCATCCTAGTTGTGAGCCTTGTTGTAAGCAAGTTAAGATATTAGAGAGGGCATGAGTTGAGTTTTCTTCAGGAGATAAAAATTCAATCACCCAATTGGGGATAAGTTCTTGATTGAGTTTGAGGTTGCCCTGACTATCCACAGGTAAATTATTCCAATTAAAAACTGCAATATCAGGAACGAGAGAATATTGATTACCAAAGGTACACCGCAAATTAGTAAAGGCATAAGCAGTTTTTTGCTTTTTACCTGTTTGATTAATTGCTACAAATAAACGATTTAAAACTCTCTCTTGTCTTCCTCGCATCCGAGGCTTCTGATAGATTTTACCGTTAAAATATTCGCGGGGTGGGCTAATTTCGGGAAACTGCAGAAAGTCTTGTAGAGAAAATTGAGAGGAACTTTGTAAAAGGGACATAAAAATTAGTCAACGATGGTAACTCCAGTATTGAACAGTATGATGAAATGACGTAAATTGCAAGCATTGAGTAAAATAGAACTAACTTCACCTAGCTGACTATTCATTAAGGATCAAATGACTCGAAAAACACCTAGAAGAAATTCCAGTACATCTCGCGGTTACTATGATGAGTCTCCCTCACGGGAAAAATCTTCTTTCTTTAATCTCAATCGTACCTATTTGGCAATTTTAGGCGGAGTTCTCATCTTGGGAATTGGGATCGGTATTGCTTTTAGTTCCACTGCTAACTTCAATACTGAAAATGTTGCTTCCCGAGTTGTCATTGATCGAAGTGCACCCAACCCAGAATTTTGCGCTCAATACGGTGCTAGTGCCATTGTTACTGACATGAGAGTGTTTATGACACTCAACCCTTTTAGTGTTTATGTAACGCAACCTAGTATGGTTCCAGGTTGTGTCATGCGGAGCACTAACTGGTCAATTTTAGAAGATAAAAATTTACTAAGTCATCAAGAAGTACAACAGTGTAAAAGACGTATGAATACTTTTGGGTTTACCGGTTCTTTGGAAAACTCTCCTAACATTAGCTGTATTTATCAAAATGACTCTGCTGGTAATCTATTTCGCCAAAATGGTTCTAATAATTTAACTCCAGTTCCTGAAAAAGATAACTTCTAAGTGGTGAAATGAGCTTTGGGAAAATTATTCAGCTAGTGGAAATTTTTTCAGCAGTTCCGTCCCCTAATTTCCTTTTAAGTTATTATCGCTAATCCTTGGAAGGAGGGAGAGTTTATCGCTGAGAGCAGGTCGAGGATAAAAAATTGCTATAAGAATTACCACAATATGTTGGGAGATTCATCCTTAAAACGATTAAAATCAAACTGATAGAGGATATACTATTGTCCTCCATCAGAGATATATAAACTGTAACCGCTCGAAGCTGGGGACGTTAACTGTGCGCATTCCACTTGACTATTACCGAATTATTGGTGGACACTTACAAGCAACTGCTGAACAAATTGAGCAGGCTTATCAGGATCGCCTTCGTCAAACTCCTCGTTCTGAATACAGTCAAGAAACTTTGGCTGCGAGAAAGGAGTTATTGGATTTAGCTTATGAAGTATTATCTGATCCTGAGCAACGTAGCGAATATGATGCTAATTATCTCCTAAGAAGTTATAACGTTGCAGAGGAAGAAACAATAATGCTTCCTCATATTCAAAGCGAAGAAGAGGGAGTCGCGATCGCGCCACAAACCCCTGTTCTACAGGTAGAATCCCCAGAACAGTTATTGGGGGCTTTATTAATTCTCTATGAACTCGGAGAGTATGAACAGGTCAGGGATTTAGTGTCATGGGTTTTAGCCCACCCTGAACGCGCTACTTTCTCACGGGCTCATACACTTTCCTCTTCGATGCAAGCAGATTTAGTTTTAACCTTGGTTCTATCTCATTGGGAACTAGGACGAGAATTATGGCGACAGGAACAGTATGAAGCGGCTGGAGAGTCGGTAAAGAACGGATATCAGATTTTAGAGGATTGGAATTTATTTCCCCAGCTGCGTGAAGAAATGGCAAATGAGTTGGAGAAACTTTCTCCTTATCGAATTTTTGAGTTAGTGTCTCAACGAGGAGAGAATGGGGAAAATGTAACAAAAGCTCTCGAACTTTTAGAAACAATGTTTGAAAAGCGGGGAGGAATTGATGGAGAAATCCCTGATAATTCAGGATTAGATATTGATGAATTTCTCCATTTTGTTCAACAAATTCGTGAGTATTTAACCGTTGCAGAACAAGAAGAACTTTTTACAAAAGAAGCGCACCGTCCTTCAGGAGTAGGATTATATTTAGCGGCTTGCGCTGCCACAGCTAGAGGATTTGCTTATTTAGAACCAAATTATATTTTTAAGGCAAAACGCTTTTTTAGAAAGTTAGAGCGGGATCATCAATATGAAACTAGTGAAACTGATGTCTATTTAGAACAATCAGTATGCGCTTTATTGCTAGGAGAAACGGAAACAGCAATTAGTTTGATTGAAAAAAGTAAAGATCAAAGCTCGATCGCGCGAATTAAATCCTATTCCAGTGAAGCAGGTGATTCCCCTGATCTGTTATTGGGATTATGTCGCTATGCAGAAGAATGGTTAGAATCAGTGCTATTTCCGAAGTTTTTGGATTTAAGGGATAAGTCTGCTTCTTTAAAGGATTATTTTGCTAGTAACTCAGTTCAGGAGATACTAGAGTCTTTTCAAGGCCCTCCTGCTTCCGAAAATGAAAATGAGCCAACTGAAAGTGAGGTTTTTAGTTTACCAGAAAGCTCCTCACCAGAAACAGAATATCAGTCTTCTTCCGCTTCTCCAAAACCATCTTTAAGAAGAAGACGTAAACGTCGTCCTCATCGCCGTTTTTCTTCTCCTGCCTCTCGAATATTGGTTTTAGTGGTGGTGGGGGGAGTAGGCTTAAGCGCGATCGCGTTAGTTTTACTCGGTATCTATCAAGGAGCAACTGCTCTTTGGGCAAATTTCTTTAATGATCGCGAACGCTTTGGTTTAGCGATTCAAGTGAATGATCCTCCCTTACCGATTCCCTCTTTAGAGTCTAATGATTCTCCTGTCATTTTAGATGAAGCTACTGCTGAAGAGATTGTTCGCACTTGGCTCAATAGTAAAGCTCAGGCTTTTGGCCCCCAATATGAAAAAGAAGCCTTTGAGGAAATTTTAACGGATTCTTTGCTTTCACAATGGCAAGCTCGTTCTGAAACTTTAGAAAATAATAACTGGCATCAATACTTTAGTCATAATATCAACATTGAAAGTATCGCATTTTCTCCAGATAATCCTAATGAAGGGGAAGTAATAGCAAACATTCGAGAAGTGTCTAATTTTTATCGGGATGGGGAACTCAGTGAAGAAGATTCCTATGATTCTACTTTAAGAGTGCGGTATGATGTAGTTCGCGATGATGAAACATGGCTCATTGACAGGATTCAGGTCTTAGATTAATTTGTCCTTTGTTGTTAGTCCTGCGTCCTTTGTTAACCAATAACTAATAACTAAAAAATATTAACTAATTCTATGGTGAAGTTAACCCCCAATGCTAGTTACAGTTTAGCAATTCGGCTGTCTTATCCTAATCAAGTTGGGATGTTAGGAAAAATTACCAGCGCGATCGCGCAATGTGGGGGGAGTCTTGGCGATATTCTTCTTGAAAACCAAACGCCAGCAGGTCAAGTTCAACGGCAATTGATTGTGGATGCTTATAGTGGTGAACAAGGAGAGGAGGTTTTAGAAGCCCTTCGTCAAATCCCACAAGTAGAAATCCTTGAAGCCTTAGATCGGACTTTTGAGTTACACCGTGGCGGAAAACTCCATACTCAGAGTCGCATCGCAGTTAAATCACAATCTGATTTGGCGATGGCTTATACACCAGGAGTAGGGAGAGTCTGTCGCGCGATCGCGCAAGATCCCGAAAAGGTTTTTTCCCTCACCATTAAAAGTAATACAGTTGCTGTGATTACTGATGGAAGTGCAGTTTTAGGGTTAGGCAACCTTGGTGCTGCTGGTGCTTTACCAGTAATGGAAGGAAAAGCAATTTTATTCAAAGAATTTGCTAATCTCGATAGTTTTCCGATTTGTTTAGATACCCAAGACACAGAAGAAATTATTACTACAGTCAAACACATTGCCCCCGTTTTTGGCGGGATTAATCTCGAAGATATTAGCGCACCACGTTGTTTTGAAATTGAACGGCGTTTAAGTCAAGAACTGGAGATTCCCGTTTTTCATGATGATCAACATGGCACGGCAATTGTTGTAATGGCTGCTGTATTCAATGCTCTAAAACTGGTTAAAAAAGCCTTAGGAGACCTGAAAATTGTGATTAATGGTGCAGGGGCAGCGGGTATCGCGATCGGGCGCTTATTGAAGCAAGCAGGGGCAAATCCAGAGCAAATTATTTTATGTGATTCTAAAGGGATTGTCAGCGAAAGTAGCCCTCATTTAACCCCTGAAAAACAGGAATTTGCCACTAAGCAAACTGGAAGCCTTGCTGATGCCATGAACAAGGCAGATATTTTTATTGGCGTAAGTGTGCCTAATATCGTAACCCCAGACATGGTAAGCTCAATGGCAAACTCACCCATTATTATGGCAATGTCCAACCCGATTCCAGAAATTCAACCTGAATTAATCTCTGATCAAGTGGCTGTCATGGCAACGGGGCGCAGTGATTATCCCAATCAAATTAATAATGTGCTAGCTTTTCCGGGGATCTTTCGTGGTGCTTTAAATTGCCGCGCCTCTAGCATTAGTTCACAAATGTGTTTAGAAGCTGCAAGCGCGATCGCGTCCCTAATTTCTTCCGAGGAGCTTGCACCCAACTACATCATTCCCTCTGTTTTCGATCAACGAGTTGCTACTGCAGTAGCCAAAGCAGTGGAAAACACAGCTAGAAATTAGTCATTAGTCATTAGTCATTGGTTATTAGTTATTAGTCATTGGGCTACAAAGGACAAACCACAAAGGACGAAGAACAAAATTATGATTGCTCAAAGAAAGCTAGAAGAAAAAAATAATAAACGTCAAAAGAGAAAAAATAAATGGATCATTGGCTTTGAACAATTAATGGCATTTATTGCCTTGTTTAATTTAGGTTTAGTCTTTATTGATATTACTTATATCCCATTTCGTAATTTTTATCTAAGAGAATTTCGGTTATTTGTAGAGGGACTCAATTATATTCCTAGATCAGAATTTATTAGAGAATATACCCCATTTTTACTGGACGCTTATCGACAAATTCCCCGCTCTTTTCTAGAAGAAAATCCTCTCTTAGCAGAAGGATATGACCATGTGAAAGGGATTGAACCTCATCCCGATACTGAACGCTATTTACGCACGGTGGAAATTTTACAACAACAAGTGAATCGAACGGGTTTAGAATCTACTCAAAGCCAGCGTATTTTAGCAGATTTGCGTCAGCAAAGTACAGAAATGATTCAGCAAAATCCTTTTGAGGTTGCTAATAAGACTGCCACTTTAGAAACGATAAAAAGGCGGATGCGCGATCACATGAGAGAACGTTCTTCTGAACAAGCCTTTCAAGAATTTTGGACTGTTGAACATTTAACTGACCGCAATTATGATCGACAAATGCGCTTTTTTGATAACCAAATTGCGCCTTTGATTGAAACCAATTATTCTCGACAAATTGATCCAGAGACAGGAGAATTTATTGATTGGTTTTGGTATTTAGACTTGCCATTTGTGATTTTATTTGCCTTTGAATTTTCTGTTAGAACTTATATCATTCATCGTCGCCACACTGGTTTACGTTGGATTGATGGTATGTTGTGGCGCTGGTATGATGTTTTTCTATTTATTCCTATTTTTCGCTGGCTAAGGGTTATTTCTGTTACTACGAGAATTGATCAATCTGATTTAATTGAATTAGAATCAGTTAAACGACAAATTTCACAAGGATTTGTTGCTGGTATTGCTGAAGATATTACCGAAGTTGTTTTTGTTCGAGCGATTAATCAGATTCAAAAAGCCATTCGTGGTGGTGAACTAGAAAATGTTTTATCCCAAGTTAATAATGATGACTATATTAACTTTAATGATACCGATGAAATTGCCGAATTAACTAAATTATTTATTAATTTGACTGTTTATCAGGTTTTACCCAAGGCTCGTTCTGATGTGGAAGCAGTAGTTCAACATAACTTTGTAAAAGTTTTAGATACTTCGCCAGCATTTCAAGGTTTACGTCAAATGCCAGGTTTCTATCGCTTTGAAGATCAAATGACACAACAAATTGTGAGCTTAATCTATCAAGCCATTTATGATAGTATCTTGGTCGCCCTCGAAGATGATCCTGAGGGAGAAAAATTAATGAAGGAATTAAGTGATCAACTTATGAAAATTTTAACCGATGAAATGCAGAATAAACAAACCTTAGAAACGATGCAATGGCTATTAATTGATCTGTTAGAAGAAGTGAAAATTAATTATGTACAACGTCTCTCTCAAGAAGATGTAGATGAATTATTAGATCAAACCCGACGCTTACGAGAAGGGAAAAAAAATTAACATTTGTCCTTTGTAAACCAATGACTAATGACTAATGACCATTTTGTGTACTTAAATAACGCTCAATAATCTTAACAATACGAGAAGCTGACTCACCGTCGCCAAAGGGATTAATTGCCATTGCCATTTGCTCATAAACGTCAGTATTTTCTAATAACTCACTGGTAACCGTAAGAATATTAAGAGCATTAGTTCCCACTAATCTCGCTGTTCCTGCTTGTACTGCCTCTGTGCGTTCTGTATTTTCTCGTAAGACTAAAACAGGCTTTCCTAAACTGGGCGCTTCTTCTTGTAACCCCCCTGAGTCAGTTAATAATAAATAACAACGTTGCATCGCTCCCACTAATTCAGAATAGTCTAAGGGTTCAGTTAAAAAAACCCGAGGATGATTTCCTAACGTTGCTTTAATGGGATTACGAACCTTAGGATTACGGTGTAAAGGGAGTAATAAGGCTGTATCAGGAAATTTGTCCAAAATTAATTGAAACCCTTCAATAATACCTGTTAGTGGTTCCCCCCAATTTTCACGACGGTGAACCGTTGCCAATAGAACTCGATATTGATTCCAATTTAATTTTGAGATATTGCAAGGGGGATAACGCTGTGCCATAGTCAGTAAAGCGTCAATCACAGTGTTGCCAGTGAGATGAATCTCTCCAACCACTCCTGACTTTTGTAGGTTTTTGACTGCTGCTTGCGTAGGAGCAAAGTTAAGTTGGGCAAGTTGACTAATGAGACGGCGGTTTGCTTCTTCAGGATAAGGATTATAAATGTGATTAGAACGGAGTCCCGCTTCTACGTGAGCAATGGGAATTTGTTGATAAAAGGCAGCAAGAGTCGCTGCAAAAGCGGTGGTGGTATCCCCTTGAGTCATTACTAAATCAGGCTTAAGCTCACAAAAAAGTTTTTCTAAGCCCTGAAGACTCCGACAAGTAATATCACTCAAAGTTTGTTCAGCTTGCATAATTTCGAGGTCTTGATTTGATTGCAGCTGAAATAACTCCATTACTTGGGCAACCATTTCTCGATGTTGTCCAGTCAGGATAACAGAGGTATCTAGTAAGGGAGATTGCTGGCATTTTTTTATTACTGGAGCCAGTTTAATCGCTTCTGGTCGTGTTCCTAGAGTAATCCCAACTTTGTAGCGACAACTATTCATTATCCTCCCCCAGAAAAGCTAAATAAAAGGGAGAGTTAAAAAAAATATTGGTTACTATGTGAATAGAAGGGGAATTGAACATACTTAAAATTTTATCCCAAAGTTCTACTGACGGATTTTACCAAATCGCCGATCGCGCTTCTGAAAAGCCTGTAATGCTTTATGAAAAGCGTTGCGATCAAAATCTGGCCATAGGGTATCGGTGACATAGATTTCTGCATAGGCAAGTTGCCATAGTAAAAAATTACTAATTCGCATTTCTCCGCTAGTTCGGATTAATAAATCAGGATCTCGAATATTTGCAGTATAGAGATGTTCGGTAAATAAAGACTCATCAATGTTTTCAGGTTCAATTTTTCCCTTTTGTACCTGTTGCGCGATCGCGCGACAAGCCCTTAATATTTCCTGTCTTCCTCCATAATTTGTGGCTACGGTAAATTCAATCCCCTGATTATCTGCTGTTTTTTCCATTGCCTCAGCAATCTCTGCTTGTAACGACTCTGGAAGAGCGCTTAAATTGCCCACAAAGCGAATCCGCACCTGTTCGGTCATCATTTCCGTCAACTCTCGACGTAATACCCGCTCAAATAAGGTCATTAAAAACGTCACCTCTTCTTCTGGTCGTCCCCAATTTTCTGTGGAGAAGGCATAAGCAGTTAAACCAGAAATTCCCCAATCACGACAACAACGCAGTAACTCTTTGAGAGCTTCAACTCCCTTGCGATGTCCCATTACTCGCGGATAGCCACGTTTTTTTGCCCAGCGACCATTACCATCCATAATGACCGCCACTTGTTGGGGAAGACGATTTTTATCTAAATCTGGAGGAAGTTCTTGTAAGACAGATGGCATCGGCTATTTTTTGCGATTAGATTTTGAGGATAAAAAATGGACACTTTTTTTAATAATCGCTTTTCCTTGAGAGCTAATTTCACGGGTTAAGCGACTAAAATCTTGAGCGACAGTTTCTCTTTCTACACTAGGAGCAAACCTTAATTCTAACAGTTCCCTAAGACGACTTCGAGTCAAAGGTCTTTGTAAATTACCTTGTTCAGCTAAAGAAATTGATCCCGTTTCTTCTGAAACAATAATGCATAAACAATCAGATACTCGTTCGGTAATACCAATAGCTGCCCGATGGCGGGTTCCTAATTGACGAGATAAACTTTTCTCCGTTAAGGGTAAAATAACAGAAGCAGCCACCACTCGGGATCCCCTCAATACCACTGCCCCGTCATGTAAAACGGTTGTCGTTTGGAAGAGGGTTTGAAGTAATTCGCTTGAAATTTCTGCATCTAAAATCACTCCCGCGTTTCTAAATTCTCTTGTATCAATGGGTTCATTGGTTTCCAATAACAGCAAAGCCCCAATCCGCTTTTGAGATAATTCTCGCACAGCATCTAAAATTTGATCCAAGATATTATCTGGTTGAAGCTGATCATTGCTAGAGGATGGAAATAATTGTCGTACTTCTCCACGTCCTAATTGTTCTAAAAAACGTCGAAACTCTGACTGTAGAATTACCAGTATTGCCACAGCCCCACCTGTTAATAGTTTTTCTATCACCATTGGTAATACCGTTAGTCCCAGCCACTGGCTGAAATAACTCAGGGCTAGTAAAACACCAGAAAAAATCACAAATCCCTGAATAATCCAACGGGGGCGACTTTTTGATTCCCCTAAAGCGCGGATCGCAACATAAAAGAAAAGAACAGCTAGGGAGATATCAAAAAAGACTAGGGACCAATTAGGCAACCAATGAAGAAGATGAGATAAGCCTTGGGGGGGCATTATGGGTTAAACAGGCGAGATTGGACAATGTTATGAATACGTTATTTGATCTAGAAACTGTTGTGGGTTATTGATCACTTTATAGATACTTGATTAGTGAGAGCATCACTATTCTGTTTAAAGTTAACCAATAACGGATTATTTATTTGCCTTCAGCCTTGTGGGTAAGCGATCCTGAGCGATTAAATCTTGATAGGTTTCACGATCAATAATGACATCAGCGTTTCCCTCATGCACTAAAATCATAGCCGGACGTAACAGACGATTATAATTAGAAGCCATGCTATAACCATAAGCACCGGTACTCATAACCACTAGGATATCGCCAGCAGTGGTAGGAGGCAACAACGCTTCTTTTATTAAAACATCTCCCGACTCACAATGTTTACCCGCCACAGTAACGGTTTTGTTTGCACTGGCTGACATTTGATTGGCTAGCAGCGATCGATACACAGACTCATAAGTAATGGGACGGGCATTATCAGACATTCCTCCATCGACCGCAATATAGGTGCGTGTTTCAGGAACCGTTTTTTCTGAGCCAACAGTGTAAGCAGTAATCCCAGTGGTGCCCACTAAGGATCGCCCCGGTTCACAAATGAGCTTGGGTAAGTCAATATTAGCGTTTTCACAGGCTTCTTCTACAGCTTTAGCCACTGCTTGAGTCCATTCCTCAATACTAGGTGGATCATCTGCTTCGGTGTAGCGAATGCCTAATCCACCGCCCACATTTAATTCTCGAACGGGTAAGCCTAAATTCATGGCTTGTTTTAACCAATCTACTAAAACTGAAGCTAAATCTTGATGGGGTTGGCGTTCAAATATTTGGGAACCAATATGGGCATGAAGCCCAACAAAATCTAAATTAGGGGTTTGTTGGAGAAAATTAAAAACTTCTTCTACTTGGTTGGGATCAAAACCAAATTTACTATCAAGGTGTCCCGTGCGAATATACTCATGAGTATGGCACTCAATGCCAGGGGTGACCCTTAACATTACTTTGGTAGATGTCCCTTGGGCAATTGCGGCTAAAGTTTTTAGTTCTAGCCAGTTGTCTGCAACAATGGTGCAACCACAGTCAATCCCTTCTCGGAGTTCCTGAGGGGACTTATTATTGCCATGAAAGTAAATTTTCTCAGGGGAAATCCCTGCTTGTAGAGCAGTGTAAAGTTCTCCCCCGGAGGCAACATCAATTCCTAACCCTTCGCTTCCCACTAAAGCGCAAATTCCTAGACAGTTGAGGGCTTTTGAGGCATAAATGACTAACGAGTCTCCAGAATAATGATTGGCAAATCCTTCTCGATACTGACGACAAGCGACACGAATACTGTGTTCATCCATAATGTAGAGAGGGGAACCAAACTTTTTTACCAGTTCAGTCACATCACAGCCACCAATTTCTAAATGATCTTGACTGTTTACTTTTGCCGTTAGGGGGAGTAATGATTGATTGGGAGAGTTAGCAATCTCCTTGAGAAAGTGGCTTCCTGCTGGCTGTTGGGTTGTTTCTGTTAAGACCATACTTGCGTATTCTTGAAATTAAGACAATGATAATTCCATTATCGCTATAGACGGGTAACAAAGCAAAAAGGATCACTAATTAACAAGATAACTTACGAATCAATGCAAATCACCCTGCTAATCAGTGATCCTCTCTCTCGTTGAGAGTTTTAAGTAACTCTCGACAATTTAGCTAAAGCGACGATAAGGAACTTTGTTGTTGTAGTCAATATTCATCGCAGAAACTTTCGATGGTACCCGGTTACCTTGAGCGCTACTCAAACCACGAGCAACATCGAGATATAAGCGAGGATCGCCGGCTTGAGGTTTTTTCTCTTGGGGAGTGAAACGGCGTACTTCGTTTTGCCAAACAATTTGAGGGAAGCCTAATTGCTGACGGTAGTAAGGGCCATAACGAGGGGTTTTGAGATTAAAGGGCGTTTCGCCCCCATCTTTTTGGGGAAGAACTCGTCGCTGCTGATAGGGAACGGTATCTTCGCCAAAGTTATTGAGATACTCTTCAGTATTGAGTAAGTCTTCAACGAAGCCATTAACCCCTTTAGTGGCAACGACAATTGACCAAGCAATTTTTTCTTGCTCATTATAAACATCTCGCCCTAGGGCACGTTGAACACAAAGTTCTACAAAGCGATAATTGCTATTGGGTTCATAGTTCATGCGCCAGAAAGAATCGGAGGTCATTAAGCCTCGAATAAAGTCTTTGACACTGATTTGACCATAGCGCAATTGCGATTCGAGCAGGCTTTGACGGTTACAGGTTAGCAGTTGGTGTTCGCTAAAAATTTGCCGATAGGCTGCCCAAATAATGGCTTGCACCTCATCCTCAGATTGCATCATTGCTGAGGTGGTTTTCAATTGCTCTTCCCCAGGGACTTCATATCCTTCTACGCGCTGATTTTGGCTAGAAGGGATATAGTTCAACAAAGGTAAGGACATAGTTGAACCTCCTTATAATAAATTTTTCAAAAGTTTACCCTTGATGATACGTTACTTTGGGGGCAAAATCTCAGAAATCTTATAACTTCTTACCAATTTTTTATGAGTAACCCAGTCCTAGTTCTTGTCGTAGTAGCCGAATTGAGTCGGCGCTGATATAGTTATCGCTACAGATCACTTCAGGATAACGAATTAAGTCTTCTGACATTTGATTGACAACTTGCTTAACTTGTGCATAACTTGATTGGTCACAGATAATTGTTTGTGCCGAGCGCACAATTGCTTTAAGTTTTGGAGAGTCATTTGCTTGCGCTGCCATGACTAAAATTTCTTCCCCTCGTAAACTGTGAATAATCCGTTCCGCTGCTTCTAGAAAGCGAGAACTGAGGGTAACAATTCCAAGACAGCTATTATTTTTAAGGTTAGTAATGATTTTAATTTCTTTAGCGTAAGTATTAATATCAACGGGAATCACTCGGGCTGACTTAGGAGCCGCGATCGCGTCGGCATCTTTAATATAATAACGACTGGTGACAACAGTTGCGGACTCGGTTTCTTCTAAAACTCCTGACAGTTGTTCTAGGGGCACTAGCTGTGTAGGAATCCCTAACATGGGTTCAATATCTTGCAAAATCATTTTTCCTGCGCCAATATCGCTCTGAGGAACTGTTACTAATACTTGGGCGCTGCATTGTAACCGCCAGTTAATTTCCGAGAGAAAAATTTCTCGCACCTGTTGTAGGGAACAGCCTAAACCGAGTAATTCGTTAATTCCGTCTTGTACAATTTGATAAGCAGTTTCGGGAATTTCCTCTGCTCCTGCAACGGTTTGCGCTGTGGTATATTTTTTGCCTCCTTCGTGACCTTGGGCTTTAACATAAATTCCTGAGCCTGCTAAAGACTCAACTAGCCCTGTCTCTTCTAGTTGCCGATAAACTTTGCTAATGGTGTTACGATGTAACCCTGTCATCATCGCAAGTTGACGGGTGCTGGGAAGGCGATGCCCAGGGGGATACTGTCGAGACGCGATCGCGAATTGAATTTGATCAAATAGCTGTTTGGAGGCTGGAATTTCGCTTTCCAGTTTGATGTGAAATTTCACCATTGTTCCAAATGCCTCCTTAATACCATCATGTCATTGTGTTCTTTACAGTTTAAGGGATCGATGCCAATTTTTTTTTCAGGATTGGGGTTGCATAATTTAAATGATAATGCTTTAATGGAAAAGCTGAGAGGAAATAACTTCTCTCCTAGCTTACTATCCCAATTTTCTTGGGGGTGTGGCGGAATGGTAGACGCTGCGGACTTAAAATCCGTTGACCGTTATAGGTCGTGAGAGTTCAAGTCTCTCCACCCCCACTAAGCCAGCTTGTGGCAAAGAAATCATGCTCACAGAGTAGGGCATAGCGGTAATGATCATTTGCTTCTTCTTCGGTGGTAACGTAACGCTCCACTAGAGATTCTAAATTATTGACTAATTCCTTAAACTCAGAACTACTATAGGTTTCAATCCAATCACTATATTGGTGATTCCCAATGCCATTTTTGGCTAATTCAGTGCCAAGAAAATAGTACAAACGCATACAGGGAGTCATGGCAGCAGCGGTTACGCCCACATCTTTTCCCCAGACGGTTGCGAGGAGAAAATCTGTATAGCGGCGAGTTGCTAAGGATGGGGTCACTTGTTGTAAATTAACCCCCCATTGTTGAGCATAAGTTTGATGTAAATTCAGTTCTTCTAACACGCCACCAGCGAGTTGATGAAAGTCATTAAACCCTTCCCAGTCTGGGGCTTTAGCCGCGGCAATGCTATAAGCACGGGCAAAAGATTGAAGAAAAAAGACATCTTGCCCAACGTAAAAGGCAAAACAACCCTGATCAAGGCTTCCATCTGCAATTCCTTGTACAAAAGGATGGTTAAGGCTAGCTTGGGCAAGATCTTGATTTCGTTCCCATAAAGTGTGGCTAATTGTCATATTCAATAAATAAACAAAAGTGCAATTCCTGCAATAGAAATGATAACGCCACCAACGGCGCGAAGAGTAATTGGTTCTTTCAAAAATGCCACAATCGGCAGAACAAATAGGGGACTGGTAGAACTTAAAGTTTGAGCAATTCCTGTAGCTGTAAATTTGAGGGAAATTTGTTGTAACCAGATGGCTAAATAGGTGCTAGCAAAGGCAGTCAGAAAAATAATTGTCCATAAACGCCATGACCATTTTAAGGAAGGAATTTGTAGTTCTTGGCGTAAGGGATAGAGTAAGGGGATTAAAAAAAGCGTTCCTGCTGTAAGGCGAATTGTGGTACTCCAAAGCGGACTAACATCAAAGTCAGTGAAAGCCACCCGTGATAAAACTGCCCCCACTGCTTGCGCGATCGCGCCTCCTAAACCTAACAAACTTCCCACAATCAATTCATTTCGGGTAATATCTTGATTACTGGCTCGCTCACTAATGACGGTAGCAACTCCCACAAGAGTTAACCCAATCCCAAGCCAAGAATAAACGGAGAGGGCTTCTTGAAGGAAAATTAGGGCAATAATGGCAGCAAGAGGAGGAGCAAGGGTTTCAAAGAGTAAAGCCCGTCTCGCGCCTAAATACTTGAGGCTAGAGAAGAAAACTGTATCTCCAAACCCCACCCCAATTACCCCACTAATGGTCAAAATGATAATGGAATAGCGAGGGAGATAGGGAACTCCGTTACTGGTAATTAACAGGGTAATACCAAGGAGAAAAAGCGCGATCGCGCCTTTGAGAAAATTCAAGAATAAGGGTGATAGTTGTTCCCCTAGGCGACTGTAAACAACTGATGAACTTGCCCATAAAAAGGCAGCAAATAACGCTGCTAATTCCCCCTGAAACGCTAGCATTTAGACTGTGGTATGAGTATGAGGATGCTGTTTAACATTATCTTCTGTGCGAACCATGCGTTCAGCATTTAAAACTCGCTTTCGTTTGATGGAATGATTTAAGTCAGTTTTCACGGTTCCCAAGGGAAAAGACGATTGCAAGTGATCATGATACTTATAAGTACGAACTGCCGCAATAATCCGTTCGGTTAAGTCACTACCAAAATCTGCACCCTGAGGAAAATCATCTGGCTTAATTAAGTTTTCCCCATCAAACACTTCTTTCACCATTTTAGCCGCAATCATTTTGTAAGAGGTAGCCGATCCTTGTAACACCGATTCCAAACTTGATGAGGGCAATGGTTCAATGACTTCTACTTCCTTAGTTTCTCCCTCTTCTCGAATATAGCAAGTAGCAACGCCAAATACACAATAGTCATCGGCGGAAATTTCTGGTGCGTTACTAAAGAGAGTTGTTTCTGTGGTCATGATTTAATTTTGCTGTAAGTTTCTACTTTTAGAATGATCCTGACAAACTTTCTGTTTGATATCCTGCTTAAGCAAATATTCGTTGCATTTCTAGGAGTAAGTTAATGAAAATTGGTTTAATGGGAACAGGCTTAATGGGGCAAGCCATGGCAAAAACGCTCGCAGCCACTGACCTTTCCATTATGGCGTATAATCGCACTGCTGAGAAATTAACTCCCCTAAAAGAGGTGGGAATTGAAACTACAACTTCTCCCCAAAACCTTGTTTCGGCCTGTGATGGCATTATGGTAATGTTAAGTGATGCCACTGCCATTACTGAGACTTTACTCTCTTCAGAAACCGCAAAAGCTTTATCAGGGCGCACGGTTATTCAGATGGGAACGATCGCGCCACGAGAAACCCGAGAATTTACTGATAAGATAAAAGCACAAGGAGGAGATTATTTAGAAGCCCCGGTTTTAGGTAGCATCCCTCAAGCCCAGTCTGGCACATTACAGATCATGGTGGGAGGCAGCCAGGCACAATTTAACCAATGGAGTCCCATTCTATCCCATTTAGGACAACCATTTTTAGTGGGAGATGTGGGCAAAGCCGCCGCCTTAAAACTAGGCTTAAATCAGTTAATTGTCTCTTTAACAGGAGCATTCTCTCTCAGTTTATCTTTTATTAAAAAAGAGGGGGTTGATGTAGAAACTTTTATGTCGGTATTACGAGAAAGTGCTTTGTATGCGCCGACATTTGATAAAAAATTAAATCGGATGAATGATCACAATTATAGTAATCCCAATTTTCCAACTAAACATTTACTCAAGGATACTCGCTTATTCTTAGAGGAAGCTAAAACTGAAGGCTTAACTGTTTCTTCTTTGCAAGGCATGGAAACTATTTTAGAAGCAGCTTTAGAATTAGGCTTAGGCGATCAAGATTACTCGGCACTATTTGAAGTGGTGAAAGGAAAGGAAAATTCATAGTAAACCTTTAGCTCCCTCATTTGTAAAACTTTATGGTCGTTAAAATTAATGGTATTTATGATTTAGCAACAATTGATATTTCTCAACAGCCAGAAGTGGGGGGAAAAGCGATCGCGCTGAGTCAAATTTTACAAAAAGGGTTTCCGGTTCTTCCTGGAATTATTGTTAGCCGTCAAATTTTAATTTCCCTTTTAGGAGGCAAGGATCAGTTTTCGGCTTTATCTCCCTTTCATCTTGACTTTAGTAACTATGAAATTTTACAAAACACGGCTGAAGACTTAATTCAAAAAGTAGCCAGTGCCACATTAGAGGAGGAATGGCTAAACCAACTCTGGGAAGAAATTTCAACTTGGAAAACCTCTCATCTAATTCTCCGTCCATCCCCAATTTTCTTGCAGGATCAAGGGATGATATCAGGCTTATGGGAGTCCCAGTTTTGTGCTTGTCAAAAAGAAGATCTCATTACAGGCTTAAAACAGGTGTGGCAATCATTATTTCGCGCCCAAAGTTTATTTTATTGCCAACAGCAGGAGATATCATGGGAAGAATTAGGATTAGCGATTATTATTCAACCTGCTTATAGCGCGATCGCGTCTGGGACTTTTCAAACTAAGTCAAAAACATTGGAAATTCAAGCAGTAGAGGGATTAGGACATAGTTTAGTGCGAGGAGAAGTTTTACCCGAACGCTACATAATTAATCCTAAAACCCGTTCAGTTAAAAGTCATCAACCTGGAAATCAAACTCGCATTTATCATCTTGAGTCTCAGTTACAAGTGAGTTCTCTCAAGGAAACAAAAAACGCTATATTAGCTCCAGAGCAATTATTACAATTAATTAGTCTTGGGGTGACCTTAAAAAATACGACTCAGCAAAACTTTTTTGGTGAGTGGATACTAATTAAAGATCCCTCTCATCAAAGACAAGACGATAATTTTAAGTTATACTTAACTCAACTTAAGCTACAAACATCTCTTGCTAAGACAATGACTGCCTCTCAATCATCTCCTTCCCCAGTAATATTAAAAGGAATTGGGGCAGCGAAAGGGCAAGCAACAGGCAAAATTTATCTATTAAGAAAAAATGCTCAAGCCACCTTTCCTAAAGGAAGTATTTTAGTCGCGCATAAAATAACAACCGAAAGTGTTAGTCTCATTAAATACGCTAGCGGATTAATTACAGAAGTGGGAGGAATGACCTCTCATGGGGCAATTTTAGCTAGAGAATTGAATATTCCTGCTGTAGTAGGGGCAAAAGGGGCTATTCAAACTTTACAGGAGAAAGAAAAGGTAATGATAGATGGGGATAAAGGAGAAGTATTACATCCCTCTCAAAAGGAAACGCAAACAACAGAACCCTCATTATTCGTAGGCAAAAAAAATTCGGTACTAGCAACCCCCTTAATGATCAATATTTCCCAGAATCATCGTGCCACCGAAATTGCTAACTTACCTGTAGATGGGGTGGGGTTATTACGTTCGGAGTTGATGTTATTACCCCTGTTGCAAAAAAGATCCCTTTCTAGTTGGCTGTCTCCCTCTCATCGCAATAATTTTATTCAAAAATTAGCTCAATTGATTGGTAATTTTGCTGATCCCTTTTTCCCACGTCCTATATTTTATCGTTCTACTGATTGGTTGACGGTACAACAAGAAGATGACTCGGTTTTTGGGGAACGGGGCACTTATAGTTATGTTAAAAATCCTGATTTTTTTTCTGCCCAGATGTTTGCCCTCCGACATCTTCAACGTCAGGGCTACTCAAATATTAAATTAATCCTACCATTTGTACGAAATGTTGAGGAAGTAGAATTTTGCAAAACGTTACTAAAAGAGATGAATTTTGAGTGTGAACTCTGGATGATGGCAGAAGTTCCCTCAGTGGTTTATTTATTAGAAGATTATATTAAAGCAGGGATTCAGGGAATTGCGATTGGAACCAATGATCTCACGCAATTATTATTTGGGGTAGATCGCGAACAAGGAGAATTTCGACAACAATTTAATGAATGTCATCCTGCGATGCTGAAGTTATTAAAAAGCCTCATTCAGACAGCCAGAAAGGAGGGGATTCCTTGTTCAATTTGTGGACAAGGGGTTTCTTTATATCCCGAATTAATTGATTATCTCGTAAGTTGGGGGATTAGTAGCATTTCTGTAGAAGAATCTGCTGTCGAAAGGGTTTATGATTTAATTGCGCGATCGGAAAAACGGATTTTATTAGACGCGGCGCGGAAGCAAATGCATAATGATGATCCTCACTCCCTATGAAAGTAAAACTAAAGAAGCGTTTAAATTTAATTCTAATTCTCCTTCTTATTTTCGGGATATTTATGGGATTAATTTTTCTGTTGTTGTGGAGTGAAGGGGCGTTAAATTCAACAGCAGAGGCTTGGGAAGCTATTGAAAATGCCATCATTGCCTTAATGGGAGAATATCCTGACAAACCGAATACTGTTGCCGGACGAATTATTCAATTATTTCTCTTAGTTTTTGGAACCTTTGCTTTCGGCGCGATCGTGGGTAAAGTTTCCTCTTTTTTTGTCACCCGTGCCCTATTACAGGAAGAAAAAATGACCAACTTTCAAGACCACATTATCATTTGTAACTGGAACGAAAAAGCCCCAGCAATCATTGAACAACTTCTAGAAGCAGACAAAAGACACCCGCGAGATATTGTTATTATTTCTGCTTCTGTTATTGAACAAGTCAATGAATTAAAGGATCAAGAGAATATTCATTTTATTCAAGCTGATCCCACTCATCATGCGACATTAGAAAAATTCCAAGCCTCCCAAGCCAAAGCCATTATACTCTTAGCCGATGAAGAAAGCGAGGGACCCGACGAAAAAAATGCCCTGATTGCCCTTGCGATTAAGCATTTAGAGGAAATTCCTGGTCAACAAAAAGATATCCATGTTATCGGCGAATTAGTCAAATTAGATCGCCATCGCCACCTTAAAGAAGCGGGTGTGGATGAAGTAGTTTCAGCGCGAGAATATAGTTCTGGCATTATTGCCCAAAGTGCTGTTTTTCGGAATATGTCATTAATTTACCAGCAATTATTAACCTATTCTGATCATTCTAACGAGTTTTATTTTATTGAACCTGGAAAATACCCTAACCACCTTTATGGGAAAACTTTTCCAGAAATAAGTAAATGGATTAGTGAAGAAAGTGCTTCTCATCTTGAAAATCCGATCCTTCTCATTGGAATTAAACGAGGGGATGGTGAAATTCTTCTTAATCCGAGGTGGAGTTACTTTGATAAACTAAAACAAAATGATTCTCTAATTGTCATGGCATTTCACAATATCCAAAAGTTGGAATAAGCGGTAGTCCTGAACGCTCATCAAGTTCAAGGAACAGACTATCGAATCATGGGGATCATTTCAGTGCTTTCTCTAATCCCGTTAGGCTTAAGAAAGCGTTTTTGATCATTTCCCTCTTGTGATGGATAAACTAGATTCGATAATATAAGGAAGATGCTTAACTAGATTACTCCCTCATTGCGCTATGGCTCGATATACCTGTACCTTTTCGGTTGCGATTGATTTAGAACGATTACAGTCTTCTTTGAAGGAGATTTTAGAATCCTGTCATTTGGAAATTATTTACGATACGGGAGAATATATTATGGCGCGGGAAGTTCCAAACCGCGCGCCTTTTCCGAAGTTAGTTACAGCGGAAGTCTTAATTGACCGCACTACTGCCACACCAGAAGAAGTACGTATGAATTTAGTGATGAAAAATGAAGAACTCCCTTTGCAAAAGGATAATCACTGTCACCAGATGTTTGATTTAATTCAACAGGCTTTAGTGGAATACTCACAATGGGAACTTTTAGAAAAAGTAGCTGGCTAGACACATAACTCTGTTGTCCACTCATTTGGTTCTGTTGGTCCACGACGACATTGTTGTTTGCGACCGACCCAAGTGAGCTCCCAAGAGCTATCACTTTGTTTTTCAAATTCTAAACGGTATCGTACCGCTCCTATTGCGTCATCTTTTAAGTTGGTTTGAGTAACAGTGACAAGTTTTTGATTGGTTGCAGTTTCTTCGCTGATAATATTTTCCTCGGTTGCGCCAAATTTCTCTGTTAGACCATAAGTCTCTTCCGCAAAAGTTTTTGGGTTTTCAGTGGTGCGAGAGGCAGGTAATTCTTGGGCTTCATAATTAGCACGATGATCATTTTCTGCATGATCAGAGGTGGAAGCACCAGCTCGCCAAATACGAATAATGGGAGAGGGATAAGTGGATGGTAGTCCAGACCAGGCTAAGGTTTGCTCATCATCACTAAACGCGATCGCGCTTGCGCCTCCTTGTTGGCGAATTAAAATACTATTTTGAATTGGATTCCCTTCTAAATCCACTAATAAGGCATTCCGAAATCCTCCTCCTAGCATAGAACCATCAGGGCTAACCGCAACCGAAGAGCGACCAAAATACTCGTAACTATTCAGGGATTGCTCATTTTCCCAATCCCAGACAGTGAGTTGTTGAACAGACTCGGGATAATTACTTTGGGTAATTAATTTTTCCCCATCAGGGGTAAAGGCAACAGTTTTAAGGGGGTCTGTTGTGGATAATGTCCCTGTCTGAGTCTGATTACTGGCATCCCAGAGGCGAACATTGGTGTTATCTCTGGTGTCGCCAAAATTAGCACCAATAGTTGCAAGGGTTTGACCATCAGGACTAAGCGCGATCGCGCTAACAGGTTGCTCTTCAATGGTTTGTTCCTTGGTGCCATTACTGAGATTCCAAAGTTGCACTTCACGACCACAAGCTGCCCAAAGAGAACCGCCATTAGGGGTAAACTCGAGATCTCGACAACCGTTTTCGGCTAATTTCTGTTGGGGATTCCCGGTTTGAACATCCCAAAGAATGAGAGAATCTTGGGGAAATAATCCTTGACTCCAACTTGCAGTAGCAAGGGTTTGACTATCAGGGCTAAACGCGATCGCGCTAACAGGAACCTTTAAGCCTCCTTCTACTGTTTCATGTCCAGCCAACTCATTTAAAAGTTCCCCAGACTCCACATTCCAAATTTTAATGGCATCGGTACTGACACTAGCTAAATATTGCCCATCAGGACTAAACGCTAATTCAGTTACTTCCTCCTCGTGATGGTTTTCAATTTCATGAATCATTTCCGCATTATTCCAATTAGCGGCTTGAGCCAGTAAAACTTCCTCATTGTTACTGTTAGACTCTTGAGGTAATAAAGTTTCCTCATTCAACTCCTCGCCTAGTGAATTAGCCTCATCTGTTAAAGAATTAACACAACTTAACTGTGCAAATAAAAGAACAGTACAGCCAACTTGTAAAGTAACTTTTGAAATTATTTGATGATATAGCATAAGTCTGTAAATTAATTAAACTCAATTAAAATTGTAATCCCATTCCTCCTTGTAAGGAAAAAGCAGTTCCCCCGCCTTCACGAAAGGCATCAAATGTCACAATCGCATTACCAAATAAGACAGTATTTTCGTCAGGAACCATAAAGTCAATACCGGGCTGAATGGCAAAACTGGTTTGATCTCCCACGGGAGAGGGAGAATCTCCTGTAGCAAAGGAAGCGCCTGCTCCTAGATAAACATCCGTTTGCCAATTAATGGGAATATCATAAGAAACTGTTGGAACAATAGCAGTGCCTGCACCAATTAAACTCTGAGTACGCAGGGAAATGGGAGCTTCTAACAGCTTATAACGAACGCCTATCACTCCCCCAAATTGTTCTCCTTGACCCCGACTATCTTCTTGGCTACCGTAGGTAACACCAACTCCCATATAACTTCCATAAGCTGCTTGTGCAGAGGCAGTTTCAGTTACCAATAATAAAGTAGCGGTAATGGTGGTTAGGCCTAAAAAAAGTTTTATCATCTCTTTCATCTGATCTCTCTCCATAGCGAAGTTATCCTTAAATTTTAACCCTTATTGGAAAAAGTTAGGCAAAGTGTCATTAACTTCCTAATTATTAATCTATTGTTTTTGATAGTTTCTAAAACAAAAATTGAATGTAGGGAGCTTGATTTTCCTTTAGTTAATTTACTCTTGAGATAAATCAAGTCTAAAGTGTTTAAATTGAATTTTCCGTAATAATTACTACTATTTTGGTAAAAAGATTTAAGTGCGCGATCGCGCTTTCTTGCTTTTATTTAAATACAGATCTTTTGTCAGACTTTGAAAGAATGATTATAATCAGTCTTCCTTCATTGACTTGAGTCCTTAAAACAGTAATTTTTAAGTTTTCTTAACAAAACTTAATCATGCAAGAAAAAGGACAATATGATAGACTCTCTAAAGTGAGTTTCCAAGAGGTTATTTCTCTACTCATTCAGAAATTCTAAAGAAAGAATAAAGAGAATCAAAATGGCACAAGACAGACAAAGTTGGGCAATAAAAGATGAAGCGATTTATGAAGACCTAGTACAGTTAATGAACTTAACTAGTGAAGATATTAATCTATTAAAAGAGCTTTACCCTGAAGCTGAAAAACGAGTTCGCGAAATGACAGACGACTTTTATAGTAGGTTATTTGCCCATGAAATGACCAAAGAATACTTCGAGGGTAAAGACATGGAGTATCTACACAAAATGATTGGAAATTGGTTCTTAGATCTATTTAGGGGAAATTACGATCAAGACTATGTTAAGCAGCGGTTGAGAATTGGTCATATTCACGTAAAAATTGGCTTACCAGTCCGTTACCCTTTAGCAATGATTGATATTATTAACGCTCATGGTGAAAAAATTGCTGAAACTGGAAGTAATCCTGAAAAAGCGAAAGAAGCGGTGCAAAAAGTGACTGCTTTAGATATTGCCATATTTAATCAAGCCTACGAAGATAACCAACTTAATCACCTTGTAGAATTAGTGGGCAATGAACGTTTAGCCAGAAGACTTTTACAAGGATTAGGCTAACACCAGGAAATAGAAAGTATTTAACAAAGAGCAGAAAAGGAGAAAATAATGGGAATTAACGTTGAAAAATTAAATCAAATTCTTCAAGAATTTGTCAGTACAACCAGTGATATTCAAGGAGCGGCTTTGGTTACTCCTGATGGACTCCCCCTTGCTACAACTCTTCCTGGACAAATGGATGAAGATCGGGTGTCCGCTATGTCAGCTTCGATGTTGTCATTAGGAGAACGAATTGGTAAAGAACTATCCCGCGGCAATGTGGAAAGGATTTTTGTTGAAGGGGGAGACGGTTATGGCATTTTAACCAGTTGTACCGAAGAGTCCCTATTTTTAGTATTAGCAAGTCATGAGGCAAAACAGGGAGTGTTAATGCTAGAGATCAAACGCATTTTACAAGAACTGCGCTCGGTTTTTAGTTAAACTCTAAAGACTTTACACTCTAAAATTAAGGAATAATAGGTAGAATAATGGCACTTAGCGGTTTTCTCAACGATTTTTCTCTCGGAGAGACATTTCAAGTTCTCGAACAAGGAGAAAAAACAGGCTTACTTTCCATTCGAGAGTTAAAACCAACCAATCTTTCTAAACAGGAAACTGCCCCTGACCAAAAATACTATATTTGGTTTAAACAAGGACGTATCATTGCTGCTGCTGATCGTAAAGATCATCAAGGTTTACAGACACTTATGACAAAACGGGGTTGGGTAAGAGAAGAAACCTTGAAAGAAATCTATCAAAATAGCAAAGGGGATAAGCCTCTAGGTTTAAGCCTAAAATCTCAAGGGCTTTTAGATCACAATCAGCTTAAACTCTTATTTGTGACCCAAGTGATGCAACAGGTTTGCAGTCTTTTTAAGCTGGATCGGGGGTTCTTCTTATTTGAACAGGGGGTTGCCCCCTCCTTTGCAGAAATGACCGGTTTGAGTAAACCAGCAACAGAATTAACTCTAATGGGGTTACGGATGCTCAAAAATTGGACTCCCCTCGCTGATAAACTTCCTGAAGCCAATTCCGGTTTAATTTCTTTAATCAATACCGAACCATCTTATACTCTGAGTGCAGAAGAATGGGAGGTTTGGAAATATTCAAATGGAAAAACGGCTCTCTCCACCATGGCAAATAAGTTACAAATTCCTCTCGAAAAAGTGCAGCAAATTGCTTTTCGTCTCATTGTCATTGGCATTGTAGAGGAACTTCCCATGGCGGAAATGTTGCCACCTGAGACAGACACCACATCTGAAGAGGAAATTCAAGAACCTGCAACAGTGAGTCACTCTTTCTTAAATCAGTTGACGAGCTTTTTACAGAGTAAAGCACAGTAATTAATATTAGGTTAAGCTATGGAATTAATGCGCTTAGTCATTACCGGTCCTGTGAGCGCAGGGAAATCAACCTTTATTCACTCTGTCAGTGAAATTGATGTGGTGGATACAGATGCAATCGCTACTGATGAAACGAAAGAGATAAAAGCAAAAACCACTGTCGCTATGGATTTTGGGAAGCTCCGATTTAGCCCAGAATTTGCCATGCACCTTTATGGAACCCCTGGTCAAGAACGGTTCGACTTTATGTGGGATTTGTTAATTCGTAAAGCTCATGCCTACATTTTATTGGTGGCAGCGAATCAGCCGCAAGAATTTCGTTCGGCTCGGCGGATTATGACATTTATGAACCAACGAGTTCAAATTCCGATGATGATTGGGATTACTCATACGGATTGTGATAAAGCTTGGGGAACAGACAACATCGCGATCGCGCTCGGCTTTTCTGCCAGTAATTCTCCTCCCTTACAAGTGGTTAATCCCCTCGATACTAGCTCCGTTGCCCAAACCCTGCTGACTCTTGTGCAAAAATTTGATACTGCAGCTACAACCAACTCCTAAATTAAACTGATTTACGAATGAGAGTTAAATTTGCCATCTTATTATTTTAATCCCGACAAAAATAGTCTGGATTAATTGACGCTGCGATCGCGCTGTGTTAGTATCAAGCGAATTGAGATATCAAAGGAGATCAACTCATGGTTGTTGCAACTAAAACTGCTAATGCGAAGCCGACTTATACGAAATTAGTGTCAAAAGAAGGAGGCACTGAATACGATTTATTACCCCTTCATGTGTGTGAAGAAACCTTTGCCCCCTTGGAGGTCGCTTATGACTATGATGCAATTCGGGAACAAGTCAGTCGTGAAAGCATTGCTGCTGGACCGAAGTCGATCTGGCGGTACAAACCGTTTTTACCCGTGACTGGAGATGTCATTGATGTCGGCACAGGAATGACTCCTCTGATTAAATCCAATCGTCTGGCCCGTCGTTTAGGCTTAAAAGAGCTTTATATCAAAAACGATGCGGTGAATATGCCCACCCTCAGCTTTAAAGATCGTGTTGTGTCCGTCGCCCTAACTAAAGCTAGAGAGTTTGGATTTTCTACCGTTTCTTGCGCCAGTACGGGGAACCTTGCAAACTCCACCGCAGCGATCGCCGCTCACGCCGGTTTAGAATGTTGTGTCTTTATTCCGGCCGATCTCGAAATTGGAAAAGTTCTGGGAACCTTAATTTATAGCCCCACTGTCATGGCTGTCAAAGGCAACTATGACCAAGTGAACCGCCTCTGTAGTGAAGTCGCCAACAATCATGGCTGGGGCTTTGTGAATATTAACCTCCGTCCCTACTATTCAGAAGGCTCAAAAACGCTTGGCTATGAAGTCGCTGAACAATTAGGCTGGAAACTTCCCGATCACGTGGTTGCCCCCCTCGCTTCTGGTTCTCTTTATACCAAAATTCATAAAGGATTCCAAGAATTTGTTAAAACAGGCTTAGTAGAAGATAAAGACGTTCGTTTCAGTGGCGCACAAGCCGAAGGGTGTTCTCCCATTTCCCAAGCCTTCAAAGAAGGGCGCGACTTCATTAAACCGGTTAAACCGAATACCATTGCAAAATCAATTGCTATTGGCAACCCAGCCGACGGCGTTTATGCCCTTGACATTGCTCGTAAAACTCAAGGCAATATTGAAGATGTTACTGATGCAGAAGTTATCGAAGGGATTCAACTTCTTGCCGAAACCGAAGGTATCTTTACCGAAACCGCAGGAGGAACCACAATTGCTGTGTTGAAAAAGCTGGTAGAAGCGGGCAAAATTGACCCTGACGAAAGCACCGTCGCTTACATTACCGGTAATGGCTTAAAAACTCAAGAAGCGATACAAGATTATATTGGTGAACCCCTCGCCATTGACCCCAACTTAGACAGTTTCGAGCGAGCCTGGCAACGGTCTCGTACCCTTGATCGCCTAGAATGGCAACAAGTGTTAGTATAATGTCTTGTCTAGGGTAGTTTATTATGATGAGTTAACCCTCTTCTGAAGTAGAAGATGCCTTGGTTAACCCAAAATAAATGACAAGTATTGAATAACGAGAGAAACATGAGCGTAAAGGTTTTAGTTCCCACCGTCTTACAAAAATATACCGATAATCAAGCTGTTTTAGAATGCAATGGCAGTAATGTTAAGGAATTAGTAGAAACCCTTGAGCAAGAATATCCGGGCTTTAAGGGACGTTTAAGAGACGAAGAAGGAAAACTCCGTCGTTTCTTAAATTTCTACGTCAATAGTGAGGACATTCGCTTTCTAGAGCACGAAAAAACCACTCTACAAGATGGGGATGAGGTGAGCATTGTTCCCGCTGTTGCTGGTGGTTCAACTCGGAATTAATCAAGAGATGATCAAGAGGCGTTCTTTGGTTGGAACGTCTATAACTCTCTATAGCAGTTTTCACGCTTCTTGAGGGACATTCTTATTTTTTTGTCCTTTGTTGTTTGTAGCCCAATAACACATTAAAAATCACAAATCACAAATAACGAGAAAGTTATGTCAGAAGAAGAAACATCCAAGCAAGCCTCAGGTAACTCAGAAAATAATTCCGAGAATTCTGAGTCTAAAAAAGCCTCGGCTGCTAAAAAGGAAAAAGAAACATCCAAGCAAACCACGGCTAAGTCAAGCGATAGCCAGAAAGGTTCGAGTGCCAAAAAGGAAAACAAAAAAGAAGAAGAACCGCCAATTGAAGATAAACCATTTCCTGAATTTATCGAACAGCATTATCAACCAGCCTTAAAAGAAGCTCTCACTCAGGAGGGGATTCAAGATTTAGAACTTGAATTTAAAAAAGATAAGTTGCCCCTGGCTGGTATTGATGAGTGTTCGCAAGTTGTTGGCAAGTGGGATGGCGGAAAGCGTCGCTTTAATGTTTACTTCTTAGAGGACGATATTAAGGGGGAAAAAGCCTTTTGTTATAGTGCTAGCGACGCTCCCCCCAGTACCATTGAGTCTTTTATGATTGATGAGCGCAAAGTCAATTTAGAGCTATTGGTGATGTACACTGTACAGCGTCTCAATGGCCAAAAATGGCTATCCCGTAACTAAATTACATTTGTCCTTTGTCCTTTGTTGTTTGTTCTTCGTTGTTTGTCCTTTGTCCTTCGTCCTTTGTAAACCAATGACTAATGACTAATCACCAATGACCAATGACTAATGACTAATGACTAATGACCAATGACTAATGACTAATGACCAATGAGTAATGACTAATGACTAATCTTACCGCCATCCTGCGCGATCCATGATTTTCACGGCTAAAGGGTTATTGTTTCCTAATTGGGAAACATTCACTTGATCCTCCTTAAATTCGCCAAATCGCGCAATAACAGGGTCTAAAGGAACATTGGGAACAACGGGATATTCACTATTTCCTTGGGCAAAAATTGCTTGGGCTGGAGGACTGGCAAGGTATTCTAAAAAGCGAATTGCCCCTTCTCGGTTGGGTGCAGTTTTCACCACCCCGCCACCACTGACATTAACGTGCGCTCCTCGTCCGTTTTGGTTGGGAAAAAATACCCCAATGCGATCAAAAATATTCGGGTTACTGGCAACATGACCAGGCGCAAATCGGGCTAAATAATAAGTATTCGCAAGAGTGACATCCGCTAATCCTGCGGCAACGGCTTTAATTTGATCCATGTCTCCACCTTGGGGCGGTCTGACCATATTTTTAACAATTCCTCGACACCACTGCTCGGTTGCCTCTTCTCCGATATTGGCAATGAGAGAAGCCACTAAAGATTGATTATAGACATTGTTAGAAGAACGCACAACAGCGCGATCGCGCCACTTTTCTGTTGCTAAATCCTCATAAGTAGATAACTCAGACGGATCAACTTGCGTCTTATTATACATAATCACCCTAGCGCGTTTGGTTAAGCTAAACCATAGCCCCTCAGGATGACGAAGATTTTTAGGAATACTTTCCTCTAAAACCTCAGAAGAGACTGGCGAGAAAATTCCAGCTTCCTCTGCTCGCCACAACCGCGCGGCATCAACAGTGAGTAAAATATCAGCAGGACTATTGCGCCCTTCATTTTGAATCCGAGTAATCAGTTCATCTGCATTCCCCTTTAAGCGATTAACTTTAATTCCCGTTTGTTTCGTAAAATCCTCATAGAGCATCTCATCCGTGTCATAGTGGCGAGAAGAATAAATATTAATCTCTCCTCCAAGACTTAGTTTTTGGCTGCTTAACCCCGTAACAGCGAGAGTTGCGGTTAGTGATCCTGCACTGAGAAAAGAGCGTCTGCTAAGTTTCATTCTTTACTTGTACTTGTGTATAAACTTCCTTGTACTAGTTTAAGTCCTAAATTTACTTTTAAGCTATTGCAAAAATTTCTTGTTATTCCCCTAAGTTAGTGATAATATCTATCAATAGTGTTGCAATTAGTTCTCAACTAAGCAACAAAATAACTGCAAATACTAGAAAGAAAGTACAATCTATTATCATGCAACGTCAGTATGTTATCGCTGGAATATCAGGGGTTGCCCTAGTTGGGGTGATGCTTGGTGGATGTAACCCTCTCCAACCTGAAGAAGACACCCTCACCATTTATTCGGGACGGGGTGAAGACCTAATTGGGCCCTTAATTCAACAAGCCGAAGAAGACTTAGGCTTTAATATTGAGGTTCGTTACGGTGACACCGCCGAACTTGCCACAACCATCATGGAAGAAGGAGAAAATAGCCCTGCTGATCTATTTTTCGGTCAAGATGCTGGAGCTTTAGGCGCATTGAAACAAGAGGGACGAACCGTCACCATTCCCAGTGAAATCCTCAACAAGGTAGATAGCCGTTTTCGTGATGAAGATGGTCAGTGGATGGGAATTACTGGACGGTCAAGGGTAGTCGCCTATAACGAAAATCAAGTTGATGAAGACGAATTACCTGATTCTGTCTGGGACTTAACAAGCGAAGAATATCGAGGGCGTGTCGGTTGGGCTCCAACCAATGGTTCTTTTCAAGCCTTTGTCACCGCTATGAGACTGGTAGAAGGAGATGAGCGCACGAAACAATGGTTAGAAGACATGAACGCCAATGATCCTCAAGTATATTCCAATAATACCACCACGGTAGAAGCGATTGGTCGCGGTGAAGTTGATATGGGACTGGTGAATAACTATTATCTCTTTCGCTTTTTAGCCGATGATCCTGATTTCCCAGTTCAACATCACTACACCCGTGGCGATGCTGCCAGTATGGTTAATATCGCTGGCGTTTCTGTGCTTGATACCGCCGATGATACATCCCAAGCCTTTGAATTTATTAATTACTTAGTGAGCGAAGAATCGCAAACCTTTTTTGCCGCAGAAACCAAAGAATATCCGCTTATTCCGGGCATGGAACCTCCTGCAGATCAATTAGAACTTGATGAAATTGATCCGCCAGAGATTGATTTGGGCAACTTGGAAGACCTAGAAGGAACACTCTCCCTCTTACAAGAAGCTGGAGTGTTATGATCTAGGTCGCAGTTTGGGAAAATTTAGCCTAGACATTAATTAGGGGTTTGTCTGGGCTATGTTTCCGAAATAAACAGGAAATGCTTTAATTATAGTATCACTTTCATGAATAAGTCATTCACTAAGGGATCGCGAGGGAAATTATTTAATTTTTTCAATGTTAATCGCAAGGGACAACCCCCCTTGTTTTTATTGCTAATAGCGAGCATTACTGCCCTTGGCATGATATTACCGCCAGTGTATTTGGTGCTACGGGCTACTCAGTCAGGGGTAGATGAGTTTTTATCAATTCTGACGCGATCGCGCACCCTTGAAACGATTTTTAATACCCTCTCCATGGTAGCAGGGATTACCCTTTTAGCTGTCCTGGTTGCAGTTCCCTTAGCTTTTTTGACAACAAGAACTGATTTACCTGGCAAACGATTTTGGCTGGTAGCGACTACATTACCCTTAGCCATTCCCACTTATGTTGGGAGTTTTGCCCTTCTTGCCTTTGCTGGACCCCGAGGCAGTGTTTTACAAATCATTTTAGAACCCTTGGGAGTTGATCGCTTACCATCCGTTTATGGCTGGTTTGGGGTTGTTATCGTGATTGGGCTTTTAACTTATCCCTATATTATGCTAACTGTACGCGCCGCCCTTTTAGGGATGAATCCTTCTTTAGAAGAAGCAGCGAGAAGCCTTGGTTATAGTCAACGACAAACCTTTTTTCGGATTACCTTTCCCCAACTCAAACCCGCAATTGCCAGTGGCAGTTTACTAGTCGCTCTCTATTCGATTCAAGATTTTGGCACACCAGCCATGTTGCGATTTGACTCCTTTACCCGCGTCATTTTTACCCAATACAGAGCCGCCTTTGATCGAACCCTAGCAGCCGCTTTGGCTTTAGTTTTAATGTTGCTGGTAATGGGGATTTTGCTTTTAGAATTTAAGCTCAGACGTGCAGGGGCTACTTACTATACGACCAGTTCTGGCGCAATGAAGCCCCCAACAATCATTCCTCTAGGGCGTTGGAAATGGGTAGCACTTCTATTTGTCAGTTTAATTGTGTTTCTGACATTGGTAATTCCTGTAGGAGTAATTTTATTTTGGCTTTTCCGTAGTACCCTATTTGGGGGTGTCGGTTATACTAGCTTCCAAGCGGTGCCGCTTTGGGAAATTGTTTGGAATTCAATTTATGCAGCCGGGTTAGGGGCTTTAGTTGCCACGATTTTTGCCATTCCCATCGCGATTTTATCAGTGCGTTTCCGTAATCGTTTTACGACCATTTTAGAACGTTGCTCTTATATTGGTTTTGGCACTCCTGGCATTGTCATCGCCCTTGCTTTAGTCTTTTTTGGCTCTAGTTATGCCCAGTTTATTTATCAAGAAATGCCCATGTTGGTGTTTGCTTATTTAGTTCTCTTTTTACCGCAAGCCGTGGGAACCATACGAGGATCATTATTGCAGGTTAACCCTTCCTTAGAAGAATCGGCGCACAGTTTAGGGCGTAATTCTTGGCAAACCTTTCGTGAAATTACGCTTCCTTTAGTACGACCTGGGATTATTAGTGGCGCAATGCTAATTTTTCTCACTGCTATGAAAGAGTTACCAGCAACTCTCATTTTAGCCCCCATTGGATTTAAAACCTTAGCCACTCAAATTTGGCAAGCTACTGCTGAGGATGCGGCGTTTGCAACGGCGGCAGAGGCTTCTCTCTTGATTTTAATGATTTCTAGTGTTTCCACTTGGATTATTTTATCTCAGGAGAAAAAAGCAAGTTAACAGTATCAATTTAAGAGATTGTTAATATTAAGACCAGAGAATGAATTGGAGGAAAAGCCACGACAAATTACACACCCCCCCTAGCCCGATTAATTGAACGTCTGCAAGGTTTGCCTGGTGTTGGCCCCAAAACTGCCCAGCGCCTAGCCTTTCATGTTTTAAAACAACCAGAACAGGAAATTGAAGCTCTTGCAAATGCCCTGATTGACGCTAAAAAACAAATTGGGCTTTGTCAAGTTTGCTTTCACCTCACGGCTGATCCGATCTGTGAAATTTGTCGCAACCCTAACCGCGATGAGAGTACCATTTGTGTGGTTCCAGACTCCCGTGATGTTATTGCTTTAGAAAAAACTCGCGAATATTCAGGGAAGTATCATGTGTTAGGAGGCGTAATTTCACCGATGGATGGTATTGGGCCCGAACAACTGCATATCCAGCCCTTGGTGGAACGAGTTAGCCAAAATGAGGTCAAGGAGGTTATTCTTGCTATTAGTCCCAGTGTTGAGGGAGATACAACTACGTTATATTTAGGTCAATTGCTTAAGCCTTTTACTCGCGTCACTCGCATTGCTTTTGGTTTGCCCATGGGGGGAGATTTAGAATATGCTGATGAGATTACGCTAGCACGGGCGTTAGAAGGACGACGGGATTTAGATTGATGTCACTAGCAAGGGAAAATTTTGCTCAAGAGGTAAGTTTAGCTGATGAAGAAATTGATTTAGCGAAAGCCGCTCTTTATCTAGCACAAGAAGAAACACCGACGCTTGATCTTGAAACCTATTTAAGACAATTAGATGAATGGGCGCAACAAGTCCAGGCTTTACTTCCAGAAGAACGTTATCCGTTACGGGTGATTCAATGTATTAACCAAGTTTTGTATGATGATTTGGGTTTTGTGGGGAATGAGGAGAATTATTATGATCCCCGTAATAGCTTTCTCAATGAGGTAATGGAACGCCGCACCGGGATTCCTATTACTTTAGCATTAGTGTATTTAGAGGTTGCCCGTCGCATTGACTTTCCGATGGTGGGAATTGGGATGCCTGGACATTTTTTAATTCGTCCTGAGTTTAAGAATGCTGGCATTTTTGTGGATGCTTTTCACAAAGGGGAGGTATTATTTCCTGAAGATTGTGAACAGCGCTTACAAGAGATTTTTGGTCAACCCGTAACTTTAGATGATCAATTTTTAGAAGCGGTTACGAAAAAAGAATTTTTAGCTCGAATGTTGACTAATTTAAAGCTCATTTATATTAATCAACAGGATTTACACCGCGCGTTAGGAGTCATTGAGCGGTTATTATTAATATTTCCGGATGCGATTAGAGAACAGCGCGATCGCGGCTTACTTCATTATCAATTAGGAGACAACCAAACTGCGATCGCTGATCTGAAAACCTATGTTGCTCATTTTCCTGATGCTTCTGATTCCTCGATGATTCAGATGTTGATCAGTGAAATTAGTCAACAATAAATTTAGCATTCTTCTAAGCGAGATAATAAAACTAAAATGTTATCCATCATTTCCCGTTTTTCGGAAGCAGAAACTTGATAATGATTCACCATAAGACTAAAGACTAATGGCTGGTAATTAGGAAGTTCTACATAACCTGATAAAGCAGAAATACCAGTCATTGTTCCTGTTTTAGCTTGTAAGTTACCTTCGAGAGGGGTATCCTGAAATCGGTTTTCTAAGGTTCCGCTTACACCAGCTACTGGTAAAGAGGAACGGAAAATGTCCTCAGCTTCAGTTAAGGAGATATTTTTTAAGAGTTGCGCGATCGCGCTAGGAGTCACTAAATTACGACGAGACAACCCTGATCCATCAGCAAAATGATAATGATCCGAGTTAATTCCTAATCCTGTTAATGACTCTTCCATGACTTCCATATCTTCTTCGGGAGATTCTGCAATAAAAATTCTCAACAAAGATTCTGCATATAAATTATTACTCTCCAGATTTACTTTTTCTAATAATTCTGAAAGTGGTGGGGAATTAAACCTCATCATTTCTTCTCCCCTTTCGCTACTACCTTCGGAGAATTCAATATTTCTAACTTGAATGCCTTTTTCTCCAAGAGTGGCTAGTAAAGTATCTCGAAAGTAATGATCAGGATTGGGAATTGCTAATCCCCAAACTGCTTCTTCTCGATCTTCAGGGAGTTCTCCGCTTAAGTAAATTTCAGCAGTCCCCAGTTGTCCTCTTAAATTCAGGTTAGAGTCACTCTCAGCAGGGGTGGTAATAACATTAGATTCGACATCCCATTGAGAAGCCGCGATCGCGTTTTCCCAATCTTTATTAACTGCTTCCCCCACTGTTGTTGGCGTTAAGGTGAGATTGACAGAATTTTCATCTAAAATCAAACTATTAGCAGGGCTTCCATAAAAGGCGTAAACATCTTCCCATTCCCAAGTTGAATTTAAGTAAGGTTGAGAAAAATATCCAGTTTCTAAAATAACCGTATCTATTTCTTCTACTCCACTTTCTTTTAAGGTGGTTGCCAATTTTTCTAAATCACTGGTGGTTAAACTCGGATCTCCTTGACCCGTAATATTTAAACCCTCCAAACGAGGAGGATTTCCCTGCTGATAGATAGGAGTTGTAATTTCAAAATCAGAGTCTAATTGAGTTAATGCGACCGCACTTGTAAATAACTTGACATTAGAGGCGGGAATAAAAAATTCATCAGAGTTTCTTTCGTAAACTACCTCATCTGACGTTTGAGATTGAATCATGATTCCCCAACGAACTCCTGATTTAGACTCAGCAATAATTTCTTCTATTTCCTCTGATAAATCACTGTGACAAAAAGAATCATTCCTCGCGATCGCGTCTTTAGTGTCAGTTATTACTAATAAAATTAATAAAAAAGTTAATTTACCTAACAATTGAGATGATTTTAATAAAAACAATTTTTGTACCTCATATTATTTTGAAAAATTAGTAACGATAACCCAAGCCTTTTTTACCAATAACTATTGGGAAAATAAAGTTTAACCTCGTAGCATTTTGCTCAATTATAGCAGGAGTTAACAATATTAGGAAAGTTTAACTGGTATCTAGCTTTTTTATATTTTTTTTACCAGAAGTTAATATAAATGATTCATTTGGGCTGAAGATTGCTCTTGTTCTTGAACATAGCGAGGAATTTTAACTTCAAAATAAGACCCCTCATTCACTTGACTATCCAATAATATTTCTCCCCCCATCAAAGTAACCAGAGAATCAGTAATGGCTAACCCTAATCCTGTTCCTGCGTATTTTCGAGTGAGGCTTTGATCAACCTGTCGAAAAGCCTCAAAAATTTCTATTTGTTTTTCTGAACTTATCCCAATTCCCGTATCTTGAACCGTTATTCTTACCCAATCTTTTTCAGGATCACTAATTGTCACTATAACTGAACCCTCATCAGTAAATTTGATAGCATTGGAGAGTAAATTAACAATTACTTGACGCAAACGATTGCTATCATTAGTAATATAAGGGTTAGCCACTTTTGAATTAAAACTTAAAGTAATTTTTTTTTCATCAGCCAGAGATCGCATTTCTTCAACCGTATTAGAAACGATTGTTGTTAAATTACATCTTTCTAAACGTAACTCCATTCGTCCTGCTTCCATTTTGGAAAGATCAAGAATATCATTAATTAATGTTAAAAGCGTTTTGCCATTACTTAAAATGCGATCTACCATCTGTAGCTGTTGCGATTTTAAGTTATCTTTTCCCTGTCTTAATAGAAGTTGTGAAAACCCAATAATCGCATTCATCGGGGTTCGCAATTCATGGGACATCGTGGCAATAAATTGAGACTTGAGACGAGTGGCTTCTAAGAGTTTTATATTTTGTAGTTTAATATGGCGCTGTTGTTTTTCTAGTTCCTGATTTTGCTGAGCGAGTATTTTATTTTGTTGTTCGAGACGTTCTTCTCCTTCTTCTAAACTTTTAATTAATCTCGCATTATCGATCGCGATCGCGGCTTGTTCTCCCACGGCTTTTAATAAAGTTTGATCTTGAGGCTTAAACTCACCATCAGAGTCCTCTCCCCATTTTCCCACAGCTAAAATTCCCAATCGCCCTGACTTAGCTGATTCAATTGCGACGCCATAAATCACATCAGGAAGACTCTCTAACTCTTGCGTATTCTTATAAATTTGAGGCTCTCCCGTTCTAAAAACTGATTTTAAAACGCCCGAGTTTAAAGAAAATACTTGTGTCAAATCAATATTTTCAGTTTTTTCCCCCGCTACCACTTTCAGCATAATTTCTTGACGAGAATTATACAAAGCAATAAAACAAACATCTGCATCCATTGTTTTATAAGTAGCTTGAGCCATTACTTTTAATAATTCGGGTAAACTACTCAAGCGCTGATTCAATAAATTAGTCAATTGTTGCAACGTTCGCAGTTGTTGTTCTTGTTCCTGCAAAATCCGAAAAGTGTTGCGTAAATGATCCGTTGCTTCTTGGGCTTCTTTATAAAGACGGGCATTTTCAATGGCTAAAGCAGCGCGTTGGGCTAAATCTTCTGCTAAAGTGAGATCAGCTTGGGTATAACGTCGGCCAGATTCACTGGTAGCAAATAGAATCGTGCCAAAAATTTCCTCACCCATAGCAAGGGGAACACAAATATAGGAACGACAATTTAAACTCTCTAAAAGTTCCAAATGTTTTTGATCCACTGCCATTACTTCATTTTTCGTGGCATTGACCTGAAAACAGGCTTCAGAGGTATGACTCCTTAAAACTGCTGGACTACCATAATGCCGCGCTCGTTCTTGATTAAGATATTGTTGTAGTTCCCAGACTAAACTTGCTTTTTCGCGATTGACATGGGCAACAGCAATACGTTTTAAGCGAGGAGGACTCCCATAAACCCCTTCTGGTTCTACCACATCGATAGCACACCAATCAGCTAGACGAGGAACAGCTAACCGAGCTAAATTTTCTAAAGTGGTGCGATAATCTAGAGAAGAAGAAAGTAGTTGACTGGCTTCGGCAAGAAAACGACTGCGAACTTCATTGCGTTTCCTTTCGGTAATATCAATTAAAACCCCGGAAATGCGAGTTGGTTGTCCAGCATGATTTTTTTGAGATTTTCCTCTCGCAATACAGTAACGATATTCTCCGGAACTATGACGGACGCGAAACTCCACCTCTAGTTGATAGCTTTTACCAAGGATGCAGTTTTGGATGCTATTTTTCACTTCCCCTCGATCATCAGGATGAATTTGCTCATAAAAGCAATCTTTATCAATTTCTCGTTCCCCTGCAGAGAGTCCAATCATTTTGAGGAAGCGATCATTACAATAGACTACCTGTGATTCAATATTCCAATCCCAAATCCCCTCATTTGATCCTTCTAAAACTAAGCGATACCGTTCCTCACTTTCTCGCAAACGGGCATTAGCTGCTTCTGCTTCTTTTTCAGCCTGATAAACTCGAATCGCCCGATGAAGACTTTGAGAGAGATTTTCTGGAGATAAGGTATCTTTCGATAAATAATCGATCGCGCCAGCTTTCATCAAGTCCACTGCTACTTGATGATCTTCTTGCCCAGTTAAAACCACTAAAGGCAATTTACTCAGTTTACCTCGAATTTGCTGAATTAAACTCAAACCATCACCATCAGGAAGGCGATAGTCTAAAAAAACACATTCAATATCTTCGTGAGTTTCAAGTTCCTCTATGGCCCTAGCACAAGTGTCAGCAGTGATAATGGTCAGGCTTTGTTCCGTCCCTTTTTGTAAAGCACGACAGACTGCCATCTGATCCACTGTATCATCTTCCACTAATAACACTTTAACCATGGCATTGCTAAGAATAAGGATAATTTCTAGGGAGTTGGTTCAATTGCCAGTATTGATCAATTACTGCAATCATATCCACAAATTTATCAAAGGTTACAGGCTTGATAATATATCCGGCAACATTAAGTTTATATGCTTCTACTCTATCTCTATCTTCGTCAGATGTCGTCAGAACAATGACAGAGGTTGCTTGCAGAGAAGGATCAGCCCTGAGTTGGTGTAAGAATTCGATCCCTCCCATTTTAGGCATATTTAAGTCTAGTAAGACTAAACGATTATCCGGTGGCATTTTTTCATTGCTTTTTCCTTTTAAGAGGCTCAGGGCTTCTATGCCATTGTAAGCGATAAATAGCCGATGTTTTTCCAAGAGATTATTTTTCTTAAATGCTCTCTGCACTGTCATTACATCAACTTGATCGTCTTCTACTAAGAGAATATTTAATTGTTTTTTGGGCATTGTTATTTTCGGTCACTGGTTATAACTTTGGGCCAAGTGAAACGAAAAGTTGTCCCTTTTTCCATTACTGAATTCATGGTGATTGTTCCTCCTTTATTTTCAATTATTTTTTTTTATAATTGCCAAGCCAACGCCCGTATTTTCAGTTTTATCCCGAGCCTCTAAAGTTTGGAACATAACAAAAATTTTGTCATGAAATTTCGGATCAATCCCCGGACCGTCATCTTCAACTTCAAATTGATAAACGGTTTCTAATTCGGTTGACCTAATATTAATTGTACCATGAGAGGAATTATGGTGCTTGATGGCATTACTAATTAAGTTACTAAAAACTTGTTGTAAAAGGAAACGTTCAGTTTTAAAAGTAGGCATTGGGGGAATAATTTTAATGGTAAATTCAGGAGGAGGAGCAAGAGAGTCGATAATTTCTTGCAGTAAAAATTCTACATTGACGGTTTCGATTTGTGAGGAAGTTCTTCCTACCCGAGAGTATTCTAAGATGCCATTAATAAGGCTTTCCATGCGATGGACTCGCCCTCTTAATAAATCCATTTGATACTGAGTATCAGGGTCTAATTTATCTCGTAAATCTTCTTCTAGCCAAGTAGAAAGATTAGAAATAGCGCGGAGGGGGGCTTTCAGATCATGGGAAACAATATAAGCAAATTGATCTAATTCTTGATTCCGTTTTTTAAGGGTTTCAGTGGTACGGGCTAGATAGGCATTACTTTCTTCAATGCGGTTAGTATATTCAGCCAGTTGGCGCTCTAAACTGGCAAAAAGATAAATGCCACCGCCAGTTGCGCCTAACCCAATCAGTAAGGCAAGCCATTGCACTTGATTAGTTCGTCTTGCCCAGTTTTCTACTTGCTGTTCCCGTTGTTCTTGTTCGGCTTCTTGTTGTTGAATAAACTGCGTGATCGCGCTTTCTAGTTCTTCAAGTTGAACTTGATTTTCCAATAATTGTTCACTTAGCGGAGATAAATCATCCTCTAAAACATTGATATCTTGACCAATTGCAATCGTTGTTTCTAAGTATTGTACTTGTGTTTCAGCAGTATTACTAATGGTAGCTAATTGTCTTTCTTCAGTTTCTCGTAACAATTCTCGTAGCGTTTCATGTTCTTGTTCAATTACTTGTTTAGCTTGTTGGTAATTCCCCTTAAAAGCCTCATCTTCAGTGACACTATAGCCTCTAGCGGCTGCTTCTGCCTTTTGTAACGCTAATAATAAGCGATTAGCAGTGTTCAAAACTTGTTGGCTGTTTTGTTCTTGTCGTCTTGCCTCAAGGGTTTGAGCACGAAACCCTGCAATCATAATTACTGCTGTTAATAGACAAATTAATGGCAGGGTAATTAAAACTCCCCCTCGCCATCGTAAATTAAAGATAAATAACTTTTTCCATTGATGAGAAGATTCTAAGACCATTTCTAGAAACGATTAGTTGCGTATAAACTACCCTAACCCGCTTCGCGCTCGGTGGTAGCCTCCCGTGCTTTCGGGTGATTGATTAACGAGCAATATAGCAGTGGCTTGATCGCCTTACGCGCTTGGGCAATAGACTATAATAAAAGATAGAAGGGGTTTGAGAAATGGTCTTATAGTGATACATTAAATCATAAAAGTTTACGGAACAGAACCAATAATGACTCAACCGAGTGTTACTCCCAATACCAAAGAACCAACATTTGGCTTTAATCGCTATGCTGAACGTCTGAATGGTCGTGCGGCGATGGTTGGCTTTGTGTCCCTACTGCTATTAGAAGTGTTAACAGGAAAAGGCGTATTATCTTGGCTAGGATTAATCTAGAAATTCGCTACTCTAGAGTTAGAACGAACTTTTCATTCAGATTTGACGATTAAGGAAATCAATGAATATTGTGTTACCACGGTTAATTACTCGTGCTTATCGCCAAGAACCAATCTCTGCTTTTGTTTTTACAGTAGGTTGCGTTAATGCCCTAATTGGTGGTTTTGGAGAACGCTGGAGTTTACTGAGTTTAGGATTATTAGTGGGAACAAGCGCGATCGCGCTACGGTGGTGGCAAAATTATCAACGGCGTAGTGTATCAGAAGCAAAACGAAGCACTCGTTACCTCACTGGATCAGATAGCCCACCCCCTTTACCGCCTTTACAAAAAATACAACCCCCCAGTCACCGTCGCCAGCATTATTGAAATCAAGATTAAAATGGGAAAGGTTTGCCCAGCTAAAAAAAAGATGATATGGAAGGGACTAAAGTTGAAGCCAAGAGTTTACAGGCCATTGATTTAGAGGTAGAAAAGCATCATTTTTCCCCGTCTGAATATGAGATTATTCGGCGGGTTATTTACGAAACAGGTGACTTTAACTATCTATCTCAAATTTATTTTTCAGATCGTGTCCTTAGCGCTGGGGCTGCGGCTTTAGCCGCTCGAACCCCCATCATTGTGGATAGTCCGATGGTGGAAGCTGGGATTGCTGATGAGATCGAAAATAGTTTCACCAATCCCATTTACTGTTGTTTTGAGGATCATCCCCGTTACCATTTTTTGAAATTAGCTAAATGTCATCCAGAAGGCATTTTTATTATTGGTCGAGAGGCAACAACATTTTCTCAACTTTTTCATTTAATTGAGCAACAAGAAATCCAGCCAGCATTGTTAATTATTACTTTTCCTAAGTTGGTTGCTATTGAGGGGATGAAGAAAAAATTGCACTCCTTAACCATTCCCAATATTCACATGAAAAAACGCAAAGGGAATGTTGGGGTTGCTGTTGGAATTGTTCGAGGGTTAATTGACTTAGCTTGGGAAGTTTACTCACAATCTGAGGTTGCTGACTCTATTCAACACTCCTCATTAGATTCTAAGGATTATAGTGATTCCAAATAAAAAACAGCAACCTAAAAGTAGTGGGAGCATCTTGCTCCCTAGTAGCAGCCAAGATGGCTGCACTACGGAACTGAATTGGAACGACTATAAGGGAAACTAACAGAAAACAAAATCTTAGACAAAACTTGAAATAAATGACTCTAGTAACAACAGCCACAGCTAACCTCGTTGAAGTTTTCTCAGCAATTCAAGGAGAAGGCTTAAATGTAGGAACACGACAAATTTTTATTCGCTTTGGCGGGTGTGACTTACGTTGTTGGTTTTGTGACAGTGCCAATACTTGGAAAGCAGATAGCCAATGTCGCATTGAAGAAACTCCAGGACAGCGAGATTTTAAGATTTACCCTAATCCCATTGAGGAAGAGCAACTATTAAGCTGGATTAAACAGCAACACCAGCCTCGATTGCACGATAGTATTAGCTTAACTGGTGGTGAACCCCTACTTCATGCCAAGTTTTTACAGCAATTTTTACCGAAACTAAAAGCAATAACTCAGTTACCCATTTATCTGGAAACCGGCGGACATCGCCCCCAACAATTGTCTTTAATTTTAGATCAGCTTGACTGCATTGGCATGGATATGAAACTGCCGAGTGTTAGTGGGGAGGAACGATGGCTCGCCCATAAGGAATTTTTACAGATTTGCATACCACAAAAAGAAGTATTTGTCAAGCTAATTGTTTCCAATGAAACCACAGAAGCGGATCTTCAACAAGCGCGATCAATAATTGCAGAAGTCAGTTCTGAGATTCCTGTCATCTTACAGCCCGTAACGCCCTTAGAGGGGAATTCCCCCACTCCTCCTACCGCAGAACAAGTGCTATTCTGGCAATCTTTTTTTAAGGAAGCTCTTTCTGAAGTACGAGTGATTCCACAAACTCACAAAATGATCGGACAGCTTTAACGTTGTAAATTTTTCCGTCTTGCTTGAGGGCGAGAGCGTTTAGGGGCTTCCTGACGTATTGGTTCTTCTTCCGTTTCAGGAACATCCGCTCCGCCTTTTTTGTCATTCTGCATTCTTGCTTTTGCTTTCGAGGCACTTTTACGGAGGGCTTGTAACCGAGTTTCGTAGGTTTTACGAGCGCGTCGGTTAGGAGTTTGTTCAATGAGGGTTTTTAAGGCACTACCGAGGCTTTTATAGGCATTGGGGACACTATATCCAAATCGAGTAGCAAGCGCGATCGCTTTTTCATCAGCATCAATTAAGGCTTGAGTGGTCTTCGTGCCATTATTCTTTTGCCAGAGCCGATAGCCAGACACCCCACATAAGCCCAGAGCTAAAATTAGTAACAAACCATCTTGCACCCACAATTCACCAACAGCACCGCCTAAACCAATAGCAAGAGCTGCCATTTCCCAACCTTCTTTGGGAATAGTATCATTTTGAATACGAGCTACTTCGTGCCAGAACATTAAGTTCCGTTGATCTAGTGAAAGGTTTTCCCACTTTCCAAGATCAATTTGAATTTCCACCTCATCCCGACCGATTTCTTCACTGCGAATAATGGGAGGATTCACTTCTGTTGTCGCCTCAACAATCACCCAGCTTTGTAACTCTGGGGGAAGTAAGGTTTTTAAACGCCGTAACTCATTCATTTCGGCTCTTGCAGAAGCAGTGGCAAAAGATGTCATGTAAACCTCCGTTTAATGTTATCCGAGGTAGTTTTCTCGGAGCAAGTTTAAGACCCTGTTCAGTGAGAGTCAAAAAAAATGATAAACCCAACAATGGGGAAGATCATCCTACTACTCCTAATATACAATAGAGCGCGGGGTTTACGCACTCTATTGACTGTAATCAGGGTAATTTTTATCAGAATTAGCTAGTTAATTCATTCGCTCTTCCACGGTTTGTAAAAAGCCGGCTGGAGCTAGGACAGTATCAATAATATGAACGGTGCCATTACTAGCTTCCACATCAGCTTGGACAACATCAGCATTATTAATCTTGACTCCCTCTTCAGAAACGTTAATGGCAATGCCACCACCGAGAGATTCTATGGAGCCTGTTTCTAAGTCTGTTGACATGATATTTCCTTCTACAACATGGTAAGTTAGGATTCTTTCTAACAGGTCTTGATTTTCAGGTTCTAAAAGAAACTCTAAAACTCCTTCTGGAAGTGCATCGAAGGCTTCATCGGTAGGCGCAAAGACAGTAAATGGCCCTTCTCCTTGTAACGTTTCTACTAAGCCTGCTGTTTCTACAGCTGCGACTAGGGTACTAAAGTCTTCTTCATTTTGAGCTAAAGTAACAAGGTCTTTGGCCTCAGCCTCTTCAACATCCATTTCTGGTTCTTCAGCCTCAGCTTCTTCAGCATCCATTTCTGGTTCTTCAGCCTCAGCCATACGAGCTTCTACTGTCTCTAGGAAGCCTTCAGGAATGAGAACGCTATCAATGGCATGAATAGTTCCATTACTAGCTTCTACATCCGCTGCAATGACCGTTGCTTCATTCGCCATGACTCCTTCTTCTGAAACTTCGATGGCAATTTCTCCACCAAGAGAATCAACCATTCCTGTTTCTAAGTCCGTTGACAGGACATTCCCTTCCACCACATGGTAGGTTAGAAGCTCCTCTAACAAGTCCTGATTCTCAGGTTCTAAGAGAAATGCCACAATTTCTTCAGGAAGAGCCTCAAAAGCGTCATTTGTAGGCGCAAAGACAGTCAATGGCTCTTCTCCTTGTAAGGTTTCTACTAAACCTGCTGCTTCTACGGCAGAGACAAGGGTACTAAAGGTTTCATCTGCACTAGCAACCCCAACAATATCTTCAGTTTCAGTCGCTTCAGTATCTTCTGTAGCTTGGGTAATCTGTAATGGCTGTTGAGAAGTTTTAGCTTGAGTTGTCTCTCCAAGGGCAGACGAAAGGATTAATGCAGTGGTTGTAACCAGACTAATGCTTAAAAGTTTTAAGGATGTTTTCATGCTCATTGGTAAGACACAATTAAGTGGTTGTAACTATTATGACGTAATATATTAAATATTGTTCCTTAAAAGTCTCTATATCCAAAGGATTATTTGTGGTTTCTATTTTGAGTCAGAACTTCTGAGTGACTATATTTTTCCTCTGCTTTTAAAGCGCGATCGCGCCATGCGGTCAAAGTTAAAATTATTAAAGTAACACCTGTTATAGGAATCACAAACCACAACATAACGGTATTAAAAACAGGCAGTGTTGCGTGTTCTGTTGATTTTAAAAATAAGAAAAGCGTGTAAATGATGTAATAAAACCAAAAGAAAATCCCTTCTCCGCGAGTGATCAAGTTACCACTAAAGAAAATCGGAAGACAGGCAATGGCAACGGCAATCATAATGGGAATATCCAAATTAATGGCAGCCGTAGAAACTTCTACCCCAGTGGGGGCAATAATTCCGGCTGTTCCTAAGACAATTAAAATATTAAAGATATTACTACCAACTACATTTCCCACTGCAATATCTCTTTCTCCTCGCATACTTGCAGCGATTGAGGTGGCTAATTCAGGTAAAGATGTTCCTAGTGCAACAACTGTCAAACCAATTACTAATTCGCTAATTCCTAGAGCCGTTGCAAAAGTAGTTGCCCCTGACACTAACCAATTTGATCCGAAAACAACCATAATCAAGCCAATTAATAGCAAACCAGCACTGATTAACCATTCTTTCCAAGAGTTCTCTTTTGGAATCACATCAAACTCTTCTACAATTTCTTCAGGTGAGGCATTATTGCGCCGACTTTGAATAATCAGATAACTGGTATAAACAATTCCTCCTAATAGGAATAATGCCCCATCAACTTTCCCTAAATTACCATCTAAACTGCAAAATAAGAGTAATATAGAAATCCCGATCATAATCGGAACATCCATTCTGACTAATTTTTCTGAAACTTTTAACGGGGTAATTGTTGCAGCAATACCTAAAATTAATAAGATATTGGTGATATTACTCCCAACCACATTTCCTACAGAAATGGCAGCTTGTTCGGTGAAGTTCGCTTTAATACTCACTGCTAATTCTGGGGAGCTTGTGCCAAAAGCAACCACAGTTAACCCCACCACTAAGGGTGAAATTCCTGCTAAAGTGGCTAATTTTCCAGCTCCTGCAACTAAATAATCGGCTCCTTTAACTAATAACGCTAAGCCAAATATAAACTTTAAAAAAACTGCAATTGTCATTTAATTAAAAAAATTATTATCAAACATATCTTATCCTTTCCTATTATCCCTGATTTATTAATAATTATCAATTATTTACTAAATTTAATGAAGGGAGCGAATTGCTTCTAATAATCCTTTTGCTTTATTAAGTGTTTCTTCATATTCTTTTTGAGGAATGGAATCCGCAACAACACCAGCCCCTGCTTGTACTGAGACAGTATGCTGATTTTCCCCTTGTGGACGGACGATCATGGTGCGAATCGCGATCGCGCTGTTAAGTTGTCCTTCAAAGTCATAATAGCCATAAACCCCAGAATAGGGACCACGGCGATGGGGTTCTAATTCAGCAATAATCTCCATCGCACGAATTTTCGGCGCACCACTCACAGTTCCAGCAGGGAAAGTCGCTTTTAACACTTCCCAAGCGGTTTTATCTGCGGAAATGTCGCCAATAACATTACTGACAATGTGCATCACGTGAGAATATCGCTCAATAGTCATTAATTCATCAACCGTTACCGTTCCTTTCCGACAAACTCGCCCTAAGTCATTGCGCCCTAAATCCACTAACATAATATGTTCAGCGCGTTCCTTTTCATCTTGGAGTAATTCTTCAGCAAGGGCGGTATCTTCAGCGATGGTTGTTCCCCGTTTGCGTGTTCCAGCAATGGGGCGTAACGTGCCACGCATTCCCTTGTTATCAGGGCTTAATTCTACTTTTACCATGACTTCAGGGGAAGAGCCAATTAGTTGCCAATCCCCAAACTGGTAATACGCCATATAGGGAGAGGGATTCACCATTCTTAGCGCCCGATACAGATTAAATGGATGTCCCGTATAACTGGTATTGAGACGTTGAGAGAGAACCACTTGAAAGATATCTCCAGCATGAATGTAGTCTTTGGCTTTTTCCACACTTTGACAAAAATCAGCTTCTGTCGTGGTGCTTTGATAGGAATAGGTTTCCGAAGGCGGAGAAGTAGAGAGAGAGACTTCTTTTGCCATTTGAGGGAGAGGAGATTGTAATTTTTGTAGTAAGGTTTCTACGCGATCGCGCGCTTGATTATAAGCCTTTTTTAAGTCTGTTTCCTCTCTTAAATCTGCATAAGCAATCCCCCAAATTTTCCGTTTCACTTGGTCAAACACTAATAACTGATCCACCTGCATCCACACCCCATCCGGTAAATCCTCATCTTGGCGAGAATGAATGGGAACACGCGGTTCCATCCACTGAATCAACTCATACCCCCACATTCCAAATAAGCCGCCAATCCCAGGAGGAAGATCAGCAATGGTAACGGGATGAATGGAGGCTAAACAGTTTTTTAAGGCAACAAAAGGATCACCGTGATAAGTGTTAGTATTACCCGCGCGATCGACCTGTGTGGTTATATTCCCCCGATTTTCTAATACCCACATCGGATCACAGCCCAAAAAGCTATAACGCCCCAGCTTTTCGCCCCCTTCTACTGACTCTAATAAGAAACTATAAGGTTGCCCGGCACATACCTTAAACCACGCTGAAACAGGCGTTTCTAGATCTGCTGTCCATTCTTGATAAACGGGAATAAAGTTACCTTGGGTGGCAAGTTGGGAAAACTGAGAAAAATTGGGGTAAACTTCTAGCCGTTGATTGGGGGTAGAGCTTTTAAAATCATTGGGCAAAGGCATAATAATATAAACTATTCTTGAGATTTATTTTTTTCTTGTTCCTAATTAATAACCATTTTCCTCGGATTCAGAATGAATTTTCCCTGCAGTTCGCAAAATTTGTCCCGCAAGAATAGCAGCCCCAAATCCGTTGTCTATATTAACAACCCCAATTCCGGGGGCACAAGAATTAAGCATTGTTAATAAAGGCGCAACACCTTCAAAACTTGCCCCATAACCAATACTGGTGGGAACAGCAATAACAGGAGAATCCACCATACCAGCAACCACACTTGGGAGTGCCCCTTCCATACCAGCCACAACAATCAGAACCTGAAGTTGGCTTAAAAGTTCTCGATGGCTAAATAAACGGTGAATTCCTGCCACTCCCACATCCCAAAGACGTTCGACACTAAATCCACAGAGTTCGGCAGTGAGAGCAGCTTCTTCAGCAACAGGAATGTCAGCTGTCCCTGCACTAATAATCCCTATTTTACCTTTTTTTTGAGGAAGAGAACCCGTTTTTAAGAGACAAATTTTGGGAACAGAATAATATTCTAACTCTGGAATCTGCTTTTTGAGTTGATCAAATACAGCAGGATCAATGCGAGTTGCTATAATTGGGCGAATCTGGTTATCCCGTTGAAAAGATTCCTGCATTTTTAACATAATTTGCACAATCTGTTTCGGGGTTTTTCCTGGGCCCCAAATTACTTCGGGAAACCCTGTTCTTAGGGTGCGGTGGTGGTCAATTTTGGCAAAATCATCAACTGATTCAAAGGCAAGATTTTGTACTTTTTGTTGCGCCGCTTCTACTGATAGGTTGCCCTCAGCAACTGCGTCAAGGATATTTTTTAATCCCTCTTCATCTCTCATTATTATTCTGCCGATAATTGTAGTTCTTCAATATTCCAAAATGCGCCCCCTAACGCGGAATATTCTACGCCTTCAATATGATCGCGCACCGCCGCTAAAGATAGGGGATTCACTAAATAAATGTAGGGTAATTTATCTTGAACAATTTCTTGGGCTTCTCCATAAAGTTCTTTTCGTCTTTCTTCATCTAATTCTCTTCCTGCTTCGATATAAAGTCGCTCAATTTCTTCTTCCCAATCTCGAATTTCACGTCCTTCTAAAGAGTCTTCCTCACTGCGAGGGGCTTGATTAAAGGTATGTAAATTACCATCGACACGCCATAAACTAATCCCAAAATGGGGCTCATTTCCACCTGTAAACCCTAAAAGATGACATTCCCAGTCGAGAGAATTAGAAAGTCGATCTACTAAAACATTAAACTGCATCGGGTTTAAATCAACGGTAATTCCTAATTTATCTAAGTCTTGGCTAATTTGCGCTGCCATGGCTTCTCGGGTTTGATTACCAGCATTAGTAATGAGGGTGAAACGAACGCGGTTTCCCTCTTCATCCACTAAATTTCCGTTATCGTTATATTCAAATCCCTCACTGAATAAGAGTTCTTCTGCTTTGTCTAAATCATACTCATAGCTACTGACATTTTCATTATAAAAAGGGGATTGCACTGAAATCGGGGAGTTTTGCGGTTTTCCTAAGCCACGATGAATATTATTAATCATTTGTTGGCGATTAATACCGTGCGCGATCGCTTTTCTGAAGTTCAGGTTATTAAACCAACGGGATTTGTAGGGTTCAACTAACGGTTCACCATTACGACTTCCGGTGTTTAAGTTAAAACCAATGAAGGTCGTTCCATATTGAGGACCGCCATTATGAATAGTAAAGTTTCTTTCTTCTTCTTCTCGTTTGAGTAAAGAAAAATATTCAGGGCTAACACTAATTGAATCCAGATTACGGGATCGAAATTGCATTAACGCTGTGTCTTGGTTTTCCACAATTTGCCAAATGACGCGATCAATATAGGGGAGTTGGTTTCCGTCTTCGTCGGTTTTCCAGTAGTAAGGATTTTTCTGAAAGGTGACTCGTTCACTGGTAGCATAATTGGCTAGTTTATAACGTCCATTAACAATAATTTCTTCAGGAGGGGCATCCACTCCCCATTTACTTAGAAAAGCAGGTGTTCCCTCGGAGTCAGTTTCTTCCACGGAGGCTTCTAAAGCGTGTTTGGGCATAATGGGAGCGTTTCCTGCTGCTTGTAGGAGAGGCGCAAAGGGTTCAGGAACGGTAAATTTCACCTGTAAGTCATCTATTTTTTCAATAGTAGGAAATTCTCCTGTTTCTCCAATTCTCAAGCTATCGCGGATATTATTAGGAATGTCAGGATTGAGAATTAAATCATTATAGGTAAAGACCACATCATCAGCAGTTAACGGTTCACCATCAGACCATTTCAATCCTTCACGAAGAGTAAACGTAATTTCTTGCTGGTTATCAGAAATTTCCCAAGATTCAGCTAATTCTGGTTCAATTTCCCCTGTAATTGGATTTTCATCCACTAATCCTTCATAGGTTAAACCAAAAACATTGGGAGATTCTTGGGAGAGAATAGCATTAAAGGTTTTGGGGTCACTTAATACTGATTGCACGACTTGTGGGGTTTCTAGGGCTGTTCCTTCGAGCATCGTCGGGTCACAAGCCGTTAATAGGGTGGCGAGAAAACTTAGTAGTAAGGCGATTAAGGATTTTTGATGAGATTGAGATAGCATGGTTCACTTAAGTGGTTCGAGAAATTAAAGCGCGATCAATAATTTTTCCGTCTTTATTAATTCCGCGAATAGCAATTTCATCGGCATAAACGTCATAACTGGCAAAGCTAAGTTGACTTGTGGCATATTCTGTCCAATCTGAAGGATGTACAGGACGTAATTTTGCCCCTGCCCCACAAGTTAAATAAGTAGTTCCATTAATAGGCTTAGTGCGTTCATAATGGTGTTCATGTCCATTAATATAAAGCTGTACACTATAGCGTTTAAATAAAGGAGTCAGTTTAGAAATTAAGGATTGATTCAAGCCATAAACTCCCGATGAATATAGGTTATGATGCCCAAAGACAATTTTCCAAGGAGCATTAGAATTTCTTAATTCTCGGTCTAGCCATTCTAACTGTTGTTTCCAGTCCACATGACGAGTCGTATCAAGGGCAAAAAATTGCACAATCGAACGGGTAAACGTATAGTACCTTCCCCCCATATTAAAGTGAGGATATTCCACTTGCGGTGTACCTTTTTTGGTACGAACATCATGATTGCCTAAACAGGCATAAAAATTAACCCCATGTTGGAGAAGGGGTTTATAGGGACGTTCAAAAACTGGCTCAATTTTGTTAATATCACCTTTGTTATAGATGTTATCTCCTGCTAAAAGGGCAAGTGGATAAGGGGAGTGGCGATAAAATTCCGTCATTGCTTTGGCGACGGCATATTGCCCTTGGTTTCCGGTTCCTGTATCAGCAAGGGAGACAAAACGCAGACGGGGTTCTGTTTTCGGAAGGTCGATGTCTGGAGTGGGTAGGGGGTTAGAATTTCTTTCGGCATTAGCTAGACTAAAGTCTGATAATTGAGTGGCGATAATTCCCCCAACGCCAGTTATTCCAAGTAATTTTAATAGTTCCCGTCGGTTCATTGTCATAGTTTAAGATAATGTGAAACCTCTCTCCCTATCTTAATGCCATCTCTCCTTTGTCTAGCCAAGCACTCATTAAGAGGAACAATATCTTGTGAATTACCCACACTCAATCGCTACGCGATGTGAGTGGACGGGGCGTATAAACGTCTGGGGAGACCCCAGACGACAGCCCCTTGGCTTCTCAGCAGCACCAGCTTTCGCTTCGGTTCGTGACTGAGCTTTACTACTGACGTTCATCCCTACCGCCAAATTCTTTATGTTGATCGCTGCGTTTTGATCTCGATCTATAGAAAGACCACAATGAGGACAATTATGGATTCTTTCTGATAGCTTCTTCGGAACTTTCCTGCCACAACCTGAGCAATTCTGTGATGTGTTTTTGGGGTTAACTTCTACTATTAACTGTCCAGCATTCTCGGCTTTGACAGCTAACCTGCTTAGAAATGTTCCCCAACCAGCATCATAGATGGATTTGGCTAGTTTGGTTCTGGCAAGTCCCTTAATGTTGAGTTTCTCATGAGCAATTACATCTCCCTTACTGAGAATTGATTTAATGGTGTTAAAGTGAAAATCTTTTCTCTGTCTAGCAACCTTCTGATGGTGTTTTCCTAGTTGCTTGACTGCTTTTTGATAGCGTTTACTTCCTTTCTGACGACGAGAAACCTTCTGCTGTAGCTTTTTGAGTCTATCTTGTCCTTTTCGATAAAACTGAGGAATTTCTACTTTCTCGCCTTCAGAAGTCACCAAGAAATCTTTTAATCCCAGATCAATTCCCAACGTATTTTCTGAAGTAGGGATAATATCTATGGTGGTTTCTGGAACTGAAGGATCTTCGAGAGAAAGTGTCAAGTAATAGCCATCAGCTTTCCTAGTTATTTGAGCCGTTTTAATCTTAAAGCCATCAGGAATTGGGCGGTGTTTAGTGAACTGAATAGCCCCAAACTTAGGTAAAGTAATGTGATTATCTTCGACACAATCAAGTTTTACCTGTGGAAAGAGTATAGTCCGATAACGCCCTTTTCCCTTAAATCTTGGTTTGCCTGATTTCTTCCCATTTTTATCCCCTTTAAGCCAACGTTGGAAAGCTAAGTCAACTCTTTTAACACAGTCTTGAAGGACTTGTGACTGAACCTCTTTATACCAAGGTCTATCCTTTTTCAGTTGAGTTAGCCTTTGTTTTTGCGAAAAATAAGTGGGACGGTCAGATAATTCTGGGAGATGACAGATTAAAGGACAAGAATTGATCGCAGTACGATGGGTTTCCCACCAATTAAATCTTTGACCTAAAAGGTAGTTGTATTGACACCTTAATAGTTCTAGCCATTTCTCAATCTTGGCTATTTGTTCTTTATTAGGTTTTAGGCGATATTGACAGGAAACTCGCATTACTTTAATCAATTAACCCGTGTTACCTTTAATATAACATATAACTTTCACATTGACATTAATTAATGAAATAAATAACCATAAGATGTACTGAGGAAGAACATCAGCAACTTCTTTCTTTCTGTAAACACAAGGGTAGAAGCCACGTAGGAAGTAATAAGAGAACAGATAAGGAAGTTATCAATCTCAGGGGTGTTGAACCTCCTCACGCTTTGCTCCGGTCGATTGATGGCGATTCATAAGCGCGACTAAGCCTAACGGCTGTAGTCGTAGGATTCTCGCTTATTTTGCTAAAATTAAAAGTAATTAGGTTAATAAATGAAGATACTAAAAGCAAAGATGACAGAGCAAGAACCACCAAAATTACTGTTAGTTGATGATGAACCGGGCTTGCGAGAAGCTGTAGAAGCCTATTTAGAAGACGAAGGATTTATTGTGGAAGTGGCAAGTAATGCCCAACAAGGATGGGAGTTAATGCAGCAGGAAACTCCAATGCTAGTAATTACAGATATTATGATGCCAGAGGTGAACGGCTATCAATTTTTAGAACAGTTACGAAGTGATCCTCGCTTTAAGAGCTTACCAGTTATTTTCTTAACAGCAAAAGGAATGACTGCTGATCGCATTAAGGGGTATGAAACAGGATGTGATGCTTATCTTTCTAAGCCGTTTGATCCTGATGAATTGGTTGCAATTGTTAAAAATTTACTTTCAAGACGAGAAACTTCTCATGAAGGCGATAGTGAAGATCATTCGGAGTTGAGTGCGATTTCCCAACAAATTGCAGAAATTAAAACCTTACTTGGACAACAAGGACAAAGTAAAACTACTCCCAGTCCCATAAAAATTGATTTAACCCCCCGTGAACAAAGCATTCTTAATCTTGTTGCCGAAGGTTTAATGAATAAGGAAATTGCTCGTCGCTTGGATACGAGTGTCAGAAATGTTGAAAAATATGTGAGTCGTCTTTTTAGCAAAACAGGAACAAACAGTCGCACAGAATTAGTCCGATTTGCCCTTCAACATGGTTTAACAGAATGAGTTGGAGTGATTTTCACGCCAGAATTCACAAAACTCTCCGCCAACGAAGACTACTTCCGGAAAGGTCAAGAATTATTTTGGCAGTATCTGGGGGACAAGATTCTTTGTCTGTGTTAAAGTTATTCTCGGATTTACAACCTAAATGGCAATGGGAGTTAGCCGTTGCTCATTGCGATCATCGCTGGACTGAAGATGAGGGAATGGCTACCCATGTGCAAAAAGTTGTAGAAACCTTTGGTCTCCCATTTTTTTTACTGCGGGCTAAAGAGCCGATTGTCGAAACTGAAGCCGCAGCCAGAAAGTGGCGATATGAAGTTCTTACTCAATGTTGCCTAGAACAAGGGTATGACTATTTAGTAACGGGGCATACTGGCAGCGATCGCGCTGAAACACTGTTATATAATCTCATTCGAGGCAGTGGCAGTGATGGGTTACAAGCCCTGACTTGGCAAAGATCTCTTACGCCTCATTTAACCTTAGTTCGTCCCCTGCTAAACTTTTTTCGCTCAGAAACCCAAGCAATTTGCGATCAATTTAAGCTCCCAATTTGGGAAGATCCAGCTAACAATAATCTGGCTTACGCTAGAAATCGCCTGAGAAAGCAAATTTTGCCTGAACTTAAAGCCCATTTTAATCCACAGGTAGAACTTGCCCTTGCCCAAACTAGTGAAGTTTTGCGCTCTGAAACTGAGTATTTACAACAACTGGCTAGTGATCTTTTTCAAAAAGCCTCCTCTGAGCAAGCAAGTCACTCTCTCTTGCGTCAGCCCCTAAAAAATTCGCCTCTCGCTCTGCAAAGAAGAGTTATGCGCTTATTTTGGCATCACAATTTTACGATTGCTCCTACTTTTAACCAAATAGAAGAACTAACTGCTCTCATTCACGCTCCCAATGGCAGCCGTACCTCTTCTTTTCCTAACAATTGTTATGCCCAAGTAAAAGCAAATATTATCTACTTACAATCATCAAGATAAATTAGCTAATAGTTCTTTGACCTTTAATAAAGGATCTTTGCTGCCGTTATCACTGGCATAATTATTGGTTGCGCTTACTTGATCAAGATATTTTTTGATTTCTTGGAGTTCTTCTTCACGTTTTTGAAGAATCTCCCCATTAACAGTAACTCGAGTTAATAACTCATTAGCTTCTTTTTGAATGGCTTGCCAGTTATTTTCTAGTTCCTTAAGTTTTTCACAACTTGCCTCATAGTCTTCTCTTTGCTGTTTAACTTGTTCTTCAATTTCTTCGAGTTGAGACTGTAATTGTTCAATTTCATCATTGACTTGATGAAACTCATCTTCACTGTAATCACGTTGGCTATCAATTTTATTAAAAATCGGACTCAAATCAACTTTTGAGGCTGTCTCTTCTATCTCTGAATTTCCTTGACGACGTTTTAAAATTTCCTTGTATTGCTCTAAAATATCTTCCCTTGCCATTAAGTTCCGACGCTGACCCACAATAGTTTTCTCAAGAAAACGAAAGCGATCTTGTTCTTCGGCTAATTCATTTTTTATATTTTCTTCTTCTGCACTACCTGCTTTACTTAATTGGTCTTCTAATTCCCGAACACTTTGCAGTTGATAATCTAATTCTTCTTCTTGATCTTTAACAAAAGATACCGCATCTTCAAAGGATTTTTTCATCGTCTCTAGTTCTTGCTCTAGTTCTTCGATGGGCATCTGTTCTAAAGATTGCGTATCTACTTCCTGCTGGATTTTTAATTGTGGTGAATTAATCACCAACCGAGATAACACATCTCTGGCTTCACATTGCTTTTGTAATTGAGTTCCAATATAAGTAACAATTTGTTGTTTAGTATCAATTTGGCTTTGAACCGTAGCTAAGTTACGTTGATTTTCGAGTAGTTTTCTTTCCTTTTCTTGTAATTCTTGACGGAAATTTTTTAAGTTGTCACTAGCTTGTTGCGCTTCCTTTTCTTTAGTTTCAGCCTCTTGTCGTTGCTGATCAAGGTTTTGCCATTGTCCCTGAATCGCTTTTAAGGATTGATTGACGGATTCTTGAGCACCCTGAATGGCTTCTGCAGGAGGTTGCACTCCCTCAAGTTGTTCTACTAAATCCTGTAAGGATTGCGCTTGTTCTGGCGTTAACCCCTGCTTACCCTTTAACTCCTCTTCCAGGTTTTCTAACCGTTGCTGTTCGCCTCGTAACTGTTCCCAAGCCCCCTCTAATTCAGCGCGATCGCGCTCCCATTGTTCTCGTAATTTTTCAATTTCTTCCCGTTCTTGTTCTAATTGACTTAATTGTTCCTCTTTTTCTGCTAATTGCTCCTCACTTTGTTCTAACTCTTCTTGACGACGATTGAGTTCATTGGCCTGGTAACTAAGAGATTGTTTCCATTGCTCAATTTCTTCTTGTTGACTCTTGTTTTTTTCTACTTGACGAGAAAAAGATTGCAACCACTTAGCAACTTTTTCCCCCGCTAATTCTACTTTCCCCTGAACTTGACGATTAGCTCCTACATTAATGGCAACCAAAGCCCCCTCACCTAAATCCTCGGTCACATCATCTGTCGTTACTGTGTCATCTCCAGGAATGGTAGTCCAACGATTATCATTTTGCTGACAAGCCAATAATTGAAGAACGGTGGTTTTCGTTCCCCCCATAAACGGTTTCGACTGCTTTTTTACTTCTGCGATATAAAGCACAGGTCTTATCCTCTTGTTCTGTATGTTAGTTGGGTTCAGGTTCTGCTAAATTTTACACACTGACGCATGGCTATTTGACAAAAAAGATCTTGTAATAAATTTAAGAAACAATTAAGCATTAATCTAAGAAATTAAGGAGAACTTTTGGGAAACTGATAAACTCATGGTAATTGATAAACCTAAAATGCTGAATTATTAGCTGTGATCTCCATTAAAATTTTATCTCTAATTTTTAACCCTCACAAGCAATTTATCTCCTAATGCATACTGGCAAAAGCAGTTAGATAGTTATAAAAAGAATTTTCGATTCTCTCCTATCCAAGTATCTATAAAGCTCGAGAGTCAGGTTGCCTATTGCCTTGGTGTAACACTTCTCGATTCCTATGATGAGAGAAGCAGCTGATTGGGCAAGAAGTTGCCGTTATAATCTCTAATTTTTAACCCTCACAAGCAATTTTAAGTGTCTGCGGTGGGAGCGACCATGACTAAACAGCCCTGTAACGGCAAGGGGCTGTGGGCGGAATTCAGTTCCGCCCTTTATAAGCCCCGTCGATCTGTGGGGGATTTAACTATTAGATTTAAATCTAGATAAAAGCCTACAAGGGAATCTTCTCGCCTTTAGGCAGAAGAGGCTCAAAATCTTCGATTACCAAGAAAGCATACTTAAGCAAATCTTTTCCTAGGAAGCCGACTATGATTGCTTTAAGCTAAGAAATGCTACGTTCCCTAATCTGAGCCGCAGATTAGGGAGTGTAACGCTTTTGTTCAATAGTTAGCCTACTCTTCTTCTGGAACAGCAGAAACAGAGGATTCGTCGGTGGGTTCTTCTGGCGTTGCTGCTTCCTCAGTTGCCACAGGTTCAGTTTTGCGTTCAGGAGTGGCTACTGTGGTGGGAGTAGTTTCAACTGCAGCTTGTGGGGGTTGATCTACAGTTAAGGTCAGAAAACGGATCACATTATCACTGAGGCGCATTTGTCGTTGCAGTGGCTTAATTGCGCTTCCATCCACACGATAATTTAGCTGCACATAAATTCCATCTTGATGCTTCCCAATCATGTAGGCAAGTCTTTTTTTGCCATGATTACGGGTTCTAATTTCTTCGACACCCTGTTGCTGTAAAAACTCTTCGTATTTTTTCACTTCCTGCGTCACCTGATCCTCACTCAGATCAGGGCGGATAATGAACATGGTTTCGTAATTATTCAACATTAATCAAACTCCTTATGGACTAAAATGGCTTGCACTCAACAAGCAAGGATCACTTATTCTATCATGTTTAACTTTTAACGGATAAGGTTCGCAAGCGATTAAGAGCTGCTGCTAGTTCAAAGCGACGGAAATAAGCTAAATCATGTTGTGGGGAAGGGGTAATTACATCTAATCCTTTCTCGTCGATATCCGCAAAGACTAGATCAAGAATTTCAGGAAGGGTGCGTTTCCCATCAAGATACTGTTTTTTGGCGTAAACAATGGCTGCCGCGATCGCGCGAAGTTGTCCTTTATCTACCAACTGTTCCACTGCTGCTAGATCAATATCTTCATTACCAAACGATACCTCATCATCATCTCGCACTTTCACATTGACATCTTTTTTCCCACGACTGGGATCAATACTAGAAGCAAGGGGAATGCGAGGAGTAATCTTACCAAAACTTTCTCCCCCTTCAATCGTTCTTTCCGTGCGATTTGCCTCAGCAATTTCTTTCGCTTTGGCGGTGACTTCATAAGGGCGAAAATTCTCCATAGCAATCACCGTATTTGCCATATCAAAATAATCCCCACTACCGCCCATTACAAGGATCGTCGAAACTTCGTAATCTTGATACAGTTGTTGAATTTTATCAATAAAGGGAGTAATGGGTTCTTTATCTTTACTGATTAATTGTTGCATACGGCGATCGCGAATCATAAAGTTTGTCGCTGCCGTATCTTCATCCACCATTAACACTTTTGCCTTAGCTTCTAATGCTTCAATAATATTCGCAGCTTGTGAGGTACTGCCACTAGCATTTGGGCTAGAAAAGTCACTGGTAGAACGTCCTTGCGGTAACTGATTAATAAACGGAGAAATATCCACTCCCACAACATTGCGCCCATCTTCAGCGCGAATTTTCACTGCATCAGGATTCGTCACCACTAACTCTCGTCCATCATCAGGAACATGATTATAGATGCCTAATTCTAGGGCTTGTAGTAGCGTTGATTTACCGTGATAGCCACCGCCAACGATTAACGTAATGCCTTTAGGAATCCCCATTCCCTCTACTTTCCCACAATTAGGGCAATCAAAACTCACTTGTAATTCCGCAGGAGACTGAAACGGCACGACATTTTTATCCGCTAACGGGCGATCATCCACCCCACTGCGACGGGGTAAAATAGCCCCATTGGGAACAAACGCAACTAACTTTTGTTGAGATAACTGTTCTCGTAACCAGTCCGCATCTTCTACTGTTTCCACATGGCGACGAATAGCTTTAGGAGATAGAGACTGATAAATTAGCGCTTGATCTATAATTTCAGGAATATCATCACATAGCATCTCCGCAGCTTGACGACCTAAAATCCGCCGTCCTTTTGCTGGTAAGCCTGCAATGAATCGCACTTCTACCATTTCCTCATCCACTAAAACGGAAGTGCGTTCTAAAACTTCTTGTCCTACGCCTGTAGTCGCAATTAAGCCACTTTTTCCCGTTCCCCGAGACTGACTAATTTTAGAAGCGACTTTAATAAACTGTCGGGTTAAATAATCTCGTAGGGCAATTTCTCGGCTTAACGACTGAAAGAGAAACTCTGGAAACCCTGCAATAGACTGAGGAATTTGCACCCTTAATCGGGAAGGAGAAGCAAAGGGGTCTCCTTGTACATAATCAATAATTAACTGAAAGTCAATAAAATCATAAACGCCCTTAATATCTTTATAGGCTTTATAACTGGCATTATCGAGACGTTCTAAAGTGGAACGTAATTGATCTTGATTTCGCATCAGTGATTATCTGTTATTTGCTAAACTTTCATTGTTCATTCTCTTGGATAGGTTAACTCATGGCACAAGCAAAAATTGGTGTAATTGGTGGAAGCGGGCTATATCAAATGGAAGCCCTACAAGACGTAGAAGAAGTAACCCTAGAAACGCCGTTTGGGTCTCCTTCTGACTCCTTTATTATTGGCACATTAGAAGGAACCAGAGTGGCTTTTCTCGCCCGTCATGGTCGCAATCATCACCTGATGCCCACCGAGTTACCCTTTCGGGCAAACATTCATGCCATGAAGCAACTAGGGGTAGAATATATTATTTCTGCCTCTGCGGTGGGGTCTTTGCAAGAACAGGTGAAACCCTTGGATATGGTAATTCCTGATCAATTTATTGACCGCACTCGAAATCGGGTGAATACCTTTTTTGGCGATGGCATTGTTGCCCATATTGGCTTTGCTGACCCAGTGTGTGAGAAATTAGGGGATATTTTATACAACGCCATTTCAGAACTGAACTTAGAAGAAGTGACTCCTCACCGTGGTGGCACGTATGTTTGTATGGAGGGACCCGCTTTTTCTACCAAAGCAGAGTCTTATTTATATCGCAGTTGGGGGTCAACCGTTGTGGGAATGACCAATTTACCAGAAGCCAAATTAGCGCGAGAAGCTGAAATTGCTTATGGAACGCTTGCCCTTGTCACTGACTACGACTGCTGGCATGAAGATCACGACAGCGTCAGTGTGGAAATGGTCATTGAATACCTGAAGAAAAACGCCGTCAATGCCCAGAAAGTGATTCAAGAAGCCGTCCGACAAATTAACGCCAATCCCCCCACTTCAGAAGCTCATTCGGCTCTAAAATACGCCATTTTAACGCCTTTAGATAAAGTTCCTGACACGACAAAGGAAAAATTAAAAGTATTTTTAGAAAAATATTTATAGCAGTTTATGCTTGTCCTTTGTTGTTTGTCCTTTGTCCTTTGTCCTTTGTCCTTCGTCCTTTGTTGTTTGTAAACCAATGACTAATGACTGATGACTGATGACCAATGACCAATGACTAATGACTAATGACTGATGACCAATGACCAATGACCAATGACTAATGACTGATGACCAATGACTAATGACCAATGACCAATGACTAATAACGAATAACATTTAATGAGGATGAAAGAGAGAATGGGGTTTTTCTAAGCGATGTTCTGCCATTAATGCTTGATTCCCCATTACCTCGCGACAACACCCATCGGCGATAATTTGACCTTGGTTAAGGAGAATAGCGCGATCGCAGACTTCTAAAATTAACTCTAAATCGTGAGAAGAAATAATACTGGTTTGTTGGGATTGCTTTAGAAAATCAATAAGACGACGACGAGCATATAAATCAAGATTGGCACTGGGTTCGTCATATAAAATAATCTGGGGTTGCATAGCCAAAATTGTAGCAATGGCAACCATACACTTTTGTCCCCCTGAAAGATGATGAGGAACGCAATTAGCGAGATGAGAAGTTTCAGTAATCTCTAGAGCTTTTTGTACTTGGTGTTTTACTTGCAAAGGGGACAATTGGAGATTTTCGGGGCCAAAAGCAACATCTTCCCAAACTGTAGGACAAAATAGTTGATCTTCAGGATTTTGAAAGACTAAACCAATATTGGGGTTAAAAGTTCCAGCCTTTACCGCTTCCCCAAACACAAAGATATTGCCAGCATTAGCTTTGAGGATGCCACAAATAGAAAGAAATAAAGTTGTTTTGCCAGCACCATTGGGACCAATTAAACCCACTCTTTCTCCTGGTTGAATGGTGAGGTTAATACAATCGAGAATTGAGGGTTGTTGGGGATAAGCAAATTGTAATTCCTCAAGGGCGAGGGCACATTCTGTTTTAACCTGGGGAAATTCTGTCAACTCTTTCATAAGCATTAACTAATAACTTCTGCAATAACTAAACTAAGCGCGATCGCGCAAGTAAACCAGAACCAAAATTGCATCGCTGGGGTGGCAGCTTGTAAGGCCCCTCTTAACCCTGTTTGTTCTTGAGATAATCCATAACCATATCCCCGTAAGATCATTGCCTGATAAACTCGTTGCGATTGTTCATAACTCCGCACTAGTAAACTCCCAATTAAAGAGGCAAAAAGTCTGGCATTACGACGGTTGAACTGATGAGCATTAAACCCCCGTAATTTCATAGCCCGTTGCATGGTAGTTAAAGTTTCGCCAAATGATTCAAGATAACGATACGCTAATAGCGTCATATCAACAATTATCGGAGGTAAACCCAGCGATCGCATAGCTCTAATACTACTTAAAAAAGGCGCAGTACCAAATAATACTAAACTAATCGTTAAAATACAGGCAAAACGAGTCACAATCAGCAACACTGACAATAATCCTTCTTGTCGAACTGCAATTCCTGCCAATTCCCAAATCACTGTTTCTCCAGAAACTAGGGGTAAAACCAATATCACCGTCGCAATAAAAAGTCCTGGATAGCGAAAACGGGATAAAACAAATCGTAAGGGAAGACGAGATAACCCTAATACCACTCCCGTAATTATCACCATCATTGGCAATAGTTGCAGACTTTCTATAAATGCAAAGGCAAAAATTAACGACCCAAGGGCAACCAACTTTAAGGGTTGATGCCATTGGTGCATCGGGGAGTCAAGATGGGCGTACTGATCAAGGGCAAGTTTCATAAATCTAGCTTAACCAAAGTATGAACCATAGGGAAGAACAACAAACCATTAAATTTTTCTATAGCTTTTCGTTTCTAAGAGCTTTTCAAAACGTAACATCTCTTAATATAATAAAAAACGTTGTCATAAGTATTTATTCTTATCTATCCTATGATGGAGTTTCAAATTCCTTGGTTGAGTGTAATTATTCTCTTTCCTCTCCTTAGTGCAAGCGTGATTCCTTTTTTTCCTAATAAAAATGGAAAAAGCCTTCGCTGGTACGCCTTTAGCGTTAGTTTAATTAATCTTTTAATTACAATTTACGCCTTTAGACAAAACTTTAATCTTAACAACAGCCAATTCCAACTACAAGAAAGTTATCCTTGGTTACCTGAACTCGGCTTAAACTGGTCTTTAGCTGTGGATGGCTTATCCATGCCCTTAATTGTCCTTTCTGGCTTAATTACTACTCTTGCCATTGTTGCCGCGTGGAACGTTACTCAGAAGCCACGATTATTCTATACTCTTATTCTTATTCTCTATAGCGCACAAATCGGCGTATTTGCTGCACAAGACTTATTATTATTCTTCTTAATGTGGGAACTAGAGTTAGTTCCTGTTTATCTTTTAATTTCTATTTGGGGTGGCAAAAAACGTGGTTATGCCGCCACTAAGTTTATTCTCTATACTGCTGCTGGTTCTATTTTTATCCTCCTTGCTGGCTTAGGATTAGCCTTTTATGGCAATAATAGTACTTTTGACATGACAGAAATCGGCATGAAAAATTTGCCCTTTACTGTGGAAATCCTTGCTTATGTGGGCTTTTTAACTGCCTTTGGTGTCAAACTTCCCATCTTTCCCCTACATACTTGGCTTCCCGATGCCCACAGTGAAGCCTCAGCACCAATTTCGATGATTTTAGCAGGAGTTTTACTAAAGATGGGGGGTTATGGGTTAATTCGGATGAATGTAGAAATTTTGCCCAATGCCCATGTTTATTTTGCCCCCGTTTTAGCAGTTTTAGGAGTTGTCAATATCGTTTATGGGGCATTTACTGCCTTTAGTCAGACTAACCTCAAACGTCGTCTTGCCTACTCTTCTATTTCTCACATGGGCTTTGTTTTACTCGGCATTGCTTCCTATACCGAACTGGGCTTAAATGGAGCAGTTTTACAAATGTTATCCCATGGTTTAATTGCTGCTGCCCTGTTCTTCCTTGCTGGGGCAACTTACGAACGGACTCACACCCTTGTCATGGAGAAAATGGGCGGAATGGCAAAAGAAATGCCGAAAATTTTTGCCCTCTTTACGATTGCGGCAATGGCTTCTTTAGCATTACCTGGAATGAGTGGCTTTGTCAGTGAGTTAACTGTTTTCTTAGGAATTGCTACTAGTGATGCTTATAGTGGTGTTTTCAAAACGGGTATGGTGTTTTTAGCCGCAGTGGGATTAATTCTGACTCCCATTTATCTGCTTTCTATGTTACGTCAAGTCTTTTATGGGAATGATAACTCTGGCATTATTATTGAGAAATACTTAGGAGATGCCAACCCTCGTGAAGTCTTTATTACTGCTTGTTTACTACTACCGATTATTGGCATTGGTTTTTATCCTAAGTTAGCTACACAAACCTATGATGTAAAAACGGTAGAAGTGGCGTTAAAAGCCAGAGACGCAGTTACTCCTGTAATTGCTGAGCGTGGCAACACCTTCCGCGCTAGTCTCAATCCATTTTATTCTCCTGGTTTTGTTGCACCAACACTTCCTCAAGGAAACTCACAAGCTATGCTAGATCGTTAATCGGAACTAGCAAATATAGTCGTTCCAAATAAAAAACAGCAACCTAAAAGTAGTGGGAGCATCTTGCTCCCTAGTAGCAGCCAAGATGGCTGCACTACGGAACTGAATTGGAACGACTATAATTCATGATCCCTCCTTCCTGACACTTTGCTCAATTTAGTGAAATGAAAAGGGTTGGGGGGATTTCGTGACTTTCCTACGATTTCAGAAAACGGTAGTGTTGAGGCAAAGGTATCTCCACAAGTTCGGTAATTGTGCCAATTTATAATGAGGTAGAAAGTTGAGAAATTTTAATCAGCGCGATCGCGCAAACTCCTATGATCGAGAAATGGCTCAATTTCTGTCCTTAAGAGTTGCTGGTTCGCACTTATCGGGTTCGAGAACTGTTTTCTGGGAAGCGCGATCGCACTTAATAGCGGATTCCCGCTTGTTGAAACCGATCTAAAACCTCTTGCAAACGATCGCGATCGGCAATTAAACTAATTCTCACATAGCCTTCCCCTGCTTCCCCAAAAGCATTCCCTGGGGTAACAACAACCCCTGTTTTTTGTAAGGTATCTAAGGCAAAATCCGTTGATCCTGTTCCTTTTGGACAAGGAACCCATAAATACATAGTTGCTTTTGGCTTCGGAATATTCCAGCCTAATTTCTCTAACCCTTCCACTAAAAAGTCCCGCCGTTGTTGATAGCGTTGTTGCGCTTGTTCTACATAGCTATCAGGTAACTCTAAAGCTGTTTCTGCGGCTGCTTGTACTGCGGCAAAAATGCCATAATCTAGATTTGTTTTTAGGGTACGTAGTCCTTGGATAATTTTACTATTACCCACAACAAACCCCACACGCCAGCCTGCCATACTGTACGTTTTAGACAGGGTATGAAACTCGACACTTAATTCTTTTGCCCCTGGAATCTCTAACAAACTTGTGGGTTGATAGCCATCAAATGCCAACTCGGCATAACACAAGTCATGCACCAGCAAAATGGAATAATGACGGGCAAAGGCAACAATTTCTTCAAAAAACTCTCTGGAGGCAACCGCAGTGGTGGGATTACTGGGATAATTAAAATAGAGGATTTTTGCCTGCTGGGCGACTGATTCTGGAATTTGGGATAAATCAATTAACCAGTCTTTTTCTGCTGTTAAAACCATCTTGTGCAAATTTGCCCCAGCAATGAGTGGCCCCCGAAAATGAGCAGGATAAGCTGGCGATGGCACTAAAACTGTATCCCCCGGATTAATATAGGCTAATGCTAAGTGAGTTAATCCTTCTTTGGAGCCAATTAGGGGGAGGGCTTCACTATCTGGCGAGAGATTTACCCCATAGCGACGATGATACCAGCGCGCGATCGCGCTTCGGAAACTCCCTGTCCCTTCAAAGGGCGGATAACCATGATTTTCTCCTACCTTCAAGGCTTCTGTAGCTGCGTCAATTACAGGTTGTGGGGCATACCCATCGGGGTTTCCCATTCCCAAATCAATTAAATCTAACCCTTGTTCTCTGGCTTTTGCTTTCAATTCATCGAGACGGGCAAAAACGTAAGGAGGAAGGGTATTCACTCGATCAGCAGGGGTAAAATCAAATCCCATTCGCTATTACTTTAGTTCACATCATCATTCATGGTCTTGGCTTAAGGCAACGGGTTTCCCATTGCTAACTACCGTCGTAGAAACCATGGCTGCTACCAGTTCTGTTGATTCTACCGTAAAGGGTAAACGATGAATATCAGACTCAGGGGCACAGGCAATTGTTGCTACTTTTTGCAGTTCCGCCAAGGTCACGTTTTCTAATCCTAAATCCTCAAGGCTCTTTGGTAAACCAATTTCGGCATAAAATTCTAGTAACTGTTGTCGCGCCGAGGCAGCCAGTTTATTATTCTGAACCATCTCTTCTAGGCGCAGTTGCACTAAAATGCCATAAGCTACTTTTTCTCCGTGTAAGAGATCATGGGTTGCTGGCAGATGAGTTAATCCATTATGAATGGCATGAGCGGCAACAGTGCGACAATTTGCGCCTCCCAAACCGCCAATCACCCCAGGCAGTAACACCACTGCGTCCACAATTTCTTGCCATACTTCTCCTTGGGGATGATCAAGAGCAGTTTTTGACTTTTGCAGGAGAATATCTCTTAAAATACGTGCCTGTTGCACAGCACTAATGGTTAAAGAAGCGGTAGAATCGCCACTACTAACCGAGGCTTCATACCATTTAGCTAAGGCATCCCCAATTCCAGCAATTAGGGTGCGTTTTGGGGCACTGGCAATTAAATCATAATCCAGAATCAGTAAATTTGGAGGATAGGGAAGGGGAACGTCATATTGAAACGCCCCCTCTTCCGTATAAATGTTTGATAAGGCCGTCCAAGCCGCACAAGTTGCCGCTGAGGTAGGAATTGTCACGATTGGTAAATTAGCGTTATAAGCCACTAATTTTGCCATATCGAGGGCTTTGCCACCGCCAATGCCAATAATTAAGTCTGCTCGGTGATCACTGGCAACCATTTGTAATTCCTGCTGAGATCTCTCACAAGAGTCAGGGGAATAAGACGCGGAGGTGGCTTTCAGGTGATAATGTTCAAAAATGGGCTCTAACCAAGGCTGAATTAGTTTTAAAGTGTGCTCTCCTCCAATCACTAATGGGGTTTTTCCTAACTGCGCGATCGCGCTTCCGGCTTGTTTTATCGCTCCTTGACCGCGCATTACCTGTGCTGGCGATACTTGTAGGGTAACCACCGATGAAGTTAATTGAGTTTGCTGCTTCATAGAACTTTGCTGACTAATTACGACTGAAATTGTTCTTGTAAGGTAGGCGGCGGTTGACTCGGTTCAAACAGATAGCTAGTGTGAGTTCCATTGGGATATAAAAATGTGCAAACAACCGAGATATCAGGATTGTATTTCACAATCATGTCCTGTAAACCCGCCTCTTTCCAATCACTAATCATCAAGGGTAGCAAATTAATTGGTTTATACATTAACTGCCACTCCTCTAAATCAGTTCCCTCGTTCTCCAACTGTCGTAAAATCACTAAAGTGCCTTTTTCTTGAAACTCACAATAATATTTATAAGCGACAGCGCCGATGTAGTCTGCATTTGCTTCAATTACGGCTAATTGTTGTTGTTTTGATTCGAGAGGCTCAGTCATGGCTTTTCCATCCCTAACTAGCTATTCGTTCGATCGGGAAGTTCTGAGAAGTTTGAAGAGAAAATTTCAGGAGAGGGATTTTCTTGCTCAGAACCAGAGCGTTGGACTTTTCCTAAGTATAACGGTTTAGAAACTCCTTCCTCCGGATGAATCACTGTTCGGGCTCGAATGGTCATTGTCTGATTCGCTCCCCCCAAACGCCCATAGGAAGATAAATCAGCACTGGCTTTGCGTAAACTTGCTTCTACTTCTGATTCGGTCACAGTGGGAGGCAATTTAATTACTACCTGTGAGCCGCCATTATCATAAACGACATTAAAGGGAACTGCCCCCGGAACATCAGTATAGCTAAATAACCCTAAAGATAAGCCAAATATTCCCACGGTGAGAACTGCCATAAAACCTGTAATTCCCACTAAGCGGAAGCGAAAGCCCCACTTAAAAATAAAGGCAATTAAGGTAAAAACAAAAGCAACCCCTGTAGTAATGGCTGCCCCTTGAAGATACAGGATAAAATCACTTTCCATTGTTCAGTCACTTGTCCTTTCTAAACTATTCGCTAATTATCTCTGAGAAGGCTGAGGAAACTCAAGTAAGGTTCCTTCATTACTTTCTCTTGCCACTCTAATGAGTAAAGCGGCTAAAAATAAACTGGCTAACACAGAATTTCCCCCATAACTAAACAAGGGAAAAGTTAGCCCCGTAGTGGGAAATGCCCCTGTTGCTACTGCAATATTAATTAAAGATTGTCCTACCATAAAAATGATTGCTCCCCCTGCAATTAATCGGTTTATCGTTGTCTGGCTCTGAATAGCAATTAAAACCCCCACTGTTGCCCAACTCATAATCAGTAATAACAAAGCAATACAACCAACGAATCCAAATTCTTCGGCAAAAACAGCAAAAATAAAATCAGTATATTGAATGGGTAAGTAAAATAGCTTTTGGTTTGAGAAGCCTAAACCACTTCCCCAGGTTCCCCCGGAACCAATTGCGATTAAACTTTGAGCTAACTGATAGCCATCCCCACTGATATTTTCCCAAGGATCACGAAATGACATCACTCGTTGTAATTGATGCTGATTGAATTGGATACTAATCACTCCCAAACTAATTCCGATTAGAGCAACTATCCCTAAATCACGCCAGCGAATCATTCCCATGAGGGCAATTAACCATAATGTAATTCCACATAAGGCGGCATTACTTAAATTGGGCTGCATTAATATGCCTCCTAAAATCAGGGCAAAGATAACGAGCCAAAAGATACGCTTTTCGATTGTACTCTTATGCCATTGTGAAAAGATAATTGCCCCTTGTAATACTAAAAAGGGTTTAATTAATTCTGAAGGTTGAATCAGAAAAGTGCCAACTCCGAGCCAGCGTTGGGCTCCATTAATGGTGACCCCCCAAATGTTAGTGGCAATAATGGCGGCGAAAAGAATTAGGACAACAATGGGGGTAATTTTTAATAACTTCTTGAGAGAGGTTTCACTAACAACATTAAATAGGATCAGTCCCGGATAAGCCCAAATTAATTGTCGCTTAATGTAGTATAAACCATTTCCTAAGTTGTCGCCTCCCTCTGGGTAAGAAGCAGAAAATAAGACAACCAGACCGATGAAAAGCCATAATAAAGTTAGCCAATGAATGATACGGGCTAAGGGGGCCCAGTCACTTTTTGTTGGGTTGAAAATGGGAATCAGATACTTTAACACAGGCTTACCACTAATTTTCTCAATCACTGCTTTAATTGCTTAATTTTATCAATTTTTAAATTTTATTCTTCAGCAAGTCAGGTTAGAGAGATAGCTAGTGGTGAGATTACCCGAAAAACCAATGATTAGAGTAAAGGAAAGAACAAATTACTTCTAGATGAATGGTAATTCCTTTCCTTTACTTGAAATGAGCTAACCTGCTTTTTTGGCGTGGTTGGTCTGCGATCGCGCGAAGAAAAGGAATCCTCCTTGGCAATTGTCTAGGAAACCAATTCTTCTTCTGCTTCCTCTGCTTTGTCCATATCATCCTCAAGATGAACTAGGCGAATATGTTTATATCCGAGCTTAATTTCAAATTCTTCCCCCGGTTCTAACCCCATGGCTTGAGTATAAGTAGAACCGATAACAATTTGACCATTTTTATGAACACTAACCCGATAAGTGGGTTCACGTCCACGACCATCTTTTCCACCATCAGGATCTAAAGGCACTCCTTTTGCCTCTAAAACCGCATCATAAAACTCTGTTAAATTAACACGAACTTGACCATCTTTGGTGGTGTTGTAATAACCACACTCTTTAGCGGTTTCCCGACGGGGTAAGTGGGATAGTTCTTTTACTTTTTGCAGAAGGGCGCGACCTTTTAATGGTGCTGTTTGTTCATCCATCTTTACTCGTTAATTATCCTTAATGATTGTTACTTCAGTTTGGAGGTTTTTCTAAAAAATATTCCTCCTATTAAAAATATATCGTTATTTTCCCATAATTTAGCAAGTATTTTTATGAATTTTTGAATTTGCTATCATTGAACCTTAAGGTTATGGGTGATCAATTATTACCGACAATGGTAGCAGAAGATGGATTTATTAGGGGTGAAATTTTGATGAAATTACTCTTTTTGTAAAAATTATCACCAGAGAGTCATGAAAATTCCCTAAAAAGAAATGGGTTGCCCCTGAGGGCTCGCAAGTGAAGAGACGAATAATAGGCAAGAGAAAATTGCTTCTTTTCAATAATTAGTTGGCAGAGAATAAATTATCGTTTAAGAGCATCAAAATCAAAGCAAGGGCAAGCTATATGATGAGTAGCGGCTATTGTATCATCTTTCCCCCTGTCAAGAAAAAGTAATTACCTTACACTAAGGATAAAGGAAGTTACTACTGTAATTAAAGATGAATCAAGAAACACCTAACGAACAATCAACCTCTAAAAGTGAATCCCTAATTCCAGAAATTGAAGAACCTGCTTTCGGTTGGACTCCTTATGCGGAAAGGATGAACGGGCGATTTGCTATGCTAGGGCTTGTTATTTTACTCCTCATTGAACTCATTAGCAATCAAGATCTTTTTACTTGGTTGGGTTTAAGATAATTGAATTTACTCCTGCACTTACTCTTCATTCACCATGATTTGTCAGCCACTGCTTAATCGCATTACCACTCTTAGTGAAAAACTAGAAAACTGCGATCGCCTTGATGAGGTTTGTAATCAAATTGCTACTGGTGAGGAAAAAAGCCTTCGTCAACTGCAAGATTTTTTACAAGAAGAACGACAACAACGGAAACGACTGTCATCGGAATTAAAAATTCTGACGCGACAACTTAATTTTGCCCTAGAGTGGGACTCCCAAGGGAATTTTCCAAGTAATTCGATCGCGCAGGAAAGAATTGCTCAACCCCAAAAGCTAGCATTAACCCGTCAAACAGAAACTGAGAATTCCCACAAAGTTCAACAAGCACTTACTATTCGTGAAAAAACTTGGCGAGCATTATTTGATCAAAGTTTTCAGTTAATGGCGTTGCTCAATGCTCAAGGGCAAGTTCAAGATCTCAATCAAAAAGCCTTAGATTTGGCGCAAGGGGAACCAGAACCAATAATTGGGGCAAATTTTTGGGAACTTCCTTGTTGGCGTGAGGCTGATCGAAAGCAAGTGCAGCAATCTATTCACTTGGCAAAAGTTGGAAGTATTATTCGCTATGAAGTAGAGTTACAACTTGTACAAGGTGATCCCATTCCCATTGATTTATCCATTAAAGCAGTTCGGGATGAATCAGATCAGGTGGTAATGCTCATTGCAGAAGGGCGGGATTTGCGCGATCGCGTTAATAAAGAAGCAGAGCTGCGACGAGAAAAGGAAATTTCTGATTCAATTATTAAAAGTCTGCCTGGGGTATTCTATATCCTTCATCAAAATGGTTACTGTACCCGTTGCAATCAACAACTAGAACAAATTACTGGCTACGCTCGGGAAGAAATTGAAGCAATGGACTTTTTAGACTTATTTATTCCCTCTGAGCAAGTCCATATTGAAGAAAAAATTCAAGAAGCATTTACCCAGGGCAAAGCTACCACTGAAGCTACCTTTTTAAGTAAAGACAATCAAAAGACCACTTATTACCTTACTCAAGTACCCCTCTCTCTGGAAAACGATGATAACTATCTAATTGGGGTAGGAATTGATATTACCGAAACTAAGCAAGTAAAAAATGAACGACAGAAATTAGCAAGCCTAGTTGAAAATAGCCAAGACCTCATTAGTTTAACTAGCCTTGATGGACGAGTTCAACTTTTAAACCCTGCTGGAGAGGAAATTTTAGGCTTAAAAATCTCAAATAGTAACTCGCCTCTATTACTTAAGCATTGTTTCTCAGCTTCTAGTGAACAGTTTTTTGATCAACAGGTTTTTTCCAGTGTTGTTAAAACCGGACAATGGTATGGGGAACTTGAAATCAAAAATCATCAAACTGGGGCGATGCTTCCTGTCTTAGCCAATATCTTTATCATTCGTGACTCTTATACTGGGATACCTATTAACTTTGGGGTTATTACCCAGAATATTAGTAGCCGTAAACAAACCGAAATCGCTCTCAAAAATAGTGAAGAACGCTTCCGTAGCATCTTTGAACAAGCTGCTGTGGGCATGGCTTTGTTAGATATGTCGGGTTATTTTGAGCGCATTAATCATCGTGGCTGTGAAATTTTAGGCTATCCCCAAGGGGAATTATTAAGTTGCAACTACCAAGATTTAATTGACTTAGAACAACTCGCTGAAAATAGCCATTTATTTCAACAATTAGTTGAGGGAGAAATTAAGACCTTTTCTCAGGAACAACGGTGTCACCGTAAGGATGGAAGTTGGGTATGGGTAAACTTGACTATGTCAGTAATGTTTTATTCTGATGAAAGCTCTGAATCTTTACTGGCAATTATTGAGGATATCAGCGATCGAAAAATTGCTGAAGCGGCGCTACAAAAAAGTGAAGAAGAATACCGATCACTGGTAAATGGGATTCGAGAAGTAATTTTCCAAGTCGATAAAGAGGGATTATGGTCTTTTCTGAATCCTGCCTGGACAGAAATTACAGGATTTTCAGTGGCAGAAACCATTGGCAAACCGTTTCTCAACTATACTTATTTTAAAGACTATAGCTCAAACCAAACTCAATTTAATCGTCTAATTTATAACCAACAAGATCATTGTCGGTATGAAGTCCGTTTTCAAACCAAAAATGGTAACTTTTGTTGGATAGAAGTAATCGCGCGGGCGACCATTAATAGCCGCGGTGAGGTAACAGGTATTACAGGAACCCTTAATGATATCACGGAGCGTCGCCAGGCTGAAGATCAATTACGAGCTGTCATTAATACTGTGCCGGGTTTAGTGTCTTGGGTGAGTGCAGATGGCTATTATCTAGGGGTAAATCAACAATTAGCTTCTACCTTTACTCACAATTTACACCCCAGTGATTTTGTTGGTAAAGAGATTGGATTTCTTAATCATAGTTCGTCCTTCGTGGAATTTATTGATGAATTTCTTGCTAGTGCGGAACAAGAAACAAGCCACGTTATTGAGAGTACGATAAAAAATGGGGAAACACGCAGTTTTCTTATGGCAACGCAAAAGTACTGTCAGGGGAGTGCTGCCGTTTTAATTGGCATTGATATTACTGAACGCAAACAAGCGGAGTTAGCCCTAAAAGAGAGTGAAAATCAGTTCCGTCAACTGGCTGAAAATATCGAACAAGTGTTCTGGATGGTAGATTTAAGGGAAAAATGTTTTATGTATGTTTCCCCAGCTTATGAATCCACTTGGGGACGTAGTATAGAAAGTGTTTACCAAACCCCTAGTGCCTGGTTAGAAGCGATTCATCCTGACGATTATGAAACTGTTCTTCTCGCCTCACGCAAACAAATTCGTGGTGAGTATGATGAAGAATATCGGATTATTCGCCCGAATGGTGAGGTGCGCTGGATTCACGATCGCGCTTTCCCGGTAAGAGATGACCAAGGAGAAGTTTATCGGATTGCTGGTATTGCTGAAGATATTACCGAACGCAAACGCTCTAAAGAAGCTCTAAAACGACGAGAACGCTACCTCAAGGCATTAGTAGGAGTGCAACGGCGTTTACTTGCTTCTAAAGTGGATGAAACACTTTATCGGGAGGTTTTAGCGATTTTAGGAGAAGCCTGTGAAGCCAGTCGAATTTATGTCTATGAAAACGCGATCGATGATCACGGTCAGGTTTACGCCCAAAAATGTGCCCAATGGCAATCCCCTCACACTTATTCAGTGAGCGATGGGGCAGCCTCTACTTTTTATTATGAAATTCTTGGAGAGGGAGCTTACTATCAACTTGAACAGGGAGAGTTTTTACAAAAAACCCTTGCCGAATTACCTGAAGACATCCAACCTTGTTTCCAAGAGCGTGAAATTCTCTCCTTTTTAATGATTCCCTTAATTATTCATGGCGAGTTTTTTGGGGTAATTAGTTTTGATAGTTGTCAAGAAGAAACCCATTGGGGGCGTTTAGAAGTACGATTATTAAGTTCTGCTGCTGCCGCGATCGCGCTTGCCAAGGAAAGACAACTCACCCAAGAAACCCTACAACAACAACTGACTGCCATTGAAGCTGCCACCGATGGCATTATGATTATAGATACCGCAGGGGAACTCCACTATGTGAACCCGGCTTACTGCCAAATGCTCGGTTATGAGTCGCCAAGTGCCCTTTTAGCAACACCCTGGTATCGTCATCACCCCGCACAAGAAATCCCTCGCATTCGAGAAGAAATCTTCCAAAAACTGCAAACCGAAGGCTACTGGAGTGGCGATATTTTGGGTCAACGCAACGATGCTAGTACCTTTATTCAAGAACTCTCAATGAATCTTACTGACAATGGAGAAATTGTTGGGGTATGTCGGGATATCAGTGAACGTAAAGAAGCAGAAGAACAACTTAAAGCCTCTCTAGAAGAAAAAGAATTACTACTAAAAGAAGTCCATCACCGCGTTAAAAATAATTTACAAGTCATTTCTAGTATTTTCTCCCTGCAATCCCAAGCCCTGGAAGATGAAAAAGCCCTTGCTATTCTCGAAGAGAGTCAAAATCGCATTAGTTCTATGTCTCTCATTCACGAGAAACTTTATCAAACCACAAATCTCACTAATATTGATTTTGCTGAATATATCCGTGATTTAGCCCATCATCTTCTCGCTTCCTATAACGTGAATCCCGATCGAATTCAAACGGAAATGAACATCGAGTCTATTCCCCTAAATCTCGATAGTGCCATTCCCTGTGGCTTGTTAGTTAATGAACTGATTTCTAATTCTCTTAAACATGGCTTTCCTGATCAACGTCGTGGCACTATTTATATTTTCTTGGGCTTCTTAGATGAGGAAACCTTATGCTTAAAAGTGGAAGATAATGGCGTGGGCTTACCTGAAGACTTTAACCCTAGTCAAGCTACTTCTTTAGGGGTTTCTTTAATTACATCCTTAACGCAACAACTCCGTGGTCGTTTAAAATTTCAGAATAACCCCGGAGCAAGTTTTGAAATTACTTTTCCGAAACCGATTGAACGTAAGAGATTTTAATTATGTCAACTTATAAAATTTTAATTGTTGAAGATGAAGCCGTTGTTTCTCTTGATATCAACCGACGTTTAGAGAAAATGGGCTATGAAGTAGTTGGACGAGTTGCCTCTGGCGAAGAAGCGATTGAGTTAGTGAAAACTAATCCTCCTAATTTGGTTTTAATGGATATTAATCTCCAAGGCGAAATAGATGGCATTGATACCGCCACGCAACTTTATCAAGAGTATAATCTTCCAGTTATTTATCTCACGGCTTATGCTGGTGACAGTACCTTAGAACGTGCTAAAGAAAGTAAACCTTATGGTTATATTCTCAAGCCTTTTAAGGAAAGAGAACTTCATGCCGCGATCGAAGTTGCAATTTCTCGTCATGAAACGGAATCTTTAAAGAGTTAAGTGTCATTGTCCCTGCTTGAGAACTCACATTCACTCAAATTCACAGTTAAAATAGACTAGATAGAGTAAACCCTCTCTTAATTTATTCATCTTGAGCAGACCTGTATTTGGTCTGTTTTCAGGATAAAACGTAACTGTTGACCTCAGCAACTATGCCCTTACTTGATATTCATGGTGTTACTCATGCCTATGATTTCCTTCCCTCTCAATCAGAAAAAAATGCCCCTGTTCTGGTTTTTATTCACGGTTGGTTACTGAGTCGTCAATACTGGCAACCATTAGCGGAAAAATTAACAGTCGCTTACCCTTGTTTGTGCTACGACTTACGGGGGTTTGGTGATTCTAAAAAAGGTTTAACGACTAACCCTGACTATAGTCTAGAAAGCTATGCTCATGATTTATCTTGTTTATTAGCGCAATTAGAGATTGACGAGGCATGGTTGATCGGTCACTCTCTTGGGGGGAGTATTGCCTTATGGGGGGCAAAATGTTGTGCAGAAAGAGTTAAGGGAGTAATTTGCTTAAATGCGGGTGGAGGCGTGTATCTTAAAGAAGAATTTGATCGCTTTCGTAAAGCCGGACAACAGTTGATTAAATATCGCCCGCAATGGTTACCTTATCTTCCCTTTATTAATTTTCTCTTTACCCGAGTGATGGTTGCTCAACCTCTCCCATTACGTTGGGGAAAACAACGGGTAATTGACTTTGTGAAAGCGGATGCCCTAGCAGCAGTGGGATCACTGCTAGATTCTACTACAGAAAGAGAAGTTCATCGTCTTCCCCAATTAGTCTCCGAATTGAAGCAACCGATTCACTTTGTTGCCGCAGACAAAGATACTGTTATGGAACCCAAATATGTGGGACACTTAGCCAGTTTTCATTATCTTTTTGCTAACTGTGGGGAAAATTTACGACAAATTTCTAACTGTGGTCATATGTCTATGGTAGAAAAACCAAATGAGGTGACAAAAATCATCGAAGACATTTTAAGTTCATATCTAGCATTCGACTCTTAATGAGCAGTTTTCATTAATGAGCTATAGATATTTGTCTATATGTGATTCACTATGTTAAGCTTAATAAGCGATGTAAGCAGTCGCATCAGCCAAACAACTGCTTTAATGTCCGATGGATTAAACGTAGTTCGTTGTTAAAATCTTCAAATTAGGTAAAGAATTGGATGACGCAAGTAGTTATCAACAATAATGAACAGATAGAGTCAGCCTTACGTCGCTTTAAGCGTAAAGTTTCTCAGGCAGGAATTTTTGCCGATATGAAAAAAAATCGGCATTTTGAAACTCCTGCTGAAAAACGCAAGCGAAAAGAAATAAGCCGACACAGAGAGCGTCGGAGATTTCGTAATCGCAGAAATAAGAAGTAGAATTCCATAAGGAGTAACATGGTACAAGCAAAATCCGGCGATACTGTCAAAGTTCACTACACAGGTAAGTTAGCCGATGGAACAGTTTTTGATTCCTCAGAAGGGCGAGATCCACTAGAGTTTGCCATCGGAGAGGGTCAGATCATTCCTGGGTTTGAGCAAGCTGTTATTGGAATGGCTCCGGGAGAATCAAAGACGGCTGAAATTAGTTCTGATGAAGCCTACGGTCCCCATCGCTCGGAAATGGTTCTAGAAGTTGAACGGGAGCAAATTCCTGAAGATATTGAGGTTCAACCTGGTCAACAATTACAGGTTCAACATCCCAGTGGCCAACAAATTCCAGTGGTGGTAACTGAGGTTGCCGAGTCTAAGGTTACTCTTGATGCTAACCATCCTCTAGCAGGTCAAGATTTAACCTTTGATATTGAGTTAGTTAACGTTGAAGGATAATTTTCGAATTTCCTAGTTAACTTGGGGAAGTGATTGGCTTCCCCCTTTTTTGGCAAAAAATATGGCTGTTTTGGGCTATAGTCGTTCCAATTCACTTCTGTGCTACTAGGGAGCAAGATGCTCCCACTACTTTTAAGCTGCTGTTTTTGATTTGGAATCACTGTGAATTAACAGGAGTAAGAGTGATTAGTTTCTGTTTATGTAGCGATCGCGCTTCAGATACATTTCCACCAACTTCGGTGATGATCTCCCTTAAAGAATGTTGCTTTTCTCGATTTTCATTAATAGCTTTGAGCAGGTTAAACTCTTCCTCAGAAAGGCTCACTAATTCGTAATCAGCATTAAATAAGTTGCGACTTTCCCATCCTTCCATACAGGGATGACGCTCAGGAATAGCACTTAAAAATTCACTGTCATCTGACCAATCACAGTGGATAAGTGGGGGTTTTGATAAGAAAAATTCGTAGTGAGTTACCTCCGGATCAAGAGATTCAATGAGTCGATATTGCTCGCGCTCACTTAGTTGTTTGGCACGTTCTAAAATTTTCGGATCATCCCCTAAAAGCCGTTCTAATTGCCAAAATTGTGGGTTAGAAAAGCCGACAAAATCTAACCATGATTCCTTAATTAAATCAAATAAAGTGTTGATATTATAGTCAATTTCTTGGGGATGAACATACATATCAGCAAAGCAGGCATCCCGTTGGTTATCTAAGGCCCAACGCTCTTTTTCTCGTTTCACGATGCGATTATTTTCGGGGAGAATTTCAAATAGCTTCCGCCCAATGTTAACCCCTTCTTGATAGTCATTGGGTTGCAGTAGCGCGATCGCGTTTTGCATTAACCGTACTTCCCAGCGCCCTAATTCCCCATACACAAAAATGTGCATAATTCCGCCTGGAGCAAGTTTAGAAGCGAGGGCTTTAATCCCAGCTACGGGATCAGGAAGGTGGTGCAATACCCCAACGCAGTTAATCATCTCAAATTGACCCTCAAGAGTGTGTGCTTGTTCCACATTCATTTCTTGAAATGTTACCCGATCTGCTCCACCACTGCGCTGACAGCGTTCTTGTGCAACTTTTAGGGCTTCAGGGCTAATATCAATACCAATCACGGAGGCTTCAGGATTAAGATGGACTAAATACTCTGTTCCGACTCCTGTGCCACAACCAGCATCTAAAATTCGGATATCCTGTTGCGCTGGTTTACGTCCTGTGCAGAAATCATAAGCTGCCGTCCAACTCCATCGCCAGTTATATCCAGGTGGAGGTTCATCTAATAAGGGTTCTGGGGGAAAGGGGTAGGCATTGTAAAGATTAGTAACTGCTGAATGAATTTGATTAGTCTCAGACATTGTTATAAACGTTTTTAACTATCTCAATTTTAGGATGAATTGGTTTAATTATTCGCAGGATTAATTTTATTTTCTTGTACTTGCATTTTTTCGCAAAAGCTGTTAAATACTTTTTAGTAAAATCTTCTGTTTGATTTGATTATGCTCTTTATTTTTGCGCTTGTACCACTTGTAAGCTACCGCCTGCATAGAGAGTTTGCTGACAATTTTTAAAGCCGATCGCGCTTAGTTTTTCCGGTACATTTGTCTTCACAAATTGCCAAGCAGTTTCCGTTTCAAATAAGGTCATAAATAGAGATAACCCAGGAACAAAAATTGGATTATGGGGCTGATGGAGATCAATGCAAGCAAACATTCCTTGAGGTTTGAGAACTCGATAAATTTCCTGTAAAATTTGATTTAATTGCTCTGGCTTCATTTCATGGAGGGCAACACTGGTTTGAACCAAATCAAAACTTGCCTCAGAAAAGGGTAATTCCTCGGCTAATCCTTCCACATAATTGGCTTGGGGAACTCGTTTTTTTGCCCGTTCTAATGCTAGCGGAGAAGCATCTAACCCTGTTACTTGATTCGAGTATTTGATTAAAAATTGGGTAGTTTGTCCTGCCCCACAACATAAGTCTAAAATTTGGGTATTGTTATCAATATTAAGGTCTTTTAGGGCAAGTTGACGGAAACGGGCTTCTCCGCCTACTGCTAAAGCAGAGAGTTGCGCGATCGCGTCATATAACCATTGATATTGATAACTCCATTTCCGTAAAATTGTTGCCAAAATTGATTCTCCTTAGTCTCGTTACTCGTTATTTGTTATTGGTTTGCTAAAGTCAAATTCCAAAATACTTCTCGCATTTTTTCTTCTCCTTCCGTTGAAAGAACCATAATATTACTTAAAAGAGAACCAAATAACCGCCATCCCACTAAACTTAAACTTGCATGTCGCGTTGCTAAAAGCAAATTCTCAAGTTTAATTTGTACTAAACCATCAAAATCTACAACATTAAACAGAACTTCCTCTGAATCCATGGACAGAGGAGGAAGATACATCTGTTTTGTGGAATTAAACTTCAATAAATTGCCCAAAATTTCCTTATATTTAGAAACGTTTTTTGTCACTGGCTTGACACATAATAAAGTAGCATACTGTCGCCTCTCTGGAACTAAATCACAGGTAGAACTAGCAATGGCAAATTTATTTTGATGTCCCGTTAATCGCTCTCCCATTAAATAAGCCGCCTCTGTGCTAATGATGTCACCTTGCAACAGACTAAACTCATCTTCTTCAGAGCTAATTACTCCGCAATTCAGAGCATCTTGATACTCAATGGGAGTCCGCACCAGCGCCCCTTTTTTATTTAACACCCTTTGCCGATGTTTAGTCTTCCCAAGACTCTCAGCAAAACCGCGAATAACGCTCATTGCCTCCTGATTATGGGATAAGTCGTGCAGGTCATGCTCCAAATTGGCAAGGGTTTTGAAATCTTCATCATCAATCATGAATCACCCTACCTATTTTAAACGGGACGTTCTACAAGAGAAGGATCATCAATTATTTCATCATCATCTTCCAGTTCTGAATAAGAGTCTTCTAGCTGCGGATGATCGAAATCTTCGCGACTGGGAAGTGCTGATAGATTACCCATCATTTTGACGGTTTGAATTAAAACTTGAACCGTTTCTGGGTCATTATGCTTTTGCACGGCACGGGCCGCAGTTAAAACTACACTTAGCCCTCCCTGTAACCGAGCGACATCACAAGCTAATCCATATAAGTTTTGGAAATCCTGCTCTGACATGATTCGGTAATCACCAGTTCCTGTTTTTAGGGTTGCGATCTTACCCTCTTTAACTGGCTCAAGCGCTTTGGCTCCTGCTTTGCGGAAATCTTCAAAGGATTTCCAATTTCGCGCCACTTTTAAGTTGGTTGCGGTTTGCTCTTGCTGCTCACCTAACATATAGTCCCTCCTCTGGCTTTAAACCAACGAGTTTACAACGAATTTACAATGATTTTATTATATATCCTAACAGTAATCTTTGGTGTGGCTGCGTTTTTTTCCTCAAAAAAGGACAAAACCATGTCCTTGCGGGTTGAGAAATTTCAAAGTAGAGGGAAAGATGCTTAACGTATTCGAGTCGGAATGTATCGGGTTTTATAGGAAATTCGCGATCGAGAACTGAGTATATTAATTTTTTTTAAAGTCGGTCATCGGCGAGAATTTTATCGTTTTTAGACAGTGCGCTTAAAGTAGGTTTAAATTATACATAAGTTATACTACTTTAATTAATTTACCGATATGAAACTTGATAGAGATTCTATTGAATGGGCAATCGATTCACTTGATAAACATGGGGACACCGATTTATTTCCAAAACCAGTAGAATTAAAAATTATTAAAGAGTTAGGAGACGATGCAATTGACTTTATAGCAGATATTGATATCTCTAATCATGAGCCCGGTGCACCTCGTCGATTTATTGTTCCTAAAGATGATTTATCTGTTCGGCCTGCTACTCAACTTGACCCACTTGATAGCATTATTTTTACTGCAATAATGTATCAATTTGGAAAAGGAATTGAAGATAGAAGGTCTCCAGTATATGATTCTAAAGTTTTTAGTTATAGATTCGATACCTCAGCAAATGGCGATTTGTATAGTTCTAATGATGCTTGGAACGAGTTTTGGAATCAAAGTAGATACTTAGCATCTCAGTACAAGTATGCTCTTAGTGTTGATATTTCTGATTTTTACAATCAAATTTACCATCATACTGTTGAAAACGAACTTATTGCTGCAGGTTTTCCAAATCAAGTTAATAAGTGGGTTCAAAACCTATTTCAAACCGTTTCATCCAAAGTTTCCCGAGGTGTTCCAGTTGGTCCTCATGCGTCACATTTAATTGCAGAATCTTCACTTATACCTATTGATAATAGTTTATCTACGAGAGGAATAAAGTATTGTAGATTTGTAGATGATTTCGTTGTATTTACTGACGACGAATCAGTAGCAAGAAAACATCTGTATGAGATAGCAGGGATTTTGGATAAACAACAGAGACTTCAATTACAGAAAAGTAAAACAAAAATTATTGCATCCTCTGATTTTATTAGATATGCAAGAGAAATGATTGAAGATCGACCTATTAATGACATTGAAAATCATATTCTCAGTATAATAAGAAGACATTCGAATGGAAATCCATATAAGAGTATTCTATTCAGTGAATTGTCAGATGATGAGCTGAAAGAATTTAATAGTGAGGCAATTGAAAAAATTCTTTCAGATTATTTATCAAGTGACGAACCCGACTATATAAGATTAAGATGGTTTTTAAGAAGATTGACTCAAGTTGGTCATGAAGCAGCGGTAAATTTTTGTCTTGATAACTTTGAAGATATGATACCTGCAATAACTGAAATTGCAAGGTATTTCGTAGCAGTAAGCTCAAAAGAAGTACAATTAGATTGGAAAGACATCGGAGGAAAGTTATTAGAACTTCTGGAAAATGACGTTGTAAAGTCAAATGAATATTTTCAAATATCTATACTCTCATTATTTGGGAATGAACCTGAATTAAACCATATCGATAGATTAGTTGATATTTATAAAACTGCTTCTTCATTTTTAAAAAGAAAAATTATTATTGCTGCAGCAGAGAGTAAAAAGGGAGATTGGTTAAGAGAGTTGAAAGAAGATGCTCCTGCAATGGATCCTTGGCAAAAAAGGGCTTATTTATTTGCAACCAACCAATTACAAGCTGAAGAGCGAAAATTTTTAATTAGACATATAACTGACCTAGATAATCCACTTGAAAAGTTAATTGCAGATTGGGTCAAGTAGTATAACAAAGCAAATTAAGCGGACGCATTTGCTTTATTTATTAATAAAAAATGCTACTAAATATTATAACGAAAAACAACACTATATTACTTTATTCCTGCCTTTTTCGGTGGAACTGTTAACTTAACTGACTCAATATTATGTAAATCATTAAACCAATTTTTTAGATGAGGATACTTATTTTTCCAATCTTCATTAAGTCGTAAATCATGATAGGCAAAAGAACAAAGTGCCGCAATATCAGCCATTGACCAAGTTTCGTTCCCTAATAAATATTTGGTTTGCTTTAGTTGTTCTTCAAAAACTGGGATAATACGGGAAATTTTTTCTTGTAATAAAGATTGATATCGCGTTACTTTACCTTGATTAAATAATCCTTGAATCCAAAGATCAATGACATGATCCCCTAAAGTATCTGCCATTTCTTCCCATTTGCGACAAGCAATTTTTTCCTGAAAGGTTTGCGGACACAAATGAGGATGAGGATATTTTTCTTCTAAATACTCAGCAATTAACGAGGAATCCCAAATTACTGTGCCATCTTCATCCACAAAAACTGGGACTTTCCCAATGGGAGAAATTTTCAAAAAATACTCTGGTTTGGCACTGAGTTCAATCGCTTCTAACTCATAATCAATCTTTTTTTCCATTAATAAAATACGGATTTTACGAGCGAAATTCGATTGGGGATGATAATATAATTTACAAGTCATAAGTCTTCTAAGGCTTTAATAATCGCTTCAAGCGCGATCGCGCAATGAGTCCAATGGGTTCCCCCCTGACAGAATACAATATAAGGCTCTCGCAGTGGCCCATCAGCAGATAACTCAGAGGTGCTACCATCAATAAACGTTCCGCCTGCCATTACTAACTCACTTTCATAACCCGGCATTTCTGCAGGCACAGGGTCTAAATAAGACCCCACAGGAGACTGCTGTTGTAAAGCGCGACAGAACGCCAGTAGCTTTTCTTTACTTCCCAGTTTAATTCCTTGAATCACATCTCGCCGTGGTGTTTCTGGGAGTGGATTAACAGGATAGCCCAATTGCTGAAAGACATGGGCAATTAAATGCGTTCCCTTAATCGCTTCTCCCACCATTTGCGGGGCTAAAAATAAGCCTTGAAATAAGAGACGATTTTGGTCAAAGGTTGCTCCTCCCTCGCTACCAATGCCAGGGGCAGTTAAACGACAGCAAGCGGCTTCGACTAAATGTTTTCGTCCGGCGAGATACCCGCCAGCCGTAACAATGGTTCCCCCTGGATTTTTAATTAGAGAACCTGCAATTAAATCTGCGCCTACTGCAGGGGGTTCTTGGGTTTCTACAAATTCCCCATAACAGTTATCGACAAAACAAACTGTCTCAGGATTTTGTTGCTTAACAATGTGAATAATCCGCTCAATATCAGCAATAGAAAGGCTTTCTCGCCAAGTATAACCACAGGAACGTTGAATGAAGACTAAGCGCGTTTTTGCGGTAACTGCGGTTTTTAAGCCTTCCCAATCTATGGTATTTTCACTGGTAAGGGGGAGCTCTCGATAATGAACGCCAAACTCTTTTAATGATCCGAGTGTGGATTCCCGTAACCCGATGACTTCTTCTAAAGTGTCATAAGGTCGTCCTGCCACAGCTAACATTTCATCCCCAAGACGCAACACTCCAAATAAGGCACAAGTAATGGCATGAGTTCCTGAGACTAATTGCACTCGCACCGCTGCAGCCTCTGCGCCCATAATCTTGGCAAAAGCGCGATCGAGCGTTTCTCGACCTAAATCACCATGCCCATACCCACTGACACTGGCAAAATGTTGTACGCCTACCCGTTCTTGCCGAAATACCTCTAAAACTTTTTTTGCGTTATGCTTAACTAGCGTGTCAATTTTAGAAAATATTGGAAAGAGTGCAGTTTCTGCTTTTTCTAAGATGATTTGGCTGCTCATATTCTCCAGTTTCACGAAATATTCTTGAAATTTTAAGGATATTTTTGGATTTAGCTCTTGAATTTGGGGGCGTTAACTCAGGACAATACCATTAAAACCTTCATTAAAGAAACGTAATTTCATCTATGACTGTTGCAACTGAAAAAAAATTACCATTTGATTGGCCAACATTTGCCTATATTGCATCTATTCATCTAGTTGCTCTTTTAGCTTTCCTTCCCAACTTTTTTAGTTGGTCAGCAGTGGGAGTCGCTCTAATCATGCACTGGGTAACAGGAGGACTGGGAGTTACTTTAGGCTATCATCGTCTTCTAACTCACCGTAGCTTCCAAGTTCCCAAATGGCTAGAATACTTCTTTGCGTTTTGCGGTACGCTATCTGCTCAAGGCAGTGTGATTGATTGGGTTGGGCTACACCGTATTCATCACAAATATTCTGATAACAGCCCTGATCCTCACGATTCTAATAAAGGTTTCTGGTGGAGTCACATGGGTTGGATGCTCCATGAAATTCCCGCCGAAAAAGATATTCCTAAATTTACACAAGATATTAATTCGGACCCAGTTTATCAATTTTTATCGAACTATTTTATTCTTATTCAAGTTGCCTTTGGTCTGTTCTTATATGCCATCGGCGGCTGGTCTTTCGTCATCTGGGGCGTATTTGTTCGCTTAGTTGCGGTTTTCCACTGCACTTGGTTCGTTAATAGCGCTACGCACAAGTTTGGTTACCAAACCTATGAATCGAAAGATCACTCTCGTAACTGCTGGTGGGTTGCTCTACTAACCTATGGCGAAGGCTGGCACAATAATCATCACGCTTATGAATATTCTGCTCGTCACGGCTTAAACTGGTGGGAACTCGATATTACTTGGATGACCATTCGTTTCCTTGAAATTCTTGGTTTAGCGAAAAACGTGAAACGCCTTAAAACCTAGAGCTTTGCCCCGCTAATGAACTTGGCGGGGCTTTTTCAGTTGCAAATTTTGCTGCTATAATTAAGGTTTGTGCGTACCACCTATATTGATAAGGTGGTCATTCTTTTGTTCTATTTGGAAACTTTATAGTAAATATCATGGCGAAACGATTACAAGTTGTTTTACACAAAGACGTGAAAAAGCTCGGTCAAGCCGATAGTATTGTGGAAGTAGCCCCTGGCTATGCTCGTAATTATCTTGTTCCCCAAAAGTTAGCAAGTTTTGCCACCCCTGGGGTGCTTAGACAGGCCGAACAAAGACAAGAGAAGGAACGTCAACGTCTCCTTGCTATCTTAAAAGAAGCTCAAGATCGGAAAACGGCTCTGGAAACAGTTGGTCGCTTTACCATTCGTAAGCAAGTGGGTGAAGGAGAAGCAATTTTTGGAACGGTCACCCCTCAAGATGTGGTAGATGTGATTAAAGAAGTAACAGGACAGGATATTGATCGTCGTGGTGTGGTGTTACCCGATGAGATTAGCCGCATTGGCTTCTACAAAACAGAGGTAAAACTCCATCCTGAAGTAACTGCTCAAATTGAAATTCAAGTTGTTCCTTTATAGCTCGCTATTAGTGGTTTAGCAGGGATTAGTGGGTAAGCCAACCCCTGCTAACAACAATTTTTTCTTAGTGTTCTTCATCTAGGGTTAAATCTTCCATTTGCACAAAGCCACTATAGGCTTCCATGCCATGTTCCCCAATGTCTAACCCTTCTTCTTCCTCAGCAGAATCAACGCGAAGCCCCACCGAGAATTTCAAGGCTAACCAGAAAATCGTGGCAAGGATAACGGTATAAATTCCAACTGAAGCAATACCTAAAATTTGGGTAAAAAATTGACCCACACTTGCTAACTCTTGATGAAAAATGCCTACTGCTAATGTTCCCCAAATGCCATTAACAAGGTGAACTGAAATTGCCCCTACTGGATCATCAATTTTGAGGCGATCAAAAATGGGAACGGCAAAAACAATGAGAACACCAGCAACGCTGCCAATGATAATTGCCCCAATATAACTTACGCCATCACAACTGGCGGTAATGGCAACTAATCCTGCTAAAACGCCATTAATAATCATAGATAGATCAGGGAGTCCAAATCGTAGCCATACCGCAATTGTTGCCGCGATCGCGCCACTTGCTGCTGACAGATTTGTGGTTACTGCAATATAAGGAACATTCAAATTGGCTTCTAATTCTGATCCCGGATTAAAGCCAAACCAGCCAATCCATAAAATAAGCCCCCCTAAGGTGGCAATACTCATGTTATGGGGGGGAATCCCTGTCATGCTTCCATCTTCTAAATACTTCCCTTCTCTTGGCCCCAGTATATAAGCCCCTGTTAGTGCCGCCCAACCGCCGACGGAATGAACCACCGTTGAACCAGCAAAGTCATGAAAATCTAAATTACCTAACCAGCCTGTTTCACTCCACACCCAATGTCCTGTTATAGGATAGGCAAAGGCGACAAGGAGAAAACTAAAAATCATAAAACTTCTAAACTTAATCCGTTCAGCAACCGCCCCTGATACAATCGTGGCAGCAGTACCAGCAAAGGCAACTTGGAATAGGAAAAAGACTGTAACGGGTAACCCCTCTGGAAAGGGATCAAGTCCATAAACTTCTGCATCACCACTGAGAAGCCATCCCCCAAAGCCAATTACAGGGCTACCATCAGCAAACATAAAGGAAAAGCCAAAGGCAAAATATGCTATGGTAGCGAGGGCAAAAACAATTAAGTTTTTAGAAAGAATGCTAACTGCATTTTTCTGGCGACAAAAGCCTGTTTCTAGCATTCCAAACCCAGCATTCATAAAGATGACGAGAATGGCGGCAATTAAAATCCAAATGGTGTCAATAATTCCCTTAATGGTTTCTGGGGTTAGTTCTTCGGTTTCTTCGGCGGCAACTGCGGTTTGCAATGAAAGCAAGATCAGTAATGATAGTGGAATACATAACCAGATTGACCAGGGAATTCGCCTAAACTTGGCTTTTAAGGGAGAGTTTTTTAAGGTTGTCATATTGATCTATCTCACATCCATTACACTGGTTTTCCAATAAAACATTAATTATATGATAATTCTGTATAAAACATGACTAAGAAAAGTATTAGCATTCAAATTGATGCGGAAAAACGAGAGGCGTTTCAGCAAAAAGTTAAGGCTGATGGCTTATCTATGAGTGAGTTAATTAAGACTTGGATTGATGAATATCTTGCAGAAGAAACAGTTAAAAAGGATAATGATCAAGATAATCAAGATTTATGGGAACGCATTGAAAATTTAGAAGCAGAAGTCAAATTATTATCAGATGATCAAAGCGTCAGCCAAGAAGAAAGTTCTGAGAATTTATATGCTTATATTCAATACTTAGAACAGCGCATTGATACCTTAGAAACGGTGGTTATTACACCTTTACAAGATGAGTTTGATAATCTCAAGAAAACCAACGAGGCATTATTTAATCAAGTGCGAGGCGTAACTGATCATTTAAATGATCTGCGTAAAGCCGTTGACTCAGTACAGCAAAAAAATCAGCAACAAATGGGAGAACTTGTTCAATATATTAAGCAACAGTTGAAGCAGCAAGAATGAAGGCTCGTTTTATTGCAACAGAACCCTTAAAGCAAGCTGGAGTAACTGCGGAAAAGGAAGTTTGGGATCAGGTTCAAAAAGCATTTGCCGATCGCGCTTGCCTTGGTTACTGGCGTTATCCAATTTTCTCACAGGTGGGGAATTTTCGCAAAGAACCCGATATTTTACTGCTCGATCGCGCTTTCGGGATTATTATCATTGAGGTAAAAGCTCTTGTTATTAATCAAATTCAACAAATTACTGGCCATCTTTGGCAATATCAGAATTTTTATACTAGCAGTGGCAACCCCTATCAACAAGCAGAAAATCAGCTTTCCTCTCTCTTATCTTACTGTCATCAAGAACCCGATTTAAAAGAACAAATTACCAGCCGAATTTTAGTTGCCCTTCCCAACATTACTCAAAAAGAGTGGGAAAATCGAGGCTTTCATCGTCTCCCTAGTAATCCCCCATTATTATTACAAAATAATCTTACCGCTTCCTCAGATTTATTAACAACAATTGAAACGACAGTTCCTCTATATCAAGGTAATCATTTAAGCGAGAGACAATGGCAATTATTACTCTCGGTTATTAGTGGAACGCCGCTGCATCAAAAAACAACTTTTCCTGTTCTGTCTCCCCCAAAAACGCGCGGTAAAGTTTTACAAGAACTCTATCAACATATCTCAGAATTTGATCACCAACAAGAAAAAATTGGTAAACAAATTCCCCCCGGTTGTCAACGGATTCGAGGAATTGCAGGCTCTGGCAAAACGGCCGTTTTATGTCAAAAAGCTGTACAAATGCACCTAAAATATCCGCAATGGGATATCGCTTTGGTGTTTTTCTCTCGTAGTCTCTATCCCGTAATTATTCATTATGTCAGTCACTATTTAAATCGCTTTAGTGAAGAGAAAACCAAGTTTAATGCTAAAACGTCAAAATTACGGATTCTTCATGCGTGGGGGGCAAAAACACAGCCAGGGTTTTATCGCGTCGTTTCTGAAGCCGCAGGGATTTCTCCTCTTACCGTACAAGATATCCCAACGCCTCATCGTTACCAACCCCAAAGCGCGATCGCGCTAGCCTGTGATCATCTCTTAACCCAAACCACTATTCCCCAAATTTTTGATGCAATTCTCATTGATGAAGGACAAGACTTATTAGTTGACGATAGCGTTAAGCGACACCACAAACAACCCTTTTACCAATTAGCCTACCAAGCCCTGCGTCCCGTTAATCCCACTCAACCGCAACAACGACGTTTAATTTGGACATATGACGAAGCCCAAAGTTTAGATCATCTCACCATTCCTACCCCTGGGGAAATTTTAGGGGATGAACTCGCCCATCTTCTCAGTAGCGAATACAGTGATGGCATTCAGAAAACTGAGATATTATCGCGCTGTTATCGCCTTCCTCATCCTATCATTACCCTTGCCCATGGGGTGGGAATGGGCTTATTAAGAAAAGAAGGCATGTTAACAGGGGTTACCCATCCTCAAGACTGGGAAGCGCTAGGCTATCAGGTAGAAGGCAACTTTCAACTGGGGGAAACCATAACCCTCAAACGCCCACTTGCTAACTCCCCACATCCTCTACCGCAATTATGGGAGGGAGAGATGATTCGCTTTCAAAGTTATGCAACCCGCCAAGAAGAATTAACCGCATTAGCCGAGCAAATTTTTACCAACCTGCGCCAAGAAGGATTACGCCCTAGTCGCAACATTCTAGTATTAGTGTTAGGAGAAAGCAGACGCTTAGAAACGACAGTTGCTCAATTTCTCTATCAGCAGGGGATTGATATTTATTTACCCAGTGCGCCTGATTGTAATATTTTTGAAACCCCTTCTGGGCAACGCAACCCCAATCAATTTTGGTGTGAAGGAGGAGTGACGATTTCTCGCATTCATCGGGCAAAAGGGCAAGAAGCGGATATGGTGTATATTATCGGGTTAGATCAGGTGGCGCAAGCAGAGGCTAATATTTATCTTCGTAATCAGCTATTTACTGCCATTACTCGCACTCGCGCTTGGGTAACTCTTAGTGGGATTGGTAATTATCCCTTTTATGAAGAATTGCAGGAAGTTATAGCAAGTGGGGATAGCTTTCGCTTTGTGTATCGTCAGCCACCGCAACGACAGATTCCTGTAACGCCCATAGGAGAATTTCTCATGCGCTATGAGGCAGGAGAACGGAATTTTCAAAACATCGAGTTATCAGGGGTAGTATTAAGCTATTTTGATCTCAAAGGCTGTAACTTTATTGGGGCAAACTTACAGGGGGCAAATTTGAGTCATGCTTGTTTAGAAGGGGCAAATTTAGTTATTGCCAACTTAGAAGGGGCAAATTTATCCCATGCCAATTTACGGAAAGCAAAGTTAATGGGTGCGAACTTAAAAAATGCTTGCTTAGATGGTGCTGATCTTACCTACACTGATTTATATTAGACTATAATGCCATTTCCATAAACGAGTGCTATTGCATAGGCTCCCCAAGTCCCCTTGCTAAGGAGGCAAAGGGAGCACCTGCTGTAACTTGATTATTTAGAATTGGTAGAAGCACCAGATACCCCAAAATAAATTGCCATGAGTTTGTTTAAGCGCGATCGCGTTTTAGTTCCTATCGACTTTTCCGAATCTTCTTTTCAGGCTTTAGAAGACACAATTGGAGAAATGGAAAACCCAGAAAATGTTCACATTATCCATGTTTTACGCCCTCTTAACCCTGGTGATCCCGGCATTATTTGGCATACTGTGGATAATGACACTCGCCGTCGTCATGTGGAAAAAGCCTTTTATAAACGCTTTCCTGATCCCGAATATAAAAAAGCCCCTTTTAATGTTGTAATTGGTAAACCAGCAAGGAAAATTCTAGATTATGCCAAGAAAAATGGTATCGAGTTAATTATTATTCCCTCTCATGCCCACAAAGGTTTAAACCGCTTTGCTTTAGGATCAGTATCAGAAAGAGTGGTTCGTCAAGCCCCTTGTCCAGTTTTAGTTTTACGAGATTAAAACTATAATACTATTTCCAAACAACTCTGTTAAAGCAAATGCTGTTTTTATCAGTTATTTAGGTGATCCAGGAAAAACATATCAATATACCGATAACTCCTAGAGATGATATTAGCACTATCAATAATAATTATTTATGTTATGGTTATTCGCACAAGAAGGAGTCGTTCCTGGCGCAGAAGAAGAAGTTGTCACTGAATTAATTACCAGTTTAATTGTTCTTTTATTAGTTGCAACTGCAGTCGCCTTAATTACGCGAAGGCTGAAAATTCCTTATGTAACAGGATTAGTTTTAGCAGGGTTAGCCATTACCAAAGACTGGTTACCGGGGGATATTGGCATTGATCCCGCTTTAGTTCTCAACTTATTCCTCCCAATTCTAATTTTTGAATCTGCTATTAATACTGATATTAGTCGGCTGCGTACTACCTTTAGACCGATCGCGTTACTTGCCGGGCCAGGGTTAGTTTTAGCAGCGGCAATAACTGCATTTGTTCTGAAAATAGCCCTCAATTTAGAACTGAATGCCGCCTTATTTGCAGGGGCAATTTTGGCAATTACCGATACTGTTTCTGTGATTGCAGCGTTTAAAGAGGTATCAGTTCCCAGTCGTCTTTCCACCATTGTGGAGGGGGAGAGTTTATTTAATGATGGGGTTGCCCTCGTTATTTTAAGTGTAGTGGGAGAAGTTTATGCCCAAGGAGAATTTGATGCCACTGGGGCATTTCAACAACTTTTTCTCGCTATTGTCGGGGGAACAGTGGTGGGATTAGGGTTAGGGTATCTTTGTTTGGGTTTATTTCGACAACTCGATGATCCTTTAAGTAGTCTCTTACTAACTGTTGCTGTTTCTCTGGGAACCTTTCAAGTGGCTCAATTTCTAGAGGTTTCTGGGGCAGTTGCGGTAGTGGTATCAGGCTTAGTGGTAGGAAATATTGGTTTAGCCAGAGAGGTTTCTGCTTCTACTAAAATCACTCTCCTCAGTTTTTGGGAATATGCTGGGTTTGGAGTCAATACCTTTATTTTCCTCCTCATTGGCATTGAAGTGAATGTGGGAGTTTTAATCCAAACTTTACCAAGTGTGCTGATTGCAGTGCTAAGTTATCAAGTTGGACGAGCAATTTCTGTCTATCCCTTATTAGCCTTATTACAATTTTTCGGTCGTCCTTTACCCTTAAAATGGCAGCACGTTCTCTTTTTAGGTAATGTTAAAGGCTCTCTTTCCATGGCTTTAGCCTTAAGTTTACCCACCGATTTACCCGGACGAGAACAACTCATTACCTTAATTTTTGGAACAGTGTTTGTTTCTTTAATTGGTCAAGGTTTGACGTTACCTTGGTTAGTTTCCCGATTAAAGCTGGCTTCTTTCTCTAAAATGACTCGGGATATCGAAACACGACAATTAGACTTAATTACTTCTAAAGCCGCCCAAGAAGAGTTAGACAATCTTCATAAAACAGGAGTGTTACCAAAAGCTGTTTATGAGGAAATGAGAGCCAATTATCAAGCACGAATTGCTAAGTCAGAACGTGACTTACGAGATTTATATAACCGCCGTAGTGATCCATTGAAATCTGCAACACAAGAAAATAATAAATTTCTCAAAATTCGTCGGCAATTACTTTTAGCGGAAAAGGGGGCAATTAATGATTCTTTGCGGAAAGGGATTTTATCAGAGGAATTAGCCCGTAATTCCATCCAACGAATTAATCAGAAACTTCTACAGTTGGAAGATGAGTAGTGCTGAGTCCCACAAATTGAATAATTTGACGGAGATAGTTAGGCTTAGTGACAACAAGGATGGTAGAACCTGCTTCTAATACTGTGCCACCATTGGGAATAATGAGATCGGCTTGGGGATGAGATTGATAACCAATGACAAGTGAACCTTTTGGGAATTTGGGATCACTGGCAATGTCAGCTACTGTGCGATCTGTAATATAACAATCTTTGGTAACGGGGAGTTTTAGCACTTCTACTTGTCCTTGTTCAAAGTGCATCATTGCTTCTACTTCGGGATATTCAATAGCATTGACAATGCGAGTAATGGCAACATCAATGGTACTAATAACATGACTTGCACCCGCAATACGGTAGGGTTGGGCAAAATCGCGATCGTTGAGACGGACAACAATTTGAGGAACACCATAATGCTTGGAAAGGGTAACTAATGCAAGGTTTATGGCATCACTTGTCATCGTCGCAACAATCGTGTTAGCTTTCATAATGCCAGCTTCTAGGAGGACACTGGTGGAAACAGCACTTCCTTCAAAAGACATGACCCCAATTTTTTCCCGTGCATATTGACAAGCAAGGGGATCAATGTCGATAACGGCAACGGTATGTCCGAGGTCTAATAACCGTTGTGCTAACCGCAACCCCATCATACCAGCCCCACCGATTAATACATACATCTACGGGTGAACCTCCTGCTATGTATTACTTTCATTAGTCATTGGTCATTGGTCATTGGTCATTAGTCATTAGTCATTGGTTTACAAACAACGAAGGACAAAGGACAAAGGACAAATAACAAAGGACAAACAATAAAGGACAAAGGACAAAAAAACACAGTTGCTGCTTGAGGAAAACAACAACTGTGCTACTTCATCAATAATGTTAACTATTTTGCCGATTCAAGAAGTCTTGAGCCTGTCTAAGCGCGATCGCGCCAATATTAAAGACAGCCCAACCAGCCGCTACCATAACAGGAGCGAGAACAATTAAAATTCGCCAATCCATAAGCCGTTTTCACCTCTCGTTTTAAACATTTTTTTATTATTCCTCTGCCTTCTATGATAACTGACAGAGGAAAATTTTTGGCAATAATCTTAACTGACAATCCCAGAGTGACCAGTCATTTCTCCAACTTCTTCAGCACGCCCGTCAAGATACTGGGCGAGGAAGTTTTCAGTAAGGGCATAAAAGTGCATCCGATTTTCAGGACGAGCAAACCCATGTCCTTCATCAGTATAAAGGGCATATTGGACGGGTTTTCCTTTTTCTCGCATGGCAGCGACAATTTGTTCACTTTCGGCTTGTTTCACTCGTGGATCATTGGCTCCTTGCCCAATTAAAAGGGGTTTGGTAATTTGATCGGCATAAAAGAGGGGAGAGCGCGATCTTAAAAAGTCTTCTTCGGTTTCAATATCCCCAACGCGATGGGCAAACATAGACATCATGGGTTTCCAGTAGGGAGGAACACTATTAATGAGGGTAATGAGGTTGGAGGGGCCAACAATATCCACGCCACAAGCGAATACCTCTGGGGTAAAGGTTAAGCCTGCGAGGGTAGCATAACCGCCGTAAGAACCGCCCATGATAGCAATTTGATTAGGATCAGAAATGCCTTCTTGTTTTAGCCATTCCACGGCATCAATGAGATCATCGTGCATCGCGGCTCCCCATTCTCGGTTTCCAGCGTTGAGAAAGTCTTTACCATAGCCAGTTGAACCACGGAAATTTACCTGTAAGACAGCATAACCACGATTAGCAAGCCATTGTACAGTGGGGCTATATCCCCAAGTATCACGCGCCCAAGGGCCCCCATGAACATATAACACGGTGGGGAGTTGTTTGGCTTCTACCCCCACAGGAGTGGTTAAATAGCCATGAATCGTTAACCCATCTCTTGCTTGGAAGGAAATGGGTTGCATTTTGGCGAGGGGGAGGTCTTCTAATTCGGGTTGATTGGTGAAGAGAAATTCAAATTCTTGATTATCGCGGTGGTAGTGATAGTAATAAACGGGCCCATCATCAGTAATGTAGGCAACTAACCAGTTTTTATCGGCTAAGTCGCGGCTACCAATACCAAATTCTCCTTCGCGAAAGTTACGGATGGCTTCAAAGTCAGGCGCGATCGCGCTATCTAAAATTTGCCATTCTTCTTTGTCTTTATAAAAGGAAACGGCTTCAATATGACGCTTTGTAGGATGAATCATCACATCCCCAACATCATACTGTTCATCCGCGGCGATAACTGTTTCCTCTTTACTCTCTAAATCAAGGGCAAGTAGGCGTTGAGCATTTGCTTCATGTGACCCCACAATATAGAGGGTTTTCCCATCTTGAGAAAAACTTAACGCTCCTCCTTCGTCATCAGCACTCCAATGGCGCAAGCATTCCCATTCTTGGTTAGGGGTTTCCCGATAGAGTAAGTCTGATCCGCCATCTGGGGTAGCGGCGACAGCTGCCCGAACTTGAAATTGAGCATCTGCTGTCCAACTGACAATATTGCCGGGGTTATCGGTATCAAATTCTACTGCACCGTTATTTAAATTAATGCGGTAAACATCAAATTTTTGAGCATCATTCAGGTTTAATCCCACTAACACTTGATCAGGGGTTTCGGGATCAAGATCAATGGGTTGGGCTTTGACTCCTTGAAATGGGGTTAAGTCACGAACAATGTTATTAGTGAGGTTAACGGCGTAAAGATGGAAGTTTTCATCCCCATCTGCATCTTGAAGGTATATTAACTGATCGGGTTTATATGTCCAAAAGTAGGCTCGAATGCCGCGTTTTTGATCTTGGGTCACTTGCTTATCATCGGTTTCCCCAATAGTTCGCACCCAAACTTGTAGCACATCTTTGTCATCTGGGGCGAGATAAGCCATATATTTGGCATCAGGAGAAAGACGAGGACGGGCGCGTTTGGGATTACCAAAGAGAACTGAACGGGGAATTAAGGGGGGTAACTGAGTTTTCGTTTCTGGTGCTGTTGTTGTTGTCATGGAGTATGTATTTTCATTAAGCCTACTTTTCTTATTGTGGCATTGAATTAATCGGGATTGCGTCTTTCTCGGGTGGAGATTCTTGCTGATAACGTTTCTTAGTCATTAGTCATTGGTCATTGGTCATTGGTCATTGGTCATTGGTCATTAGTCATTAGTCATTGGTCATTAGTCATTAGTCATTGGTCATTGGTCATTAGTCATTAGTCATTAGGAATCAAGAAGTGACGAGAGAGAATTTAGAAGTGAGTTTAATTGCTTATTTTCTCTTTTCTCTCTACTCGTTTATTAATGATGAGTTATTAGTTTACAAACAACAAAGGACGAAGGACTCACAAAAAGCGTGAAAACTGCTATAGAAGCAAAAAAATTAGTCTTGATTAGCTCGAAAAATTTGATTTGCAGTTTTATTCAAAGTAGGAAATGTTGGGGAAATAATCTTATCATTACCGCGAAATTGCTGAACTTGATACTCACCTTCAATTAGTTGATAAACAGATAAAGTTGGCTCTTTGGGATTGCCTAAAAAATTGCGTCCTCCAAATGTGGCATAATCAACAATCCAGTATTCAGTAATTCCTAATTCTTCGTAATCTGCTCGTTTTTTGAAGTAGTCATCACGCCAATTTGTACTCACTACTTCCACAATTAATTTTACTGATTCCGCCTTTTCAATGATTGATTCACTTGCCCAGCGAGACTCAGTCGCGATCGCGTTCTGATCGAGGACAATAATATCAGGTTCATAGCCTGATTTACCATTACTTGATTTTATAATCGACTCTCTAGGAATTGTCCATTTTCCCCGTTGACCCATTTCAATCATCGTGAGGATTAATTCTTCCATGAGAAATCCTGTTATAATCGAGTGTTGTCCTTTAGGTTTCGGCATTTCAACGACAATTCCATCATGGAGTTCATAGCGTCCTTCTCCGTTAAGATATTGGATGTTAAACTCATCAAAAGTAATCTTTTTCGCTAAAGTTTTAGTCATAATTGCTGTTACTTCTTATTGAATAATTAAGCTATTAAAGTGTTATAAAATAACGTTTTCATAAAGTTCAGAAAAAGTTGCCTCAAGACCAATGCTGTTGCAATAAAAAGATTTATGATTAGGAAGATAAAACTGAAATAGCCATAACTCTTTTTCAGTGCGACGATAACATTCAACTCGTTGTTTTTTGCTACTAATTAAAACATATTCTTCTAAGGTAGGGAGTGTTTGATAATCAATAAATTTATCTCCTCGGTCAAAGGCTTCTGTCGAGTCAGAAAGAATTTCTACAATAAGTTTTGGATAGGACTTATAAGTTGTTGTTTCCGCATCACGATCCTCAAAAGTTACCATCAAATCAGGATAGTAGAAACAGTTACAGCTTTCGAGTCTAGCTTTCACATCGGCAAAATAAACCCGAAAATTTGATCCTCGTAAATGGTTACGAATCATCGTGTAGAGGTTTCCTGCAATTAAGTTATGGCTGTCAGTAGTTCCTGCCATTGCATAGGCTTTTCCATTCCGATACTCGTGTTTAATGGGACTGCTTGCCTCTAGTTGGAGGTATTGGTCAGAGGTAAGATGAGTATAGTCTGGGCTTGCGATCATGATTCCCCTAATCATCTTGGGCTAATAACTTTTTCCCTGTTCCCTAATTCTATCTTTAGAAGTTAGTAGGAGAAGAGGGAGAATTACTGAAGATCAAGGTGATAGCGTTGGGCAAGTTGGGTGATTTTTTCTAAAGCGCGATCGCGCACACTTTTCGGTTCAATAACTTCGCACTGTTCCCAATATCTCGCAAGATCGCGCAAAAACCAAAAGGTATTAAAAATTTTCCGAATTACCTGCCGTGACTCTCCTTCTAATTCCCCAACAAAATCATCATCGGGTTTGACAGTGTAACCAAAGGCAAGTCTGCCATATAACTTAAAGGTTACTGCCACGCGCGCTAAATCTTTTGCCCAAGGCTGATTAATTTCAGTAATAGCGGCTTCTTGGATGCGATCGAGCCTTAATGTCCAGTTATCCCTCTTTTGTCACTTTCCGAAGCAAGAAGTAAAAAATAATGAGTTCTAATCAACTCTTAAAAACCTATTTTAACTTGATGAACAGAAGAAAATAAATGCTGAAACCCCAATAATAAGTGGTCATTATTAAACATCTCTAGCCAAGGGACAACTAACCAAAATAAGAACCATGGTTCCATAACTAAACGTAGGTTATGTAAGGCATCTTTCCAGCTATTTCCCTTCCTCCAATTGGGATGTTGAGGAGAATTATTACTTGTTGATGGTTGTGTCTTATCATCACTGTCTTCATCTTGCTCAAAAGAGCTAAAACCTGGCGTTTGTAAGCTCACCATTAAATAAACACAGTAAATGATTTCCCACCACTTCTCGATCTCAGAAAACTTGGTGAAACGATAATCTTTCCAACCCAATTCTTGCTTACATTGGCGAAATCCATATTCCACCCAAGTTCTTAAACCGTAAAGGTCTCCTAGTTTTTTCTTGACCTTCCCTTGAAGATTGGTCATAACAAAAGAGGTCCCATTACTGGGCAAAGTTTCTGGGTCAGTGGTGAGATCCCAATAAGTGATGTTTCTTCTCTTGCCATAAATAATTTCTCGAATGTATCTGGTTTCGGAACTGTTATCACTAAAGGTTCGAGTAAATTGACACCATTTATTGGCTCTTACCCTTTGTCCTGGGGGCAGTAGGACACTATGATTACTTCTAATTGCTACTACATAGGACAGCTGATAGTGGGTTAGGGTGTTGATGAAATCACTACTTTCTCCATACAAGCTATCTGCTAAAACTAGGTCAATGTTAAAGCCAAAATCAATTAACTCTTGAATCAGTTCTATGGCTAATTCAATCTTGGTTTGGTATTTATCCCCTGGTTTGAGAGTTCCTTTGGGCTTAAATACCTTAAACTTTAAGGGGAAAGTGATATCTTGATACACTCCATAAGCATTGACCGAGACGATTCCTTGGTCAATTTTGCCCAAACTTCCTAAGTATTGTCTAGCGACATAATCGGTACGATTTCCCTTCTTTCTATCTCCAGTTTCATCAATAATGACGGTGATTGCTTTTCCTCAAGGGGTGACGACTGGCTTAAGCCCCTTGCTGTATAAGTTCCATAGCTCTTAACCCTTTCTGATAAAAGGGAAACTTATTGCGATTAAGACTCATCAATTCTTCTACCCAATCTTTGACAAAAATCTGAGTGATGATCCAAGTTTGACCATATAAGCCGATTAAGAAATTACTATTTTTCGTCATTTTTTGCTTCACTGTTCTCAGACGACCAAGATATTCTTGTTGACCTTTGAACCGAATGGATTGCCCCTTTAAACTGGAGACCGTGTACGCGATCGCGCACAACAAAACCAAATTACTTAGTCTTTTGACTGAAGCCTTAGAGCCTTCTAAATTATAACCTCCGATCTTACAATCCTTAAACATGGCTTCGATTCCCATACGCTTTTGATAAGCTTTGATTGCCGAGTCGAGATCGGGAAGATTAGTCAGAAGATACCAAGGCTCTTTTTCGACACTTCCTCGGTATTTCTTTTTCCATTTAACGGCAACAGAAAATTGACCGAATCCGTTTTTACCCACTTTTATATTAGGAAAGAAATGAGAGTCTCCTGGTTGAAAGTCGAAGCAACTAAGAGATTGACAATCTTTTCCTTTGACTTGAATGTTTCGGTCTTTTTTCTGACGCAGAACAAAGCCCACTTTCTCTCTCCGTAACCATTTAGCCAGCTCGATGCTATGAAATTCACGGTCTCCTAAAATGATTAATCGATAACCTCTCAGAAGTTTCAAAATCGGTTTGAGTAAAGCTTTTTGTTCTTTTAAATTACTGGCTCCTTTCTTTGATAAAAATTGCCAATAAATGGGAAGAGCTCGTTTCTGATGAATGAAGGCGACAACAAACAAGTTTTTATCTTGCCACTGCGTTCTGTCTAAAGCTAAGTAAAGAGGTTGATTACTTGGGTGAATGAGTTTAATAATTTCTTTAATGATTGGAAACCAAATTAGGGCCATGGACAGGGAAGGAAGCACTAGAAATCTTTGAAGACGACGGCGACGACTTTCATACTTAATCGGTAAAGGATAGTACGCAGCTAGTTTTTCGATTTTCACATTTTTATGAACTTGTAACAGCCATACCCAGATTTCTAGGCTTAATAATTGGGCACGAGTGAGTCGATTAGCAAGGTGATTGCGATATAATTTTGGTAGCATTTTTTAAGTTCATTTTGGTTTCTGCGATCGCACAGTTAGCGCGATCGCGCAGCCTGATCTGTTTATTATAAAAGGCTATCTACGTCAGCGCTTGAGGCGATTACAACACGATTGTCACCCCGTGAGTTGCTTTTCCCTTTAAGGCTTCTTTAGTTTTTTGTAATCTTCTTTCTCTTAATTGTTCTACTGACCAAGGTGAGTTAGCAAGGAAGTGATGTAGAGATTGTGCAGAAGTAATCCCGACGACTTTGGCAATTTCTGGTAGAGATTTTCGTTTAATCGGTGCGATGAGTCCTAAATGTAAAAATTTAAAGCATTCATAATTTCTCACATCTTGAAACAGGTCTTGATAGTAACCACAATAGTTGTCTACGATCGCGCTAGTAGGTTCTGGGTCTCGCGGTAGGTGTTGACGAATCTGTAAAGCTACATCCATCATGAGCACTCGCTTCCCTCTTTGTTCTTACTTTTCTTTTCTTATCATTTTTCTCGGAAAATGACAAAAGAGGGATACTTCCTTGACTGTTCCTCTAATTAGCCAGCAATATTAATTTTAAAGGCGCGATCGTTCCGTTTCAATCCCACCACTTTAGCATCATTTTGGTTTTCTTCATAGCTTAGAGATTGACAAGCGCGATCGCGATCGAAAATTAGATAATGTTCAGCTTTCTTCTGGTTATATTTTCTTCTGAGATGATGCCATTTCTGAAAACGCCGTAAAACAGCGATCGCACCACCCATCAACCCAAAGCGATGGAATCTTAAATCTTACGCCACAATTGGGGCATTCTGACAACAACGTTAACAGATGCTCAGAGCAAAACTCCGTTGTCTTCAACTGCCACTCAATTTTATGATATGGAGTCTCCCCATAACAAGTACCACATAAACGAATTGGCTCTAACTTCATTCCAACGCCCTTGGGTGGTAACATTTCTCTTAATTGAGAAACATCCACCTGCACAATACTTGCTAAAGCGGATAACTCTTTTTGCGAAGGCGGTGGATTAAATCGAAACTTTTCCCAGCGCGAGATAACCGCGCCCAAACCAGTCTCCTTACCTAACATTGTCGGTGTTAGGGTATTTTCCCGACGAAACCGTCCCAAAAAGTGATACCATTTCTAAAAACCTACACTACAGTAAGAGCTTTTTGTAGGTAATCCCAATTGGTTAGAGAGATGATAGTTTTCGGTGTAATTTTCGTTAAAATAGTTCTTACTTCTTTCTTAAGCTCTTCCAGTTCTTCATATAAGTTCCAACTTAGTTCGTCTTTAATATATTGCCAAAACCTTTCAATTGGGTTTAGCTCTGGACTAGCTGGCGGTTGAAATAGTAATAAAATGTTTTCGGGAATTTTTAAGTTTTTACTTTGATGAAATTTCCCTTGATCCAATTGAATAATATTCAAACAATTCGGAGAGTGTTTAGACACTTGCTCTAAAAAGACTTGAAAACAATCACTATCTAAGTGAGAAAATTCTAGAAAGAAATTATCTCCACTACTTGGCTCAATTATTCCATACAAATAATAAGCGACAAATTCCCATTGCACCTTTCCTATTGGCTTAACTCCATGAGCTGTAATTCTTTTTCTTTCAATTGTCTTTAATCCTAATCGCGTTTCGTCTTGACACCAATACCTAATTTTTCGACTTTCTTTCCTTTCCATTTCTTCCAGCCATTTCACTGCATTTATTAATCCGTGCAGGAAATAGTTAACACCTAAAGGCCAGCATATTGAACTGGCTGAGCCCAAAAATAACGACTAATACGTTCGGGACATTTCTGAAGACTGTATAAATAAGAGCGAACCCTTTTCATGAGTTCATTACGATTACGGGGTCTTTGTCGTCTCATAGCATTGCTTTTAATGTCCTGATTGAGAAATTCATCGGGATTTCGTTCTGGGCTGTAGGGGGGAAGATAAAACAGTTCCAATTCATCCTGATGTTGAGCTACCCATTGTTGAACTTTACGGGAGCGATGTACTGGGTGGCGATCTACAATCAAAAAAACTTTGTTTTCCCTGGAGCGAATTAATCGGCGTAAAAATTCCAAAAAGACATCGCTATTAAATCCCCCTTGAAATACTTGAAAGCGTAGGGTTCCTCGATTGGTCAGGGCGGAAATTAAGTTGCAACTGAAACGTTGCCCAGTTCCTTCTACAATTGGCGTTTTCCCTACCTCAGACCAACAAGTCCCTGCTTGATGGTCCGAACGCAATCCCATTTCATCACCCCAATGAATCTCAGCTCCTTCCTGCTGTGCTCGCTTGTGAATCGCTGGATATTCATGAGTTAACCAATGCTGAAGCTGGTGAGGACATTGCTCACGAGCGCATTTGGCAGGCTTTTGTGGAGACAGTCCCCAACGACGCAGATAACGACCAATCGTCGTTTGAGAAAGAGTAATTCCCCAACATTGTTCAATGAGCTGAGATACGGCTTGTCGAGTCCAGAGAGTAAATGGCAGTTGTAGTTGTTCTGGGCTGTAATCCCGAATGAGACGAGTAATTGTCGTTACCTGCGATCGCGCCAAGGTAGGATGCTCACGACGACCTTGTTTACAAGCTTTGAGAGCTGTCTCACCCCCACGACGGTAACGTTGCACCCACTGATTAACTGCTGTACGAGTAACTCCAAACTCTTGGGCCACTTCTCCTTGAGAACGTTTGTTCTCAATCACTGCCATGACCGCCCTTTTACGGATTGCTTGTTGAGCTTGAGGGGGTAAACTCCGAGCGTCTTTTAATTGCATATAGAAAACTGCCGTACTTCACTTTCCCATGTTAACTATTTAGCGCACGGATTAATAGCAAATTAGGAAGTTTTTTTTTGAAGCCTTCTGCTTCTTGTTCATTCTTCTTGGCTGAGCTTCGTCTAGGAACTTTCAGTTTCGCTTTTAGTTTATATTTCACCAAATGGTATAGCGTTTTATAGTTGAGGAAAATCTGGTAATTATCTTCTAACCATTTTTGGATTTCTCCGAATAGTTACCCGATGCACTCCTAAATAAGTCGCTAGATGAGTCACTGTTTTTACTTCACCGGTTTTTAGCAAATATAAACCTTGCATTTTCCGAAATTTTGAAAGCTCTTTCTGCTGGGTTTGAAGTTTTTTCAGTTGTGAGGGAGTTTCTTGAATGACGCATTGATAGTTAACTCTCATGGCACTTAACTCCAAGTCATTTTACTTCCGAGGCATTGTAGCATAAGTTATCAGAGATGGTATGACTAATGCTCTCCCCATCATAGGGATCAATCACAAATAACCAAGGCTCAATATCCGTTATTTCCATCAACGATACTCTCCCGCCACTTCTTCCAGAGTTTCTTTATCGATCTTCCCTAATCCCTTCTGCAATGCTCGAATGGCTGCTTCTCGTAGAATCATATCTAGTAAACCGATATAGCCTCCCGTTGCTTCTCCTAGAATCTTCAGGGTTGATTTACTGCTTAAATTAGAAGCCACAGGCAATTGCAAAACTTTCTTTTCCCAAAGATCGACTGTTTCCTGAAACTCTTTTCCTGATAGCTTTCCAAAACGATAACAAGCGCGAAACCGATTATAAACCTGTTCATCTCGCTTGATAACTGTATCTAAGTGATCGGTTTCCACTAAAACCACTGATATTCCCAACTGATCAAAAATATCCCGAACATCAGCAAAGGTTTTTGGTTTCAGGCGATCTGCTTCATCAATAATCAGCATTTCCACGCCACAACGTTTTAACACCTGCAAACTTCGAGAACGAATTTCCCCCACTGTTCCTTTTACCATCTTGTATTTCAGATGTTCGATAATGGTGCGAAACAACTCTCTTGCAGGGCATTCTTGAGGAGGCTGAATATAAACAACGGGTACACTTGGGGGTTTTCCAACTTCCTGAGTGGGTTTATGTCGCAACCGATAGGCATTACAGGACATAGTTTTTCCTGTTCTTGATTCCCCAACTACCCGACAAGACTGTCGAGAATGACGCTTTCCTTCTAACCAGTCATGGAGTTTTTTAACTTGCTCCAATTGGACTAAACTCCGTCCTCGTAAACGTTCGATTTCTGCTTTTAGATCAGCACCTACGCGATCAATGTTTCCTAATTGTTGAGCAACATTTTCTGCTTCTGTATTTGCGTTAGTTTTTCCCATTTTTACCACCCGTAATTTTCTAACATTTCGTCGTAGTCCAACACTTCTACTTCTTCGACAAGTTCTTCATTTGGAACAACTGTTTCCCCTTCTGCTTCTTCCTCGATTTCTTTCGATGTAGAATTAGCAGTGGGAGTTAGTAACTCTGCCTGTTCTTCCTTCTGGCGTTCCTTTTTCGTTTTCTTCTCTTTAACAAACTGATCGCGATCGCGCACCTCTTCACTAATAGAATGATTGCTGAGTGTCTTTCCAGCGTTACGAAGTTTCCGACTCATTGCTTTTGCTTCATCAAGGGATAAGTGTTCTGTTTCCCAATCCGAGGCAAAGGCACGAGTTAAGAAAACATCTTCATTCCCTTCCTTGCGATAAACCAAAAGCCTTGTAATATCATTAGGGTCATAACGCAAAGTGACATTCTCCCCAACATAACCCTCTAGATGCTCTCCTCGATACATCAGGTTCTCGAACTGTAAATACCCTCCCCGTTGAACTCTGCGCCGAGTTTGCTTCATTAAACAGATATCCAACTCGCGTTCAGAGCGTAACTCAGGCATAGCAATCAATCCCGACTCCCATCGTTGAAAACGAGTCTGTTCTCCCATTCGAGCATCTATTTGTTGGTTATAACGATCCACGATATATCGAACGAATAATTGTTCTAAATCTCGCAGCGTTAAACAAGCCTCCTTTTCGGCATCTTTGGGACGCTCTTGAACATTTGAGCCAGTATATCCTCTTAACGTCGAAAAGAATTCTGTATTAAAGGTTTTAAAGGGACGTTCAACAATTCCGCCTTCACTGGGACGATCGCGCAGATGGCATACAAACCCTAACTGTGCCGAAATTTGTTGGAGATGGTTAGAGCGAAAATCCTTACCGCCATCAGTGAAGAAATGCTCAGGTTTGCCATACGTTCCCCATGATTCGTGGAGTTTATATTCTGCGCCGTATCGTTTGGGTAGCATTGCATGACGCAAGGCTAAAGACACCACTTGAGAACTTGGGGCATCGTAGCCCAAATGAAACCCAACAATACAACGAGAATAAGTATCAATAACTGTTGTCAGCCAGGGACGACTCAGAATTTCTCCGTATTTATCAACCAGTAAAATATCAGCACGAGTATGGTCACACTGCCAAACATGATTACTATACTCAACAGATAAATCCTGTCCAGCACGAGTTTTTACAGATAATTGTGAACCCCGCCAGCCAGGAGAACGAATACTCTTTTTCTTTTCTTGTGCTTCTATGACTGGCTCAAGAACACGATAAACTGTCATGTGACTGAGAGGTTTTAAGCCCAATTCTTTGGCTTTAATTGCAGTACGGAGATAAACTTGCTTGCGGGTCATGCGCTTGCTTCCTTTATTCCCCTCTTTATAGGTCTTGAGAATAAATTCTTCTAAACGAGAATCAATGCGATGATCTCCTTTATCGGAACGTTCCCCAGTAGATAAAGCACTTAAACCTTCTTCTTCCCATCGCTTTACCAGCCGTTGAACCGTTCGCACTGACTTTCCTAACTTTTGGGCTGCATCTTTTAATTTCTTACCATAGGTAGCGCGATGCGCCGAAGGCGCGTGACGCTTCGCGTCAATCGCAGGGTTCAAGAAGACTTTGAATAATCTCCAGCTTGAGTTTCGCTTCCTCTGAAAGTTCTTCAGAAGGAATAACAGGAAAAGCTGGTTTCTCCTCTTGGGTATTAGATGATGAGGTTAGTTGTTCCTCCATTGCACAATTTTGATTAATAATACATTTATGTTTTTATAATTTAAGCCTAACACGAACAATTGGATTCGACGACAAATTTCCTGTGAATTTACAGTAAAATTATGCAAAATCCCAGAATCAGGGAAATGACAATTATTTTGTGAAAAGTCAGGAAAACGACATCGAATTTGTGAAAGCCCGTGAGGAGGATTCTTTAAGGTTATAGTAATGTTTAAATTGCGGTAATCCCTGCGCCATGACTCTATCTGAAGTGTTTAAAAAGCCGATGACATAAATTTGTTAAGACGACAGATAATTAGTTACTGTACATGAAGCTTTCCTCAGATAGGGAGAATATGGAGGTTTATACGCCCCGTCTGGCGTTAGGATTAGTCGTAGGATTCCCGCTTATCTCGCTAAACCATTGAAGAATGCTTATTATTCATAACGAAGAATTACTAGACTTAATTCGTTCTCATTATTCTCCTGTTGATATTGAAAATATATTGGTGCGACTTCTTGAAAAAGAAGCCCTTACATTTCCCCGTTTAGAGAATGGTTTGTTCCCGGCAGCAGAATTAGATGAGGAAACAGAATATACAGGATACTCTAATGTTTGGGTACGAGATAATATTCATGTTGCCCATGCCCATTATGTCTGGGGAAAAACAGATATTGCGGTACAAAATGCCCAAACCTTGATGGCATATTTTACCAAGCATCGATCGCGCTTTGAAAAGATTATTGATCAACCTCCCCTAGCAAAAAATGTCATGAATCGTCCTCATGTTCGATTTAATGGCAACACCCTTGAAGAAAACCCTGAAAACTGGCCCCATGCCCAAAATGATGCCTTAGGCTACTTTTTATGGTTCTATTGTTTCTTAGTACGAGAAGGATGGATTAGTTTAACGGAATTGGATGTAAAAACCCTCGCGTTGTTTCCTCTCTATTTTCGCGCGATCGCGTTTTGGCAAGATGAAGATAGTGGTCATTGGGAAGAAACTCGCAAGATAGAAGCCTCTAGTATTGGCACAGTGGTAGCAGGATTAAAAGCACTAAGACAACTGAATCTCAATGCTAATTTTATTGCCCATTGCTGTGAGTATAATGGCGAAGTTATTACTCCTCGCTTATTAGATGAGTTAATTGAAAAAGGCAATATTGCCCTCAATCAAATTCTCCCGGCTGAATGTATCCAAAAGGATCCCAAGAAACAACGAGAGTCTGATGGGGCGTTATTATTCTTAATTTATCCTTTAGGTGTCATCTCCGATGCAATGGCAGAAAAAGTGCGCGATCGCGTTTTAAATAACTTAGAAGGGAAGTATGGAATTAAACGGTATTTAGGCGATTCGTTTTGGTTTCCTAACTACAAAACCCTCTTAAGCCAAGAGTTGCGTACTGCTGATTTTAGTAATGAAATTGAAAAACGAGATGCCTTTTTAAAAGAAGGACAAGAAGCCCAATGGTGCATTTTTGATCCCATTGTTTCTGTTATCTTTGGGCAAGATTATCAGAAAACTAAACATCCAGAAAACTTACAGCAGCAAATCCATTACCTGAATCGTTCCCTTGGACAAATTACAGGCAAAAACAGTGAATTTGGCGCTTATAAATGTCCCGAGTTGTATCATATCGAAGGGGAAGAATATGTTCCCAGTGATGCCACGCCACTATTATGGACACAAGCTAATTTAATTATTGCCTTAAAAATGATGGAAGCCAGTTTAAGCAACCAGCATTGATTCTAGACCAAAATGGCTTAGGATATTAAGAAGGTGTTGTTCTTTAGGGAGAAATTATGGCGGTGCAATTGAAAAAACCCATTTTAATCGGTGGTGTTGGTTTATCTTTCTTGTTGTGGATGGGATCAATGCTTCAAGATACCTTAATGGGGGTTGGAGAATGGGGCATCCCAAGCGCGATCGCGCTAGGAACAGGTCTGTGGTTATGGCAATCACGAAAAACGCCTCCCACAGCACCCAAAGTTTTACCTAAAATTGACCAGAAGGTAGTAGAAGCGGAAATTCACAAAGTACAAACCATTCTGGAGAAAATTCAAGAAGAAGACTCAGACACTGATCCTTCCTACCTGCAAAGCCAGCTTAACAGCCTCTGGGAAAACCTCAACCGTGATTCCCTTAACCTTGTCATCACAGGGGGGAAAAATGTGGGGAAAACCAGCCTAAAAACAACCCTAGATCTTCCCTCCCATCACCTGAGTGAAACCTCTCCCCTTTATCAAAATGACAGTAATCTAGAAACCATCCAAACCACCGCCCTCACTAGCGAAGTTGTGATTTTTGTTGTCAATGGCGACATCACCGACTCCGAATATCAAACCCTTCAGCAATGGAGTCAACAGCAACAAAAACTTCTAGTCGTCTTTAATAAACAAGATCAATATTCCCCTGAAGAACAAGCCATTATTTATCAACAATTAAAAACGCGACTGACTCCGCTTATTTCCGAGAAGAATATTATCACTAGCACCGCTTCCCCTAACCCCATCAAAGTGCGAAAAGTCAAAGCTGATAATAGCCATGAAGAATGGGAAGAAACCCCATCTCCTGAGGTAGAAACTTTACAGACACGCTTAAATACGATTTTGACAGAAGAAAGACTAACCCTCCTGTATCAAAGCACCTGGCGTAAAGCCCAACAGTTAAAGTTAGAAGCAAAAACGATTCTTAACGAAATTCGCCGTCAACGCGCCCTTCCCTATATTGAGCAATATCAGTGGATTGCCGCTGGAACCGCTTTTGCTAATCCTGTGAGTAGTTTAGACTTACTAGCAACTGTCGCCATTAATACTCAGTTAATTGTTGACTTAGGCAAAATTTACCAGCAAACGTTTTCCTTTTCCCAAGCCCAGACTGTTGCAGGAACCCTCGGAAAACAGATGGTGCAATTAGGATTAGTTGAATTTTCCACCCAAGCCGTAACAGGAATCTTAAAAACGAATTTTGTCACTTATATTGCTGGGGGAACCGTCCAAGGTTTAAGTGCCGCCTATCTGACTCGTATCGCTGGATTAAGTTTAATTGAGTATTTCCAAGAACAAGAAATTAATGACACCACCCAAGTAAATCCGAATCGCCTACAAGCTAAATTACAAAAAGTGTTCCAAAATAATCAGCGCACCGCTTTGTTAAAAAGTTTAGTCCGACAGGGGAAAGAACGGCTATCACTGCAGGGCTAACTTTCCTGTTGCCTCAACCATGTCGCTTTTGATGCCATTGCCAGGCATGACTGAGAATTTGGTTTAACTCATCATATTGCGGTGTCCAACCCAATATTTGCTTTGCCTTGTCACTACTGCCAATTAAGGTTGGGGGATCTCCAGGGCGACGTTGGGCATCTTCCACAGCAAACTCTTTTCCCGTAACGGCTTTGGCAGTCGCAATCATTTCTTGTACAGTAAACCCATTGCCATTGCCTAAATTAAAAATCTCACTATTTCCGCCCTGTAGCAAGTATTCTAATCCCAAAACATGAGCTTGGGCTAAATCGGTTACATGAATATAGTCTCGAATACAAGTGCCATCGCGAGTGGGATAATCACGACCAAAGATTTTAATAGCTTTACGTTTTCCTAGAGCAGTGAGTAAAATCAGGGGAATGAGATGAGTTTCTGGGTTGTGATCTTCTCCTGTTCGCCCCTCAGGATCTGCCCCTGCCGCGTTAAAATACCGAAAAATAACGGATTTCAAATTATAGGCAGTATCAAAGTCTTTAAGGATACGTTCCACCATTAATTTACTCGCACCATAGGGGTTAATGGGGTTTTGAGGGTGGGTTTCGGGAATGGGAATTATCTCAGGAACGCCATAAGTGGCACAGGTGGAAGAGAAAACAAATTTGTTAACCCCTGCTTTTTGCATTGCTTCCAGTAAAGTGAGCGTTCCCACAACATTATTGTGATAATATTTGGCAGGGTTCTCCACTGACTCGCCCACATAGGCATAAGCAGCAAAGTGCATGACAGCGGAAATGTCTCGGGTTTGAAATAGTTGCTCCAGCAGAGAAGCATCGCAGGTATCTCCAACTACTAATTCTACCTTGAGTTGCTTTTCAACCAGATCACGATGGCCATAAACGAGATTATCGAGAATAACAACCTGATAGCCTTTTTCTTTTAAGGAAAGAACGGCATGAGAACCAATATAGCCCGCACCGCCGGTTACGAGAATGGTAGATGACATGGGAGGTTAATGAATGAGGGATAAGAAATAGTATAAACGCTAAGATCAATGATCTGTTTTCTTTGATTGTTCCTTATTGTTTATTGTTAATGGAAGATTGTCAATTATGCTTGGTCTTTTGGTGATGCTATTGGCGGCAATTTTTCTGTCAATTCAGAATGTCATTGTCCGTCTTTTTTTTGAAGGGACTGCTGAACTGGGAGGGGTTTTAACCTCTAATTTTGAGCATACTGTCCTATTTTTGCAGGTTAGAACCTTTTTTATGTCGCTCGCGATCGCGTTACTGGCCTGGCGTATTTATCCCAAGGTTTTTCTCGAAATTAAAAACAGTGGTAAACAGTTACAATCCCCAATTCTCTGCGGTGCTATTTACTTTTTTACCGTAATTTTACTCTATTTGGCCATTGGCAATCTTCCTGCTGGAATCGCAATTACCCTCTTTTTTGTCCATCCCGCGATCGCGCTTTTATTAGGATGGTGGTTCAATCAGGAGAAACCCACTTTTTTCCGTTGGCTGATTATTACTGGGGTAATTTTAGGATTAATTTTAGTTACCCCCAACTTACAAGCAGATTTATCATCGCAGTTTATTTTTGGAACTTTATGTGCCTTAGGGGCTGGCATAGGGTTTGCCCTATATGCCACTAGCGCCCAGAGAGCGTTAATCCATTTTCACCCCCTTTCCTTTTCTCTAGTAACCTTTACCCTGCTTTTTGTTTTCTCAAGTGTGACAGTGTTACTGATGGGGATAGAAATTCCCAGCACTAGGTTACTTCCAGTCATTTTATGGAGTTTAATCTCAGGGTTAGTAACAGTAGGCGGATTAGTCTTTACCAACCTCGGTATCCGTTTAGTCGGCGCACCTACTGCCTCGTTAGTCGGCTCAAGCGAACCTGTTTTAACCACAGTTCTAGCCTGGCTACTTCTACAAGAAAATCTAGAATTAAGACAAGTTGCAGGAATGATGCTGGTTACTCTCTCAATATCAGGATTGGGAGTAGAAAAACAAGTATCAAGTTTCCACAGGAACTGATTGTAAAAGCCGATCAATAATCATTCTCTCTTTCCGTCCGCCAGTGGTCATTAAACGGTGAGAGAGAACATAGGGAGCAAGAAATTTAACATCATCAGGGATGGCGTAGTCTCTTCCTTCTAAAAAGGCAAGAGCTTGGGTAGCCCGTTGTAGAGCAACTGCACCTCGTGGGCTAATCCCTAAAGTAACATCTTCATCCTCTCGGGAAGCCCGAACCAGATTTAAAATATATTGTTGTAGAGGCGTGGCAACTTTCACTTCTAGAACTTGCTTTTGTAATTCTAAGAGGTCTTTGGGGGAAATTGAGGGTTGTAAATCTTCTAAGTTTGTTCCTTGGCGCTGTAGCATTTGTAACTCTTCTTCGGCAGTGGGATAGCCTAAACTTAGAGAGATGGCAAAGCGATCCATTTGTGCTTCAGGAAGCGGAAACGTTCCTTGATATTCCACAGGGTTTTGGGTGGCGATAACGAAAAAGGGTTTTCCCACAACACGAGTTTCCCCATCAACAGTAACCTGCTGCTCTTCCATCACTTCTAAAAGGGCGGATTGGGTGCGAGGAGTCGCCCGATTAATTTCGTCAGCAAGAAAAATATTGGCAAAAATTGGACCTGGAACAAAATCAAAAATTTGATCGCGCTGATTCCAAACACTGGTTCCCGTTACATCAGAGGGAAGTAAATCTGGAGTACATTGGATGCGTTGAAATTTTCCGTTAATGGAACGAGCAAGGGCTTTTGCTAATAAGGTTTTCCCGACTCCAGGGACATCTTCTAGTAAGATATGACCCCCACTGAGAAGGGCAACAATCACAAGACGAACGGAACTCTCTTTGCCAACAAAGATTTGTGCGATGTTATCAGTTAGGTGTTGAATGTAGTCTCTCATGAATTGGTTAATTGGTTATTCCCTGTCTCCCTTACTGTATCTTCTCTTGATCATTTTCGAGAAATTGCTTGTTCACAGTCACGATTAATTTGCGCTTTTAGCTCATCAAGGGAAGAAAATTTTTCTTCTGGGCGCAGGAATTGTTTCATAGCGATACTGAGACTATGAGAATATAGATTGCCACTCCAGTTTAAGAGATGAACTTCAATTGTCGGATGTTTGCCGTTAACGGTGGGACGCATCCCAATATTCATAACTGCGGGATGAGGGTCAGTAATCGGAAAAGTGGAACTAGTTACTTCCACTGCATAAACGCCGTAGCGAGGAATAAGTTTGTTGTGGGGTGGGGTTAAGTTAGCTGTAGGAAAGCCAATGGTGCGCCCGCGTTGTTCCCCTGTGGTGACAGTTCCGGTGAGGTTATAGGGTCGTCCTAAAAGTTCATTAGCGAGGCTGATTTCCCCACTATTTAGGCAAGCACGAATTCTGGAACTACTAATGCGTTGCTGTTGGTTACTTTTTAGGGAAATAATGTTAACTTCGATACTTTTTGTGAGCGCGATCGCGCTTAAATCTTGGGCAGTTCCCTTTCGCTGATAGCCAAACCGAAAGTCCTCCCCCACACTAATATAATGGGGGTTAAGTTTTGCGATTAAAATCTCTTTGACAAAGGTTTCAGGCGAGAGAGAGGCAAGTTCCTGATTGAAGGGAAGTAAGATCAGCTGTTCTACGCCAAGGGCTTTGAGATAGCTGATTTTCTCTTCTAATGGGGTTAACAGGGAACAACGTTTGCCACTAAAGTATTCTCGGGGGTGAGGCTCAAACGTGACAACAGTTGAACGAACAGGTTGTTGTAAAACGGGTATGATAACATTTTGGTGTCCACGGTGAACGCCATCAAAGTTACCGAGCGCGATCGCAGTCGGCGTTAAGGCTCGTTCTAGATCTGAGGTAATCCACACAGGTTTCCTTGCTTTCCTCCTTTTAGATTAGATTCTATTCAGGCATTAAAGAGCAGAAATCCCCCCATTTTGGGAAAATTTGGTTACAATTAACCTCGGCTTACAGAAGCATTATGGGCTTAATTACCATCCCCAAGTTCCGGGAGCACCCTTAAAGGGACCAACAATCTCACTGGTAATCCAACCCCCATAGAAATCTCCTTCTTGAGATTGCACTTTTTCCCCATCCACATAACAGGCTTCCATTTTAGCGGGATAGAAAGCAAAATAGCCTTTAATATCTGAGTAGCGTGAACTGGGGTTAGGATAATCCCAAACAGCATTAATTACTTCTTGATCTCCCACTTTTAGCGCGTAATAGCGGGCTTTTCCTTTCCACTCACAGAAGGTTTGATGATTAGTTTGGGTTAAATATTCCTGTTTCACATCTTCAGCAGGCACATAATATACAGGAGGATGACTGGTTTCTAACATTCTCAGGGAATTTTTGGTATCAGCGATAATTTCCCCATTAAAGACCACTTGAATGTGTTTTGACGAGGATTCGAGACGCGGGGGGCGCGGATAATCCCAGACTGACTCTTGTCCTGGTTTTGGTTCAATGCGTTGACGATTAAACATAGCTTTGGCAACAGAGGATTGGGTTCAGCTTTTAATTAATTTAACAAATCGCGATCGCGCTCTAGAGTCACGTAATATCAAATGGATAAATGTTTGCTACAGTTTGCTTGGGGAAATAGGGAGACAAGGGAGACAAGGGAGACAAGGAGACAACGTGAAAAAATTACTTATGTGTAGCATGAATTAATCAATTTCATATTAGAAGCTTTTAGAACCGCGATTACTTATCGTTTTCTCAAATGGATGCAAGAGAATTGGGACGTATTTGTGGCTTATAAAGCGAGCTTTGGCTACATTTTAGCTTAAACTTCGTTTAAGTCCCGCTAATTTGCTTTTGGTGTTTTTTCCATCTGCGAGAGGCTTTTACCTTTCCTTTTTCTGGACGGCGTTTTCGTCGAAGGTTTTTGGAAAGTTGATTGACTTTTTCTTGAGCTTTGGCTTGGGATTTAGGAGCTTCGATGAACTCACCGTTAGAAGTGGCAACAGCCACCTTACACCCAAAATCCAAACCGATTGCGCCAAAACCAGTATCTCTGGTTGGTTCGCACTGAACTGTGATGGAAGCATACCAGTTCTTTCCATCCCAAAAGATAGTACAGGTATTAGGAGTTCCCCAAGTTCTGGCCTGACCTCGCATTTGGATGGTTAAGCCCAAGTCTTTAAGCTCAAGATAGCCATTTTTCCCGTCCGAGTGTACTTTCCAACCTGCTTGATCTGGGTAAGTCCATCCTCGATAACGTCTTCTTGCCTTAAACCGAGGGTATTTCCCTAGTCCTTTGAAAAAGCGTTGAAATCCAAAGTCAACCCTTTTTAGAGTGGCTTGGAGGGTATGACTCCCAAATTCCTTATACTCAGGTAATCCCTCCTTAAACTCAGGAAGACTATTTTGTTGGTCAAAGTAATTAACCGAGTTGCCAAACTGCTTATACTGCGTCTTCCGATGGGAAAGTGCAGCATTATATAAGTCGCAGTGACCTTTTCTCGCATAATGGAGTTTATTCTCTGCGGACTTCTTTGGGTACAGTTTGAAGGTGACTCGACGGGTTGTTACCATAATCTTTATCTTGTAACTTACAAAAACATTACATGACAACCAGAAAAAAGATATTCCAAGTTAGGTTATCGAGCGAAGAACAAGACAAATTAAGAAGGTTTGCCGAGAGTAAAGGATGGAGTCAGGCGCAAGCAGTAAGAGATTGGATTAGGAGGTTACCTCAAAAATAAAAGGATGTCTCAAGGGATCGAACCTTTCGACAGCCGCGCTTGAGTTCAATTAAGAGCCCCACAACTAAAGCAAGGGAAATTAAAGGTGGTTGTGGAGGCAATAATTTTAAAACTTTATTATCAACTTATCTGCGATTTTTATCCGAAAAATGGATAGAGTTGTTAAACTTTTGTTAGTTATCAACTAAATCACGATGAAACCTCATCCTTCAGCAACTAAACTAACCCTTTACCTCATTCCAATTTTCGGGGTTATTCCAGCCTTGTGGCAAATTTACCATTCGGAACAGGGAACTTTTGAAGAACGACAAGTGAGTCGTTTTGCAATTGTTCTTGCTTTATCTTGGTTAATTACCTATAGTTTATTAGGGGTAGGTGGAGAGGTGAGTCCCTCTCTCATCTGGTCAGTTCGTTTTCTTTACCTTGATGCTCTAATTACATCTGGCTATTTTATTACTTGTTTAGTTTTAATGATTCAAACCTGGCGAGGAAACGTTCCCAATCTCCCTGCAATGAAAGCGCTAGCAAATAAGCTCTTTCGCTCTCATTGAGAATAATATAGAAACAATGATCATCATAACGCTCGTTTTTTGTAAAAAAAGCCTCTAAAATAAATAAACTAAAGTGAGTGTGAGGAAGCCTGTGCAAGTTCAAAACTCAAAACCATCCAGCAGACCCAAAAGGACTTATCCTGTCAAAAAAAAGAAGGAGAAACAGCGATCGCGCTCTCCCCATTGGTTTTTAATTGGTTTAGGTCTATCTGGAATTGCAATGCTTTCAGCAACCGCAGGTGCTTTTTTAGCCATTACCCTCGGTTCTACAAATGCAATTAATAATGATAGGACAGCTTCTGATGATGACCCAGAGTTTTCACGAGAAGAAATTACCAATACCCCCCCTCTTCAACTACCGAAATTAAAACAACCAGTTAACCTGCTTGTATTAGGAACCAAAGTTTTAAGTTCAGATTTAGGGGAGTCTCCTCGAGAACTTGGTTATCATAGGCTAGTTCATGACTCCTTTGATGGGGCAACGGATGCTATGTTCTTGGTTCGGTTTGATCCAGAAGCTGACAAAGTAACCATGTTGTCTATTCCTAGAGATAGCAAAGTGGACTTACCAGGACATGGCACGGTTAAAATTAATGCCGCTAATCGCTATGGAGGTGCTGGAGCCAGTGCGCGAGCGGTGAGTAATTTACTCGGTGGCGTTGAAATTGACCGTTACATTCGTGTCAACGTGCAAGGGGTAGAACAGTTAGTGGACGCTTTGGGAGGTGTAGATATGTATGTTCCCAAAGACATGAGGTATCGCGATGATAGTCAGCGTCTTTATATTGATTTAGAACAGGGTGAGCAAACTCTAGACGGTGAGGAAGCGATGCAGTTTATCCGTTTTCGTCAAGACGAATATGGTGATATTGGACGAGTGCAAAGACAGCAATTACTGCTACGAGCAATGGTTCAACAAGCCCTCAATCCCTCGACCCTCACCCGAATTCCTAATATATTATCTGTGATTCGCTCTAACCTTGATACGAATTTAGGAAACAAAGAAATGCTTGCTTTAGCCAGATTTGCCTCCAATAGAGATGATGAAAATCTGGAAATGTTGATGTTACCAGGAGAATTTGAGGATGTGGTAGAAAACCGCAATGGCCGAAGAATCACCACCAGTTACTGGCTTCCCCATAATCGTCGCATTGAACAAATGATGGCGCGTCATTTTGATGTAGAATCTAATCGCCTTAGCAGCAGTAGCAGTGATGAAGTTTCTCCTCGGATTCGGATTGCTATTCAAGATAGCACAGATAATTCTGAAGCGGTGAGAGGGGTGGCAAGAGATTTAGAAGATGATGGCTTCCGTAATGTTTATGTGGCTTCAGATTGGTCACAACCTTTAGAGACAACTCGCATTGTGGCTCAAACGGGTAATGTAGAAGCAGCCAAAGCTGTGGCTGAGGTTCTCGGAGTCGGAGAAGTACGAGTAGAAAGTACGGGGGCGCTAGATTCTGTGGTTAGTATCCAGTTAGGTGAAGATTGGTGGGAAAAACAGGAATCAGAATAGCCTAATAGTGATATTGAGACCCGACGATCATTGAGCCAATCCCTTCGTCGCTAAAAATTTCCAAGAGAATGGAATGGGGAATACGCCCGTCTATGATATGGGCGGCTCTTACCCCTTGAGCGAGGGAACGAATACAACATTCTACTTTCGGGATCATTCCCCCTTGAACAACTCCTGTTGCAATTAACGATCGCGCTTCTGCAATCGTCAGATGGGTAATGAGACTAGAGGGGTCAGTATAATCCTTGAGTAAGCCAAGGGTATCGGTAAGTAGAATCAGTTTTTCTGCTCCTAATGACGCAGCAATTTCCCCTGCTACAGTATCAGCATTAATATTATAGGCTTGTCCCGTTTCATCAGAAGCAACGGTAGAAATGACAGGAACATGACCTGTTTTAATGAGGGATTCCAATAGGTGAGGATTAATGGTGCTAACTTCTCCTACAAAGCCAATTCCTTCTTCACCGCGAGGGCGTGCTGAGATCAGATTGCCATCACGACCACAAATGCCGATCGCGCTTCCCCCAGCTTGATTAATTAACTCTACTAATTCTTTATTCACTCGCCCCACTAACACCATTTCTACCACATCCATGGTGTCAGAATCAGTGACTCGTAGCCCGTTTTTAAACTGCGGTTCAATGCCCAATTTCCCTAGCCAGCTATTAATTTCGGGGCCACCCCCATGAACAATAATTGGACGCATTCCCACACAGGATAAAAACACTACGTCCCGAATGACCTGTTTTTTCAGGGCTTGATCTTTCATCGCAGCGCCCCCATATTTAATCACAATGGTTCGTCCCGCAAATTTCTGGATATAGGGGAGGGCTTCACTGAGAATGCGGACTCGTTGGGCTTCTTCTTGGTTAATCGGTTCGCGATCGCGCTGGTTTACCATACCTCTCTTAACTAGCTGAATTTTGTGATTTTACCACAGTTGGAATTTCCTGAATCATTCGTGACGCGATCGCGCTTGGAGATTCATCTGCATGAATATTAATCTGTAAGTCAGCTTGAGCATACTGAGAATAGCGTTCTTCTAATAGCCTTTCTAAAGTTTCTCGTGGGTTTGCTGTTTGCAATAGAGGGCGACTTTCATCTTGAGCGAGTCGTTCCATGAGTAGATCCACGCCAGCATTGAGCCATACCACTAACCCCTGTTGCAAGAAACTCCAATTTTCTGGCTTAAGAATAATTCCTCCCCCAGTGGCAATCACACTGCGAGTATAAGTGGATAACTCCTCCAATACCTTAGTTTCTAACTCCCGAAAGTAAGTTTCTCCCTGTTGGGAAAAAATCTCAGTAATCGGTTGTCCTTGGATTTTTGTAATTAAATCATCAGTATCTAAAAAGCGATAAGAGAGTTGTTCTGCTACTGCTTTGCCAACAGATGTTTTTCCTACTCCCATCATTCCAACTAGATAAATATTTAAGCCTTGTAATAAATTAGCGTTGTTCTTTGTCATCCTCTTCTAAATCTTCTTCTTCCTCATCCGGTAAGTTCCATAAAGGAGGACGAATTACACGATAGTTCGCCTCATAAACTTGGGATGATCTTGGCTCATCCGTATAGGCATTGTCATCATCATTTTTATCATTTTCTGAGTCATCAAATTCCTCATCAGTTTCCCGATAACGATAAGAATAAACAGATCCTTCCTGAGGTGAGGTTTCTTTAGGAGTTTGGGGGCGCTCATAAATATTTCTTGTGGTGTCCGGTGGCGAATAGAGAGTTTCATCATCCTCCTCATCATTATTACTAGGAGGCGGTGGATTAGGGCGACGCGGGGGCTGTTCAATATCCCATTCCTCATCAATTTGATTCCAATCTTCTCCTGTTAGGGGTAACTCCCAATCATCATCATTTTTATCATATTGAAACGCCTTAGGATTAGAAACCCCATAACTAGCCCGTTCCGAAGTATTATAAGAACTTTTTTCTTCTGATTGGTAGCGATTGGGATTGGCTACTCGATAAGTGGTGTCTGGTGGGTTAGGTGAATCAGGTTCATCATCTGGATCGTCTGGATCATCCCAGTCACGCGATCGCGATTTCGGAGGCGGATAAACCCCTAATAACAGTTGCAGAATGAGACTGCTTAAAAGACCAGCGATCGCGCTTAAAACCAGCCACAATCCCACAGGAAGGCTAACAGTTTGCGTTCCAAAAAATACTAAAGAGAGAACCGGAGAAGTATTCTGTAGAAAAAAAATCCCTCCGCCCAGAATCATAACTCCCAAAATCACTAATATAAGTTTGCTATTTTTCATAAAAAAACTTCATCCAAATATTTTCATAACTAGTTCTTAATCCCAATTTCACAAGCACTTGACTAGCAATTTTTATCATAAGATGTCAAACTATAAGTAACATCCTCTATAATGATCGCAGTTAAAAAGATGGCTTATTCCTCAGTTCAACTGCCAAAAATTACACCAGTTCTTACCTTGTTGCCTGAACCAAAATCTCCCTTAGAAGTTTACATCTGTGAACCCACTCCTTTTGTGCAAGACAATCTAGAAAAAATGCTACCTGATTGGACACTGCCAAGAGCTTGGGTTGTGATTATTCTTCAAAAAGCAAGGTTCCCCTTATTAACTTGCTCCCATATTGTAGAACAAGAAAAACAGCGGTTGCGAGAACGGTTTATGCGCTTTGGGGTAGAAGTTGCCTTTGATATCAAAGAACAAGGAGAACTTGCAGACTTGATTGATCCCCGCAGTGGACAACCCTTACTTTCCCATCCTGGTGTTTTATGTCATGATGATGTAAAAGTAGTTTCTACCTTACTCGGTTTTCATACTGCTCCGGGAGATTGCATGAGACTTTTTCATCCCCAATGGGGAAATGCTGTCTATCCTAGTATTATTTTATCCTCTGCTACCCCTAAGACAACAGCTACTTTGATCAAAACTGCCGCTCAACGTTTTCAATGGCAAATCAATTCGCAAAAGTAGATGCTTAAAAAGCGGAAATGCATACCATATTTATGAGTAATTGTCAAACCTATTTCTTTCGACTCCTTGCCAGACGGGAATATAGTGAAAAAGAACTCCGAAAAAAAGGACAAGAAAAAGGATTCTCAGAAGCAGAAATCACAGAAACAATAGAGCATTTACAAGAAATTAATGCTCAATCAGACACTCGTGTTGCTGAGGAAATGATACTAGGGTATCAGGGAAAATATGGCAGACCTAAAATTAAACAAAAATGCCGAGAGAAAGGTATCAGTGATGAGTTATTTGCACAAACTTGGGAAAACTTATCAGATCAGCTAGAGGCAGAAGAACTACCAAACTTAAAAAACAAAGTAAAGCGGAAATATAACCTCAATCAATTTTCCAACCTTGATCCAAAAACAAAACGCAAAATTTGTAATTTTCTCCAATATCGGGGTTTTAATCCTTGGCAACTACTCAAGCAATGGGAACAAGAAGGACAGAATTTTTAGAGGAAGGAGATAACAGCGATCATAATAAAATTGCTAAATAGGGCGAACGATGGGATTTGAACCCACGAATGGCGGAACCACAATCCGCTGCCTTAACCACTTGGCTACGCTCGCCATAGTTGACTAATCAACCATATCATAACATGGTAACTAGAGACAACGTCAACCCTGCAAAGAGGTTTTTTATGAAGTTCAAATCTTGGAAAATCAGTGTAATTATAGGTAGCCTTGCTGTTATTGGTATTGGGGGAGCGATGGCTGCCACTAACCCTAGCCGTGAGGCTTACAAAGATTATGCTGCAGAAAAAATGAGTACCTATCTCAAAGAAGAAGCTTGTTCTGATGTGCCTGAATTTTTACAAGGGCAATGTGCTAATTTAGTGGATATGGGAAGAGAACCAATGAAAGAAATAATTGATAATTCCACTGAAAGACATAACTATGTTTTTTTTAGTATTTATGAAACGAATTTATCGATTGCGGAGCCTCTTCCTAGCTATCATTTCCAAACCATTGGCATTTTCAATAATTTAATTATCTATGAAACTGAAGAACAATAGGATAGCGTTTCTTATTTTATTGAGGGACAAACTTAGTCATTAGTCATTGGTTTACAAAGGACAAAGGACAACTTTAAATGACAATTTCTGTAATTTCTGAAGCTTCAATGTTATCTTTTTTCGATTGAGAACGACCACAAGAGTGTTTAAATTGACATGGCAAACAATGACTTTTAATTTGATTGGGTTCTACTTTGGGAAAAAATTGATTATTATTTTGGTAATTTTGCCAGTAATTACTTAGTTGATTAAGCAATTGGTCTAGTTCTTGATCTGTCTTTTCATGTTGTTTACTGCTATAAAAAAAGGTTGCGGAGGTCGGCTTATGAGGCACTTTAATAAACCAATAGGTAAACTTAATATTTTCAGGAATATAGGAAGATGTTTCGGCTAATAAGTAAAGATATAGACGAGTTTGCCAGTTATTAGCAAGTTTCTCTTTTTGTGGTGGTTGGGGGTAAGTTTTCCAGTCAATAATTTGAGCTTCAGTTTGGGTTAAGATTAGTAAATCATAAATTCCCGTTAAGAGAAAGTTTCCTTTTAGAATGGTGCGTCTATGTTCAGGATAACGAGAGGTTTTAGGTTGAGGATAAACAATCTCAGGGGCAGCCGCCGCGATCGCGCTAAATGACTGTTTTATTTCCTCATCTGTGCCGAGAACATTCTCTGTGGGAATTCCTAACTCTCGTTGTTGCATAAAACGATGAAAGCGATTCCCTAAACTTAAACTGGCTGATTGTTGACTCACACAAGGAGAAGAAAATTGTTCTAAATAAATATGTTGAAACTTTCGCGGACAAGTTGAAAATAAATTGAGATGATTTTGAGATAATCGCCAGATGTCATTAGTCATTTTAACCAGTGCTTAATTTTTCGTTAATACAAAAACGCTACCTCGGTTTCCTCTCCCAATGCGTAAATTATCATCAAGATAAGTGATGTCTAACCAAGCATTCGAGTTGGGATTACTAATGTCAAAATCTAAGGGAATAAACTTTTTTCCTTGCTTAATTTTATTAATATAACTACTAGGATTGTCATAACCGAGAAAGCGTTGTAAGCCAACAATAGAACGCTTAAAATTAACATTAACTCGTTTTTCAGAAGCTGGGGTAAACTCAGCAACTACCGAGACAATTCCCTCTAAAAAAGGAACTCCCACAATTTCAGCAATGTTATAAACTTTGTTTTCTTCAGTATCAATGCACTGATAAATTTGCCCCGATTGTAAGAAGGGAAACTGATCAAATCGCAGTAAATCTTTACTGGTGGTGTAAAGAAGTCGCCAATTTCCTTTTAATAAATCGCTCCGTTCAATCGGATTAGGAGTGGGATTTTCTGTCTCTAATTGCGCGATCGCGCTCAGTACAGCTACTTTATCAGCTTCTTTAGCTAAATTTCCACGATTTTTTCCCGCAATCGCGCTAAGTAATTGCTCTTTATGACTCATCGTTTTTTGTCCTTTGTTGTTTGTAAACCAATGACTAATGACCAATGACTAATGACTAATAACTAATAACTCATTTCTAACATTTTTTGAATCGGCTTCAACGCCGCCACTCGGATATCTTCAGGGAGATAAACTTCAGGCTGTCGATGCTTCATTGCTAAATATAATTTTTCCAAGGTATTTAAGCGCATATAAGGGCATTCATTACAAGCACAATTATTCATCGCAGGGGCAGGAATAAACGTTTTTTCTGGGGCAACTTTTTGCATTTGATGGATAATTCCAGGTTCTGTTGCCACAATAAATTCCTGTTGGGAAGTTTCCTGACAATACTTTAATAAAGCAGTAGTGGAACCGATGTAATTAGCATGACGTAAAACCGGTTCTTCACATTCAGGGTGAGCAATAATTTCTGCTTGGGGATGCGTTGTTTTTAGTTGCACAATTGCTTTTTCTGAAAAGGTTTCATGGACAATACAGCTTCCTTGCCATAACACTAAATCTCGCCCCGTTTGCTGCATGACATACCGTCCTAAATTGCGATCTGGGGCAAAAATAATTCCTTTATTTTCAGGAATTTGATTAATAATTTTCACCGCATTAGAACTGGTACAAATAATATCACTCATCGCCTTAATTTCGGCGGTACAGTTGATATAAGAAACCACCAAATGGTCAGGATACTTTTCCTTAAATTTCGCAAACTCTTGTGGTGGGCAACTCTCAGCCAAAGAACACCCTGCTTCCAAATCAGGTAACAAGACTAATTTATCGGGATTCAAAATTTTGGCTGTCTCCGCCATAAAATGAACCCCAGCAAAGACAATGACATCCGCATCTGTTTTCGCCGCTTGCTGAGATAACCCTAAAGAGTCGCCAAGGTAGTCAGCGACATCTTGAATGTCTCCTTCTTGATAATAGTGGGCTAATACCACCGCATTTAGTTCTTTTTTCAATTCCTCAACTGCGGTGAATAAGTCTCGGGGAAGTCCATTTGATTTTGATTTAACAGCCGTTGTAAACACAGTTCAATTCGACGCTCTTAATTTTAGTTAATTCTACCATATATTATAGTCATCTTTACCAAAATTGTCAGGTTGGGGCTTTTGCAATCACAATTCCTCGTTGAGGTGCTGGATATCCTTCAATGGTTTGACTGTGATCTTCGGGATTGAGAAAATTCTCTAGAGAATGAAATGTCATCCATGGGGTGCGACGTTGTTCTTGAATTGTGGTTTTTGTGACATTAATTGTTCTCACTTCCTGAAAGCCACACTCAGTTAACCAAGATTCTAAAGTGGAACAACTGGGAATTGACCAAACATTTCGCATTTTGGCATAGCGTTTTTCTGGAATGAGAGTCTCTCTATAATTTTCTGGAATCACAAGGGTTTCTAAAACTAATTCTCCTCCTGGAATGAGAGTATCCCTTAGGGTTTGGAGATGGTGAAGCGGCGATCGCTGATGATAAAGTATTCCCATAGAGAAGACAGTATCAAACCCCTGTAATTTCTCAGGAAGATGTTGCACCCCTAAAGGTAAGACATAGGCTTGTGTAGTGGGAAAATAACGGCGAAGGGCTTCATACTGCATCACATAAAGCAAAGAGGGATCGATTCCTACCACTAACTTTGCGCCCTTTCCTAGCATTCGTAAGCCGTAATAGCCATTCCCACAGCCCACATCTAAAACCATTCGCCCGTCTAGGGGGGTAATATGATCTTGTAAGCGTTCCCATTTCCAATCCGAACGCCACTCCGTATCAATATACACGCCAAACAGTTCAATTGGGCCCTTACGCCAAGGATGAAGCTGTTTTAATTCAGTTTCTAACTGCTTGCGAGTTGTTTCTTCAGCATCTTCTCGACAACCAATTTTGACTTGTTCTTGAAGATCAATGACACTAGGGGTTAATCGGGGTAAATTTTCTATTGCTTGTTTCCACTTCGGAAAGTCGCCATGGGGTTGATTAAATGCTTTTTCTATCTCTTGAGGAAGCGTCTCTAACCATTTCGCCGCCGCCGAGTGTTCTAATTGTTGATATAAAGATTCATACATATTCGAAGGATTGTGCTAGGCTATGGGATTAAATTTAAGGATAAATGAGTGATGACAAAAATACAGGTAGGATTATTATTTGGTGGGCGTTCTGGGGAACATGAAGTGTCGATTCGTTCAGCAGCCGCGATCGCGCAGGCTTTAAAAACTGAAGATAATGCCCAAAAATATGATCTCACCCCTGTTTATATTCATAAAAATGGCATTTGGGAAGGGGGAGAAACTGCAAAAAGTGTTTTACAACAACAAACTCCTCCTCATTCGGAAGGTTCAGGCAATTTATGGGATTTTCCGCCAGAAGCTACCCAGATTGATGTTTGGTTCCCCATTTTACATGGGCCCAATGGGGAAGATGGAACAGTTCAAGGATTATTAACCTTAATGCAAGTTCCCTTTGTCGGCAGTGGTGTGTTAGGGTCAGCAATGGGAATGGATAAATTAGCCATGAAAACGGCTTTTGCCCAAGCTGGACTCCCACAAGTGACGTATAAAGGAGTCAATCGGGATAAAATTTGGTCAAGTCCTTGTGTATTTCCCAAACTCTGTGATGAGATAGAAGAGGAAATTGGTTATCCTTGTTTTGTGAAACCAGCTAATTTAGGGTCATCGGTAGGGATTTCTAAAGCCAAAGCGCGATCGGAGTTAGAAACGGCGTTAGATGAAGCAGCAAGCTATGATCGGCGGATTATTATTGAAAAAGGGATTACCGCAAGAGAGGTAGAATGTGCCGTATTAGGAAATGATGATCCTCAAGCCTCAGTAGTCGGAGAAATTAGCTACAATACAGACTTTTACGATTACGAAACGAAATACACCGAAGGAAAAGCAGAACTTTATATTCCTTCTCCACTTCCCGATAAAATCTTCAAACAAGTGCAAGAAATAGCGAAACAAGCCTTTATCGCTGTCGATGCCGCTGGTTTATCTCGGGTAGATATTTTCTATGAAGAAGCGACAGGAGAGGTTTATCTTAACGAAATTAATACTCTCCCAGGGTTTACAATGACCAGTATGTATCCGCGTTTGTGGGAAGCCACTGGCATTTCTTTTCCCGAATTAGTGGATCGATTAATTCAGTTAGGGATACAACGACATCAATAAGGAAATGCGGAGACAATGGCGCTTAGTTGCTTTATTCATTCTGTTGCTGCTTGTCTTTTCTTTAAATCAAAATCCTTTTCGGCAACAATTGGCTTCTCCTCCCCCTATTCCTACCTCTTTTCAAGTAGAAAGATGGCGACAACAGTTAGGGGAAAAAATTATCAGGCTGCGTCAAGTCATTCCCACAGAAAAGAAGGTTATTTTAGTTCCTGATGAAGAAACATTTTTAAGTGCGATTCAACAATGGAACTTAAAACGTCGCTATCCTATTTTAATTGAAGATGATCACTATACGCCTCGATTTTTAAATCGTTTTCAACCTGAACAAGTCATTCGGCTATCTTCTATGAAATGGAACTGTGTATGCTACAAATAGAGGGAGAGATTGTTAGTAATCGAGATTAGCTATGGCAGGTGTCATTAAAATTGAGATTGCCGAGTCAGCTCAAGAGCTTAAAAAACAGCTCAACTTCTCCCAAAACAGTGAAGTCAAAGAACGAATCCAAGTCTTGTATTGGCTGAAAACGAACCAAGTCAGAAGTACCGGCGCGCTCGCCTCCCTAATCGGAAAACACCGAACGACAGTATCAAGATGGCTCAGTAAATATCGCAAAGGAGGTCTCAAAGGTCTTTTAGAAGTTAAGAAAAGTCCTGGGCGAGTCCCTAAAATCACGCCATCAGTAGAAAAAAAATTAATCCAAGAACTAGAAGATCCAGAAGGATTTTCTAGTTATAAGGAAATTCAAACATGGCTTCAGTTAATTCAAGATATTGATATTAGTTATAGTGCTGTTCATAAACGAGTCCGCTATGGTTTAGAAGGAAAACTGAAAGTGCCACGTCCAGTTCATAGCAAACAGGAATTGGGAGCACCGGAAGCTTTTAAAAAAAACTAAGTGAAATTGTTACAACCCAACTAGAAGCTAATTCAGAAAAGGTTAAACGATATCAAAACATTAGATATTGGTGCCAAGATGAATCTCGAATCGGGTTAATCACACTTCACGATACAAAAATTACAGGTAAAGGAATTCAACCGACAGGAAAAAAACAGTGGAAGTTTGATTATTTATGGTTGTACGGTTTAGTGGAACCGAGAACGGGAGAGAATTTTTTCAGAGAATTTTCTCATCTTGATGGTCTTTGCTTTGAGCAGTATTTAAGCTGGTTTGCTCAAGAATATCCTGACGATTTACACTTAATACAAGTTGATAACAGTCGTTGCCATACTTGGTTAGAGTTACAACTTCCTGATAATGTCATTTTAATTTTCCAACCACCTTATTCCCCAGAAGTTAATCCCATTGAACGATTATGGCAAGAAATTAAGAAACCTTTGAAATGGGAATTCTTTCCCGATTTAGATGATTTAAGAAAGCGACTTTCCAAAATCTTATCAAAATTAAGTTCTCAAGTGATTACTCAGATCACTGGATGGGACTTTATTCTCAATGCTTTATCTGTAGCAAACATTTAGATATTTCATATTCTATTGCGGAAGTCTCGTTTAACCGAGAAGAAACTATGAGAAAAGCAGTTGCAACTGCTTGGGAAGCTGAAACCGAAACCTTATCCCAAACTTGGGAAAATTTAGGCTGGAAGCCACCTGGCGTTGTAATTACTTCAAGCAATGATTCTGCTTCTGTCGCCGCTGTTGCCCTTGCAGCCGATCGCGGTCAGCCTTTATTATTTTTAGACGAGTATTTTGGCGGTGTCAATCAAACTTTAAACCCTGAATCTTGGCAACAATTGAATCAGCAAGTTAATGAATTAGTTCATAACACAGGCTATGAGTATCAAACTTTAGGAGATACTATTGATACAATCACCTTAGCCCGTAGTCTTCCTGTAAAATATCAAAGCCCTGAAGATGGCAATTTATTAGCAGTGACTGATGGTTTAGGGCGAAATGAAGACGGTAGCCGCTACGCGATCGCTGGCTGGATATATGGTACTCCTGAGCGAGCAGTTTATCAAGCCATGTCTGCGATTTTTTTACCCACAGAAACCGCCCTTCTTTATGATAGTTATCCCAAAACTGAAAGTTGGAAGGAGTATCACTTTCAAGAAGCCCTGTCAATTTTAGAAAGAAAAGACTTAAAATTTAAGCATATTGAACATCCTAGTGCCAGTCAAGAAACTTGGCAAGAGATCACGAATCAATCTTGGGATTATGATCTCACTTTTATTAATTCCCGAGGAGGAAAAGCGAAGTTTGCTGTTGGTAATGGTGATGCGTCTGTTAAAGAAATTCCTGAATTAAATATTCCCATGACAATGCACATGATTCATAGTTTTTCTGCAACCACTCCTGATGATATTAATACCATTGCTGGACGTTGGTTAAATAATGGGGTGTATGCTTATGTTGGTGCAGTGGATGAACCTTATGTTAGTGGGTTTGTTCCCCCGAAATATGTTATATCTCAGTTAGCTTTAAATGTTCCGTTTCTTGTTGCGTCTCGTTATAGCAACTCCCCGACGTGGAAAGTAACTACCATTGGTGATCCGTTAATGGTAATTCAGTTCTCACCTTAACTTAAATAAATCAGCAACAACGCCTATACAACGGAACAAGCCGAAGATTTAGGCAATATTGGAAACCGTAAAAAATGGCTCAGGTGTGATTTGAACACACGACCAAGGGCTTATGAGTCCCCTGCTCTACCGCTGAGCTACTGAGCCTTAGCTAAATGCCTTAGCTAGTATAACTTAAAATACAAAGGATGGCAAGGCACTATCGAAACATACTGCTAACAGAACTTTCTTCATGAATCCGTGAAATTGCCTCTCCAATTAAATTGGCCACAGATAAGATAGTTAACGGCTCAATATCTTCATGTCCGGGCACAGGAATTGTATTGCTAACAATCACTTCTTCAAAATCACCGCTAAATAGACGTTCTCTAGCAGGTCCCGATAACACAGCATGAGTAGCACAAGCATAAACTTGATCTGCTCCCTCTTCTCGGAGCAAACGAGAGCCCTCTAGCATCGTACCAGCAGTATCAATGAGATCATCAACCATAACAGCAGTTTTTCCTTTAACATCCCCAATTAAATTAAGAACTTCTGCTTCATTATGGCTATGGCGACGTTTATCAATAATAGCTAAGGGAGCATCATTAAGTTTTTTGGCAAATGCTCTAGCACGAGCTACCCCTCCTACATCTGGAGATACTACCACTAGATTAGATAATTCTTTACTCGCTATATATTGAATTAATACAGGAGATCCATACACATGATCCAAAGGAATATCAAAATATCCCTGAATTTGTGCCGAGTGTAAGTCCATTGCTAAAACCCGACTCGCTCCTGCTTGAGTGACTAGGTTAGCCACTAGTTTGGCTGTAATTGACTCACGTCCTGCAGTTTTACGGTCAGCGCGGGCATAACTATAGTAAGGAATGACTGCGGTAATTTGGCGAGCTGAAGCACGCCGACACGCATCAATCATAATCAGTAATTCCATTAAGTTGTCATTAACCGGATGACAACAGGGTTGGACTAAATAAACATCACAGCCACGAATAGATTCCTGAATTTGGACATATAACTCACCGTCTGCAAACCGTTTCCTTACCATTGGTCCTAGTTGAAGACCGAGATAAGTGGCCACTTCTTGGGCAAGTGGCTCATTTGCAGATCCTGAAAAAATCCGTAAACGGTTTTGGTCAGGAAGTTGGCTTAGTGAAGATTGAAGCGTTAAAGTAGCAGAATGGCTCACGGGCTTTCCCTTTAACCTCAGTTCATTGCAATCATATCATCCCAATTTTAACAATGGGATTTAAATAACATTAAGAAATAATGTTTCAATCCTGCCCTAAACCGAGTCAAAAATGTTAGTTCAAGTCTAATCTTAAACCATGACAACACTTTTAATCACCGGCACAGATACAGAAATTGGTAAAACCGTTGTTACTCTTAGTTTAACTGCCTACTGGCACAAATATTGTGCTTGGGAGAAATTAGGAATTATGAAACTAATTCAAACTGGGAGTCCTGGCGATAGTCATCTTTATCAACAACTATTTCAGTGGCAACAAGAGACAGCATTAATTAACCCTGTCTCTTATCAATCTCCCATTGCGCCCCCTTTGGCAGCAGAAAAAGAAAATCAACCTGTTAATCTTACTACAATTTGGGAGGGGTTGACTACTTTACAATCACAAAAAGAGGTGGTGTTGGTAGAGGCTTTAGGTGGATTGGGATCTCCAATTACGTTTGAAATGACCGTAGCCGATATTGCAGCCGCCTGGCAGCTTCCTATTATTTTAGTTGTTCCGGTCAAATTAGGCGCGATCGCGCAGACTGTCGCCAATGTAGCCCTTGCCCGTCAACATCAAGTTTCGATTAAAGGAGTAATTTTTAACTGTGTCAGTGCAGAAGCCGAAAACAATCAACACAACTGGACTCCCTCTGAGTTAATTAGTAACCTCTGTCAAGTCCCCATTTTAGGAACCATTCCCTATTTATCGAATCCTAGCGATCTAGAAAAACTCGCACAAGTTGCGTCAAACTTAGAATTAGAATATCTTTGGTAGCTCTCAGAAAACTCATTATGACAGTCTCTCCGGCTCAACCCATTAAAACTTCTAAGATTCGCCCTGAAATCCAAAACTTACAAGAACAATTAGTTAAATGGCGCAGAGGGATTCATCAACGCCCAGAACTTGCCTTTAAAGAAAAACTGACTTCTGAGTTTGTGATTAGCAAACTGCAAGAATGGGGGATTCCTCATCAAACTAAAATTGCCCAAACAGGAGTCGCCGCCATTATTGAAGGGAAAACTCCAGGCAAGGTGCTAGGGATTCGTGCTGATATGGATGCCCTGCCTATTGATGAAGAAAACGAGGTTTCTTATCGTTCCCAACATGATGGAATTATGCACGCTTGTGGGCATGATGGACATACCGCGATCGCGCTTGGAACAGCTTATTATCTTTGGCAACATCGAGAAAATTTAACAGGAACGGTCAAAATCATCTTTCAGCCTGCCGAAGAAAGGCCTGGTGGGGCAAAACCAATGATCGAAGAAGGGGTACTTAAAAACCCTGATGTGGATGCCATCATTGGCTTACACCTCTGGAACAATTTGCCTTTAGGAACCATTGGCGTGAGAGAAGGCGCTTTAATGGCAGCAGTGGAGTTATTTCAATGCCAAATCCAAGGCAAAGGGGGGCATGGGGCAATGCCTCATCAAACCACAGATGCCATTGTTGTCGGAAGTCAAGTAGTTAATGCAGTGCAGAGTATTGTTGCCCGCAATATTGATCCCACCGATTCAGCAGTAGTGACAGTTGGGGAATTTAAGGCAGGTTCAGCGATGAATGTTATTGCTGATAGCGCCTATCTTTCGGGAACAGTTCGTTATTTTAATCCTGCCTTAGAAGGGTATATCGGACAGAGAGTAGAAGAGATTATCGCAGGGACTTGTCAAAGCCACGGAGCAAGTTATAACCTTAACTATTGGCGAATTTACCCCCCTGTCATTAATAATCCTCGCATTACTGAGTTAGTGCGTTCGGTTGCCAATAATGTTGTAGAAACTCCTATTGGGGTTGTTCCTGAATGTCAAACCATGGGAGGGGAGGATATGTCATTTTTCCTGCAAGAAGTTCCGGGTTGCTACTTCTTTCTTGGGGCTGCTAATACCAGCTTGGGATTAAACTATCCCCACCATCATCCTCGCTTTGACTTTGATGAAACTGCTTTAAGCATGGGAGTAGAAATGTTTGTTCGCTGTGTTGAACAAGCGGAAAACCAACTTTAACCCCTTCTTGGCTGTGGGATTGGTGTTATTTTCTGAACAAAGAAACATGATTATGGTTAGCCCCTTAGTGAGAGAATTAGATTAATATTCACCCATCCTCTTTATACGATCATGATTCATCACTTAAAACCAAAATGGCAGGCTTGGGGACGCTTTCTCAGCCTATTTCTACTTTGTGCCACCGTCGTTATTGCTTGTGCTAGCGATAATGATGCTGTGGAAAATGAGATAGAAACGCTTAATGGAGAGAGAAGCCGAATTACTCTCGGTACAACTCAAAAACCCAGTCATCTTGATCCTGCCGATAGTTATCAAATTGCAGGGCTAGGGATTCTCTATAATCTTAGTGACTGTCTTTTTGCCTATGAATTAGATAGTACAGAACTTAAACCCCAACTGGCAACCGCCCTACCAGAGGTGAGTGATGATGGCTTAACTTATACCATTCCCCTACGAGAAGATGTTGTCTTTCATGATCAAACCCCCTTTAATGCTGAAGCTATGGCATTTTCGTTAAGGCGGTTTATGGAAAATGAGGGTCAACCTTCTTTTCTACTCGCAGATATTGTCAACTCGGTAGAAGCGACAGGAGACTATGAATTAACCATTGAACTCGATAGCCCATTTTCAGCTTTTCCTGCTTTACTCGCTTTTACAGGAACAGCAGCGGTTTCCCCTAACGCCTATGAAATTGGGAAAGATCAGTTTAATGAGGAAACTTTTGTGGGAACTGGCCCCTATCAACTGACAGAATGGGAAGAAGACTCTCTAGAGTTAACAGCATTTGAGCAATATTGGGGGGAGACTCCTGAAAATGCAGGGGTAAACATTCAATTTTATGCTAATGAAGCGACTGAGTTATTTGAGGCGTTTCAGGATGGGGAAGTTGATGTGGCTTACCAATCTCTTGATGTGGATCAGATTCGCTATTTGGTGGAAGAGGCAACAGAAGGAAAATGGCAAGCGGTGTCAAGTCCGGGCATGGCAGTGGTTTATATGGCTTTAAATGTTACAAAAGAACCCTTAGATGATCCGCAAGTGCGACGCGCGATCGCGTCTATGATTGATCGTAATCTGTTTACGGAAACCACTCTAGAAGGGCAAGCTGAACCAATTTATAGTCTTATTCCCACCAGTGTCGAAGTTTATGAACCCGCTTTTCAAAATCAGTATGGGGATGGCAATATTGAGCAAGCAAAAGCCTTACTCACTGAAGCAGGTTATTCTGAGGATGATCCCGTAACTGTAGAGATTTGGTATCCTGGGGCTTCTCATAACCGTCATTTAGTTGCCTCCAGATTACAAGAGTATGCCGAGGAACATTTAGAGGGTTTGTTGCAGTTTGAACCTCAGGGAAATGATGATGGAACCTTCTTTAGTAGTGTCAGAGAAGGGCTTTATCCCATTTCTTTAGTAGATTGGCATCCTGATTTTATTGATCCTGATAATTATATTCACCCGTTTGTCAGTTGTGGAGAGGGATCAGAAGAAACAGGTTGTGAAGAAGGAGGTGCTGCCTCTCAGGGGTCTTTTTATTATAATGAGCGACTCAATGAACTGGTAACCCTGCAACGACAAGAACAAGATCCTGAAACCCGTCAAGAACAATTTGCAGAAATCCAAGAAATTATTGCCACAGATGTGCCTTATATTCCCCTCTGGCAAGTCAAAAACCATGTATTTGCTCAAAATGAGATTACAGGAGTTAAACTCAGTCCTAGTCAAGGCTTTCCCTACTGGACAATGGCAAAATAGTATTCTATTTCTGTCTTAAATAATTCTACGAAATTGCGCCATTTTAGCCAACGGAAAATCAGAATTTGAAAGCAGTTGGATAAAAGAGGAATATCTTAATGTACAATTTTTAATTAAACCCTTAAAATGATACGGTTTTGCTAATCAGTAGCTAGCCAAGAAAAATAAGATCATTAACTATGCAAGATAATCTTCCCTTTTTATACTTATTAATGCTCGTAATCATTCTGGCGGTAGCAAGTTTTTTTGTATTCCGTCAGGTTTTAAAGACTCGTAAAAAAGAAAACCGAATTACCCAATTACAGAAAAAACTTAAAAATGAAGAGGCTACAGCAAAAGATTATTATGAATTAGGCAGTCTCTACCTAAATAAAAAATTATATGTGCAAGCTACTCGCATTTTACAACAAGCTCTTAAATTCAAAGACATTGAAGATGAAAATCGAGCTTTAATCTATAACGCTATGGGTTATGCGTATTTTGCCCAAGAACAATATGATTTAGCAATTCGCCAATATAAAGAAGCAATTAAACTATATCCTGATTACGTGATTGCTTTAAATAACCTTGCCAACTCTTACCGCCAGAAAAAATTAATTGCTCAAGCCATTGAAACCTATGAAGAAACCCTTAACTATGATCCTGAAAATAAAATTGCAAATCGGCAATTAGAAAAATTGAGAAAGCAATTTGTTAAAGAACCAGAACAAGAAGAAAAATCTTCTAAAAAGGAAGCGAAAAAATAAAAGTCTATTATAGTGCTTCTTAGCCTGTTGAGGGACAAACTGAGTCATTAGTCATTAGTCATTGGTTTACAAACAACAAAGGAGGATTTAAAAGCAATTTAAGAAATTTCTCGTAAAAAATATTCTCTGAATAAATAATAATTATTCTTTTCAGGTAGAGCCAATGATACTGTTAAGATCACTTCAACTAAAGGGCTTATTCACAAAAAAATATGCTATATTACAACTAAATATTTATTCAAGCAATTACATGGGGTAACCAATCATGCAAGGTTATAAGCGTTTCCTAATTAAAGCCTTACAGCATTCTCATAATAAGAATCATCAAGGATTTGTTCTACCGATGATGATCGGCTTAGGGCTAATTATGACCGTTGTTGGCTTAACGATGATTGGTCGCTCCAGTGATGATCAAATTCGTTCCACTTTAGAAGAACAGACCGCTCAAGCGTTAGCCACAGCAGAAACAGGGGCTACTAGAACTCTTGCCTCACTTAATCAACCAAATAATTCCGAATTGCTAACACTAGATATTGACGATTGGGAGAATCCAGACCAAACGAACAATCCTTGTCTATTACCTGATAAGATTGATGAAATTATGGAAGGGGAAGTTAATAATCAAGGACGTTATCAAATTATTGATTACCAATACGATGAAAATGCTGAAGAAGGAAGATTACGAGTTCAAGGAAAAGTAGGAGAGGCAAAACAAGAAATTAAGTTAGTTGTAGATGTCTTGGAAGAAGCTTTAGATGATAGTTTTGGAGGTTTAGTCGGAATAGAGAATGTTAACCTCCGTCATCTTGATGTTAGAGACGTTGTTGATGGAACATTATTAGCTAATGTTTTGTGTCAAGACTGCACTTTGTCTGGAGATGATTTAGAAGCATACTGTAATGACCCGAGTTCAAGTGATGGACAAAATGCAGCAAGAAACGCTGTTAGAGCTAGCCAAAATAGCATAATTGATGGAAGTATTTTTTTAGGTGAACTTAATTTGCCAGAAGTACCCCCCCCTGAAAATGCCAATGAGTTATAACCGTTTGATTTTTAGCACTGACTTGTTCACAGTAATTTAATAGACTTAAAGGAAATTACACATTATGATTAACCCAAAATATTTTGAAAAATTAGTCAATTCCTTCAAATTTGATAAAAAACTCTTTTCTAAATTAATCGTAATATTAATTACCTTATTATTGAGTAGTGCCTTAAATTACGAGCATCAAAATGTAGTTGCATAAGGTCAAGGTCAAGGTCAAGATTCCGGGTCTGGGTCTAGTAACGGTGACAATGGTTGTGGTGCAAATTATCCCAGGACTGATTCAGATTGCAAAATTGAGGATAATTTTAATCTGGAACTAGATGAAGGTTTTATTACTTTTCACTATGAAGGTGATAGCTTAAGTCTAAAGGGAGGAGATAGCCTAGAAGTTTATACAGATGAAGTTTGTCTAGCCACTGATGGAAGCGATCAACAGATTTACGCAAAATCTTGTGACGATGTATCACAAGAGTCTAACAAATCCTATCAAAATTTTAATTCTAGAGTTTACCTCCATCTCACTGGCGAAGATATGCTGACTCTCTCTGGTAACTCGAATATTACCAATACTAGTACTCAACCAGGTCGGTTTCGCATCTATGGTAATCCTGCGGGAGGGGAATCACAGGATATAAGATTTAATGGAACTCCTTGTTTTGAAGGCTTTATTTATGCGCCCACTGCTACTGCAGGAATTAGAGGAGGAGGAGGCGGCCAAGGTGGCAGCTGTGTTGTAACTGGTGCCATTTGGGTTAATAAGTGGTCTGAAGGTAGTAATGCCCCAGGCGCAGTTATCAACGTACCAGAAGATATAGATCAAGCATTTGAAGACAATTCTATTAGTAACGCCGGTCTAAAGATCATTCGTTCTAGTGCCCCTCGACAATGGCAACGTAGATAGATCAGTGATACAAGTAATTAATTGAGATAAAGACAGAAGAGGGAAGTGCATGAAAAACTTCATATTCATAAAATATTTACTAGCTGGTTACAAAAACTCAGCACAAGGCTTCACTTTGCTAGAAGTGTTAGTTGGGATTATTCTTATCACCACTTTCACCTTAACAGCAATGCAAGCCCTTGTTATTTCAACTGTTTTTCGGGTGCGATCCGCAGAAAAATCAGGAGCAACCGCATGGATTCAAGAAAATGTTGAAGAGGCAAGATTTTTAGGTACAGAGGAACAGTTTAACGCTACTGAAGACATTCCAGATCTTGACATTAGCCCAAATTGTAGGGATGATGATAGTTGCGGAGAGGATTTAGAAACATATATAGAATTCATATCGCCTTCTAATGACGAGGAAGAGGTACGGTGGGGCGACGAGGATTTTTATTTGATTAATGGCGGTAACTCCAGACAATTTCTTGGAGATAATGATAGTGGAAGAGAGGTTTGGCTGTTTAGATATACAAGCCATGATGACAATACCTTAGAATTAAGATATATTGCTGTTTTAGGTAACAACAATGGATCTCCCCCAAGCTCGGTAAGTGAAAATGATATTGTTGCTGCAGTTAACACAGAGGTAGTTCCTGATGTCGCCTTTGATGACTAAAAATAACCAAGGATTTAATCTCCTTGAAATTACGATTGTTTTATTCATTGTTGGTATTTTAGCCGCCATTTCTGCTCCCAACTTTCTGGTCTGGTATCGGCGAAACCAATTAAACCAAAGTGTTAGTGAAGTTAAAGGGGCATTAATACAAGCGCAAGAAGAAGCGATTCGCCGTAGTGAGGAGTGCGATGTTGATATTACCAATAATACGATTAGCTCCTGTATTTCAACAAGAACATTACCAGAGCTTATAAACGTAGGAATTGATACTGATGGTGACACACCAATTAGGTTTAACCTTCGAGGTGTATTAGTAGATGAGGATGGCGAGGAAAAGGAAGAGAATTATACGATTACCTTTTCTAGTGAAGATGTCCCTGAAGATCTATGTCTGAGAGTATTCAGTCCTTTAGGTATTATTCGACAAGGAGTTATAAACAATGGAAATGGAGCATGTGTACAACCATGAAAAATCAGCCATTTTACCGAAAAATTCTTTGCAATTTATCTCAAAAAACTTCTGGATTTACCCTTATTGAGCTATTAGTTGCTGTTATTATCACAGCAGTTTTAGTAACTGGAACTGGAGTGGGCTTAAACACAATTTTACAAGCTAATGCTCGCTCAGAACAGGAAACTTTGAGACGCAGACAAGGTAACCGCGCTCTAAATTATATTTCGGAGGATATCAAAAGAGCTAGTGATATAAGAATAAACAACGAGATAGAAACAGAAAATCTAGAGGATCCACCTTCAGGATCAGATGAAACTTGGATTTTTCAATTAAATATTCCAGAAGGGGACGATATTACATACAGCATTGATAACTCAGATGAGACTTTGCTACAAGATCAAGTGATTTATCGTCGTGAGGGTGATGAAGAGAGGGAACTTTTAATTGACTTAATTACTGAAGCAGACGAAGACGACCTTTCAGGTTTTTGCGCCCAAGCTAACACCTTGGATGCGTCAGAAGGATTTTACATTTGCTTAGATCCTGGTAGTGGAAGACAAGCAGAAATTGTTATCCGTTCAGAGCTAGATAATGGTGATATGATTAGAGTGAGAACAAGAGCTTTTGCAAGGTCTTCTAATTAATTGCGTTATTGTTTTATCGTTTCAGAGAATTGCGCGAATGGCTAGCTGTGCAATCCCCTTGAATCACCTTGAGTCTGGGACTAAAGACGAAATGCTTGTTTTCAGGTTACCTCATGCTTGTTTTTGTCGAAAATATTGTCGGTAGAGGGGGAGTCTGGGGTAAGCGCGATCGCGCTCTAGGTCAATTAACCCCATGCTATAAAGTTTATAAGCAAGAATCGGTTCTACTGCAACGGGTTCATCTGCGTTCATTATTTGATAACAAGCCTCTGCTAATTCTGGTTGTTCTTGTAACTTAGCTTGATGGCGTTGTAAATGTTGTCCATAGATGCCACTAAAATGGGTAGCATTTTCTAAAAGTTCAGGTAAAGTAATATTTTTTTGATGTAAATGATAAAACGTCAGATGAGTGAGTGCTGGATGTCCATCAATGATCGACATTAGCTGTTGTACTTGCTCCTCATCCCAAGATAAATCATAATAAGTTGCCAGCTGTTGTACTTGTTCTCCGTTGAACTTTGGCAGTTCAATGGGTAACCCCACATTAGTAAAAGGGGAATGATTCATTTGTAGTGGCACATACACTTCGGTGGAATGGGTAATCACCAGCCGTAACTTTTGCCAGATAGGGGTTTCTTTTGCTTCTTCATGCCATGATCGCAGTAGCGGTAAAAAACTTTTGGCTATTGTCGGATACTCAAAAATCTGATTCACTTCATCAAAACCAATAATCACAGGGGCTTCTAGCTGTTCTAGTAAATAATGAAGATATAAACTGCAACTGACACTATTCCCAATATCTTCATCCCAATATTCATTAATTTGATTGGGAAGATGAAGCTGATAGCTGAGGTTAGCACAAATCCACCGTAAAAATCCTTTCAAGTTACCCAAAATTTCTGGATCAGCTTGTTGTAAATCTAGTTTTGCCGTATAGTAGCCTAATCGTTCTCCCTGCTTCAAAATTCTAATCAACAGTGACGTTTTTCCCATCTCTTGTGGCGCTTTAATTCGTACTAATGCCCCTGGCTTTTGAATTTCCGTAACTGTTTCCTCTTCAATGGGAGAGCGTCTCACATAAAATTTAGACTCCAAAGGAACTGCGCCACTAGGATAATAAACTGATTTTTTAACATTATCTGTTTCTAAAATTAGCGGTTCAGATAAGTGATTAAACTGTAGTTGATAGGTTTGTAAAAGTTGGCGACAAGTTTTTTTAGTAATACGTTTTTCCGTAATTTTACTTAAGCGTTGCCATAATTTTGGGGCAACAACATTAGTTAAATAGCCTGTACTATATCCCGATTCTTTTGCAATTTCTTGATAATTTTTATCTTCCCAAACTCCCTGTAAAATAAGCACCTCAATCGAACTGAGACCAGCTTTTTCTTGAGATACGAGATCATGATTTAACTGATCTAGAACTCCCGTCAGTAACTGAGAGTTGGCAAAAGACATCACACTTTATTAGTTCTTATTATCGCGAACCTATAATCTTATATTATCGTAAAATCACGGGTTCAAAACCCCGCCATTTATGGCGTTCTGTGTTAAGATGTATGTGTCTGCGGTTGGAGCGACCGTGACCAAACAGCCCTGTAACGGCGGTCTGTCGGGGATTTAACTCTAAGAGTTAAATCTAGATAAGAGTCTATAAGGGAATCTTCTCGCCTTTAGGCAGAAGAGGCTCAACAGACTTCTACTTCAAGGAAAAGTGTTATAGCAATCCTAAATCAGTTGTAAATTCCTGCATTTGATCCCCCCTTTAATTCCCCCCTTATTAAGGGGGGTTAGGGGGGAAGCCTTCGGCACGGCTTTCAGCCTACGTAAGTTAAGCTACTTTTTACAAATGACATCATATTGCTATAGTTATTTGTTATTGCCTATTGCCTAATATTGAAACCTCAGTTTTTTAAGCTGAACCTTGTCTGATTATCACTAATCTGATCTCGCTTGAGCTTATCTTCTTCGCTAAATTGTTCAAAAAACTCTCTAACTTTTGGTGGTAAATTAGGAAAAGAGAAAACAGCATCACCCTGAGCGATATCTGCCCATAAATATTTTAACTCAGGCATTAATTGGCTGGCTTCTTGTTCCGATAAATTAAGTGGCGGATTAGTTAATAATCTACCAATAAAAGGATCAGCGCGATTTGCCATCCATTCTCGTGAAAAATGCAACAAATCATCCCAACCTGGTAAAGTTTTTACCCAATGAGATTCAATATTCACTTCCCAATTATTGCAGGATTTTCCTTCAATTTCAATGACTCGATAAGGATGAGGATAACTGACTAAAGAGCCTGTTGTCACTTCATATAAATCCCCTTCTTTAGCAATATCTTGCACATGAAGATGCCCCGTAAACATTAAATTTATCCCATAACGATGCAGTAAGGTTTTTAATGAATCTGCGTTATCTAACATATAGCGACGGGAAAGCGGATAAGTTGCTTGCCCTGGGAAATGCTCAATTACGTTATGATGAATCATCACCAAAACCAGTTTATTTTCTAATTTTGGTAATAATGTTTCCAGCCATAATAGTTGTTTGTCATCTAAGCGGCCAAGCTGTTTTCCATCATTGTCAAAAATATTAGAGTTGAGGGCTACTAGCTGTACTCCTGGCTGAAGTTCACAGGTATAGTAATGTTGGTCTGTATTGTTATAACCACAATGAGGATAATATTCGGGAAAAATATGAGATGGAATTGCAGGATTTTTCCCTGGATTTTCTCCAGATAGGGTGGGAATATCATGGTTACCCGGAATAACGTAAACAGGGAAAGGAAGGGTTTGCAAATAGTCTGATAACCATTGATGATTTTCAGGTTCGCCATCCTGGGTTAAGTCTCCAGGAAGCAATAAAAAGTCAAGATCAAGGGTTTTTAAGTGAGCGATGACTTCCTTAAAAGCAGGAATACTAACTTCAGCTAAATGAAACCGTTTCGAGTGATGGAAGATGGTTTGTTCCAGTGCAATATGAAGATCACTAGCAATTCCAAAGCGAAAATTAAAACTCATAATGGGCGGTAAAATGATCCGGCACTGTTGTCTATTATAGTGTTACTCACTTCCCGTAATTGGTTCAGGAGAATGAGGTAAACAGATCAAATTATCTCCCACTGTTAGGATCATGCCTTTTTGTTTCAGTTTCCCCATAAGACGAGTCACAGTTACTCTGGTTGAGCCAATGGCACTGCCGATTTGGGCATGAGTTAAAGGAAAAGGTAAATAATACCCCTGTTCAATGGGTTCGCCATGTTCCTCTACTAGTAGGGTGATGAACCCCAATAAGCGATCAATGGTTTGTCGTTGTCCGAGAGTGCTTAACCAAATTAATTTTCGTTGATGTTGAGCGCGAAAGGCTTCTAAAATTTCCCAACGAAAATGGGGCCAGTTATCAAGATCTTGCCAATATAGCCAGATTACAGAAGTATCATCTATATGAGCATAGGCTTGTAGCGCATAAGGAGATTGAGCAACAATTTCAAAGGGCTGACCAGAACCAATAAACCCTAAAAAGGTTTCTCCTTCTTCAGAAATTAATTTTTGTTTGCTGGTAGTTTCTTTGGAAACCCCTGCTAAACGAATCACTCCCCGTTGTACTAAATATAGTAAACCTGGGCGAGCTGGAATGCGCTGATCTTTCAGAAATGTTCTTTCGCGATAATGATCTTGCGCCCAGTCAATAATTCTTTGCCATAAAAGTAGAGGACGAGTGTTATCAAGAGAGGAAGAAGATTGCATTGGTTTTTCTAAATTAACATTAATCATGCAAGTATCGAAATATACATTCAAAGGAATAAGCTCGTCAAGAGAATCACAAGGATGGGTCGCTATTGAGTTGTTATTGAGAGAACAAGTTAAGCTATCATTAAAGTCGTTTGAAAGATATGATTTAGAGCAATATCTTTGTAAATTAAAATTACAAAAAAATCCAATCAATTATCGAAGCGCGATCGCGCTAGCTTTAGCTGGGAAATATACTGATTCCCCATTAAATTTAGCACAGCAACTGTACACCTCCTTAAAAAAACAGCTTGACCCCAACTTGATCCAAGTTCAAGTGACTCCCCCAGCTTGGATTGATTTTAAACTGACTGCAACCGCCGTTGAGCAATGGTTAGAAGAAAATTTAAAACAGATTTCTCCAGACAGCTTTCCGCTTTTTATCAGTCCGCCTAATTCTTTTGCTGAGTATATTCAAAGGCGTTGTTCTTCTATTTTACATCTAGGAATTTCAGAAAATCTAATTTCTGAGAATCCTAAACTGTGTAAAATTCCATCTTTCTCGAATCAAAATTTATTAACCAAAGCAGATTGGCAATTTCTTGCACAACTAATTGCAACGGTTGATGAATTGGAAAGAGTCTCATCAGGGCAATCTAATGAGAAATTAGCATTATCCTTAGCTCACGCTTTTGATCAGTTTCATCGTCACTGTCCAATTTTTGACCGCAAGCAAAGCGGTTATCCCCTTATTTCTCAGCTACGTTTATCTTTAATTGCTCTGACACAAGCAATTTTAAGAGATCCGCGAATTGTCTGAGTCTTCAAGAAGTTGCCGATTCTCTCCTAGATAGCGCTTGAGATAAGGGGAGAAAACTTCGTAGATCAAAGTTAAGGGCTGACCACTATGCCAAAATAAGTAATGTCTTCCCCAGAAGGGCCCCTTTTCTTGAAAAGCCGTTTCTAGTTCATAGGAGTGCCCGTAATAAATGCCTTGAATATCGCGATAAAGTTCAGTATGTAATTGCGATAAGTTATCCCAAATCGGCAATGATCGATTTTGCAGATACTCATCTACTTCTTGGGCATCCCACCATGACACCGCATAGGCTAATCGTTGCCCCGATGCAGTGCGTAACCACACTTGACGGCGTAGTCGAGGAGTAGGAACTGCGGTAATGTCTTCTGGAGCGCGATCGCGTTGATTGCCAATTGACGACATATCAATAACATCTACCTCAATGGGTTCTTGGGTTAATAGTCTGAGATGACGGGTGGGAGAGCCATCTCCTAACAATAAAATTTGCCATGCTGGAGGTAGTTGGCGATGGGGAAGTCCAGTTTTCACCACTTCTTCTCCCCCTTCCCAGAGTGGTTTTAAAGCGTACCAATTTGTTTCTACAGTTGGAGTGGGTTGCCAGTTCAAAATGCCAATGCAAGGATTTTACAAAACTTAATACCTATTCCTATGATAACTGTTCCTACAAAAAATGTGGCTTCTAGAAACATCTCATTCAGAAGCCACAAAATAATGCGGATGGCGAGACTCGAACTCGCAAGGCGTAAGCCACACGCCCCTCAAGCGTGCGTGTCTACCAATTCCACCACATCCGCGAGGAATGTATTTTTCTTAAACACCTTTGCTAGGATAACACATTTTTTCCATTTTGAAACAATTAATCAGTAAATTTTCTTTATCGTAAAATCACGGGTTTAAAACCCCGCCATTTATGGCGTTCTGTGTTAAGATGTAAGGGTCTGCGGTTGGAGCGACCGTGACCAAACAGCCCTGTAACGGCGGTCTGTCGGGGATTTAACTCTAAGAGTTAAATCTAGATAAGAGTCTACAAGGGAATCTTCTCGCCTTTAGGCAGAAGAGGCTCAACTCATTGTGTTGTCGTCTTCAGATATCCTATTGAACTCTCCACGTGATAAATCGACGTGGATTCCAAACGTTGCTTCGCATTAGTACGGGGCTTTCCTTCGGTTCGGGCTTCTTACGTTTTGAGGAAACCTCCAAACTAAGCCCTCACAGGGTGCTGAAATGAATTCAGCACACAGCCCCTCCTAAAGCCGTAATGCTTCGCGTTTTTCGTTTGGAGTTCCAAAGATAAAATCTCTGGGGCAGGCTCAAAACTGCTCTACTGACCTTGGCTAAGACTAAGCCTAGCTGTATCTCTACTTTTCTCAGAATGTTTGCCGCCGCTTGGGCATCAGCATTGACAATTCTCATGAATGAATCTTGATAGCATCCTCTCGTTACTCGTTTGCCTGACACCTGCCACCTTTCGGGGTTTTCACCGAATTTCGGTAGCAAATCACGGTCTAAGAACGAGGCTTTTGAGGTATAAGATTCTTCAGTTTCAACGAACTCAAGATTCCGTGTTCCTCTGCTAATTGTTGAATCCGATTTTTCAACTTAGCTGTGGGGATCTGAACGAAGTTTTGATTATTCTGATGTCCTATGTTGATCCCCTGACGCTGACCTTTATTCCATCCAAAAACAAAGATTAAGCCTTCGTATTGAAACATCTAGAGTTCAAAATTAAGGTTATATGCTAGATATAAACGGAAAACAATGACCCATTTAGTGGAAGATTGGATTGATACATTAGAATTTCCAGAATCAAAAGAGGACACAGGGAGCTAAAGCTCCAATGTATCATTCATCCCTCGATTTAAAATGGAGGGATGAATGATTGTTATTATGTAAACAGTGATACAGTGATAGATCATTAATAAAAATTTTAGGAGTCATCGATGGTTGGCATCATCAAAAATCTGTTTAGTGGCAAAAATAACTATTACATTGAATTAGACGAAAGCGAAGCCCAAAACAGCTCACAAGAGGAAAATACTCAAAAAACTGAACAAAAAGCTGAACCAGCAGAAAAACCAAAAGCCGAGCCAAAAACGGAAGAAACCAGCAAAACTCAAACGCAACCTTCTTCTGCTCAGCCTACTTCTAGCACTCCACAGCAACCTGTATCGGCTCAAAGTAATGGTAAGCCTGAAAGCAATCAGCTTACGGGAGAAACTTTTGCACCTACTTATTTAATCCCGAAAGCAACAGTGAGTCGCCGCCGTCCGGGTGCTAATATGAGTGAATTTATTGAATTTGCTCGTGAAGTTAACAGTTCATCTAGATAAGACCTTTTTTTTGCCTCAATGTTAACCCTTACAAAACTGGTGGACTAGTAGTAGGGGTTAACTACTGTCTTACAAAGAGGATATAACTGGACAATTAAGAGTATCAATTATTCAAGAGATTCGATATACTGTGGAAGGAAAATTTGATTGGAGATACTGAATGATGGTAGAAATTGGACAAAAAGTAAAAGTCTGTCGGCTACGCGATCGCGTTTCAAATGACATTATGGACAAATTAGGAAAAGTGGGGACAGTCGAGGACTTTAAGATGACTGATGGTAGCGGTGTCGGAGCCGTTGTTACCTTTGAAGATAACAGCAGCAGTTGGTTTTTTGAAGATGAACTAAAAACAGTTGAACCAGCAAATAAATAATTGGTAATGATTTTAACGTTTCTCGGAAAAGGGGGAAGTGGTCGAAGCGCGATCGCGCTGGCAACCGCTTACCAACTCTCACAAGCAGGTAAACGAGTTCTTCTTACTACCCAAGACCCCACCACAGAATTACTGCTAGAAACTCCCATTCGCTTAGAACCCACAAGCATATCCAGTAACTTTTGGGCGGTAAATATTCGAGCTACTGCCCTTCTCGAACAAAGCTGGGAAGAAGTGAAAAAGTTAGAAGCCCAATATGTACGTTTTCCCCTGTTGGGTAATGTCTATGGTCAAGAGTTAGCAGTGTTACCAGGGATGGATCAAGCCCTTGCCCTCAATGCCCTTCGCGAGTATTACGAAAGTGGTAACTATGATGTCATTATTTTTGATGGAGCTGGGGATTTGACCACATTACGGATGTTTGCTATTCCTGAACATCTCAGTTGGTATATCCGTCGCTTTCGGGATTTATTCTTAAACTCTGACTTAGGAAAAACCATTTCTCCCTTTATTCAACCCATTAGCAATGCGGTTTTAAATGTGACCTGGACAGCAGAAGACCTCACTGATAACCCCAACGCTAGTGAAGCTAATCAAATGCTGGAACGGGGAAAAACCGCTTTAGAACAAGGGAAAGTGGCAGCCTATTTGGTAACAACAGATGATCCTTATGCGTTGAAAACCGCAAAATTCCTTTGGGGAAGTGCCCAACAGAGTGGGTTAAGGGTAGCAGGGGTGTTACTCAACCAAGAAACTACCGTGCGAGAGGTGGTTAACGAAGAATTTACCCCCTTGCCAATTACATCTTTGCCCCCCATTGATCCTGGAGAATGGATGGCTTTAGGCAATGCATTACCAGACCTGTTAGGGACGATCTCTCAAGCACCACCAACAGTTGAGATTGATCGTAACCAGCGCACGGTAAAAGTCTTTCTCCCAGGGTTTAGCAAGCAACAAGTAAAATTGAGTCAACCGAAACATCAACAAGAAATTACCATTGATGCTGGAGATCAAAGGCGTAATATTCCCCTACCTCCTCCCCTGAGAGGACAACCCGTTACCGGTGCCAAGTTTCTAGAGGATGGTCATTTATTAGTGTCTTTTTGATCAATTTTGATCACAGAGAATTTGCCTCAGCAGGGATATTTAAACCTGTTGAGCATTTTTTTTAGCATGGGTTAAAGCAGTGTTCTCAGGTTTGGATTCGTTAGAATTTAGAAAAAAGCCCTTTACTAAGATTATTAAGCTCTAATCACACACAATGGTATCTTCAACCTCTATGGCTGTACGAGAACTTCCCCTTTTTCCATTACCTGATGTCGTATTATTCCCAGGTCGTCCCCTTCCTCTCCACATCTTTGAGTTTCGTTATCGGATGATGATGAATACAATTTTAGAAAGTGATCGTCGCTTTGGTGTGTTAATGTTCGATCCCGTCAAAGGGGAAATTGCTTCGGTAGGGTGTTGTGCAGAAATTTCCCAATTTCAACGTCTCCCAGATGATCGGATGAAAGTGCTAACTCTAGGACAACAGCGATTTCGTTTGCTAGATTGGGTACGAGAAAAGCCTTATCGTGTGGGCTTAGTTGAGTGGATTGAAGATGAAGATCCTGAAACTGATTTACGTCCTTTAGCTAGTGATGTAGAAGCACTACTTAAGGATGTGGTAAAGTTATCAGCCAAATTAACTGATCAAAAAATTGAACTCCCAGATGATGTCCCTGATCTTCCGCGAGAGTTATCGTTCTGGGTAGCTAGTAATTTGTATGGAGTTGCTTCAGAGCAGCAAAGTCTGTTAGAAATGCAGGATACTCAAGCACGATTGGAACGAGAAGCGGAAATTTTAGGCTCAACTCGGAATCATCTTGCCGCTCGTACAGCCCTTAAAGATGCCTTAAATTAATAGTTGACGCAATTAAGGATGTCAGGTATGGATGCGCGATCGCGCCGAACAACTTGGGGGCTAGTGGCTCTTGCTTTACTAGGAGTAGGGGCAATTTGGGCTTTGCAGGATCGAGTAGATATTTCCCCTCCCCAAGAGATTTTAGAAGACTTAGAAAGCGAACCTGAAGTCACTTCTGAAGTCTTTTCTCTAATTACTCTTTCTGAAGAAGAAAAGCTCAGTAAATTAGAGGTAATTGCTGAAACAGGAAACGGACTTGATCCTTATCGCGCTCGTTACTTATTAGCAGTTAATGCAATAGACGCAAATCAACCTGAAACTGCTCTTGACTATCTTAATGAGTTAGAACAAGAGTATGAGGTACTTCAAGATCAGATTTTATTAAAACGTGCTGAAGCCTATGATTTAAAAGATGAAAGCGAGCAAGCTAGGGAGATTTGGTCAAATTTAATTGCAAGGGATTCTTCTGTCGCGGCAGAGGCAATGTATCACTTGGGGGCGTATGACTCCCAACACTGGGATGATTTAATCAGTGAGTTTCCTTATCATCCTCACAGTCATGAGATTATCTTACAACGTCTCGAAGAGAATCCAGAGCAACCTTTAGCACTCTTACGGACGTTGCTTTATCATGCCCCAGAAGGAGAAGAAAGAGCCAAAGGGCGCGATCGCGCAGTAGAAGAGTACGAAGAACAGCTCACCCCTGAAGATTGGGAAGTAATTGCAGAGGGGTATTGGGATACTTGGGAGTATCAAAAAGCTGCCGAAGCCTATGCTAATGCCCCAGAAACGCCAAGAAATATGTATCGCCATGCTAGAGGCTTACAAGTTAGTGGTGAAACTGAGAGTGCCAAAGACATCTATCAGCAACTGAGTAGCCGCTTTCCTGAAGCGGAGGAAACTGGCTTAGGATTACGCAATCTTGCTAGTATGGTTTCCCGTGAAGAAGCCTTATCCTACTTAGAGGAAGTGATCAATGAGTTTCCAAAACAAGCCCCTAATGCACTGATTAGCAAGGCAAATTTGCTCGAAGCAGCAGGAGAATCTCAAGCCGCCCAAGAGGCGAGACAAATCCTCTTAGAAGATTATTCTGATTCTAACCAGGTTGCCGAATATCGTTGGGAAATGGCGGAAGAGGAAGCTGATGAAGGGAACTTAAGTGAAGCAATTAATTGGGGAGAAGCGATCACCCGAGAAAATCCCAGTCATTCTAATGCCCCGAAAGCTAGCTTTTGGGTGGGAAAATGGTTACAGCAACAGGGAGATATGGAGGCGGCAAATACTGCTTGGGAAGATACCCTATCTCAATTTCCTACCTCGTATTATGCGTGGCGTTCTGCTGTTCATTTAGGGCTGCCTGTGGGAGATTTTAGCAATGTTCGTAATTTAGAACCAGAAGTGATCAAACCTAACTCACGGGCAAGACTTCCTGCGGGATCCGATGCTTTTAAGGAGCTCTATCAATTAGGGCAAGATGAGGTGGCTTGGCGTTTATGGCAAGGTGAGATCGGTAATCAGTCCTCCTTATCTATAGCAGAACAATTTACGAAGGGAGCTTTACAACAAAGACAAGGGGAATATTTACAAGGCATTAATCAAATCACCTCGTTGCGCGATCGCGATGATGAAAAGGATCTTGAAAAGTGGCAAAGTCTTCGGGAAGAAGAGATTTATTGGCATTATCTATTTCCGTTTCCCTACAATGATAGTATTATCCAATGGTCAGAGGAAAGAGAAGTAAATCCCTTATTAACCATTAGTTTAATCCGTCAAGAATCCCGTTTTGAAAAAGATATTGGTTCAGTTGTTGGGGCGAGAGGATTAATGCAGTTAATGCCTACTACAGGGGAATGGGTAGCCGAGCAAATTAACTTAAATGATTATTCTTTAACTGATCCTGATCAGAACATTCAGTTAGGCACTTGGTACTTAGCCTTTACCCATCGACAACATAACAATAATTCGATGTTAGCTATGGCAAGCTATAATGCTGGCTCAGGAAATGTTACGAATTGGATTGATCGGTTTGGGTTAGAGGATGAGGATGAATTTGTCAGACAGATTCCCTTTCCAGAGACAAAAGGGTATGTAGAAGCAGTTTTTAGTAATTATTGGAATTATTTACGGCTATATAATCCAGAAATTCGGGAGTTAATGGAAGAATAGATCATGAGGTAACAAAGATATTACTCAACCTTTCACCGTTATAGTTGTTCCAATGCAGTTCCGTAGTGCAGCCATCTTGGCTGCTACTAGCGAGCAAGATGCTCCCACTACTTTTAAGCTGCTGTTTTTTATGTGGAATCACTATAGCTGTAACAACATTCATGCCGATTCTTTCTTTTTGGCGGCTTCAACTTGAGGGTAATAACTGGCAACAATGGCAACCATTAACCACCAAACAGTACTAATTGCTGGACGATACCACACTGTATCCACTAAGCCATGAGTTAACATTCCCACGATCGCGCTAATTGCCCCAATTAACCATAATCCTTCTCGATGGTTTAACGCTTTTAAGCAACTCAATTTTCGCCACCCTTCATAAGCAAGACTTACCAAAATTCCTATAAAGGCAGTAAAGCCAATTATTCCTGTTTCCACTAAAGTTTCTAAGAAAACAGAATACGCACTTAAGGCATTAAAGTTAGGACGCTGATAAAGGGGATAAACTTGATTAAAAGCATTATTGCCCGGACCGATGCCTAACCAAGGATAATCCCGAATCATATCAATTACAGAAAACCAAACCGTTAAACGGAAATTGTTACTACTATCATCTCTTCCTGCAAAAATACTCATCACTCGCAAGCGTAGGGGTTCGACAAATGTAACAGCAGCAAATGCCAGCCCTCCCAAAATGATAAAGACAATGGGTAATAACCAAGTGCGCCAAAATGGGGGTAAATTTTGTCGGTACCAATAGTACATTAAGACTAAAAATGCTACAGCTAATCCCACTAACGCAACCCAACCGCCACGAGAACCTGTAAAGTATAAGCAACTGGTATTAACGATAATGGCTGTCACAGCTAATCCTTTTTGTATCCAAGTTCGCCAAACCCAAAAGGCCGCTAAAGAAAGCGCGATCGCGCTAATTAAATATCCTGCTAATAAATTAGGATTCCCTAAATAACTATAAACTCGGGTTGACTCGGCTAAAACGGAATCAGGATCATTCCAAGTTGCTAGGTGATCAACCCCAAAAATTTGTTGCCGAATCCCATAAACACTGACTAAAAGCGAGGTTAATAAAAACGCTGTAATTGTCCAATTTCTCAATGCCGGAGAACGCAATACTCTCGCACAAAGGGCAAACCAAACTAAATATAATGTTAGCCGAATCCAACCTTGAAACGCTGCTTCCGTAACTGGGGAAAAAGCCACTGAGATAGTTGCTGCCCCCCAATAAAAAAAGACTAGAATGTGAATCGGGGTAATCGCAATAATATCGCGATCGCTGAGAGTTAATAATCCCCAATAAGCCCCCCCTGCAATTAATAAAACTCCAACTAAAGTGGTTGAAACTAATGGCGCTAAAAGCAAGACTAACGCTACCAATAGCACCCCAATCGGTTCTGCCCATTGCAAGAGATAACTCCCCTCACGCCAAGGGTGAAATAACCCAATCAAACGGTAAACAAAACTACCACCACGCCAACTAGAAACTTGAGAACTCATCATTATCAATTTTTAAAGCTCTAACTCGGAATACAAATCCCCTAATTGCATTTCAAAGAGAAGAGAGGACAAAACAATTTTATCAGTAGCTTCAGTATATTCTGAGAATAGCCACTGTTTTTGATTAAACTTAGAATATCTTTCTACTTTTAACTGATACTGATCAATTAATAAATATTCTTCAAATGTAGGAATGCTCCGATAAGCCGTAAATTTTTCGTCTTTATCATAGCTTCTAGTAGATTGAGAAAGAATTTCTGCAATCATTAACGGATTGGTAACTGTATCATTTCGCCCTTGCTGGAGAGTAACAGGACGTTGGATCACCATCACATCAGGATAAGTGTAAATATTAAATTCTGGAATCCACAGCCGTTGATCGGCAACAAAAATGCTATAAGGTTGCCCTCGCAAACTTAATCGCAGTAGCCCATTGAGAATGCTAGCAAGTTCATTATGATTCGGTGTTCCCCCTGCCATTGGTCTAATTTCCCCATTAATGTACTCATGGCGTTCCTCTGAAGCCGTTTCCAACTCCAAATACGCCTCTGGGGAATAGATTTTCGGTTCTGATTGCGCGATCATAGCACTATAAAAAATTACTCTTGCCAAGCTGGATGAGAGAGAAGAGAGGCAAACTCACGCACTCCTCGTAATTGGTTAGACAGAGGCAAATGTCCTACTGGTGCGCTTAAATCCCAGATAAACTCATTGGGATAGCGTGTCCAAAGATTTCCTTTTTTCCAAGCAATTTTTTCCCAGAGTTTGGGGAAGTCTTTACCAAGAGACAGCCATAGTTTTCGTTGTACAGAGAAGCCAAACTTCCCTTGCGAGTAAACATACCACAACTGATCCATAGTTTTTAAGTCGGTACTGGGAAAGTTCTCCACCTCAGTGAAGTAAATCCATTTCCGTTGCATGGCTTGTTCTCCAGCCAACTCACAACGCTTAAGCAAGGTGAGGCGATCTGCTTCTTGAAATTCCCGCTTAACCAAGGCTTCTTGTAACGGAGAATAATCAATATTGCGCTCACTTTTTAGGGGAACCACTCCTTGGGGAAACTTATCCGCTAAAAATTGATTAAATTTTGGGGAATTTGCCTGATAAAGCTCAATATATGCTTCCCCTACTGCGGGAGTGGGTGATGCGCTCTCTTGCTCTAAAAACTGCCTTAAAACCTCTAATCCTACCTCGCCGAAACTTGCCAGTTCTGAAATAATCGGGAGTTGTTTCTTCAGAGATTCTGAAAATAGTTTCTCTTGTAATTCTGTTAGTTGATCAGGGGAAGGGGAATTTGTATTATCCATATTAGGTGAAAAGACAACTAGCCATCATCCATGATAGTACGATGGCTACTTTCTCACACAAGCAACCGCAAAGCGTGGGAGTCCAGCTAGGTCTTTAATAATCTCTATATTTTCATAATTACTATTTTGGGTTAGTAACTCCTTAACCAGTTCCCCTTGATCAGCCCCCATTTCTATTACCCACAACCCGTCATTTTGCAGGAATTGAGGAGCAGTAGTTATTAAATGACGAATTGCATCTAACCCATCATTTCCCCCGTCTAAAGCAATTTTCGGCTCATGTTGAGCCACTTCTGGTTGCAGTTGGGAAAGGGTTGCTGTGGGAATATAGGGAGGATTGGATACCATAACAGTGATCTTGCCCTGAACAGAGTTTAAAGGGGAAAACCATGATCCCAAATGAAACTCAAGGTTATTCGTTAGCCCTAAATGACGGGCATTTTCTTGGGCAATACTAAGGGCTTCAGAACTTTGATCCACAGCATGAATAGTCCCTTCAGGAAGGGCTTGGGCAAGTGAAAGCGCGATCGCGCCACTTCCCGTTCCTAAATCTACCCAATGTCCTGCTTTAAAAGAATCCTGAGCGCGATCGAGGGCAATTTCCACAATCATTTCTGTTTCTGGTCGCGGAATCAGCACCGCTGGAGAAACTTTTAACTGCAAATCTCGCCAAGGGGTTTCTCCTACCAAATACTGTACAGGAATACGCTGTTGTAAGCGTTTTTCCCAAAGTTGCCTTAACTCATCCCAAGCCCCTTTTAGGGGGATTTCAGAACGCTTTTTATAAGTTTCCAGTCGTAAACTCAAAGGCGTTAATCCAGCCCAAGCCTGTAACAGCCAATCCACTTCTTGCGGAGAAATGGAGTGTGCTACGGCAACCTCACGACTTTTTTGTCGCCAATGAGCTAATTCTAGACCAGAAACCATCATTACTGTTGTTGTTGTTGTTGCTGTTGAACTGACTGAATAAACTCTAAAGACTCCTGCGAGGGAACTAATTCCACTTGTTCTAATTGGGGATCATCTTCTTGTTCTAAAGTTTGTACCATCCCTTGCAAAGAAATCACGTCAATCTCAACTGAGTTGGCTTGTTCTGGTTGACTTTGTTCAAACTGCTCAATCATTCCTCGAAGCTGTTGTTTTTCAAAGAATAGAGGAATAATTTGTTGCCCATTTTGTTCAACTGTTAAATATCCCTCATCTTGACTACTACGAGCAATAAATAATGGAACCCCTTGAAAATCCTCCACTTGTTGCCCTTGTTGTTCTAAAAGAGAAACTGCTGAATTGACTTGTTCCTCTGTAGGAACATAAGCAAAGTTTAATCCCTCACCATTTTGCTGATTTTGTTGTTCTAATTGATAAATTTCTCCCAAAGAAAGAGCAACCACTTGCACCTGTTCACCTAACTCAGGATTTTCTTCTTGTAAACGACCAACAAAATCTTGAGCATCTTGCTGACTCATAAATACACCAGTTACCTGACTATCATCATCTCCCGAAGCCACTAACGGGGAACCATTTTCATCAGCAACTGTAAACACAGGAACTTGCTGTAGTTTTTGAACAATTTGTTCTTGGGGAAGGGCGATACTATTAGGAACCATACTCACCAAGAAACCAGCGACAGCACTGCTAACAACTCCTAAACGAACGCTCCAACGTAGTAATGATTTCATAATTCTCTCGACTAATTTCCTGAACTCTTGTTTATTAGCATCTTAATTCATTCTGACGATTTTTATCAATTTGCACAGAGGTTTTAGTGATACTTTGTTTACTGTCACTTGTTAAGGAACAACCTACCCTCTCAAATTGATTTTTCTGGACAAATCATGAATTTTTAATGAAATGAATTTCCTCTGAAGGCACAATTGTAATTCCTCTTCGTACTGGTTTAACAGTTTTATGGGCAAATAACTCTAAATCTAAATTTGCGAAAATTGTCCCAAATACTAACTTCATTTCATAGAGTGAAAAAGCTGCTCCGATACAAGCTCTATTGCCGCCACCAAATGGAAAGTATTCATAAGCAGTAAATTGATTCTCTAAAAATCTTTCTGGTAAAAATTGATCGGAATTCGGAAAGATTGCTTCACGATGATGCGCTAAGTAGATACAAGGCACTAAAATTGATTCTGGATTATATGACACACCATTAATCATAATTGTTTCCTTGACCACTCGTGGCTGAGAAATTAAGGCAATAGGATACAGTCTCAGTGTCTCTTTGCAAATGGCATCCAGATAGGGTAACTTAATTAAGGATTCTGGATCAGGGTTATTCTCTAAAGTGACGAACTCTGTTTTCAGTTGTTCCCACACTGGTGGCAAGGAATAGACCCAATAAAACATCCAAGCCAAAGAAGAAGCCGTGGTTTCGTGACCTAAAAATAGTAAGGTAATTAATTGATCCCTTAACTCTTGATCACTCATTTTCTTCCCAGACTCATCTTCTGCGGATAAGAGTAAACTTAAAATATCTGTTGCTTGAGAATAATCTTGCCCTCGGCGTTCCTGAATTTCTGCATAAATTAATTCATCGATCGCGCTTTGTTTTCTAATAAAATTTCCCCAAGGACTATAGTTACCTAAATCAATCTGTAATTGAGGAAAGAAAAATAAAGTAGAATACAAAGGATTCGTGATTGCTTCTAAAACTTCAGTAATTAATTGCTGTAATTGTTCTGAACGTTTCCCTGCTTTTAAGCCAAAAACTATTCGTAAAATGACTTTTAAGGTAATATCAGCCATTAATCTCCGAATTGCAAAAGGTTTTTTATGGGGAATCTTTTGGAACTCTTCTCGGGTTAGCTCACAAATTACTTCTTGATAAAAGTGCATCCGTTTTCCAGACAACGGTGGTATTAATAACTTCCGCTGACGTAAATGTTCCTCGCCATTAAGCATAATAATGGACTTATCACCAGCAAACGGACGAAAAACATGGGCAACCCTTCCTAATTCAAATATATCTGGGGGAGCAGTAAAAATTGTTTCCACTGCCTTGGGATCACCCATAAAATAAACTGGAGGAGACTTTCTTCCTAAAATTTTAGTGGCAAAGGTATCACCATAAAGGGCTTGATACTTCTTAAAAAACTGGATCGGATTTTTAATTAACTCAAACGTTTGTTGCCAAGGATGAGTTGAGAGACTAGGAGTTAATTGCTTCATTCGGGAGGAAAAATTAAAGTTCGACAGCCTGTCTTTTGACAAAGCGACCGACTCAGAAATATGGTTTAGAGCGTTTATTCTAGAAGTAACATATTATAAGTAATGAAGTCCTCTCTCAAAAAGCAAAAACTCGTTAATTTTGGCGTTGCCCCCCATGATGGTATCTTTTGTATTGGGATTTCCCCTCATGGCTTAATTTCCATAGGAGCAATTCCCCACGGTTTAATTTCCATTGGCTTAATTCCCATGGGAGTTTTTTCACTCGGTTTAGTCTCTATGGGCATCCTTTCCATTGGTCAAGTCACAATGGGATTAGTAAGTGCAGGGCAAGTTAATATGACTGTCATTGAACTCAACATAGGAGAAGAGGATGATGATTCCTCAGGAGAGATGGACAGCCATGACCATGATATGCACCACTAATACAATTTTTCCTTTTTAGTTTCCTCTAAGTGGATTGTCTGATTTTCAAGGGGTTCCATTAAAGTAGGGAAACCCGAATGCGATAAGCACGGAAATTTGGGATTTGAAGTGACAGCGCGATCGCGCATAATTTTCACAGGATACCTAGACTCAAATCGGAGGACAGTTTATGACCGTATTAGAACAAGGAAAAATTACGATTCATAGTGAAAATATTTTTCCTATTATTAAAAAGTCACTCTATACTAATCATGAAATCTTCTTACGGGAATTAATTTCTAATGCGGTGGATGCGATTAGTAAGCTCAAAATGGCATCCTTATCGGGAGAATTAAATGGTGATATTGGTGAACCCGAAATTAACATTCATCTCGATCAGGGCAAAAAACAAATCTCGGTTTCTGATAATGGCATTGGCATGACTGCCGAGGAAATCAAAAAATATATTAACCAGGTTGCTTTTTCTAGTGCTGAAGATTTTATCAAAAAATATCAAAATCAAGAGAACCAATTAATCGGTCATTTTGGACTGGGATTTTATTCCTGTTTCATGGTGGCTGAAAAAGTAGAAATTGATACCCTATCTTATAAAGAAGGGTCGCAAGCAGTTCATTGGAGTTGTGATGGTTCCCCCGAATTTCAGTTAGAAGAATCAGATCGTAAAACTCGTGGCACAACGATTACCGTTACCCTTTTAGACGAAGAAAAAGAATACGCAGAACAACAACGGATTCGACAATTAGTTAAAACCTACTGCGACTTTATGCCTGTTCCCATCAAACTCGATGGGGAAACCATTAACCGCCAGCGTGCTATTTGGAAAGAATCTCCACAGGATTTAACCGACGAAGATTATCTCGAATTTTATCGTTATTTATATCCCTATCAAGAAGAACCCTTACTCTGGGTTCACTTAAACACTGATTATCCCTTTTTACTCAGTGGCATCCTTTATTTCCCCAAATTAAAGCCTGATGTGGATGTTAGTCGCGGACATATTAAACTCTTCTGTAATCAAGTTTTTGTCAGTGATAATTGTGAGGAAATCATTCCTGAATTTTTACTCCCTCTACGCGGTGTCATTGATAGCCCTGATATTCCCCTAAATGTTTCTCGAAGTGCTTTAACCGCTAATCGTACTGTTCGCCAAATTGCTAATTATATTGCCAAAAAAATCGGCGATCGCTTGAAATCTCTTTATGAAGATAATCCCAAGAAATATATCCAAAGTTGGGAAGATTTAGGCACTTTTGTCAAGTATGGCGCATTGCGAGATGAGAAATTCAAAAAACAAGTTGAAGACTTAATTATCTTCCGTACCACAGCCGATTTAGGTGATAATACGCCACAAGTAGAGGTACAAAGTGAATCAGGAGATGCTTGGCAAGATGCGACTCCCACCACAAACGCCACTGATGATAATGGCTATTATTACACTACCTTAAAAGATTATCTGGAACGGAATAAAGAGAAACATGAGAATCGGGTTTTCTACTGTACTGATCCTTCCACCCAAAGCACTTATGTTGACCTTTATAAAAAACAAGGGATGGAAGTCCTCTTTATGGACTCATTTATTGACAATAACTACTTCATTCCTTTCTTAGAACAAGAGTATTCTAACCTGCAATTTACTCGGGTTGATGCGGAGTTAGATGATACCTTAGTGGATAATGATCAATCAGGAGAAATTGTTGATCCGCAAACCAATAAAACCCGTAATGAAGTGGTGAAGGAATTATTTGAAAGCGCGATCGATAATTCTAAAGTTAACGTTAAACCCCAAGCCATTAAAGGAGATGATCCCAATAATGCACCGCCAGCGATGGTACTTTTACCTGAAGCCATGCGACGGATGCAGGAAATGACGGCTTTAATTCAACAACAGTCAATGCAGTTCCCTGAAGAACACGTTTTGGTAGTTAATACGGCTCATCCCCTCATCCAAAATATTGTTAAACTAAATCAAGGAGGGATCATTCAAAGTAGCACTGGTGAATCTTCCTCTAGTGAGTTAGCAAAAATGATGTGTCGTCACGTTTATGATCTTGCATTAATGGCACAAAAAGCCTTTGATGCTGAGGGAATGCAGCAATTTATTGAGCGTTCTAATCAGGTGCTAACTCGTCTTACGAAATAAGTAGCGTCGCAAGTAGGTGGGAACTACCCACCTCAGGTGATCAGGTGAAAAACATGGCTAGCCTTCAGGAAAAACGCCCTCAAAATACCCCCGGAGAATTTTTTGTCGATAGTAGTTGTATTGACTGTGATACTTGTCGCTGGATGACTCCCACCGTTTTTAATCGTCAAGATGGACAGTCAGCAGTTTATCATCAACCCCAAACCGAAGCAGAAAGGTTACAATCTTTGCAAGCCCTCTTAGCCTGTCCCACCGCTTCAATTGGGACGAAAGAGAAACCAAAAGATATTAAAAAAGCCCAAGAAAGTTTCCCCCTTCCTATTACAGAAGAAATTTATCATTGTGGCTATCATGCAGAATCCTCTTTTGGTGCAACCAGTTATTTAATTCAACGCCGAGAAGGGAATATTTTAGTGGATTCTCCTCGATTTGCGCCGCCATTAGTAAAACAATTAGAGAAAATGGGCGGCGTGGATTTAATGTATTTGACGCACCAAGATGATGTGGCCGATCATCGTAAGTTTCAGGAACATTTTCACTGCGATCGCGCTTTACATGAAGATGAAATTACCGCCGACACCGAAGATGTAGAAATTAAACTCACTGGGAATGATCCGATCTCCCTTGCGCCTGACTTAAAAATTATTCCCGTACCTGGGCATACCAAAGGACACACAGTATTACTCTATCGCAATAAATTTCTCTTTACAGGAGATCACCTTGCTTGGTCTGATTCCTTACAACAGCTAATTGCTTTCCGTCGCGTTTGTTGGTACTCATGGGAAGAATTACAACAGTCTATGGAAAAGTTAACTCACTATTCTTTTGAGTGGGTATTACCCGGACATGGGCGACGCTATCATGCTGATCCTGAAACCATGCAACAGCAGTTACAAAAATGTATCACTTGGATGCCAACAGTGGCTTAATCTTATCACCGTTTCTATCTCAAGAAGACAACAAAAAATCACAAGGGTTTCGAGATATTGAGGAGAAGATAGAATTAGTAGATTATTGTCTATATTACTAGAAGCGCATTAACGCATTAACACAAATACACAAGCCAAATCCTTACTTGCTTGACTTAATTAACCTGTTGTTTTTAAGTATTCATGTATTAATGACTTTAGTTGTTTTAGTTGACGTTCTCTTTCATGTAGTTCCTGCTCTAGTTTCTCAATTAAGGGATTACCAAAAAGATAAAATCCCACATTCACTAAATTCGCTGTTTTTAATCCCCCAATTAAAACTTTTTCTTTTTTATAAGAGTCATCAATATCAAGTATTTGGGTTAAAGCATCTTTACAGTTAAAATGATCGTCAAAATAATTATGACAAAAAGCAAGACCTAAGTAAGCAAATGCTAGTCTTTCTTGTTCTTCAATAGTTATTGCTTCATTAAATTTACTTCTAGCTTCACGAACTAGATTAGGTCTTTCTTGTTCTGGTGCATTTTTTGCTTGTTTTAATGCTCTTATACCAGAATCAAGTTTTGCCTTTCCTAATTTGTCAATTTTTTTGTCTATTGATTCAACCACCCCAAGATAAGCTGTGATTTTTTCTACTATACTTATAGCGTTAAAAATACGAGCCACATTCATTATTGTTTTTTTTAAATTACAAATCACTAACATCTTTGTATATTTTGTCAACTAAGTTATTGATATTTTCAGGTTGATCATAAACACCATGATCTAAATCCATTACTGTATCACAACGATGGCAATAAAAAAGATTAGACCAAATTTTCTCTTTTTCTTTGTTTTGCCTTTTTATTTCTTCTCGGGATGTTCGCTTAAATTTATCTTGTTTTATTTTTGCTTCTTTTTCTATTTCTGCTATTTCCTCATCTATGTTTTCTATTTCTATTTTTAATCTATCTATTTCATCATTTATTTTCTTTTCTCTTCCTTCAGCCTTTATTTTCTCTAATTTTTTTTCGTCATTTGTCTTTTTTCTTTTTTTTCTTTCGCTGTCTATATATAATGCCATGAAAAAGGCTATCAAAAAAGAGCCTACTATTAATAATATTATAAAAACAATAACGCCCAACAAACCACCAATATTTTCTCCTAACGAAGTCACATAATATAGCAAACCAAAAAATAATAAAATATAAAATAAAGCTAATAAAGGAGCCGGTATTATTTCCTGTTGTTTTTTTACTTTTTCTTTTAATTTCTCAATATTTTCTAGTTCTTCTTCAAGTGTTTTTATTTTTGTGTCTAATTCGCTTTTTTTATTTCTTTTCGCACCATAAATTTCTAAATTTATAAAATCATTTAATTCAGTGTCTCTAGGTTCTTTGACATAAATTTCACCTAATCTTTCTGCCAAACGGGTTTGTGACTTAATAACTACATTTTTATTTTCTGTTAATAATTCACTAATAGTTGGATTTTTAGTAAAGTCATTTTTTTCTTTATATTCAGCTTCTGTTCCACTTTCAAATATACCGCGTACAATTTGGATATTATCAGAACCGCATTTAACACACCGAAATTCAGACATACTAATTATCTCCCCTTACTTGATTTGACCATCAATGATAACTATTTTTCACTAATGGGGGATTAATGATCGAGAATTTGTAAATTATTTTATAATAAAGCGATTAAGAGTGACCTATACCATAAGCAAATCATCTTCCTCAAGTAAAAGTTCTAACACTTCTTGACCATTTTTAGCGGCTTCTTCGTAGCTGTTTCCGTGAGTTCGATAAGTTTGTTCAGGAAAATTGGGAAGATGAACAAGATAACAGTTGTCTTCTTCTGACCAAACAATGAGCATTTGATATCTAAGATCATTCATTTTTCTTCTCCAGACTGTTGTTTAATGAGTTTGATCGGTTGTTTGACCTCTTTTTCTTGATAAGGTTTAGCATCATCCCCATCCTTCTTTACTAATACTAGAAGCGGTGTCTCCCATTAAAACTAGCGTTGGTTGAGTAATTTGCGCGATCGCGCTTTTTTCAACAAACCCTAATTATTAAATGGAGAATAGGGGACTCGAACCCCTGACCTCTGCGGTGCGATCGCAGCGCTCTACCAACTGAGCTAATTCCCCGATCAGCTTTCTATGGTAACATCTGCAAAGTGTTGTTTGACTCGTTCGATTTCTAATTCTTGCAAATAATCAACACTCCAATCTGCTTGGCGTTGAATCATGTGGAAGGGATAAGTATTAGCAACGCCTACCACCTGCATTTGCGCTCGTTTCGCTGCTTCAATTCCACTGGGAGTATCTTCGATCACCAGACAGTTTTCTGGCTTTAAGTTTAAATCTGCATATTGCTGGTTTAATTTTTCAACCGCCGTGAGATACCCTTCAGGATCAGGCTTACTGGCTGTAATGTCATCACTGGTAATAATCACAGCAAAGGCATTACTAATTTTCAGCCGTTCTAAAATGTATTCTACATCCTGTCGTCGTGCCCCAGTGACAAGGGCTAATATTAAACCACTCCCCCATAAATCACGGATAAAGGATTCAATTCCGGGATAAATAGGTAACTCTTCTTGGGCTTCTAAAGTTTGACGATATTTTGTGGCTTTTTTCTCTAACAGTTGTTCGAGATACTCTTGGGTGACAACGCGACCACGACGCTCTAAAATACTAGCTAAACAAGCGCGATCGCTGCGTCCTAAGCATACCTCATTATGTTCTTTGGCATCAGGACGTAAATTTTCTCCCAATAAAATCTCTTCAATTAATTCTTGATGAAGAGACTCATCATTAATAATTACGCCATTAAAATCAAATAAGACTGCTTTTAAACTCATCTTTAAGCTGGTGCAGGGTTTACAGGTATATCCTCGTTTGTTTCTTCCCTTACCGTAGCAGGAGAGGATACTGGAAGCGGTTTAATGCCGACATTGGCTTGATGAACTCCCCAAATGGTATGGGTTGCAGTTGCTTCAAATCCCGCGTTTTCTAACCAAGTCTCCACATTTTCTTGGGCATACTCTTGGATATAAGGCTCTTCAAAGATATTAGTCAACCAATCAGCAAAACGCAAGGTATTTTGATTACCGTCAAGCAATAAAAATTGTCCGCCGCCTTTGAGTAACCGAAAAGACTCTCGCAGAATCGCTTTACTGATAGTTACAGGAGTTTCATGGAAAAGAAGGGAGGCGGTAACGAGATCAAAACTTTCTCCCTGTAACCCTGTATCTTCTGCTTTACCATGACACCATTGAATCGGAAGCCCTTTTGCTTTCCGTTGCGCCATAATCAGCATATACGGCGATAAATCTAAACCAATGACTTGGGCGTTTGGGAACTTTTCTTGCAGTAAAACGGTGGTTGATCCGGTACCACAGCCTAAATCTAAAATGCGTCTGGGTTCTCCTTGTACCAATTTAATCGCATCTTCTCGCACCCATGTTTCATTGGGAGGAACGAAGTATTGGGTAATGGGATCATAGCTAACAGCTGCGTCAGGGGTAAGATATCCCCCAGAAATACCATGAAAGTTTTGCGATTGGTAGTAATTCGGATATTCTAGATTAGAGTTAGCAAGACGATCGCGCTCTTGTTCCCAATTAATACTATCTTTTAACTGCTTCAGTTGTTCTTGGTCAATGAGGTGACTAAAAATCGGGCTTAAAAATTGTTCCCACAGGGTATCAGTGCGTGTCGTCATTTTCTCTCTTATCCATCCAAGATCGGCTTTGAATCAATTTTAACGACTCGTCTATGCCAAAAACATCAGTTACTCAAAAAGCAATTATCTGTGGCTATTACGGACAAAATAATGTTGGTGATGACGCACTGTTAATGAGTTTACTTGCCATGCTTCCCTCTCACATTAAACCATTAGTCTTATCAGGTAATCCCCAACAAACTCGGGAACAGTTACAAGTCGAGGCACTTCCCAATCGTTCCGCTTTTTCCATTTTAGACGCGCTAAAGCAGGGAGATCTCTTTATTTGGGGAGGGGGAAGTTTAATGCAAGATGCTACCAGTTTCCGTAACCCGATTTATTATGGGGGATTAATGGCGCTAGCGCAACAACGAGGCTTAAAAAGTATCGCATGGGCGCAAGGGGTGGGCCCACTACGGTTTCCCTTGTCTCGCTGGATTACTCGCAAAGCCTTAATGGGATGTGATAGCATTAGTGTGCGCGATCGCGCTTCAGCAGAGTTATTAAGTAATTGGGGATTATCGCCTCTCATTGCCCCTGATCCCGTTTGGGCGTTAGATCGAGAACCTTTCCCCGAATTATGGAAATTACCAGCTCCCCGTATTGCCGTTACTTTACGAGAACACCCTCAACTCACCACAGGAAAAATTAGAGACTTAACCACTGCCCTAATTTCCTTACAAAAAGCCACCGATACTTGCATTTTACTGGTTCCCTTTCAACCGAAAGATCACCCGATAGCAGAAGCGATAGCAGATCAAATTCCGCAACCGAAAGCCGTGATTAAAAATGAATCTCCCACTCGCTTAAAAACGCTATTTCGTGGCGTAGAAATGGCAATTGGAATGCGCTATCACAGTTTAATTCTTGCAGCTTCGGAAGAGTGTCGCTGTTTTGCCCTGAGTTATGATCCCAAAATTAAGGAACTCATGAGTGAGTGGGAAATGCCAGGATGGGAGATGGGAGAGATTCCTGATGATCCCAAAGTCATTACTAAGGCTTGGATCGAACATTATGCCAATGGAGAGGCTTTAACCCCTGATCAAATTCAATCGCAGCGCGATCGCGCTTTTATGCACCAAGAGTTATTAACCCATTGCTAACGCCATTTTGTGGAAACAGCAGGGTAGTCCTTTTTAAAGAGGGAGAAACGTCGATCTAAACAAGCTAAAACCGCCAAGCGTTCAGGTTCTTGCCATTGTTTTCCCAGAATATAATACCCCCCGTTTTGACGAGTTAATTTAACACCAACTAACCGTAAAACGTGACGAAATACCTGAATCGGTGTTGCTTGTTTAGCTGTTACTTTTACTGTCGAAGCTAAAGTAGTTTCTTGAATTTTATGTTGCAACTGTTGTAATTCTGGAGAGTGATTTGTCCAACATTTTTCAGACGCTAATAAAGGAGGTAAATTGAGGCTAATTAATCCTTGAATCAGAGATAACTGTTGATACACCTTTGAACTTAAATTAGGTTCAATTCCTGAATACCAAAAAGACTGCATCATCTCCTGAGCAATTTCGGGATGATAAATCAACCACAATCGTTCTTGTTTTGTAATAAAATCGCGATCATCATAAAAAACTTTTTTAATAAAATGGGGTGTCCAAATAGAACTTTTTTCGATATTAGGAAGTTGTTTTTTTAGTAATTCTTGTTCAAGTTTACCCTGTTGTGTTTTTCCTTGATAAATTGTCTCTGCATTTTTTAATTTAATCGCCTCTTTTGCTTCTTTTTCCTGTTGTTTCGCATCGGAAGATCTATCTAAGGTAACTAATTCCACTTCATGACCTTCCTGAAGCAAAATTTGATACAAAGATTCCCAAAGATAAGACTGTTGATGATTATGAATCGCTCTTAAAATACAAAATGTTTGATGATGATTATCTTGCGTTGCATCTGTCACCTCTTTAATAAATTCTTCTACCACTGCTGTAGTATCGTCACCTGCTAAAAGCGTATTTCCTGTTTTTAAGATTAACGATTGAATTGCTTCCAATAATGGTTCTGGAAATTGAAACTGAACTGTTTGCTTATTGAGTTGCCCATAATGAGAACACCAAAGCCAGCGAGTAACATCCACATCTCGTAACCGACTCATCATTTGTAATTGAGCATTGGTTTGGAGAACGCCAAAAAAGAGACAAAATTGATCACTAAAATAGTTCTTGAGACTAATATCAATTCCCGCCTCCGCAGCCGGGGTATAAATTAAATAATCAGGGCAGTGAGTGGTAATATACTGATTAGGAGATTTGAGAAAGGTTTGAATTTCAGGCTCGGAAATGGTTTTAGAATCAATCCGTATTCCCTGCTTTCCAGTGTCGGCTAAAAGTTGATCTAAGGCTTCTGCTTCCAGTTGACTATCAGTACAGATAACTGGCTTTGATGATAGCCACAATTGTTGTAATAAGGCAGAGCGATCGCTGCGTTTTTTGTTTCCTTTTTCATCATACGTATCTTGGAGAAACTTCACTTGTAAGGGTGTCCCTTGATAACAATTTTCCACTTTAATCAAAGGGCGATCGCGTCCGGCTAACTGATAAAGATAGTCCACACACCAATCTGTTAACATCCCATCTAAACAAAAAATCCGTTTTGCTTGTTGAAGGGCTTCCCCAAAGCGTTGGAGAATTTTGTCTCGCTTCTGTTTTAGCGTGTCGCCCGTTAAAAGATGAGTCACCACAGCTATAGCTTCATCAAGAATGATATTTTTACCGGCAAAGGCTTCAGGAGAAAAATGGTGTAAACTATCCACACATAGGGCAAGCTGGGAATTGGGAACGTTAATGAGATCAAAGGCTTGTTCGGTTTGGAGATGAACAAAGCCCCAACGCTGAGAAGACTGGAGTAAGAGGGAATTGCGATGTCCGAGGGCTAACCAGCCTTCGTCTCTGAGTTCCGCCACAACTTGCGCTAACCAAGTGGTTTTCCCACTGCCTAACCTTGATTTAACGGCCATGAGAGTGCCTTCGGAGGGAGTTTCCCAATTAAAATAAGGTTGATTAATGATCTCGGTTGCTTCATAGGTTTGATGAGGTGTAGCGAGATGGGGATCTAACCCTGCTTCCGTGGCTAATTCGGTGGCTAACGTCTGCACGGTTTTCCCTCTAGGGAGTCCATTTCCCCCCTGTAAAAAGTGGCGATATTGTAACGCCCCGCCCCCCACTTCACAGCCAAAGCAATACCATTCTCCTGTGTGACGATTTACGGTAAACGCCGTTCCACTTTGCGATTGATGTCTTGGGCAATAACCGCGCCATGTTTCCCCGATTTCCTGAAATTGATGTCCTGACCAGTGATAAATTTCTTCTAGGCTAAGGCGACTGGTTGCTTTATCAATAATTTGGCTTAATTGACTATTCCCCGTAACTCCAGTGTAGATTGAGCGTATCCCGCTTCCAGAAGCAGGAGATTTGGTTTTGCCTTGTGGAGAATAGGTTGGGTCTAGAAATTCACACAGCCAAGTGGGCGCGATCGCGATTTCTTGGTCTTCAGGCGACAGCAACCACCGATACTCCCCAGTTTGCCGATGAAAGGACGGCGGTAACACTGATTGATGCTGATTATAACGAAATTCCAGTAATTCCCCTGCACAGGTTGTCACCGTCTCCCATTCCGTCAAGGTTTTCCGTCGAAAGGACTGTAACCTCTCTCGATAGGCTTGAGGAATTTGATAAAGCAGTTGGCGGCGACCGGGTTTTCCCGATGTCCAAGTTACCGTTTCTGGCAGTGACTCTTGGGCTAAAGCCTTTAATAATCGGTCAGCGCTGCTGCCATCAATATCAACAGCGAGCAGCCCCTCAGAGGGATCTCCTAATCTTAACCCATAGCCCGAACAAAAAGCATGATAGGGTTGACCAGTGCGCTTACTAACCCGTTGTTCTCCCTCCTGTAATAGCCTCGCAATCTCTTGGTGGGGGATAAAGGGTTCTTGTTGCCATCCTTCGCGATAAGGACGTTTTTCCCAGAGAGGGGTTAAACTCCAATGGGAGGGGATTTGTTTCAAACAAGCCGCGATCGCGCTCGCATGGGGAACAGGCTGAAAAGGAGTCCAATCAGTCATAGCAGTGGCAAGATAACAACGGAGTCACTACTATAACAAGCCTCGATTTTTTCTGGAAGAATGATTAATTACTTGTGTAACCAACTTCGATAAGCTATTTAAAAGGGTGGATCAAGGAATAGCTCATCAGGAATCATCTTATTAATTTCATCAGATATGACTCAATTGGATCAGGAAACCTGGCTAAATGAACTTATCAGATTATCTCGGGAAACTTCAGTGGGAAAACAGCTTCCTAATGCCTTTTATGTCCATGTCAGTGCCTTACCTGCCCTTTGCGAAACGTTACAAGCCTATGAACAGAAGGCGCGCTCAGTGGTGGAAAAAGACATTGCAGAGGCAACCCTAATTAAGTACAGCTTTAGTGAGCCGAAGATTTCTTACCTATTTTATCCCGACTTTGATCGCGTTGCCCATCCTCCCCTAAAAGCTAGCTTACAGGTAAACTTAGTGACCCTTGAGGTGAGTTATCGTAGCTATCACGATACAGTAAACCCTCCCATTCTCCATCGCAAAGAAACCTTTGTCACGCCAGAGTATCCCTATTATCAAACATTTGTCCAACTGACTCAACAAGAAAAAGCCCTCGGATTATTAACTCAATCTCGCTACATTGGAACTCAACGGGAATGGGAACAAAAATTGCGCGATCGCGCTGTAGAAATCCAAGGTCATCAAGTGATTTCTCATCAAGCCACCCACCAGAAAAAGCCCAAAATTGAACGCCACAAAGCAGCCATTGTTCGTCATCAAATCTCTCGTCCGGTTCGAGTTGCTTTAGAAGCAGAATTATTTACAGAAGGAACCACTTTCTTTGACTACGGTTGTGGATATGGGGGAGATATTGAACGCATTGCAGAAAAAGGATATGACAGTCGTGGCTGGGATCCCTATTACTCTCCTGACACCCCCTTAGTTGAAGCTGATATTGTCAATTTGGGTTATGTCATTAACGTTATTGAAGACACTCAAGAAAGACGAGAAGCCCTAATTAATGCTTGGAAACTCACGCGTCGGGTTTTAATTGTTTCGGCGCAAGTCCTAATTAACGATTCTAGCAACAGACAAGTAGCCTATGGGGATGGGGTAATTACGCGGCGTAATACCTTTCAAAAATACTACGAACAAGAAGAACTCAAAGCCTATATTGATCAAGTTTTAGGGGTTGATGCATTACCCATTGGCTTAGGGGTTTATTTAGTCTTTCGAGATTCCAGACAAGCGGAAACATTTCGCGCCAGTCGATTTCGTTCTCACGCCAAAACTCCCCGTTTACAAAAACGAGTCCGTCGCTTTGAAGACTATCAGACTTTATTAACTCCCCTTATGGATTTTATGACGGAACGGGGACGTTTACCCGCCAAAGGAGAACTCCCTGAAGAATCCCAAATTAAAGCTGAATTAGGGGGATTACGGAGGGCTTTTAAGGTGATTTTACAAGCGACAAACCAAGAAGACTGGAACGCGATCACACAACAGCGTAGCGAAGAACTAAAACTCTATTTAGCCACTGCTTTACTTACGCATCGTCCTAAATTTAAAGACTTTTCGGCTACTGTACGCCAAGATATCAAAGGGCTTTTTGGTTCCTTTAAGCAAGCCTGCGCTGAAGCTGAAGCCATGCTTTTTAGTTTAAGTGATCAAGAAGTCATTGAACAGTTATGTCGAGAAAGCAAAATTGGCTTAAAACTGAGTAAAAGTCTCCTTGTTCATATTAGCAGTCTAGAAGAATTAGATCCTTTATTAAGGCTTTATGAGGCTTGTGCCAGTCGTACTGTTGGACGCTTAGAAAATGTTACGGTGATTCAGTTTTATCTCGCAAAACCGAAAATTGCTTATTTATCTTATCCCGAATTTGATAGAGATCCTCATCCGCCGTTAAAAGCAAAAATGGAGATTAATTTAGGAGATTTAAATGTTTATTACACTGAATATAATCAAAATAATCCACCGCTTTTACACGAAAAGGATAAATTAGTTAGTTCTGATTATCCCCTTTATGAGAAATTTGCCCGCTTAACTCAACAAGAACGAGATTGGGGATTATTAGATGATTTTAAAGCGATTCGCGATCGCAGGGGTTGGTTAAAATGTCTAGAGGAGCATGGAGCAGAACTAAAAAATCATCATCTCCGTTGGCGAAAAGATCTTGACCTCTATCGTCTTAAAATTCTGAAAAGCCAAGTACAACAACGACGAAGACAGCAGAAAAAATCTCAATGATCATTAACTTTCTGCCACCAAAACATACAGAAATACCTCTAAACGAGTGAGAATATTTTTGAGTTCTGCAAGGGCTTGTTCGGGTAAAATCGGTTCAAGAGAGATGGGATCACGAGGAGAAAGTTCTAACCAACGTTTTAATAGGCTGTGTAAAGATTGAGGACTATTTTCAATTAAGGGTAGTAAGCAATTCAGAGTGGAAGTATCAACAACTACAGGATAATTAAGATACGGGTTGAGATAGTTAGTTAGTGCTAGGGGTTTTTGGGAGCGAATACTATTGATACAAGCCTCTCGAAATTCTTCTGTGCGGAGTTGGGGATGGAGATAGACTTGCAATTTTGACCATTGTTTAGCCCAATCCTCTACCCGCCATTGGGAAATAGGACGAGGTTTTTCAGTTTGAGGGCGGCTACACCAAAAGTCTAACAACCGATGGACGGGGTGAAACAGTTCAAATAATTCTAATCTTTGGGTTTCTGAAACTTCTGAGAATAATTGGGCAACTTCTGGTGGGAAAGACTCAGGGTTTTTAAATAAGTCCCATAAATGCCATTGATGCCAGTTCACCATCTTGATTAATTCTAATTCTGATTGTTCCAGATAGCTGAAGACATCAGAAAGCGTACAACCGCGATCGCGCTGAAAAAGATAATTCATTAAAATATTTTCAGTAGCATCAGGCTGTTCATACTCAGATTTCCAAGTGCGAGACTTAAGGTTAACTGAAGACTTCAGAGATTTCATCACTGCTTGCACAGTGTTAATTTCTTCTGCTTCAGGATTGTGATCAAATAAGCCTAACTTTTGGAAAGCAGTTTGTCCACGATACACATCAGCCCGTTGGTAAGCACTGTGAAAATTAGCCCGAATGATGCCATCTGGTTTTAGCACCGCCATGAGTGCCTCAAAATCAGCAACTGGGGTATCAGACAGATAAAACACCTCATCACAATTAATATAATCAAAGGTCAGTCCGAGGCGAGAAACGGATTGTAAGTCCATTACTTGCAATTGAATGTCCTCTCGGTGGTGAGTGGCAACGCGCGATCGCGCCCATTGAATCGACTCTTCCGAGAGATCAATCCCTATTACCTTTGCTTCAGGATTGGCTTGGGCAAGCGCCAATGTGCCATAACCTGTGCCACAACCGACATCGAGTATCACCTTGTCAGCAGGATTAATCACTTGTCGATCGCGCAGATAGAAGGGTGTCACTAAATTATGAGTCCATAAAACTGTGGGATCAGATTGGGGGGACTGTTCAAAAGGAATACGAGGATAGGGGCCAAAATTGAACTGCTCTCGGATGCTTTCGGTCATACTTTTTCCGTGATGTAAACATTTGTATAGTACAAAACTGCTACGCGATCGCGCTCTCCTTTCCACTGTTCATGGAGTAACTGCAAGTCTGCCATCAATTGCTCATGGGCTTCCCCTGTTTGAGGCGTATAAGACAAACTTAAGGCGCGTCCCTGTAAACTTTGCCAATCTAAAACTTGATGATAAGGAAAACGGTGATGACGTAATGTCCCAAAGAGTTCACTTTCTTCAATCAGAGGTAGATTTTGTTCATGCTGATGATGGACATCTGCCCTTCCTGAGGCTTCTCGAATTAGCTGGCGATAGGTAGCTGTAAACTGATCCGATTCATCCCAATCATTCCACATTAAAGCCAATCGTCCTTTAGGTTTCAGAATCCGATGAAACTCTTGCAAACTCGGTTCAGGATCAAACCAATGGAAAGCCTGACAAGCAATGATGAGATCAACACTTTCATTAGCTAATCCTGTGGCTTCGGCGTTACCATCTTGGAAAGTGACTTGGGGATGAGGGACAGCCGCTTCTCTCATTTCTGCATTGGGTTCAACTGCAATAACAGATACCCCTTGCTCGGCAAGTAAACGGCTACTAATTCCCGTTCCAGCCCCAATATCCGCAGCCACTAGCTCACTGGGATCACCTAAGTTGTCTAAAATCAGCGCGATCGCGGTTTCTGGGTAAGTGGGACGATATCGAGCATAATTTTCAGCGCGACTGGAAAATCGCCCCAGAGGATTTTGATCATGAAGAGGAGTGGGATCAGACATAATATTAAAAGAATTAAATAACGCGACGGCGAACAATAGTGGAAAATTGCTCTGATCCTAAAACCACGAGCCAAATTAGAATAATAATCGTTAGGGCTTCATCATAGCGGAACATAGTCATGGCGGTTTCTAATTCCACACCAATACCGCCAGCACCAACAATTCCAAGAATCACTGCCGAGCGAATGGCTTTTTCCAGAGCATACAAACTGGTCGCCACCATTGAGGGGAACGCCACAGGAAAAATTGCCCCAAGTGTAATCCCGAATTGAGACGAACCCGTTGCTCGCAAAGCATCCACTGGACCAGGGGGAATTTCCTCAATCCGTTCTGAGAAGAAACGACCACAGAAACCAATGGTATCAATGGTAAGGGTAAAAATCCCCGCTGCTGGCCCCAAACCAATGGCAATGACAAAAATTAAAGCCCAAACTAACTCGGGAATCGTTCGCACCGCTGCGACGAGGTTACGAGTGACTAAACGCACCACTTGATTCGGGGTCGTATTATCGGAGGCTAACAGAGCAACGGGTAAACTTAAAATTACCCCAGCAACTGTTCCCACTAAAGCCATTTCAAAGGTTTCTACAATTGCCCAGAAATAGTTTTCAAAGCGCGTCAAGTCTGGAGGAACTGCTTCGGCAATAAATTCCCCAATATTGCCAATACCAGCAATAATCCGACCTGGGGTCATTTCAGCACTGTAAACCCCACGGGCGAAAAATCCCAAAATAATAGCAATGACAATCAGCCAAGAAATAGAAGGCATCTGAAAGCGATTTGGCTGTTTACTCTTTAATCGTTCTGGAGTGCTAATCATTTTCGTCATGAGGTCATCTCCGCTTCCACTGCTGCTGTTGCTTCTTCTTCTTCCTCGTCATCGTCGTAAAGGTGATTCAATTCTTCTGTTGAAACTGATTTTTCTGCGCTATCCATCACTAAATTCCCATGACGCATTCCAATTAAGCGATCGCCGTATTCTTGAGCAATGGCTAATTGGTGCAGAGCGCAAACCACCGTTAAGTTTCGTTCGCGAACAATTTCCCACAATAAGTTCATCACTTCCCGACCTGACTTGGGATCAAGACTGGCAATGGGTTCGTCGGCGAGGACAATTTGTGGCTCTTGGAGTAACATCCGAGCAATTCCGACTCGTTGCTGTTGTCCGCCAGATAAACTTCTTGCCCGTTGCCCAGCATAATCACTGAGTCCGACTCGGTCTAAACATTCCATAGCGCGATCGCGCTCTTCTTTAGTGGCAGTGGAGGTAAACATTTCCCAAGGCTTGCGAATCCGTCCTAATGAGCCAAAGAGAACATTTTGCAGAACCCCTAAATTACCAATTAGTTCAAACCTTTGGAAAACCATTCCCACCTGTTGGCGTACCCGTTTAATTTTGCGATGATCTTTCCTTTTCTTGGCTGCTACCACATCAATATCATCCACATAGATGCTGCCTGTAGTTGCGGTTTCTAAGCCATTCATACAGCGCAGAAGGGTAGTTTTCCCTGAACCATTTGATCCGAGTAAAATTGTTCCTTCACCAGGGTTAATATTAAAGCTCACTCCTTTTACAGCTTGCGTTCCGTCTGGATACTGCTTCTTAACTTGATGAATTGAAAGCGGAATCATAATTCAGCTCCATAAAAAATTGACAATAGAATTAGCAACAGAAAGGAGTTATCCCTCCTCTCCATTGCAATGGCAAATCAGGTTAACTTAAAGTTCGTCTTCTAAGTCTTCCAAGCTATACCCAGCAGCGCGAAATGCGTCTCTCATTACGTCATATTCATCGTCTGTTACTGAATGCAAGCTCGAGTCCTCATATTTTACATCAGAGGCAAATAGCGCATCGAGAACTTCCTCCTCATTGTCAAGGACTCGCTCTAAAATTTCCTCATTACATTCTTCAGAGATGCGATCACTGGTCATAATTACATCTGAAGGAAGATCCGGCCCTTCAACCAGCATCCGATAAGAATCTTCACCATAACGTTCATCAAGACGACGAATATCACTGGTTCCAGCGGCAAAGGCATCCACATCCCCTGCAATAAAGGCTTCAATTCTGGCATCTCCTAAAAGACGAGCATTGACTTCTGTTTCTGGGTCGATCCCCAATTCTCCTTCAATTAGGGCAAGGGGGCCAATATGACCACTGGTTGAGCCAGCATCTTTAAGCGCAATATCTTTACCGTGTAGATCATCAGGATCTTCAATGTCACTATCAGGCAAGACGACAATGTTAGAGTTATACCCAGGGCGACGAATCCCCACTACAGGATTAATGTCCACTCGTGAGCCGATGGCAACATATTCAGCCGGTCCAGCTAACAGAATATCTACTTGATCAGCATCAACGGCGGCGGCTCCAATGGTACGGTCAGAGACAGCAAAGAACTCAAACTCAACTTCTAAAATTTCTGCCATGACGGACTGAAATTCTTCAAAGTCCCGTCGCAGTTCTTCCATCCCTTCTGTGCCAGTATCCGCGAACCGTAAGGTATCTGGGCAAGCACCACCAGCGCCAGTCATTTCACCGCCACCAGTTCCACCTCCATTACAGGAGGCGATGAGTACGGCTAAAGCAGAGGTAACTGCTGCCAACCGTTTTGTTTTTAACTGAATATGTAAATTCATAATTTTGACTTCCCCTCTCTTGTAAGAATTAAGAAATTATTATTTTTTCAGTGTTAATTACACTAAGTTGAGTTGGCTTCTAGGTAGCTCCACAGTTTTTTAAGCTAACAGCTAGAAGTTAAGAAGGTTTTATTGTTATGTTAATTTTCGGTTAAATGATTGTTTAGCTCTGGTATTTTTTGTTGTTATAAAGAAGATTCAGTAGCGCGATCGCGAAAAATATGGAAATTCAAGGCATTACTCCCTCTGGTGAAAAAGTTGATTATCTCCCCATGTCTTTGCAGCGGCATAATCCAGAACAAGTTGCTAACTTAATTTATGCGTCATCACCCGAGTTATTTTCTCTAATGTTTGGTTCTCAGGCGACTCAGAATCTGACTCAATTAGTCCAAGGTTCTGAGAATAAGTTTAGCTATCAATATGTTCGTGTTGCCCAAATAAGCAAACAAGTGGTGGGAATAGCGATTATTATTCCTGCCAAAAAGCTATCGATCAATACTGACTTTAAACGATTAAATTACCCTCAACAATTGCGGTTGGGATTACTCGAACGCTTGCTTTTTCCTTTTGTCTTACAGCAAGATTATCCTGAGGGCAGCTTTTATCTCGCTAATTTAGCTGTAACTTCCAGATATCGCAATCAAGGGATTGGGAGACAATTACTTTCCAATTGTATTGATGAAGCTAGTAATTATTCAGGATCACTTTATATCAGCGTTGATGTTGAGAATGTGAGGGCTAAAAAACTATATGAATCAATGGGCTTTCAGTTTGTGCAAGAGAAAGTGATCAACTTGGGAAGATGGAGAGTTGGTTCTTTGGTTTTAGCCTTATCAGCTTGAATCTTTGCCTAGGTAGAGTCTTCGGCGCTAGAGACAATTACAAAAAACTTTAGAATCCAGATTCCGCCCGCCAACTGTGACATCGTTTCCTCTAGCTGATAACAGCTTCGATGGCACTATGACTTGTTAACTGCTCGTTTCTCAGTTTTCTCAGCCAATGATTATTCTCCTTTAAAGTTTCAGTCAGTCTCTACTTAGAACCAGAGGCGACTATAAGAATTAACGAACAAGAAACACATTCCATCAAGGAGAATTTAATCATGAAACGCTTTTTAATTGGTAGTGCTGTAACCGTATTTTTCGCTGCTCTCTCTCCTGCGGCTTTAGCTGGCGAAATGGCAGCTGCTCCCGAAACTCGCACCAATAATAATGACATTCAACCTTTTAACTTGGTACAAGGGGCTTATCAAGGTCAATTTAGTGACCAAGGGATATCTGGTTTCAATGGTTTAGTCAACGGATACGAGCGTAGTCAAATTGAAGCCGAAGATTTAGTGGAAGCGGCAATTGCCAAAGGAAGACTTTCTCAAGATACTCGACAAGATAGTGGTTATCTCAATGCAGTGAGTTCACAACTACAAGGGCTTAGTGACCAAAGAGACAGCAATTAATTAATGAAAACGGATTGGAAATTGCAAACTAATGCTCCTCATAGGAATTACCTGTGAGGAGTTTTTTTATAGCGATCCCCAATGTCATGATACCATTTTTAATTACAGTAGATCCCCCCTTCGCCCCCTCACTAAAGCTTTAGTTAATAAGGGTTTGAGGGAAGTTTGGTTTGTCCTTTGTAGCCCAATAACTAATAACAACTAGCAAGAGAATGAATTTTTTTAAACCATTAGAAAGCGAACTTGATAGCAACTGTCACCGTCTTGAAAGCGCGATCGCGCAAAATAATAGTTTACTCATCATTGGGCTTGATCCTAGTCCAGAAATGTGTCCACAGGAACTAAGTTATCGAGAATGGTTGCAAGGGATTATTGAACAAACCCAAGACAAAGTTTGTGCTTATAAACCCACTTTAGGCTTTTATCAAGCAATGGGAAGCGCAGGGATGGAACTCTTAGAAGAAATTTTACAGATTATTCCAGATTCAATTCCTGTAATTCTTGATGCGAAACACGCCGACTTAAATACCAGTAGCCTCTTCGCAGAAACGGCTTTTGAAAAATGGAACGTAGATGCGATTACTGTTAACCCCTTTTCGGGACAAGATCAAGTTGCCCCTTTCCTCCTTCATTCTGATAAAATGGTCTTTGTCACCTGTTGCACCTCTAATCCCACAGCATCGGTCATCCAAAATTATCCCAACTCAGACTCTCCCCTTTATTTAGAATTAGTGAAAGAAGTTCGTAATTGGGGGCCACCTGAACAAATTGCTTTAGAAGTTGGCACTTATGATGCAAATACCTTAAAACAGGTGCGAGAAAATGCCCCAGAACGGTTTATTCTTGCCCGTAGTTTGTGGCAATCTAGAGAGACGACCTCCATTATAGCATCTGGCTTAAATCAGACAGGAAATGGGTTATTAATTCCAGTTCCGCAAGATTTTTTAACTCAAGAAAATTTAGCAGAAGCGGTTACAAATTTAAATCAAAATATTAATGACATCCGTCAAAATGTTTCGGAAAGCAATCATTTTTGTCAGATTTGGACAAGTGATGTTTGTTTACTGGATGAACATCCTAATCAAGATTTAATTTTACAACTTTATGACCTCGGGTGTATTTTATTTGGGGATTATTTACAAGCATCAGGACAAAAACTTCCCTATTATATCGACCTGAGAAAAATTATTTCCCAGCCGCAAGTGTTTCAAACAGTTTTAAATGCCTATTCTGCTATTCTAGAACCCCTCAATTTTGATCGCATTGCAGGGATTCCTTATGGCGCACTTCCTACTGCCACTGGCTTATCGATCCGCCTCCATTATCCCATGATTTATCCCCGAAAAGAAGTGAAAGCCCACGGAACGCGACGAGTGATAGAAGGCTATTTTGAAGCAGGGGAAACGGTGGTGATGATTGATGATATTTTAATTAGTGGTAAAAGCGCGATCGAAGCTGCAGAAAAAATTATCTCGCAAGGTTTAAATGTGGAAGATATTGTTGTGTTTATTGATCATGAAAAAGGGGTTAAAGAGCGCATGAAACAAGACGGTTATCGCGCCCATTCTGTTTTAACCATTTCTGAGATTACGGAAACCTTATACGATGCTGGAAGAATTAATCAGCAACAATATGAACTATTGAAAGTTGAAGACAACTAGTTATTTATGATTTGTCAGCCAATGATTCATGCTAGTTAAAAAAAGGCGGGATTTAACCCACCTATTGCAATTTCTCTTCCACTATTCTAAGAAGGAATGAGCCTCTGTGCTTGATTTACCCAGACTTTGATTAAGAATTGAGAGGGCACGAGTAAATTGGGGATCTTCCTCTGTTCCCTGTAGTTCAGGATTAGCGGATAAGCGCATTTGATCACCATCTTCTAAAGATACTTCGATATCAGGATCAATTCCTTTTTTATCAATATCACGTCCATCAGGGAGATAATAACGGGCTACGGTTAAAGCAATGCCAGAGCCATCAGACAGGGGATTGACAGCTTGCACAGTTCCTTTACCATAAGTTTGATCGCCAACGACAACTGCTCGATCATTATCTTGTAAAGCCCCAGCTAAAATTTCACTTGCACTAGCGGAGTTTTCGTTGACTAAAACAGCCAAGGGAAGGTCACTTAGTGAAGTTTGATCTGCCCCAAAATTACGATTGCCGCCAGTACGATCCACCACAGAAACAATTTCTCCTTGTTCCAACCACATTCTTGCCATTTCAATGCTACCGTAGAGCAGTCCCCCTGGATTGTTGCGTAAATCTAAGACAAAGGCTTCTGCATCTCTATCTTGCAAGTCAAGAATTGCATTTCGCATCTGATCGGCGGCGTGAGAGCTAAACTCTTCAATTTGAATATAGCCCACTCGAGTTTGATCAATTTCTCTTAATTCGTGCGTAACTCTTGGAATTTCAATGTTAGTACGAGTCAGAGTGAGGTTAAAAGTTCCTTCTCCGGCACGAGACAGCTTGAGGTCAACATCTGTTCCAGAATCGCCCCGAATTAACTCAGAAGCCTGTTCTAAACTTAAAAGGGATGTGGGCTGACCATCAATGGCAAGAATTTCGTCCCCTGGTTCAACTCCAGCTTCTTTGGCTGGCGAGTTTTCTAGGGGTTCAACGACTTTGATGGTTTGGCTTTCTTCATCTATGGCTAACTGTAAGCCAACTCCTGATAATTCTCCTGAAGTTTGTTCTTGTAAAGATTCAAATTGTTCCGGCTCTAAAAAACGAGTATCAGCGTCATCTAATTTTCCTAAGGCTTCTCGAATGGCACGATAGGCATCTTCTCTGGATTCATAATCCCGTTCTAATAATTCTTCTCGAGTGGATTCCCAGTCATCTTGATTAAATTCTGGATCAACATATTGGTTGTTGACCATTTGCCACACTTCATCGACAAGGGTTTTGTAGCTTTCTTCAAGATTGGCAGCTGCTGGGGCGGTTAAATTAGGGATAAACCAAGAGATACCAATGAGAGTGCCGGCTAGAGTAGCACAGCGAAGGGATTGCTTTAGACGGTGGAGAGGAGTTTGCTTCATGTTATCTTTGAGACTGGAAAACATCATGATTAGGGAACAGTGATTCTCGTGTTGCTAGTTATTAGAGGAATTTAAAGTTTCTTCTTCTAAGTAAACTTCCTGATCTTCTTGATTGTTGAGAACAATTGATTTTACTTTTATTTTTCCTTCAATGGTAACAGCTTCACCACTATCTGGAAGGGGATTATTGGTCAGAATCCAAATTGTGCCACTTTCATCTTGTAGTTGATAAGCTCCATTATTGAGAAAAGGAGCGCGATCGCGCACCACTCCTTCAACTAAAACTGATTGTTCTAAACGATCGGTCTGGGTTGACAGTTGTGCAATAGAATTTACCTCTATTGATGGGTCACAACCAGCCAACCCAAAGCAAATCAAGCATAAACTGCCCACGATTAAGGGTGACGAGATAATTTTCATCACGGCTACTTTAATAATACCGCCCAAGTCCCCTTCATTATAGAATCTCTCACCTTACAACAAGATTAATTTCAGCTTAAATTGCCTGAGAAAATGCTTTCGTCTGCTTTTGTTTTAAGTAAGCATCAAAGACACTGGCAATGTTACGAATTAATAACCGTCCTGTAGGAGTGACTTCAATGGTATCTCCTTCTACTTCTACTAGTCCATCTTTTGCTAACCCTTTTAATTGAGATAATTCGGAGGCAAAATATTCAGAAAAGTTATGGTTAAAGTTGATACCGTACTTGTCTTTTAAGCAATCAGGAGAAAAGTGGAACTGACACATTAATTCAATAATAATTGCTTGACGGAGATGATCTTCTTCTTGCAGTTGGACTCCTTTTTGAATGGGAAATTGATCCGCATCTAAGTCGCGATAATAGTCTTTTAAGCGTTTTTGATTCTGAATATAAACATCATGCAACATACTAATGGCGGTCATTCCAAAGGAGAGTAAATCTGACTCAGGTTTGGTGGTGTAACCTTGGAAGTTGCGATGAAGTTCCCCTTTTTGTTGCGCGATCGCGAGTTCATCATTAGGCTTGGCAAAGTGATCCATGCCAATAAAAACATACCCTTGTTGGGTTAATTTATCAATGGACATTTGGAAGATTTTTAGTTTTTCTTCCCCACTAGGTAATGCTTCTTCTGGAAGTAATTTTTGTACGGGTTTCATCCAGGGAACATAGGCAAAATTAAACACCGCAATGCGATCAGGATCAAGCGCGATCGTTTTTTCTATAGTTTCCCGAAATGTCTCTACAGTTTGATAGGGTAAGCCATAAACTAAGTCCACATTAACACTTTCAAAGCCAGCTTCCCGTATCCATTCCATGACATTAAATAACATGGTTTCAGTTTGGACACGGTTAATCGCTTCTTGTACTTCTAGATCAAAATCTTGAATACCAAAACTAATCCGATTAAACCCTAAATCTCTTAAGAAAAGGAGATAATTTTTATCTAAATATTTCGGATTGACTTCTAGAGAAATTTCGGAATTATCTTCAAAAGTAAACTCCTCATTTAATTTATTCCACAGTCTCTCCACTTGATCAAGTTTGAGATAATTAGGCGTTCCGCCTCCCCAATGAAATTGATTAACTTTCCGTTTAGAATCTACTAGAGAAGATACTTGATCAATGTTTTTAAAAACATAGTCTAAGTAGGGATCCGCTACTTCCTTCCGTTGAGTAATTAATGTGTTGCAGCCACAAAAATAACAAGGGGTTTCACAAAAAGGAATGTGGCAATATAACGATAAAGGAGTTTGATTCGTATTTCCATGCGCGATCGCGTTTTCAAAGGATTGCGGATTAAAGTTTTCTCGCAGTTCCGTGGCTGGAGGATAACTGGTATAGCGCGGTAAAGGTTGGGCGTATTTTTTTAAGAGTTCTCTGTTAACTTTAACCGTTTGAATTGTCATTGTCTTCTTCTTATCTAAACAGCTACTTCAGTGCTACCTTCTTTATTTTGGCGAGTGAGGAGATCAAAAGTATGCTCACCAATGGTTTCTTTAATATCATCTTCTAACTCGTGGAAAACATCCCGATTCAGCTTAAACACATAATTTGCCTCAGAAATAATAGCATCTAATGTGTCTTGATTGACTGCAATGCTATCTAGGGCTTGACGATATTTTGCTTTAAATTCTTTTTTCGCTTCAGGAGTAGGGAGAGCATCAAATTCATGTAAACCTGTTCCTTGATCAGCTGGTAAATCCATTGCCGATCGCGCAATTTTTCTTAACCCTTGTCCCCCAGAAAGATCCCCTAAATAACGCACATAAGAATGAGCAATTAAAGATTCTGGTTGAGTCTCACTGACTTCCTTAATGCGATCAACATAAACTTTTCCAGCAGGAGATGGGGCAATTTTATCTTGCCAATTTTCTCCAAAAAAGTAAGCTAAATCTTGTTGTAATTTTTCTTTACGTTCTAACTCAGGGAAGTAAATTTTTCCTACTACAGGATGATCCCGATGACGATAAATTTCTGCTTCTAAAGTTGAGTAAACAAAATATAAATCCGCCATTAATTTTGCATAGGGCTTTTTCTCCATTACCCCTTTGAGAAAACATTTCATAAAGGCGGTATTTTCAGAAGCAGTGTGAGCTTTTTTGGTTCCTTCACGAAGTTCTTGCGCGAGATCACTCATGATTAACTCCTTGCCATTTCGTTTGTTATTCTTTTATAGTTATAAGAGTATTTAGAAATTATTGCCCAGTCGAGTTGGCAATTCTTTACAAAGTTTGACAATCACTGTGCCTAATCCATAAAAATTGTCTATGATACCTATTGGATAACTATAGGGAGGAACTTAAACAATGTCAACTGCGGTATCTCAACCAGAAGTCAAAACGTCCATGAAGGAAACCTTACTTACGCCTCGCTTCTACACCACAGACTTTGATGCGATGGCGAACATGGACTTATCCAGTCAGCAAGAGGAATTAGAGGCGATGGTAGCGGAAATGCGTGCTGACTATAACTGCTATCATTTTGTGCGTACCGAAGAATTTGAAAAGTCTTGGGATCACATTGACGAAAAGACCCGAGAGGCATTTCTAGAGTTTTTAGAGCGTTCCTGCACCTCCGAATTTTCAGGGTTTTTGCTGTTTAAGGAACTTTCTCGCAAACTTAAAGGACGTAATCAGTTATTAGCAGATATTTTTCACTACATGGCGCGAGACGAAGCCCGACACGCAGGGTTTTTGAATAAAGCCATGAAAGATTTTAATGTCACCCTTGATCTTGGCTATTTAACGAAGCATCGCACTTATACTTTCTTTAAGCCAGAATGGGTGATTTATGCAGTGTATTTGTCAGAGAAGATCGGTTACTGGCGCTATATCACGATTTATCGCCATCTAGAACAACATCCTGAATATGAGTTTTATCCCTTATTTAAGATGTTTGAAAGTTGGTGTCAAGATGAGAACCGACATGGGGATATTTTTAAAGCCCTGCTGCGATCGCAGAATAAGTTATGGCAAACTTGGCGTGGAAGACTGTGGGCGCGTTTCTTCTTACTCTCTGTTTTTGCTACCCATACCCTCACGGTACATGAAAGAGCGGATTTTTACGAATCTTTAGGTTTAGATGCAAAAGAATTTGATCGTCACATTACACGGAAAACCAACGAAACTGCAGGGCGTGCTTTCCCAGTAATGTTAAATGTGGATCATCCCGAATTTTTCCAGCGTTTAGAAACCTGCGCGGAACGTAACAAAAAGTTAAATGAAATTGAAAATAGTGATGCGCCACGCTGGTGGAAAAAACTGAAAAAACTGCCTTTAATTACAGCGATTTTTGTTGATTTAGTACGTCTCTATTTCATGAAGCCCATTGATGCAGTGAGTGAATGGGAAGCAGTTTATTAATTTAATTTAATTTGTTAGGTTGGGTAGAATGAAAGTCAAACCCAACCTTTTATAAGTTTTCGATAAAATTTGCTCCCAAATAAAACATCGGCTCTAACATAATTTTTTAGTTTTTAATTATTTAATTCAAGTACAACTTGTAAATTAATGGATTTAATGCTGTCATACTTAATCAAGAATATTATCAAACTCTGATGAGAAGGCGCGAGATATGATGACAAGTTCATTCAAGTTTTATCTTAATGTGACGAGAAGATGCTCACGCTTTGCTCCGCTCCGTTATACCGTCAGGTTAACGGGGTGACGGGGCGTATAAACATCTGAGGAGAGCTTCACTTCCTCGCTTCGCTGTGTCGCTCCAGTCAGATGACAGCCCCTCATGAATCGTCACCAAACAAATAAAAGTCCGTAAGGACATCCTTAAACTAACAATTAACAAGTTGACAACCTATGATAAACATCCTACAATAAGCAATTTACCAATCAATCAGGTCGATGTTAACTTTCAACTACCAGTACCGAATCTATCCCGATCAATCTCAAGAAGAAAAACTCCTTGAGATTATGGAAGTTTGTCGAGGGGCATATAACTACTCCCTTCGAGAAATCAAAGATTGGTGCAATAGTCGAAAGTGTAGTATCGACCGATGCAGTTTAGTTTCGGAGTATATCATTCCTGCTGATGCTAAATTTCCTAGCGAATTAAATCAGCTTAATCAACTTCCAAAAGCCAAGACAAAATTTCCTAGATTAAAAGAAGTCCCCTCTCAGGTGTTGCAACAAACCATTAAACAACTACATCGAGCATGGGACTTTTTTAGAGAAAGAGGATACGGCTTTCCTAGATTCAAAAAGTTTGGACAATTGAAGTCGATTCTTTTTCCTCAATTCAAGGAAAACCCAATTACAGGTGGGCAAATTAGCTTACCCAAAGTGGGGAAAATCAGAATCAATGTTCATCGTCCAATCCCAGAGGGGTTTCAGGTTAAGCAAGTTCGAGTCATCAGGAAAGCAGATCGATGGTATGTGTCAGTATATCTTCAATTAGATGTAGAAGTACCTAATCCACCCCCTCATGGTCATGCTATAGGAGTTGATATCGGATTAGATAAGTTCTTAGCAACCAGTGATGGTGTTCTCGTCAAGCCGCCCAAGTTTTTTAAGGAAATGCAAAGGAAGTTGAAATCACTTCAACGCAGACTTTCTAGAAAACAGAAGCGGTCGAATAATTACGAGAAACAACGCATCAAGGTAGCAAGAATGCACCACAAAATTAGCAACACTCGAAAAGATTTCCACTATAAGCAGGCTCATGCTTTGTGTGATGGTGGTGACATGATCTTCATGGAAGATTTGGATTACCGCATTACAGCTAAGGGAATGCTTGGAAAAGAAATGTTGGATGGTGGTTTTGGTCAGTTCCGAACCATCACTCAACAAGTCTGTTGGAAACGTGGCAAGTATTTTAGTGTTGTTGATGCGAGAGGATCAAGTCAAACTTGTCCTAATTGTGGGGTTCATGTCAAAAAAGACTTGAGCGTAAGAGTGCATAATTGTCCTGAATGTGGCTACAAAGCGGATCGGGAGTGCGATTCGTTCAGTCTAAACACACTCTTGTAGTGATGGGGACGACTGGCTTCTGGGGGGTAACCGATTAGGTAGAGTTCGCACTTTAATCCCTCCCAGATGACAACTCTGTGACCTTACAGGTGAGAGTGACCAGTGTAGCAATAGCAAAGACCACTGGAAGGGGTAACTCCCATAACAACTCAAGTCCTGTCGCCAAGGCACTTGGTTGAAAGCATATTCCCTACGGTAGCGACTAGCCATCAATCCGTAAAGCGGGAATAGAAGCGGAAAGAGGAAGGATAGCCTGTGTCCCAGTCCCGTTAGCAAGTCTCTAAGGAGAACAAGGTCTAAGGATACGATTGAATCATCGTTACCGCTAACCAGAGAAATCAGGCTGACTACTCTGGGAGTCCCAAAAAAAGGGCAATAGTTGGGGTGACAAGAGGATTCTCGTCTACTTGTCAGTGCCACCCATAAGCTCGGTGAGGAGTATCCCTCCTAAAGGAGACAAACCAAAGGTCACAGGGAACGAAGTAACTCCCTCGTTTACTCTCAACTCTGGTCGATGAGTGGAGTAGTCAGCTAAGACGCAACATCTACTTTCATTTGGTAGGTAGCGGGGGAGAGAGATTGAGTCAGAAGCAAACGCTCTTTGTAACAGAAGAGATAAACTGACGGACTCACGGTTAGATGGATTGTAGAGGTACAAGTAAGAGTACATAAGTTATGAACACGGACACAAACCGATGTATTAAATGGGGCGACATCAATTGGCATAAGGTCGAGAGAGTCGTCTATAAGCTCCAAAAGCGCATCTACAAAGCGTCTCGTCGTGGAGATGTCAAAGCAGTTCGCAGACTCCAGAAATTGTTAAACAAGTCTTGGTCGGCTAAGGTATTAGCGGTGCGTAGAGTTACTCAGGATAATCAGGGCAAGAAGACGGCAGGAGTGGATGGGGTTAAATCCTTGTCCCCAGAAGCACGTATGAAGCTCGTAAATAATCTGAAACTGGGTTCAAAGGTCAAACCGACTCGAAGGGTGAGGATTCCCAAGCCTAACGGGGAGGAAAGACCTTTGGGAATACCTACCATGTATGACCGTGCGCTTCAAGCGTTAGTAAAATTAGCCTTAGAACCTGAATGGGAGGCGGTCTTTGAACCAAATTCCTACGGGTTCCGAGCAGGACGTTCAGCCCATGATGCCATTGAAGCAATTTTCGACGCTATTCGGTTCAAACCCAAATACGTGCTTGATGCGGATATATCCAAATGTTTCGACCGTATTAACCACGAAAGACTTCTGAATAAATTAAATACCTTCCCCACGTTTCGGAGGCAAATCCGAGCGTGGCTCAAGTCAGGGGTAATGGAAGGCAAGAAGTTTTCACCAACGTCTGAGGGTACGCCACAGGGTGGGGTCGTATCTCCGCTATTGGCTAATATCGCCCTCCACGGTATGGAAAACGAGATTAAATCTATTGCTGGCAGTTTCGATATGAAGCGTCCGAATGGATATCAATTACCATTAAGGGATAAGAAAGACTCTGTTAGTATAGTCCGATATGCGGATGATTTCGTAATCTTACATAAAGACCTAGCCGTTGTCCAAAGATGTAAAGAGGTTATCACAGGATGGTTGACAGACATGGGCTTAGAGTTGAAACCGAGCAAAACCAGAATCGCCCACACCCTTGAAAATTACGAAAACGAAAAAGCAGGATTTAACTTCTTAGGCTTTAATATCCGCCAATACAAGGTGGGTAAATATACATCAGGAAGGGATTCAAAAGGTCAGATTCTGGGATTCAAAACGCTCATCACCCCTAGTAAGGAGAGTCAGGAAAGACACTACCGAAGAATTTGTGAGGTGATAGATAAGTATAAGGGACAGTCACAGGCTGTTCTGATTACTAGACTTAATCCCATAATCAGAGGTTGGTGTAATTACTTCTCTACGAAAGTCAGTCAAAAGGTCTTTTCGAGACTAGACTACCTGACTTTCTGGAAACTATTTAAGTGGGGTATTAAACGTCATCGAAACAAAGGAAGAAAATGGATAAAGTCCAAATACTTCCGAACGATAGGTGGCGATAAATGGACATTTGCTACTACTCCTCGTGAAGGGTCGAATCCTATAGTGTTGATGAAGCACTCACAGACAGCAATCGTCCGCCATGTCAAAGTTAAGGGAGATAAAAGCCCCTATGACGGCGACTTAATCTATTGGAGTTCAAGAATGGGCAAACACCCTGAGATGCCAAAGCTAACGGCATCGTTGCTCAAAAAGCAGAAAGGGAAATGCGCTCACTGCGGATTGTTTTTCCGAGATGGAGATTTATTAGAGGTTGACCATATCGTTCCCCGCTCAAAAGGTGGTAAGAACGAGTACAAGAATTATCAACTACTCCATCGACATTGCCACGATGAAAAGACCAGAACGGATGGGAGTTACGACCGCGTGGCTACCATCATCCCAAAGGATTACCGATGGGAGAACGATATGCTGGTGACGTGCTGATGACAACAGCCGTTTAACTGAGGAGCGGTATGAGGTGAAAGTCTCACGTACCGTTTTGAAGAGCAGTGGAGGGGGTGACCTCTTCACTGACTTTAATCGTGGCAGCAGCTCAAGTTTTAAGAAACCGAGGATTAAATTTAGTACCGCAGGATTTGCGGGAAAGGAAACTGCCTGCTACCGATGGGGTTTCCCATCAAGAGCGATCTGTCGGGGGATTGGGAAACCAGTCCTAGATAAGTGCGACGCTGGAAAATCTTAACTGTGAAGTTAGGAAGCCCTCGACATAATCTCTGATTTGTCGAGGGAGGATATCACAGAATGGTAATCAATTGACGGCTACTAAAACGATAATGAACTCACTAACAATTCAACTGCCAGACGAAAAACTACAAAAACTACAACAGCTAGCTAAAGAAAAGGGTATTACAACTGAAGAACTCATAGAAACTAAAATCAATGAATGGTTAACACACAACCCTCAAGAATTTCCTGAAGTAGCTAATTATGTTGTAAACAAAAATGCTGATCTTTATAAGCGCTTAGCATGACCCGTTACTTGACTCTATCAGAAGTTTTAGACTTACACGCCTTACTCATTCAGCAATCAGGAGGAAGAGACGGAATTAGAGATAGAGGAAGCTTAGAATCTGCGATTTCCCAGCCTCAGATGACATTCGGAGGAGGAAATTTGTATCCTACAGTCATTGAAAAAGCAAGTGCCTTAGGATTTTCCTTAATTCTGAATCATCCCTTCCTTGATGGGAATAAAAGAACAGGTCACGCAGCCATGGAAACTTTTTTAATCCTAAATGGTTGGGAAATTGAAGCAAGCATTGATGAGCAAGAAAACATCATTTTAGGAGTTGCATCAGGAAAAGTTGATAGAGAAACATTGACTCAATGGTTAAGAGAACATACCAAACCTTTTGATTAACTGACACGAACAATAATTTTTAGTTAAATTAATACTTTCTTCCATTGGCTTACAAGTTAATTTAAAGGATAGCGCGATCGCGAAAATTAGTAGTGGGAGGGAATCGAGTAGAAGTTATTGTACACAGCAAGGATTTGTAAAAACCAGAATGAAGTGGCACAGATGAACCTAGCGCGCATCGTAGCTGAGTCTATAATCAAGTTATAAGGGTGCAAGATACCTTATTAATCCGTGCGCTAAATAGTTAACATGGGAAAGTGAAGTACGGCAGTTTTCTATATGCAATTAAAAGACGCTCGGAGTTTACCCCCTCAAGCTCAACAAGCAATCCGTAAAAGGGCGGTCATGGCAGTGATTGAGAACAAACGTTCTCAAGGAGAAGTGGCCCAAGAGTTTGGAGTTACTCGTACAGCAGTTAATCAGTGGGTGCAACGTTACCGTCGTGGGGGTGAGACAGCTCTCAAAGCTTGTAAACAAGGTCGTCGTGAGCATCCTACCTTGGCGCGATCGCAGGTAACGACAATTACTCGTCTCATTCGGGATTACAGCCCAGAACAACTACAACTGCCATTTACTCTCTGGACTCGACAAGCCGTATCTCAGCTCATTGAACAATGTTGGGGAATTACTCTTTCTCAAACGACGATTGGTCGTTATCTGCGTCGTTGGGGACTGTCTCCACAAAAGCCTGCCAAATGCGCTCGTGAGCAATGTCCTCACCAGCTTCAGCATTGGTTAACTCATGAATATCCAGCGATTCACAAGCGAGCACAGCAGGAAGGAGCTGAGATTCATTGGGGTGATGAAATGGGATTGCGTTCGGACCATCAAGCAGGGACTTGTTGGTCTGAGGTAGGGAAAACGCCAATTGTAGAAGGAACTGGGCAACGTTTCAGTTGCAACTTAATTTCCGCCCTGACCAATCGAGGAACCCTACGCTTTCAAGTATTTCAAGGGGGATTTAATAGCGATGTCTTTTTGGAATTTTTACGCCGATTAATTCGCTCCAGGGAAAACAAAGTTTTTTTGATTGTAGATCGCCACCCAGTACATCGCTCCCGTAAAGTTCAACAATGGGTAGCTCAACATCAGGATGAATTGGAACTGTTTTATCTTCCCCCCTACAGCCCAGAACGAAATCCCGATGAATTTCTCAATCAGGACATTAAAAGCAATGCTATGAGACGACAAAGACCCCGTAATCGTAATGAACTCATGAAAAGGGTTCGCTCTTATTTATACAGTCTTCAGAAATGTCCCGAACGTATTAGTCGTTATTTTTGGGCTCAGCCAGTTCAATATGCTGGCCTTTAGGTGTTAACTATTTCCTGCACGGATTAATAGTTATAGATTTTCAATCGCAGCTGATTTGATTGATTCAGTTGTGATATTCAACCAGAATAACTAAAAAACATATTAGCCATGGATCAACCAACAATCGTTTCAGGAATGGTTTTCCCTTCTCCCCTAGCGGAACCGTGCCAACTGCAGATCATTGAGTTAAATGAGATTAGCGTTGCTGCTACATTATTAGTAAGTGCTTTTGGCAGTGAACCGGCTGCTGTTGCTCTATTTCCCAACCCTCGCCATCGCTATCATTACCAGATGATCACCGCAAAAATTTTACTGAGTAGCATCATTCCTCATGGTAGTGTTTATGGTGTCACGTGCCATGGGGAACTGGCAGGAATTGCCGTTTGGCTACCACCATCAGTGAATTCGGGTTTCAAATGGAGAATGACTCGTTATCTGCTAGAGTTGGTGTTAGTGAGTTTGCAATTCCCCACAGCTTTGCCAAAAGCATTATGGACACAATGGCGCGATCGCGCAGTTGTCAGAAAGGTGCTTCGGATTAAAAGAGAAATTGATACCATGACTAATGGTCAGCCTTATTGGTACTTAAAAGCACTTGCTACCAAAGCGGAGTTTCGTGGGCGCGGAATTGCCCATCACTTATTAAAGCAGATCTTAACCCATTGCGATCAAAAGCAATTAGAGGTGTGGCTAGATACCACGGAAGCGGTTAACGTTTCTTTTTATCAACGCTTGGGCTTTGAAACAGTTTACGAGACTGAAGCAGGTAAATTTTTACCGAGTTTTTGGCTAATGCGTCGCAACCCCCAACCGATTGCTTAAGGAAGCAATGTAACAGAAAACCCTGAGTTAATTACCCACAACCAATTTCTTCATGGGGTTCAATGAGGCGTATAAACTTCCGCTTCAAATGACCCCCCCCTAGCTTTGCACCACCACTAGCTTCTTCGGTTCGTGAGTGCGCTTTAGTTTCCTACAGGGGGGTTGGGGAAGATTGTCTAGTAGCACTACTTTATGGAAATGGTATTACGTTTCAGTAACATCGAATTCCCAATTACTGAGAGGGAACTAGCTGTCATGGCAATTACGCCAATAGCTGGGTGAAGAAGTCCGATCGCGGCAATGGGGATGGCTGCTAAGTTATAAATGGAAGCCCAGAACAGATTCTGAATAATTTTATTGAAGGTAGCCCGAGATAGCTGAATCGCTTCAACCACTTTAGAGAGTTCACCACTAACAAGGGTGACATCAGCGGCTTCAATAGCAACATCAGCACCAGCCCCAATCGCTATGCCCACATCGGCTTGTTTTAGGGCAGGGGCATCATTAATGCCATCACCCACCATGGCAACTTGACTGCCACGGGATTGAAAATGTCGGATTCCATCAATTTTCCCTTCTGGGAGGACATTAGCTAACACGCGATCAATCCCAACTTGAGTCGCGATCGCGTTGGCTGTTCGTTCATTATCTCCCGTGATCATGACAGGTTCAATCCCTTCTTTCTTCAAGGCTTTAATTGCTTCAGTGGAGTCAGGTTTGAGGGTATCTGCTACGGCAACAATTCCCACTAAAAATTCCTCAATCCCCACTAACATTGCGGTTTTGCCTTGTTGTTCTAATTGTTCTAACTCGTTAACTACTTCCTGAGTATCAAATCCTAGTTCCTCAAACCAACGGTAACTCCCGACGCGAACCCATTGCTTGCCAATTGATCCCTGTACGCCACGGGCAGTTACTGATTCAAATTGTTCTATCTTGGGAATGTTAACAGCGCGATCGCGCGCTCCATCGACAACGGCTTGGGCAAGGGGATGAGCGGAACCTGCTTCTACACTGGCGGCAGAGCCTAACAGTTGTGCTTCCGAAAAATTCCGATTACAGAGAATTACATCAGTTAGCGTGGGTTCTCCTTTGGTAATTGTACCTGTTTTATCCAAAACGATAAATTTAATATTTTTTAGGGTTTGAATTGCACTACCATTACGAATGAGAATCCCTTGATTCGCTCCTAGCCCAGAACTAACCATCAATGCAGTGGGAGTTGCTAACCCTAAAGCACAAGGACAAGCAATCACCATCACGGCAATACTGGCAAGGATACCTAAAAGCCACCGATTTGCTTCAGGATCAACCCAAGGCAAAAACGTTTCGCCCCAGACTAAAATGGGAGTAAGTTGTTCAGGAAACAGCCACCAAGCGGCTAAACTGATCAGGGCGATAACAAAGACAATGGGAACAAAATAGGTCGTAATTTGGTCTGCCAACTCCTGAATCGGGACTTGTGATCCTTGGGCTTCTTTGACTAATCGAACCACTTGTGATAAAAAAGTATCACTTCCGACTTTGGTGGCACGGACTTCTAATAATCCTTCTTGATTAATCGTTGCGCCGATCGCGCGATCGCCAGCACTTTTTTCCACGGGCACTGATTCACCTGTGGCAATAGATTCATCCACATGACTATTACCCGCAATAATTTCGCCATCTGTTGGCACTTTTTCCCCAGGGCGCACAATCATCACATCCCCAACACGGAGAGATTGAATTTCGACTTCCATCTCTTGATCTTCTCGCCGAACCCGTGCCGTTTTTGCCCCCATGTTCAACAATTTCCGAATTGCTTGTGAGGCTTGACCTTTAGCTAGTGCTTCCAAATAACGACCGAGCAAGTGAAACGTCATAATAGTCGAAGCCATCTCGATAAAGGAAGTCATGGGATAAATAAATCCCACAAGTCCAATGAAGTAGGGGGGAAGACTGCCCAAACTAATCAGGGCATCCATATTGGGAGTACGGTTAAGTATTGAGCGACGGGCTGAACGGTGGGTAGTACGCCCAGCAATAAAGATCACAGGAAAAGCTAAAATGGCAACAATTGCTAAATACACCTCATTGGGGAGTATTTCTAAAGGCATCTGAAACGCCATTAGTAACATAATGATGACAGTGGGTGGGATAGCAAGCCATAATCGTCTTTTTGCGGCTGCCAAATGCGCGGCTTCTACATCAGTAGTGGCGGTTTCATCGCTAGTTTCCCCTTGTTCGATAGGTTGTAGATCAGCAACTTCATAACCTGCCTTTTCCACTGTTTCACGCAAAGTTTCAGGGGATAAGTGAGTGTTATCAAAGGCGACGCGCACTTGATGATCACTGGCACGGGTTTCCACTTGTTTCACTCCCTGCAATCGTTCCAGAGAATCTCTAACAATGCCAGCACAATGATTACTTCCCATGCCAGGTACAATTAAGATCAGGCTAGGTTGATGGGAGTTCAGAGCTGCTACCTCATATCCCGCTTTTTCCACTGCATCACGTAAGTTTTCAGGAGAAAGCTGACTGGCATCAAATTCGATCTCCACTCGATGATCGCTAGGGCGTGTTTCTACTTTTTGGACTCCACTCAATCGCTTTAGAGAATCACTGACAATGCCAGCACAGTGATTACTTCCCATACCAGGAACGATTAAGGTAGCACTTTGGTGGGTTGATTGTGACATAATGATATTAACTCCTATCGGATCAAGTGTTTATTCCACATTGAGAAAGGTTGCCATGCCAGCCTCAAGGTGTTCTGGGATATAATGATTCCCAATAATAACCCGAGCCGTTTCATCATTAATCTCCTAAATAACACTTATTCAATGAGTTAAATCTTCACGAATTAGTGATGATCACCATTGCCATTGTCATGTCTTTGCTGGTGCATTTGTTCTCTCATGACCTCGTGAGAATCCACATCAAACCAGTCTTGTAACCAGCTTTGCATTTGATGAATTTCGTCTCTTTGCGCTTGGGCAATGTCTTGAGCCAGTTCTCCCACTGGTTCGTTTTCCACTAATTCCTGTTGCAATAACATCCGCGACTGCATGACTGCTCCCATATGATGGATAATCATGTCTTCTAAAAATACCTGATCTAATTCATCCCCTTCTAGATCAGATAAGTCTCGCATCATGGGTTCATACTCAGTTGCGCGATCGCGCTCAGGATGCCATTGCTCTAACCAACTCTCAATTTGCTCAATTTCTGCCGTTTGTGTTTCAATAATTTCCTCGGCAAAGGCTTGCATTTCAGGGCGTTCTGTCCGATCACGTAAAATTTTAGCGGCTTCAATGGCTTCCTCATGATGGGGAATCATGTGAACTAAATAGTCCAATTCACTTTCAACATCGGCATGATCGCCCATATCATGATCCTCACGATTGCCATGATGGGGGGAATGTTGATCGCCCATATTATGGTCTTCATGATTACCATGATGGGGAGAATGTTGGTGAGCTTTTTCTGCAAAGGATTCAGCTCCAGTACGGTTGGCTAGGGCAGCTCCGCTAATCACTAAGGTGGCACTGGCAACTGCAATTGTTGTCACCCGAGCAATATCCTTCCAATGATTCGTTTTCATTTCTCCACCTCTTCTTCTCGATTTACCCTTATTCTAAAGTCTCCACTCGACTGGAGAGTCAACCCCCAAATCAATTATCATGGTCAGTAACTTTTTAGTGATTAAAGCGCCGAAAAGGATAAATCAAAGATAAACGCCTCGTAAAATGCCGTTATATCTTAAAATTTAATTAAAATTTTGCCAAAAATAAGTGTTATTTCTTAACAAGACTGGGCTAAATATTGATTTTTGTGTTATTTAGAAGAGAATTATATGAATTAAGCTGTCTCTCTCTTCAATCAATATGCGTACACTACTAATTTATCCCCGTTTTCCACAAAGTTTTTGGTCATTTGAAAAAACCCTACAACTAATTGGGCGTAAAGCTATGTTACCGCCACTGGGGTTAGTAACTGTTGCTGCTATTTTACCTCAAAACTGGGAGTTTCGACTCGTTGATCGTAATGTCACTGACTTAACAGAAGCTGACTGGAATTGGGCAAAATTAGTCATTCTATCTGGTATGATTGTTCATCGTGACGATCTATGTAGTCTAATCCAAGAAGCAAAACGAAGAAATAAAAAAGTTGCTGTTGGTGGCCCTTATCCAACCTCTTTTCCTCATGAATTGGAAGAAGCGGGAGCAGATTATTTGATTCTAGATGAAGGAGAAATTACTCTCCCCATGTTTGTAGAGGCACTTGCAGAAGGAAAAGAGACAGGGACATTTCGCGCCACTGAAAAACCTGATATTACCCAAACCCCAATTCCTCGCTTTGATTTATTACAATTAGAAGCCTACTCAGAAATGGCAATTCAATTCTCTCGGGGTTGCCCCTTTCAATGTGAATTTTGCGATATTATTGTCCTCTACGGGCGAAAACCGCGAACTAAATCTCCTCAACAATTAATCGCAGAATTAGAGCGACTTTATGAATTAGGGTGGGAACGTAGTATTTTTATGGTCGATGATAATTTCATCGGTAATAAACGTAACGTTAAGAAATTACTGCGAGAACTTGCCCCTTGGATGGAAGAGAGAGCTTATCCTTTTTCCTTCTCCACAGAAGCCTCAGTTGATTTAGCCAATGATGAAGAGTTAATGGATTTAATGACCGATTGTAATTTTAATGCGGTCTTTTTGGGAATTGAAACCCCTGATGAATCTAGTCTTACTGTAACTAAAAAGTATCAAAACACCCGTGATCCCCTTGCTGAGTCAGTAGAAAAAATTACACGCTCTGGGCTGCGTGTGATGGCTGGCTTTATCATTGGCTTTGATGGTGAAAAAACAGGAGCTGGTCAACGTATTGTTGACTTTGTTGAAAAAACGAGTATCCCCACTGCCATTTTTAGTATGCTACAAGCCCTTCCTGATACAGGGCTATGGCACCGTTTAGAACAAGAGGGAAGATTACGAGGGGATGCCAATATTAATCAGACAACGTTGATGAACTTTGTCCCAACTCGTCCCTTAGAAGAAATTACCCGTGAATATATTGATGGATTTTGGCAACTGTATGATGCTCAAAAATTTTTAGATCGTACCTATCGCCATTATCGTCTTTTAGGAACTGCTCCCTGTCATCGCAAGCGACGAGAAAAAGCTAAACAAGCAAGCAAGCCTAAAACTAAAGCAAGAAAATCGATTGATTGGCAACAAATTAAGGCTTTAGCGGTTATTTGCTGGCGACAGGGAATTGTCCGTAAAACTAGTTTTACTTTCTGGTGGTATCTTTGGCAAATGTTTTTACATAACCGCAGTGGAATTCCCAGTTATTTAGGTGTTTGTGCCCAAGCAGAGCATTTTATTGAATATCGGCAACTGGTTAAAGAGAGAATTGAATCACAATTAGAAGCCTACCTTAGTTTGCAAGCAGAACAAACTGATGAAAAGATTACAAAAGCCTTTACGCTCTCCCAGTAAATCACAGATTATATCGGGAAGTTTTTGCTTCTAACTTTTTTGATTAAAACTCGATTTGGCTATGATGGATTTGGCCCATTGCACCACAAACATCCGTTCGATACCAGCCGTCATTGGTAGAAGGATAAATAGTAAGACTGGTTTCCTTGTTTACTGAACAAATAATGCGACCATTGGGGATTACTCGCACGTTAGAAGTAGCAGCAACGACTCTGGCATTACTGGTGATAGGAAAAGGGTAGTTAATGATTTCCGAATAATCATTATCAACAGTACAAGAGCCTAAGTTTGTAATATTCCATTGCAAATCACCTCGATTGTTGGCTCCTATTATTACAGTTAATCCTTGCTTGCAATAAGTTTGATAAACCTGAAAGGAACTGGTTAGAGGAGCTCTTGGAATACAGTGGTGATTTTTAAAGTCATTAAAACGAATATTTCGCCAAGAAGCTGATCCAGAACCGATTCTAGATGAACGTAAATTACGGTTCCCCAAACAAACACTATCTAAATTAGGAACAACAGTTTTTTCTAAATTAGAATACCAATTCTCTGCATAGCTAGGAGTAGCAAAAGTCAGGCTTCCTGCAATTCCTAATGTTAAGCCAATTACTTTCCAAGCATTTCCAATCCCTTGATGAGTATCCACCGCATAATCCCCAACTAGAAAAATTAATAAAGATAGCAATTTAAAATCAATTGTAAAGTCCTAGTTTAATCTGCTTTTTTTTGAAATCCCGAGACACTTCGGCTATTGTTTATAAATGAAACGGTATTGCTGCCGGGTAGGTCAGAGACCTTGATCTTAGTATAACATCTTGGTCTCTTTCCTCCCTCAAAACCATACGTGCGACTTTCACCGCATACAGCAGGGGGCAAACACAGACTAGACATCGACCCTCTCTCATATTCACGTGCCATTTAACGCTTTCCCACTAGTCTTCACAGTAGCTGGTTCACCCGTACCTAAGTTAGCTCCTCTTTCGATTGTGGCAAATAATGCGACTTCGTGTCGCACGAACTCACTATGATTTCGGGTTCAAACGATTATCATTATCATATTCATAGAAGTAACCTGAGCCCCATGCTAATTAAAACTCAATTTGACTATGATGGATATAGCCCATGGGACCACAAACATCCGTTTGATACCAACCATTACTAGGAGAACCGTAAAGATCAATCATCGTTACCTGTCTCACCGAACAAATAATGCGACCATTGGGCGTTTCTCGGACATTAGAGGGAGGATCAAAGACTCTTGCAACCCCTTGAGAAGAAGTAGGCGATTGTCCATTACCACTTGTAGCAACGGGATAAGTTGTAATTTCCCAATTAGCATTCCCAACGGAACATGAGCCTAAATTGGTAATCTGCCATTGCAAATGAGCGCGATCATTCCCTTGCCAAGTGACAGTTAACCGACCTTGGCAATGATTTTGATTTTGATAAACATTAAAGAAACCAGTTAAAGTATCTCCGGGAACGCAACCCTGATTTTTGATGTTATTAAATCTAGCATCCCCAGAATAAGGGCCACCTCCGAAAACGGTTCTTACCGAAGGTAAATAACTGTTTCCCCAGCAAATACTATTCAAGTTAGGAATAACAGTTTTTCCTGAGTTAGAACGCCAAGTCGCTGCAGAACTAGCAGTAGCAAAAGTCACGCTTCCTACAATCCCTAAAGTTAAGCAAAGTGCTTTCCAAGCCTTCCTACCCCCTTTATCAGCATCCATAGCACTATCTCCAATTAAAAAATTTAGAAAATCTGAGGGTCTCACTCTCAGAATGTGACCTCCTGTCGCACCCTTGATATGTTAATTGTAGCACTAACTCTACTGATTCATCTACCCGAAAAATAAAATATTGTGTTGGGGTGTAGCACAGCGTGAGCTTCTTCTCAGAACGCTAGATAAATTTTGATGTTTAATCTGCTTTTTTTAGTAATGCTAAGAAACTTGGGCTGTGCTATACAAATGGATTTGCATTCCCACGCTTTCGATGACAAAAAAGCCCCCAACTGGACACCTAAGCCCGTTGGGGTCAACTTTTCTTACAAGGAAGCCATCACTTCATCAGCAGCATTCAAGGTTTTATTAATATCTTCCTCGGTATGCGCTAAGGAGGTGAAGCCAGCTTCAAATTGAGAGGGGGCTAAATAAATACCACGTTCTAACATGCCGCGATGATAGCGACTAAACTTATCTAAGTCAGAGGTTTTGGCATCTTCAAAATTACGAACTGGACGATCTGTGAAAAAGACACCAAACATGGCACTAAGTTGACCAATTTGTACCGCATGACCATGTTTTTGGGCAATTTCTTTTAAGCCATCAGTGAGCTTTTTCGTCATTTGATCCAGTTGCTCATAAGTGCCTGGGCGTTGCAATAATTCTAAGGTTTTAATCCCAGCAGTCATGGCAAGGGGGTTACCCGATAAGGTTCCAGATTGATACATGGGGCCGGCGGGTGCAATCACTTCCATAATATCTTTCCGCGCTCCCAAAGCACCGACAGGTAAGCCACCACCAATGATTTTACCAAGGGTTGTGACATCAGGAGTAATACCAAATTTCTCTTGTGCGCCACCATAGGCAATACGGAAGCCAGTCATAACTTCATCAAAGGCTAATAAAGCCCCATGCTGTTGAGTCAATTCTCGCAAACCTTGCACAAATTCCATATCAGGCGCAATAAAGCCAGAGTTTCCTACCACAGGTTCTAGCATTACTCCAGCAATTTCATCACCATGATCTTGAAATAGCTTTTTCACCGCTTCTAGGTCATTATAGGGAGCGGCTAGGGTACTACTGGTAGCAGACTTGGGAACCCCAGGAGAGTCAGGAAGCCCTAAAGTAGCAACTCCAGAGCCAGCTTGCACCAGCAACATATCAGCATGACCATGATAATTACCTTGGAATTTAATAATTTTATCTCGTCCTGTATAGGCACGCATCATGCGAAGTGCCGACATACAGGCTTCTGTTCCTGAGTTTACAAAGCGCACCATCTCGATGCTAGGAACAGCATTAATGACCATCTCCGCGAGGATATTTTCTTCCACCGAAGGCGCACCAAAACTGGTTCCCTTTTCAATGGCTTCTTTTAAAGCCTTAACCACTTCTGGATGGGCATGACCACATATTGCGGGGCCCCAAGTTCCCACGTAATCAATATATTCATTGCCATCAACATCCCAAACATGAGAGCCTTTCACTTTATCAAACACAACAGGATCGCCACCAACAGACTTAAAGGCGCGAACAGGAGAGTTCACACCCCCTGGCATTAGGTTTTGAGCTTTGCTAAAGATATCTTTTGATTTCTTGGTGTTAAATGCGGTTGTTGAAGTCATGGTATTGATTCAGTTTAAGTTTCTATTATCCGTACTATCCCATTAATAAGGGAAAATTTATCTCTTCGTTTAACCAAGTTTAATCCTAATCAAATCCTACGACCAGTGACCATGTTTTTGGTTTAAGTATTGATGTGAGTTGTCATTACTTTACATAAATTTACATTATTAAAAGTATTTACTGCGAAAAATGTAAAAAAATATTTCAAAAAATGACATACTTTTTGTCAAATTATGTCGAATCAGGGTTAATCTATCGAATGTGTAGCGATTTTTTGATACAAGAAACAAGTGGGAGGGGCAATTTGTTACCTCCTGGGTTCGTTGGAAGAAGTTATTACTCATCTAAGGAGAAAGTGTGAATGTTCACTCACGTCAAGTCCACCATTCGCCACATTGAACCAGATACCCTCGGAGATCGTTCTCTTGTTAAGGTGGTCTATGTCGTGCTTGAGCCTCAGTATCAAAGTGCGCTCTCGGCATCAGTCCGCTCGATTAATGCCAATAATCCTGATGTTGCCATTGAGATTAGTGGTTACTTAATTGAAGAACTGCGTGATCCTGAGAATTACGAGGCGTTCCAAAATGATGTGGCTCAAGCCAATTTGTTTATTGGTTCGTTAATTTTTATTGAAGATTTAGCCGATAAAGTTGTGGCTGCGGTTGAACCTTATCGGGATCAACTCGATGCAGCGATTGTGTTTCCGTCCATGCCCCAAGTCATGCGCCTAAATAAATTGGGTAGCTTTTCTATGGCGCAGTTAGGGCAAAGTAAAAGCGCGATCGCGCAGTTTATGAAAAAACGCAAAGAGAAACAGGGGGCATCTTTCCAAGATGGTATGCTCAAACTCCTGCAAACCTTACCAAAAGTTTTAAAATACTTACCATTAGATAAAGCTCAAGACGCTCGCAACTTCATGTTGTCCTTCCAGTATTGGCTCGGTGGTTCTCCTGATAATTTAGAGAACTTCCTGCTAATGCTCACTGATAAATATATTCTCAAGAAAGAACATAAAGAAGAAGAAGTTAAATATGATGCTCCGGTTGTTTATCCGGATATGGGAATTTGGCATCCTCTTGCGCCGAAGATGTTTGAAGATGTCAAAGAATATTTAAATTGGTACAACAGTCGCAGTGATATTAATGAAGACTTAAAAGACCCCTTAACCCCTTGCATTGGGTTAGTTTTACAACGGACGCACCTGATTACTGGGGATGATGCCCATTATGTGGCGGTAGTTTCCGAACTCGAAGCCATGGGCGCAAGGGTGATTCCTATTTTTGCTGGTGGCTTAGACTTTTCTAAACCAGTGGATGAGTTCTTCTGGGATACCGCAGCCGAAGGGGTAGAAGCCTTACCAATTGTGGATGCAGTGGTCTCTTTAACAGGGTTTGCCCTAGTCGGTGGCCCCGCCAGACAAGATCATCCTAAAGCCATTGAATCCCTAAAACGCATTAATCGCCCCTATATGGTGGCGCTACCGCTAGTCTTCCAAACCACGGAAGAATGGGAAGAAAGTGAACTGGGCTTACATCCTGTGCAAGTGGCTCTCCAAATTGCCATTCCTGAATTAGATGGTGGCATTGAGCCGATTATTTTATCCGGGCGTGATGGGGCAACTGGACGCGCGATCGCGCTTCAAGATCGGGTAGAAACCATTGCCCAACGCGCCATGAAATGGGCAAAACTGCGCCGTAAACCCAAACTAGACAAAAAAGTTGCCATTACCGTCTTTAGCTTCCCTCCTGATAAAGGCAACGTGGGAACTGCAGCTTATCTTGATGTCTTTGGTAGCATCTACGAAGTCTTACAGGCTTTAGTTCATAACGGCTACGACGTACAAGACATCCCCGAATCCCCACAAGAACTCATGGAAATGGTGATCCATGATTCCCAAGCTCAGTATGCTAGCCCTGAGTTAAACATTGCCTATCGGATGTCAGTTCCTGAATATGAACAATTAACCCCCTACTCCGAAAATCTTCACGAAAACTGGGGACCCCCACCAGGAGAACTGAACAGTGATGGCGAAAACCTCCTAATTTATGGTCGTCACTTTGGAAACGTCTTTATTGGCGTACAACCCACCTTTGGCTATGAAGGTGACCCCATGCGCCTTCTCTTCTCCCGTTCTGCCTCTCCCCATCATGGTTTTGCTGCCTACTATACGTATCTAGAAAAAGTTTGGGGCGCTGATGCCGTTCTCCACTTTGGCACTCATGGTTCTCTAGAGTTTATGCCAGGTAAGCAAATGGGAATGTCGGGAGATTGCTATCCCGATAGTCTAATTGGCAGCATTCCCAATCTTTACTACTACGCTGCTAATAACCCCAGCGAAGCTACCATTGCCAAACGCCGCAGTTACGCGGAAACCATTTCTTATCTCACGCCACCCGCAGAAAATGCAGGGCTTTATAAAGGCTTACAAGAACTGCAAGACCTCATTGGCTCTTATCAAAACCTCAAAGATAATGGTCGCGCCGTGCAAATTGTCAACACCATCAAAGAACAAGCGCGACTGGTGAACTTAGATAAAGATGTCACCATCCCCGAAAAAGATGCTGAGGAGATGTCCCAAGAAGAACGGGATAATCTAGTCGGTTCCCTGTATAAGCAACTCATGGAAATTTCCTCTCGTCTCCTCCCCTGTGGCTTGCACGTGGTTGGTAAACCCCCAAGTGCAGAAGAAGCCATTGCCACCCTCGTTAATATCGCCTCTCTTGACCGCGAAGAAGAGGAAATTCAGGGCTTACCCCGTACCATCGCCGAAAGTATTGGGCGCGATCTTGATGAAATCTATCGCAACAATGACAAAGGCGTTTTAGCTGATGTGCAACTCCTGCAAGAAATTAATACCGCCGTACAAGAAGCAGTTGCTGCTTTAGTTCATGCACAAGCCGATGCCAACGGACGGGTTTCCCAAGTTTCTAAACTGAATTTCTTTAATATGGGGCGTAAAGAACCCTGGGTTAAGGCTTTACACGACTTAGGTTATACCAAAGTTGACCGTGAAAAAATGAAGCCCCTGTTTGAGTATCTTGAGTATTGTTTAGAACAGGTGGTAGCTGATAATGAATTAGGCGCATTATTACGCGGCTTAGAAGGGGAATATATTATGCCCGGGCCAGGTGGCGACCCCATTCGCAATCCTAATGTCCTCCCCACTGGGAAAAATATCCACGCCCTAGATCCCCAGTCCATTCCCACCGCCGCTGCTGTAAAATCTGCAAAAGTGGTTGTGGATCGCCTTTTAGATCGCCATCGTGCAGAAAATGGTGGACAATTACCTGAAACCATTGCCTCTGTACTTTGGGGAACCGATAACATTAAGACTTATGGGGAATCCCTCGCCCAAATTCTGTGCTTAATTGGGGTGAAACCTGTTCCCGACTCCTTAGGACGCATTAACAAGCTAGAATTAATGCCCTTAGAGGAATTGGGTCGTCCTCGCATTGACGTAGTTGTCAACTGTTCTGGAGTCTTCCGTGACTTGTTTATTAATCAAATGGCGTTGTTAGACCAAGGGGTAAAAATGGCAGCAGAAGCTGATGAACCTCTAGAAATGAACTTTGTGCGTAAACATGCCATGGAACAAGCGGAAGAAAATGGAATTAACCTCCGTCAAGCCGCCACTCGTATTTTCTCCAATGCTTCTGGTTCTTATGCCTCTAATGTCAACTTGGCAGTAGAAAACAGTTCTTGGGAAGACGAGTCAGAGTTACGGGATATGTATCTTAACCGCAAGTCTTTTGCCTTTGATGCGGATAACCCTGGCATTATGCAGGAGAATCGCAAGATTTTCGAGTCAGCATTAAAAACTGCTGATGTTACTTATCAGAACTTAGATTCCTCTGAAATTAGCCTCAGTGACGTTTCCCACTACTTTGACTCTGATCCTACAAAAGTGGTTAGCAGTCTTCGCGAAGATGGAAAGCAACCCTCAGCTTATATTGCCGATACAACTACTGCTAATGCCCAAGTGCGGAGTCTCTCGGAAACAGTACGCCTTGATGCCCGCACTAAAATGCTGAACCCGAAATGGTATGAGGGAATGCTCAGTCACGGCTATGAAGGGGTACGTGAGTTATCTAAGCGTCTCGTGAATACCATGGGCTGGAGTGCTACTGCTGGTGCTGTGGATAACTGGGTTTATGAAGATACCAATGACACCTTCATCAAGGATAAAGAGATGCAGGAACGGTTGTTAAACCTCAATCCCAATTCCTTCCGCCGTATGGTGACTACTCTCTTAGAAGCCAATGGACGCGGTTATTGGGAAACCAGTGAGGAAAACCTAGAACGCTTGCGTGAACTCTATCAAGAGGCTGAAGATCGCATTGAAGGGATCGAATAAAGCAGGGAGTTAACGTAATCTCCCTAGTAGGGGCGTTCTATGGAACGTCTCTACCAAATTGATTAGGATAAAAAAAATCTGCCAATTTGCGTATATTTAATTAAGTAGTTTGGTAAATTTAAATTGTGATCTAAATTTCAATTCCAAGATTTCCCTGAATTAAATCGAGTCAAATGGAGTTTAGATCACTTTACTAAACTGACTTAATTCTTAATTAAGCGCTTGAAATTGGTAATTAAAACTTTAGTTTGCCTTATCCCTTCTTTGGCTAGTTTAATGGCTATTTCCCTACCAGTACAGGGAATTAATTTATCCAATAGTCGCAGTTACCTTGAACTGAAAAACTTTAGCCATCTTCCTCAAAAGACTGCTGTTGATATTGATATCAGTGGGTTAGCGATTTCGGAAGGCGATCATAGCTTCGTTGAAACCCGAATTGACTTTGATACAATTTTTTACACGGATCAATCACAAGCTTTTGTCAAATCGCGATCGGAAACGAATGTTTCTGGAAGCGGTAGTAATTATTTTGGACAAGGACGAACTATTTCGCAAGCGATTGGTGATTTTTCCGTTGCAGCCAACCAAAATTTCTTTTTTGAGATTGAAACTTTCTTAAACATTACGACGATTTTCAATACTTCCAAAACGGCTACTTATCGTACTGGAAGCTACCTGAACTTGTCACTAATGGATCGCTCTTCTAATAATATCATTGATGAATGGGAAATTTTAGGTTTACAAGAAAATAACTCAGCATCTAATATTCCTTTTAGGTATCAGGAAGCTGGAGGTTCTCAATTTATCCCTGATCGGGAAGAGATTGGATCTTTTAATCAAATTTTCAATAATTATTTAATTTCAACTCAATACACTTCATGGAATGGTTACTTTCTATCGTCGTTTTCCCAAGATACCGAACTACGTTTAATTGCGACTACCCAAAACCAAAGCTGTGTTAACAAATTACAAGCAACGAATCGTTGTGATCAATTTCCAGAGCGTTCTTCTTCAAAAGCTGTTCCCTTCCAACCCTCTAGTCAATTGCTAATATTTTTAATCGGTACTTTTATCACCATTCGACTGATTAAAAAGCAAATGATTAAGTTCGGCATTTAACCACTGCTCAAACATTTGATCCAGTAATTTTTCATAGAGTTCATCTGTCAACTCAGCAGGAATAAATTCTTCTACCAAAAAGATATGATATCCTTCCTCTGACTGTAGTGGAGTCATGACAGTATTCGGCTGACAATCAAAAATTTGGCTTGAAAAGTCTGGTTTTAATTCAGCACGAGAAACTTCCCCGACATAACCACATTGGATTCTACGAGAATAATTTATATCATAGAGATGAGCAGCATTATAAAAGCTCATTTCTTCTTCTTCAATTTGATAAAAAATTTCCCAGGCTAAACTTTGATAGGGAACAATGATTTGGTAAAGTAAAGCCTTCTCAAAAAGATGTTGATTTTGATTAAAAAAATCTCTAACTTTGGTGGCAAAGAGAAATTCCTTCAATTTTGCTGTTTCTAATTGTTCTCGAATACCCACTTCCCAATCTTCTGGGGTAATGAGTTGATCATTTAACCAAGCATAAGTATCCGAGGCTTGCTCTAAGCGATATTGTCGTCGGATACGATTAGCTTCAGCTTGTATTTCTTCTGTAGTCACAACAATTTGATTGTTAGCAGTTGCTTGGCTAATTATTTTTTGTTGGACAATTTGCTGGCAAAAATCCTTGAGTTTGATTCGCTTCTTAAGGAAATAAATTAGTTCTTCTGGCTCAATGATAATACCCGAAAAGTTAATCATTTTTTTATTTAGAAACTAATCTGCCCTTGTCTGTATTAGGTTTTATCCTGATACACAAAGAGCAGACTAGTCATGTTAATGTATCTTGGAATTAATTGACGTTGGATAAGACAATGGTAAATGAGTTATCACCAATGGCAATACCAACTCCTGCCGCAAACCCTGCTGCTGCTGCACCAGCTAAGTTAAACTTAGAGTCAAAATCAAAATCAAAATCAAAGGCAAAAAAGCTGGCTTCTCCTTTTATTTGTTTTTGAGCAATAGTAGTCGGCTCGCAAAATTCTAAATCGCTAATCGTTAATTGAGTCATAATCCTACTCCATTAGTTGCCGTTAAAACTAAAACCGCTAAAAGGAGATTTCGCGATCGCGACAGTTTTAGCGATAGTGTTTGTCATCGCAAAACTACTTCCTGTAGCAAAGGCTAAAGTAATAGCTTCTAGTTGAATTTCAATGCCACCTTTAATTATATGAGTTGTAGCATTGGGGTTAATCTGTAGATAATCTAGATCCACAATTTGCATGATTGGTTTCTCCGCTTAAGTGCCAAAAGTTATTCAGCGATCAAGATAAAAGAACCGCTAGCAGCAGAAATATTTACCCCCATATCACTGGTAGCTAATAATTCAACACGACTATCGAAGAAAGAATTACTAGCTCCTAGCGCAAGTGCTTCAAAACTAAAACTGGCTAAAGCAATGCCTCCTTTAATTTCATCATTCTTTAGGCTGATAATTTCTAAACAATCAAGGTTTTCGATTTTCATGAGAATTAATCTCCACAAAAAATTAAGAATACATTTATATTAAAGCGTACTTTGGTTTATTATTGTTGTCATCTTGGCATAAAAATATTTTTAATTAAATAGGGATCAACCAAAACTGATTGATCCCTATTTAAACTTAACTGAAAATATATTTTAGTTTTCAGGAGGAGCCGCCATAGAAGAAGAACTAGAAGACGAAGTAATCATTACCCCGGGTCCACCAGCATTACTCTCACTTTCATTACTAAAGGCTGAAGGGAACATCATTGTCATTGAAAAAGGAAAAAATGGTTGATTGATGCTTCGTATAACAGGAGCATTTCCACCTATAATTTTAAGTGGATTAGAAATTACATTACAAAACTCTAAGGAAGTAATTTTCATAGTTTCTCCATGGTAATTATAAATCGAAATTAGAAGGAAGTTAGATAGTTTACCTTCACTTCCTTCTAATTTTAAGTTAGGTATGCTCCAAACTAATGAACTAAAGTTAATTAGACATTAGCAGCAGCACTAGCCTGAGACAAGCTCGCTGATGATTTAAAACCAATTGCAGAAATCACACCAGTCTGAGCATTGGTAAATGTACTAGAGAAGGCATTACCAATAGCTGTTGAAAAAGTGAGGGCATTTGCTAAAGCTAAGCCACCTTTAACTTCTTTCTCAGAAACAACGCTTAAGTGGTCAAGATTGGAAATAACCATTGTTTTTTTCTCCTTAATTTGAGTTGTATTTCATTAATTAAAGCGATTTTGCTTTAACACTTTTTACTATAGTTCCTGTTTTGAAAAAAGTATCGCCATCTTGGCATGATTTGCAAAAAAATCGCCATCTTGGCATATTTTATCTAAAAAAGTAATATTTTTGAATTGAATTATAAAAAAATAGTTGGATAACACTATTGCTCCAACTATTCTATCTAGCTTATAATCAGCTTTATTGAGGATTTTAAAAATGAAAATAAATTGAACAGTTTAAATATTGAGTTTTATTTCCTCCTGAGATTTTATGCTTACGATTTTCTTGAAGGTAATCTAAGTCTTCAATAGAGCAATCTTGTTTAGATGTTGTGGGCTTTTTCTTACTTGTTGGAGCGTTCATCTTAATTAAACGGCTATAGGTGCGGTAAGGAATATAATGAAGGGGATTATAACCTGTGGCTTGCAAAATTAAAACACAAGCCCATGAATACTTACCGAGCGCGATCGCTTCGATGATTTTCTCGAAGTTTTTTTCACTCATAACACGATCAGCTTTATTTTGGGAGGAATAAGTTTGAGGTTTCATAGTTTTTAATAAAGGATAAGAGAAAACTTGATTTTAATTTAAAGATTTAATCCACCTTCTTGAAGCTGTTTAAGGGGATCAAATATGACATCAATAATGCGACGACGACGAATAATAATTTCAGCGTTAGCCGTTTGACCGGGTTGAAATTGGATTTTTCTCTGATTATTCGTGATATAGTTTTGCTCTAGGGCAATTTTTACCTCATAAAAGCTACCGATATTTTCCTCGGCTCTAGAATTAGGTGCAATGTCTATAACTCTGCCATTAATTACTCCATAATCCTGATAAGGATAAGCATCAAACTTGATGTTGACAGTCATATCCTCTTCAATAAAGCCAGCTTCTTCAACTGGGAGAATCGCATCTAGAATTAAAGGAGCTTCTTGAGGTGCAATTTCTGCAATGGTTTCCCCCGGTTGAACAACTTGACCGACATTCTGTAGGTTTACAGATAAAACTGTTCCACTCACAGGTGCAACTAAAACTGTTTCTTGTTGTGTAATTTGAGCAAGCCTTAGTTCATTTTGGGTTTCTAGAATTTTTCCTTGTAAGTCTTGAATACTGATTTCCAGTTGCTGGATTTTCTCTTCTGTTTCCAATTGAACTGTATCTTTCTGTTGTTGCTTTTGCATTCGTTCAGTTTTTAACCGTGCTAGGCTAGTTTTACTAGTATCTAAGTCACTTTCAGCACGAAGAGACTTAATTTTACTATCTTGTAAAAGTTGCTCGGCTTGAAAGATATATTCTTGGGAAATAGCACCGACTTCTTGCAAGGGTTGTAGTCGCTCTATTCGTTGTTCATGACTAGTAATTTCTGAATTTAATTGTTCTAATAACCGATAATTATTGTTGATTTTTTCTTCTTCTCCAGCGATCGCGATTTCTTGTCCTTGAATCTCACTATTAGCAATTTGCAAACGGTTAGTGGCTTCTAAAGTGGTGATCATTAAGAGATTACTTTGTTGTTGCAGTTGAGTTTCATAACTTGCTAGCTTGTCTTCTAATTGATTAATTCGTTGTTGGTGTTGTTCTGAATCGAGTATGGCAAGAACTTGTTCGGCAGTGACAGTATCTCCTTCTGTGATTAAGAGGTCTGTAATTCTACCATTGGTGCTTGGTTGAATTTTATAAGTTCTACCCTGCGGCACTAATTTTCCTTGAGCATTCCCAACTTCTTCAATTTGTCCCCACCAAGCCCAACTAGCAACAGCAATGCCAAAAACCAAGCCACCGAGAATTAAGCGGATTGGGAGAGAAGCAGGAGGCTTTTCTAGTAAAGATTGAACTGAAGGTGACCAAGTAGTTGTATCCTGAGCTAGTGCAGTTGGCGCTGAAACGCTGATAGCTGAAGTATTAGTTTTGGCTTCTTTTTTAGGAGTTGGAAGCGCTGAATGAGAGGATGTTTTTGATGACATAGTGACACCCTAAAAATGGAATTAGGTTAATTTTATATGTTTTTTTTCGATATGGCTTGCCATCTTGGCTTGTTTTTTTTCTTCTTAAAAATTGTAAAAAAAGAAAAACTCAAGCTAAATTAAAGCTCTAGTTGTCTTTGAGTTAAAGAATAGTAAATTTTTTTGTTCGCAATCAACTCTTGATGAGTGCCTTTTTCCACTAATAATCCTTGATCAAGGACTAAAATACAGTTGGCATCACGAACAGTAGAGAGACGATGAGCAATAATAAAAGTGGTTCGATCATGAGAGATTCGCTTGAGATTTTCTTGAAATCTTTGTTCAGATTCTGTATCTAAAGAACTTGTGGCTTCGTCTAGAATTAAAACTTTAGGCTTAGTAAGTAAGGCTCGCGCGATCGCGATTCTCTGTCTCTGTCCGCCTGATAAATTCGCACCTCGTTCCCCCACTTTTGTCTGATAACCTAAAGGCATTGCTTGGATAAAACTATGGGCTTCAGCTAATTTAGCTGCCTCAATAACATCTTCTGAACTAAACTCAGGACGAAACAAAGTAATATTTTCAAAAATCGTACCAGAAAATAAAAAACATTCTTGAGAAACTACCCCTAACTGCGATCGTAAAGAAGGGAGAGAAATATGGCTAAGATCATGATCATCAATCCAAATTTGTCCTGAGTTGGGATAATATAATCCTAAAAGTAGTTTGATTAATGTAGTTTTTCCAGAGCCACTTCTGCCAACAATCGCAATCGTTTCTCCGGGATGAGCTTCAAAAGTAATTCCTTCTAAGGTATTTCTTTCTGCATCGGCATCATAACGAAAAGTTACTTTTTCAAACCGAATTTCTCCCTTTAATTCTGGTAAAGGCAACCCTCTCTGTTGCGACGTTTCTTCTGGTCGAGTAGTAAAAATATCATTCAGTCGTTCTACTGCAATTAAGACTTCTTGCCACTCATCCCAAATATTAGCAAGAGTTAAAATAGGGTTAACAACTCTTCCCACTAACATATTAAATGCGACCAATTGCCCAATACTTAATTGACCTTGAATGACTAAGTTTGCCCCGTACCATAATAAGCCAGTAGTACCCACAATATTAATGAAACGACTGGCTACCTCTAAATTAACCGCTAATTTCTGTCGTTTAAATCTAACATTGAGAAACTCGGTTAAATAGTCTTCCCATCGCCATCTTAAATCTTGTTCCGAAGCAGTCATTTTTAAGGTTTCAACGCCAGTCATCATTTCCACTAAAGCCGAGTTTTGTTCTGCTGAGTGATTAAAAACTTGGCGAGAAACTTTACGTAGCCAAGGAGTCGCAACTATGGTTAAGAGAATAATTGGCGGGATAATTGCAATGACTAAAAGAGTTAAGCGCCAATTATAGTACAACATTAACCCTAAATAGACGACACTCATCAAAATATCAAGCCAAGCAACCATACCGTTTTTGATTAAAAAGGCTTCAATTTTTTGATTCTCATGAACACGAGTAATAATATCTCCTACATGACGGGATTCAAAAAAATTCAGAGGTAACTTAAGCGTATGGCGGATAAATCCCGTTACCATTGTTAAGTCAAGTAAATTAGATAGATAGCTTAATAAATAATTACGAGTCCCTGATAAAATAACTTCAGCAATGCCGAAGCACAAGATCCCTAAAGCAAACACATGAAGCATCATCAAGCTACTATTAACCACCACTCGATCCAAAATAATTTGGGTAAATAAGGGAGTAACTACACCAAAAATTTGAATTAACAAAGAAGCAATAATAATTTGTAAAGCAGTTCCTTGGTGGGATAACAGTAACTTAAAAAATTTCCCCAAAGAGGCTTTTTCTTCGGGGAGTTTTTGTAAATGCTCAGTTGGCTCAAGTAATAGAGCATACCCTGTCCAACGAGCTAAAAATTCTTGTCGAGAGAGAGTATATTTTCCTCTAGCGGGATCAGCAATTAGTACTTTCTGACCTCGGATACGATAGACAACAATATAGTGATCCCCCTGCCAATGAGCAATCCAAGGACTTTTCTCCGTTGCTGTCTGTAATGCATTTAAACTAGCTCGTACCGGTTTTGCAATATAGCCTAATGTCTCAGCAATTTTTGCCAAAGTTGATAAAGAAGTCCCAGAACGACCAACATTTCCTAAGCGGCGTACAAAGTTGATGCTCAAGCGTTTTTGCCAATAACGACTAATCATTACCAGACAAGCAATGCCACAATCGGAACTACTTTGCTGTTCTACAAAGGGGTAACGACGTAAATGTCCTCGTCGTTTTGGCTGGGGAAATTCGACTTCCGTGTTTGGAGAAACTTCTGGAACAGTAAAACTGGTTGGTTGTGCTGAAGGCAATGCCCTGTGATTGTTGTTCAGTGGGACACTTAAAGAGTTATTACTGTTTGGACACCAATCAGGACGTAAGGCTAAGTATTGTTTTTTGGGTAAATAATAGATTAATAAAGAAGTTTGGGCTTTGGCGGTTGAGGGAACATCTTCTGGATATCCCCATGCAGATATGGAACATGGCTCAATTTTTCCGTAACGTAGCCAAAATCGTCCCATTTCAGAAGGAGTGGCTTCTTCTAAGAGAGTTTCGGGAGGAATTTGTTTTTCTTGGATATACGGTAGTAGCTTTTCCAGACGATGAGTAGGAACGGCACGCAGTTCGGTGAAGGTTTTTAGAAAGATAAGATGTTGTCTGCTTTGTGTTGCGTCTCGCCAAGGAGTTTGCAATTGTGGTTGTTGTTGAAACCAGGTTTTTTGTTGATTGCTATCAATGCGAGCAACTTTAACGGTAGATGAGTTTTGACAAGGAAAAACTTGATACGGTAGAGAATGCTCAAACAGTTGGGAATCACCCCCAAAGCATTCTCCTTCTTCTAAAACTTGTATGGAAACGAAACGTTCTTTCTCCGCGTCGAAGCCCAGCAGTCGCACACGACCTTCACAAACGAAATAAAAATTCGTCGGTTGATTTGGCCAAAATTCGTAAATTAGCTCTCCAAAAGAAAAAGAAAGTATTTCAAATGCCTGACAAAACTGATTGAGGGTTTGTTGCTCTTCTTCAGTTACGCGAGAAGACTGCCCAAAAAAGTTTTTTTGGCTCATCAGCTGATAAAGCCGATCCTCAGGCAAGGTCGGTATAGATTTTGACTTCGCTTTCATGTGCTACTTTTAGGGAAAGTTAAGTAGTTGTACCATTACCTTATACTGAGTTTATTACTTATCAATAGTTTCTCAACAATTATTTACGTATTTTCATTTAAGTATTTTACTACAATAATAAAAAAAAGTATTAATACTAAAATATTCGGAAAAGCAGGATCGTGAGTTCTGAGTCATCGATCAATAGAATCGCCTTCCTTCAAGGACAAGGAAGGCGAGAAAGTCAACAACGGTTGCGAGAGTTACTACTGAAGATCCCCATAAGTAGGAGGAAGATCAAGAGATGATGAAGACTCGCCACTGTTATTTTCTTCAAAAGGAGACGGCTCATCTAAAGGTGCTGCTTCTTCTGGTGAGGGCCGATCGCGATCCACATCTGTTAAATCACCTAAATTAAACAAGAAAGGAACACTACTCTTGTTGTCACCGCCCATCACTAAAACATTGGGCATTTGAGAGCCACCTTGTCGCCACGCTTCAATGGCTTCTTTTTGCAGTACCAGTGATCCCCCTTGAGCGCGTAAAGTATCTGCGAGGAGGCGTTGAGCTTCAGCACGCCCTTTAGCACGATTAATATCTGCTTGAGCCTTCTGTTCGGCTTCTCGGGCAATATAAACGGCTCGTTGGGCACTTTGTTCAGCAATTTGTTTATCTTCCACTGCTTGAGCAAAGGCTTTGGTAAAGTTTAGATCAACCACGCTGGTATCTAAAACAATAATGCCATACTTTTCTAAACGACTATTGAGAGCCACATCAAAATCTCGTTTTAACTCATCCCGTCTAGTAATGGCTTCTTCTGCGGTTTTTCTGGCAGCGGCAACTTTAAATGATTCTTGAGTTTGCGGAGAAATCACTTTCGCCACAACATTACTTAAAGTTCCTTGCTTACGGCGAATATCCACCACTTGCACAGGATCAAGACGGAAGTTAATCGCAAAACTCGCATTTAAGTCTTGTAAGTCTTTCGTCGCACTTTGGGCGGGAACTTCATATTTCTGTACTGTGACATCATACACATCCACCTTAGAAATAATCGGAGGCTTAAAATGGATGCCTTCTAGTAAAGCCCCTTCTTGGGCTTGTCCTAAAATGCTTAAAACTCCTGCTTCTCCGGGGTTAATCACAGTATAAGAATTAAAACCAATGATTAACAGTAAGGCAGCGAGAATGCCACCTATAATCGCCCTTAAACTTTGAGTATTCGGTTGAGTCAAAAATTTTGCTCCTAAATTGATTGTGTATTATTATTACTGCTTTGGGAAAACAGCACTGGCTCTATAAATCCCCATAACCAGGAGGCAGATCTAAAGAGGAGTCTTGATTATCACTTTCTTTTTCAAAGGGAGAAGGTTCATCTAAGGGAGAAGCCTCTTCTGGCGATGGACGATCTAGATCAACATCAGCTAAATCCCCAAGATTAAATAGAAAGGGAACACTACTTTTATTATCCCCACCCAAAATTAACACATTTGGCATTTGAGAACCGCCTTGTCGCCATGCCTCAATGGCTTCTTTTTGCAGTACCAGTGATCCTCCTTGAGCGCGTAAGGTTTCTGCGAGGAGGCGTTGGGCTTCTGCTTTCCCTTTAGCACGATTAATATCAGCTTGTGCTTCTTGCTCAGCTTCTCGGGCAATATACACGGCTCTTTGGGCTCGTTGTTCAGCGATTTGTTTATCTTCCACCGCTTGAGCAAATTCTTTGGTGAAGTTTAGATCAATGACACTGGTATCTAAGACAATAATCCCATATTTATCTAGCCGATTATTGAGAGCGATATCAAAATCCTCTTTTAATTCATCCCGTTTGGTGATGGCTTCTTCGGCGGTTTTCCTTGCTGCTGCCACCTTAAAGGATTCTTGGGTTTGCGGGGCAATCACTTTAGAAACAACATTTTTTAGTGTCCCTTGTTTACGGCGAATATCTACCACTTGCACAGGATCAAGGCGAAAGTTAATGGCAAAACTCGCTTTTAAGTCTTGTAAGTCTTTGGTGGCGCTTTGCGCTGGAACTTCAAATTTTTGAACGGTAACATCATAGACATCCACTTTAGAAATAAAGGGAATTTTATAATGTATGCCTTCTAATAACGCCTCTTCTTGGGCTTTCCCGAGAATACTTAAAACCCCTGCTTGCCCGGGGTTAATGACAACATAGGAATTTAATCCTACCAGTAGTAAAAGCGCGGCAACAATGCCACCAATAATGGCGGTTAGACTTTGGTTAGTCTGTTTATTCAATTCCTTTTTCCTCGTAACTTTAGAGTTAGGCAATAGCGATTAATTTTGCCTACGATTCATTGTTTATTATTGCATGAGACTATTTTTTATGGAGGCGTTTTAATTCTTCTCTAAGGGCTTCTACTTGATTACGAAGAGTGTCGATATCTTCATCTGTTTTCTCCTCTGTTGCTGAGTCACTAGTATTAGGTTCATCTTCTTCAATAATTTCAATGCGTCTTGGTTCGCCTTGACTAGAGGTAGTCTCTTGATTAGTGGCGGTTTGTCCGCTTTTAGCTTCTGACATCAGTTGCTCGACAAATTGACGGGCTTCTTCTGAGTTCATTTCGCCCCGTTTGACCAATTCATCGGCGAGTTTTTGACTTTGGGTGCGGAGTTCTTTGAGTTTTTCGCTAGCTTGTTCTTGAGCATAATCTGCTAATCCTACACCAAAGTAAAAGGCTTTTTGTAAGATGTCTCCAAATTGGTTTGCCATAATGCTGATCTATCCTTAAACGCTCGGCTTATTTTTAGCTTAACTTGCCCAGCTAGATTTAGGGGGAGAATTTAGTGCGATTCGTTTCTTGTGACGAATCAGTAATTTTACTTGTAAAACTTGTTAAGATAACTTCTATCGGTTCTCTTGATATTTTTTTATTGTGGGGGTTAACTCCTATCATGTTGAATTCACGTTGGCAAGTGGCGACATTAGTAATGATAACAATCCTCGTTATTTGTGTGGGAAGTTACAAAATAGGGCTTGAGGATTGGGGAAACAGCGCGATCGCGGCTTCGTCAGAAAAAGTGAAGGTAGGAGTCTATAATAACCCTCCAAAAGTTTTCATGGATGATACGGGAGAAGCCAAGGGTTTTTTTCCTGAACTTCTAAGTGAAATTATTGAAAAAGGAAATTGGACGCTGGAATATGTTTCCTGTCATTGGCGAGAGTGCTTAAAGCAAGTTGAAGCAGGGAAATTAGATTTAATGCTTGATGTGGCAGCCTCCCCCGAACGAGAAGAAAGATTTGCCTTTAATCAAGAAATTAGATTGCTCATTGCTACTGTATTGGGAAGTGCTATTACGATTATTATCCTTGTCAGGAAGCAAAATAAACGCTTGCGAAAAGAATTAGAAAAGCGACAACAAATTGAAAATGATTTAAGGAATAGTGAGGAGGAACTTAAGAGGTTAATTCAAAATGTTCCGGGTGGATTACTTCGTTATGTTATAGAAAAAGATGGTTCTCATAAAATTCCTTATAGGAGTCCAGTGGTTAACGATATTTGGGAATTTTCTAATAATGAGAGCGTTGATGCTTTTTGGGAATGTCTTCATCCAGATGATGTGATGGAAATGCGAGAGTCAGTTATTGAGTCAGCCCAGAGCTTACAACCTTGGTCTCAGGAATGGCGAATTATCACTCCCTCAGGAAAAATGAAATGGTTACAAGCGACAGGAAATCCCCAAAAAGAAGAGGATGGAACTGTTTTTTTCTATACAATTATTATTGATGTTACTGAAAAAAAGTTTCTTGAGAAAGCGTTACAAGAAAGTCAAGAACAGCTACAAAATTTGACCAATGCGATTCCGGGGGCAGTGTATCAACATCAGGTGAATCCTGAAGGAGAAGAAAAGATTCTATTTATGAGCGAGGGGATCAAAAACTTATTTGGTATTTCGCCTCAAGAAATGATGGATAATCCAGAGGTGAGATGGAAGGTCATGTCCCCAGAAGCGCGATCGCGCATTCAATTGTCCGCAAGCTATTCTCTCACCACTCTTAGTCCTTGGCGTGATGAATTTGAAATTCATTTAGAAAATGGTGAAAACAAATGGATCAAAGGAGAAGCTATTCCCGAAAAAATGGATGATGGGAGTGTTGTTTTTAATGGCATTATAACAGATATCACGGCACAAAAGTGGCAAGAAAGTTTACTGATCACTCAACAAGAGATTCTAGAAGACTTAGCCAAAGGGAAAGAATTACCCAAAATACTAACCGAATTAATGCGTCTCATTGAACAGCAGTCTCAGGGGTTAACGAGTTCATTTCTCATTGTCCAAGATGGCTATCTTTACAATGAAGGGGAATCAAATTTACCCCTAGGATATCAAGAACAAACTAACGGATTTTTTATTCAGGAAGGAGTAGGAAGTTGTGGAACTGCTGTCACCTGTGGCGAACTTGTTATTAGCAAGGAAATTGCCACTGATCCTCTTTGGGAAGGAATCAAGGAAATTCCCCTTCACTATAACTTACAAGCCTGTTGGTCAATGCCCATTTTATCTTCAACCGAAGAAGTATTAGGGACATTTGCCGTTTATGCTGACACTCCACGTTCTCCTTCTTTCTCTGAATTACATTTAATGGAAATTGCTAGCAAACTGGCAAAACTGGCGATTGAACAAAAACAGCAAGAAGAGGCTTTACAAAAACAAGCGGAACAAGAAAAATTATTAGGCAAGGTAACTCAAGAAATTCGGCAATCACTAGATTTAGAGGCGGTTCTTAATACCACAGTTCAAGAAGTTAGAGAGTTTTTAAGGGTGGATCGAGTCATTGTCTATAATTTAACGGAAAATACAGGGAAAGTGATCGCAGAAGCAGTGGAAGCCTCTTGGCAGTCTTTACATCGCAAAACAATTAATGATCCCTGCCTACAGAACATAGAATCTGGCAACATTTTCTCTGCCAATTATCCCCACGTTATTTTCGATGTCGATCTGGATTCTATTGCTCCTTGTTCTGCTGAAATGTTGCGAGGATATGAAGTGCGAGCCAATTTAGTCCTTCCCATTTTTCAAGATAATGAAAAGTGGGGATTTTTAATTGCTCAACAATGTTCTGCGCCTCGTCAGTGGCAACAAGAAGAAGTTAAGTTTTTAGAAGATTTATCGAAACAAGTGGGAATTGCCATTCAACAAGCGCAACTCTATCAAGAAACTCAAAATGAACTCTTAAAACGGGAAGAACTTGCTACCCAACTACGTCACAAAGCCATGCACGACGGGTTAACCCAGTTACCCAATCGTAGTTTATTAATGGATCGTTTGCAACATACTTTTCAACGTTACCATCGTTATAACATGGCAGAATCTTCTCAGTTTGCTCTGCTATTTTTAGACTTAAATGGCTTCAAATTGATTAATGATACTTTAGGACATGATGCTGGGGATCAGTTATTAATTATAGTGGCAGACAGATTACGGGATTGTCTGCGAGCAATGGATACAGTGAGTCGCCTTGGTGGGGATGAATTTGTTGTGGTTTTAGAGGGGATTACGGGGGAAAAAGATGCGATTGAAATTGCTAATCGGATTCAAGAAGCCTTTGCTGTTCCCACTTATATTTGCGGTCAAAAAGTTCACCCCAGCACTAGCATTGGCATTGTCATGGCTCATCCTGATTATGTTTACCCAGAAGAAATGTTAAGAGATGCGGATATTGCCATGTATGAGGCAAAAAAAAATAACCTCAAATATGCTGTTTTTCGCTCTTCTATGCAGACCATTGTTGCTGAACAATTACAACTAGAAAATGATTTAAGAGAAGCCTTAGAAAAACAGCAGTTAGTTTTATATTATCAGCCCATTGTTGACCTCCGTAGCAAAAAAATTAAGGGACTTGAAGCATTAATGCGCTGGAAACATCCTGATCACGGCATCATCCAGCCTGATGATTTTTTACCGATTGCAGAAAAAGCAGATTTATTAGAAAAAATGGAGTCTTGGGGGTTAAAAGAGGCTTGTTCACAGTTTCAAGCGTGGCAAAAGGAATTTCGATTTCTTAAACAAGCAGCCATCCATTTTAATATATCACTCAATTACTTTCATCAAAACAACGTTGTTCAAGACGTTAAGCAGATATTAGAGGATTTTTCATGGACTAATCACTCCTTAAAGTTAGAAATTACGGAAATGATTTTGATGGATCAGGAGGAGATGGCTCAAGCAATTTTAGGAGAATTAGAGGCTTTAGGTGTGGGAATTTGTTTAGATGATTTTGGTATCGGATATTCTTCTTTAAGCTATTTAAGTCAGTTTCCCATTCATGATTTGAAAATTAATAATAGTTTAATTATGGATTTGGATCAAGGAGAAATTGGCAAAAAAAATCGCCAAATTGTTAAAGCAATTGGCAATTTATGTAATAGTCTCAAGGTTCGCGCGATCGCGGAAGGGGTGGAAACTCAAGATCAAAGTTTGATTTTAAATTTCTATGGCTATGATACGGGACAGGGAAATTATTACTGCCATCCCCTCCCCGCAGAAAAGATGACAGCCTTTCTAAAAGAATTACCTGCTGATTTTGGATGTTAGTCTTCTAATTCGTCTTGCGATACCCATGTTCCATGAAAGCCATAGGGAACTCGCTGTGGAATCATCACTCGCGCTACAGGTTCATTGGTCATATTTTGAGCATCTACCACTAATAACTCTGATTGATTGCGATTTTCATCATGAACAAACGTAATTAACCAGCCGTCATCTTCTGCTGTTGCGCCTTGACGTGGGGCAAAAACCGCTTCTCCACAATAACGATTTTCTCCTAGATAATGAATTTCAGAAGCTGCCTGATTTTCAAAATCAAATTTCACTAAGCCTTCAAATAAGGGCATAGGATGCGGTGACATTTTACCAGCAAAGCCATAACGCATTTTACGTCCTGTTTTCTGCTCATTAATGCGAGGAAACTCCACCATAAAGGGGGATAGATTACGTTCTTCTACTGTTCCTGTTTTCAAGTTAAACCGCCACTGATGAAGATAGGGGGCTTGCTCATTAGAATCACTTTCTTCGTTGAGATCAGTTAATTCAAAACGGTTCATCCGACAAGCAATGAGAACTACCTCATCTCCTTCCTCATAAGCATTAAGAACATGAAAAATAAAGCAGGATGGGGCTTCAAACCAACGGATTTCTGAGGGATCACCATGACGTGGTAAGATTCCAAAACGACTCGCGCGATCGCGCTCAAAGGCTAATCCCATCTCCCCTTGTGCCATTCTTTCTGGAGAAAAGGTCAGAGGTAAATCCAAAAACAGGGTATAATTTTCTGTAATGGCAAAATCGTGCATCATTACCCCTTGCGGGAGATCAATGGGAATCATTTGGGATAACTCCCCATTTTGATCAACAATCCCATATTGCAAATAAGGAGGGGTGAAGCTATAACCAAAAAACAACATCTCGCCTGTTTCTGGATCAACCTTGGGATGAGCGGTAAATGCCGATTGCAATTGATTATTAAACGTACAAGCCCCCACTGTCTCCAAATTGGGGAGCGTAACTTGATGGGGATTTCCTCCTTCCCACAGGGCTAAAAACCGTTTAGCGTGCCACACTAGGGCTGTATTTGCCGTATTTTTAAAAGGCTCATCTGGAACATCACTTTGCGGTGGTTCTAGTAATCCTGTCCAAATAGCTTGATTAGCTTCCTGTTCCCGAAGAAAGCCTTGTGTGCGGATATAGCGGTTACAATAATGGGCTTTTCCCCCTTGAATTTGCACCCCATGTAACATTCCATCCCCATCAAACCAATGATAGCTACCAATGGGCGGAAATTGGGGATTGGGGCCATTACGAACAAACATTCCTGATAAATCGGGTGGCAATTCACCAATCACTGTCAGATCATCGGCTTCTATTTCTTGGCGAATGGGGGCAAAGTTACCGGTTAGAAACGGATTTGTTGTGGTTGCAGTCATCTGTCGCGCTTTTTTTACTTGAGCTTCTTTACTAATCTTAACAACGCTCAAATTTTACTTTTAATCCATCCTTGGGACGAGGAGCAGGAATCATTATTAAATCTGTGTCTTGATTTGGCAATAATTCCCAGTGATAATCACGCAATAAATGCACTGCTAATATTTTCATTTCTAAACGGGCAAATTCTTTGCCAATACATTCTCGCATTCCGCCCCCAAACGGAACATAATCATAAGTTTTGCTAGGATTATTTTCTAACTCAGGATTAAAGCGTTCTGGGCGATATGTGTTCGGTTCAGGATAAACCGTTTCTTGTTGATGGGTTTGATTAATTTGATAAAGAACATTCCAACCTTTCGGAAATTTATAACCCTGAAATTCACAATCGGCAATCACTTCCCGAAAAGCACCCCCAACAGGAGGAACAAATCGTAAGACTTCTTTCAAAACCTGATCTAAATAAGTTAATTGTTGTAAATTCTCTAAAGTGATTTTTTCATTACCTAGTAATTGTTCTTGTTCTGCTTTTGCCTTCTTAAAAATATCAGGATGCTGTCTCATTAATAAGCAAAAAGAAGTTAAACTAGAGGTTAATGTTTCATGTCCAGCAAAAAGTAATGTTATAATCTGATCTTTAAGTTCTTCAATGCTGAGCTTATTTCCTTCATCATCTTCAGCTTGCATGAGAATCCCTAAAGCATCATTCCCCCAATCTTGCTGCTGTTGTCGTGTCTGAATAATTTTTTCTAATTCGGCAAGAAGTTTGTTCCGACCCTCTAAAGCGCGACCAAATTTTGTCCAAGGCAGTGATAAGGGAATCGTAAATAGTCCCTGTACAAGAGTTTCAAATAAATGACCGAGTTCAGTCTGCGAGCCTTTCTCTAGCCCAACAAATAATTGACAAGCAATATCAAAGGTATAATTACGAATTTCAGGATACCATGTTAATGTTTTTTGCTCTTCCCAACTTTTTAAATACTGTTGCGTAATGCCTTCTATGGTTTCGATATAACTACTTAAAGCACGGGGGCGAAAGGCTTTTGCTAATAACTTCCGCCGTTGCAAATGTTCATGTCCAGTTTGAATAACTAGCGAAAGAGAACCTAAAAGAGTACGGGTACTTTTTGGCCAAGCAGAAATAAAGTAACGGTCTTCATTACTGATAACAAACTGATTTGCCGTTGCACCTTTAACAACAATAGTTGGCTGACCAAAGAGAGAAGTTTTAAAGATTGAGCCATACTTTTCATATCGCTTTTTCGCAAAATCTTTATCCCGTAAAAACGCTAAAGTTTCACCAATAAACGGTAAACCAAATTGACCGGGAGGAACAACAGAACTGGTTGAAGAAGTCATAATTGAAGTTACTTTACTATTTCAACATCTTGCCATAGAATAACAAATTAACCTTGATTCATTTTCTCTTCATACGCTTTACCCCAATGGTGCATTTCCTGGATAATTGGGCGTAAACTTTCACCCAGAGCAGTTAGAGAATATTCAACTTTTGGTGGAACAACAGGATAAACTTTGCGAGTAACTAAACCATCGGTTTCCATTTCTCGGAGTTGTTGGGTGAGCATCTTTTGGGTAATCCCAGTTAAAGCTCGTTGTAACTCACTAAAGCGTTTAGTTTCTGTAAAAAGTTCTCTTAAAATTAATACTTTCCATCGTCCCCCAATAAGCTGAATAGTTGTTTCTACAGGACAACTGACTTGCTTTTTATTTTCCGTTGGTTGAACCATAGTATTTTTTGGGTAACAGGCTGACTTTTTGGTGCATACTTCCCAAATTAATTATATGTCATCTAAATTAGAAATAGATGTCATTTCAAGGAAATTTTAGCAATGATTACTCTTCGTAAAGCTAATGAACGAGGACACGCGAATCATGGTTGGCTTGATAGCTATCATACCTTTTCTTTTGCTAACTATTATGATCCCAATTTTTTAGGGTTTAGAAGTTTGCGCGTTATTAATGAAGACACAGTACAACCTGATGCAGGTTTTCCCACTCATGGTCATCGTGATATGGAAATTTTAACTTATGTTTTAGAAGGAGAACTAGAACATAAGGATAATATGGGGAATGGGTCGATTATTTATCCTGGGGAAGTGCAAAAAATGAGTGCAGGAACAGGAATTTTACATAGTGAATTTAATCCCTCGAAAACGCAACCTGTTCACTTATTTCAAATTTGGATTCTTCCTGATAAAAATGGGGTTAAGCCTAATTATGAGCAACGCTATTTTGATATTGAGAAAAATCAAGGTAATTTGACTTTAATTGCTGCTAAAAATGGTGAAGGGGATTGCATTTCTGTGGAACAAGATGTAAGATTATACGCAAGTAAGTTAGGGGTGGATGCTGTGCTTAATTACGAGTTAGAGCGCGATCGTCATGCTTGGCTACAAGTGGTGAAAGGTTCAGTAACACTCAATGATCAGCAATTAAACCCCAGTGATGCGGCTGCCGTTAGCGAGGAAAAAACTCTTAAAATTAGAGCCACTAAGGATGCAGAAATTTTACTTTTTGACCTTGCGTAAATGCTTAAGTGCAGTAGTTAATTCGCCTGTATAGCCCGATCGCGCTTCTCAGCAAACATCAAAAAGTGAGGGGAGTTTCCCCCCACTACTGGCTTAATCAAAAAAGCAAAGAGATTTAACTTTGACTGACTGCTTCTTCTTGAGCCAAGAACTTCTCTAACTCACTCAGTGCTTCGGCATCAACTTTAGTCTGCATGGGACAGAATTTGGGGCCACACATTGAGCAAAATTCCGCAGTTTTATAAATGTCTGCCGGTAATGTCTCATCGTGGTATTCCCGAGCGCGATCAGGATCTAAAGATAGATCAAACTGACGATTCCAGTCGAAGTTATATCGAGCTTCAGAAAGTTCATTATCGCGATCGCGCGCTCCTTGACGATGACGAGCCATATCTGCCGCATGAGCCGCAATTTTATAAGCAATTAGCCCTTCCCGTACATCTTCCGCATCAGGAAGCCCTAAATGTTCTTTCGGAGTAACATAGCATAACATGGCAGTTCCATACCAACCTGCCATCGCTGCACCAATGGCTGAGGTAATATGATCATAGCCGGGGGCAATATCTGTTACAAGAGGTCCTAATACATAGAAGGGTGCTTCACTACACTCTTCCATTTGCTTTTTCACATTAAACTCAATTTGATCCATCGGCACGTGACCGGGACCTTCTACCATCACTTGCACATCATGTTCCCAAGCACGACGAGTTAATTCTCCCAGTGTTTTCAACTCCGATAACTGGGCTTCATCAGACGCATCATGGGTGCAACCTGGGCGCAAAGAATCCCCTAAACTAAAGGAAACATCATATTTTTTGAAAATCTCAATAATGTCATCAAAATGAGTGTAAAGCGGATTTTGCTTATGATGATGCAACATCCATTTGGCAATAATACCACCACCGCGAGAAACAATCCCAGTAATGCGATCTTTCACTAGGGGAAGATATTCAATTAGTAACCCGGCGTGAATCGTTTGGTAATCGACTCCCTGTTGGGCGTGTTTTTCAATGACATGGAGAAAGTCATCGGCGGTAAGGTTCTCAATATTGCCGTGAACGCTTTCTAAAGTTTGATATACTGGCACAGTCCCAATGGGAACTGAAGAAGCCTGAATAATGGCACTGCGAATTTCATCAAGATTTCCACCACCTGTGGATAAATCCATGACAGTATCCGCGCCATATTTAACGGCAAGCTTCAGTTTATCTACCTCTTCATCAATATTAGACGAGTTGGGAGAAGCCCCAATATTGGCATTCACCTTGCACTTGGAGGCAACGCCAATTGCCATGGGTTCTAAATTAGGATGATTAATGTTGGCAGGAATAATCATCCGTCCCCGTGCTACCTCATCGCGAATTAACTCTGGGGAGAGATTTTCGCGTTTCGCAACATGGTGCATTTCTTCGGTAATTTTCCCTTGACGGGCATAATGCATTTGGCTAACGTTAGCCTCTCCCCGTCGTTGGGAGATCCATTCCGTTCGCATATTAGTTTTTTCCTTGAATAACAGCTTCCCTACGTCGGTGCTAGCCGATCTCAGGTTCTCGGGGTGTAATCTCAGCCTGCTTGCGACCCAGGCACCCCCAGCTTATTGGGAAATACTAGCATAGAAATGTTAGCTCTGAAAGGAATCAGATTGTTAAATTAAAATTAAAATAGCTTCTTGAACAACGAAATTAATCGGAGAAATTGCAAATTTCCACCCTGCCCACCTCGTTAGAGGATTAACAGGTAAAGATCCCACTTCTGGAAAAGCTAAGAACTTAATGATGAAATTTACCGATACTCTTTGGAATCAGATTCAACCTATCTATCACAAGATTCTAGACCATCCTTTCAATCAGGAGTTTATCCAAGGTAGCTTGAGTCAGGAAACCTTCCAATTTTATCTCAAACAAGATTCTTTGTATTTGCTTGACTTTTCCAAGGCTTTAGCGTTGGTAGCAACGAAAGCTACGATTCCCAATCATGTGGTTCAATTTCTAGAATTTGCTCAAGGCGCGATCGCGGCAGAAAGAGGGTTGCACGAACAATTTTTTGCCGAATATCAAATTGAAGTTGATGTTCCCAAAGCACCTGGTTGCTTTACTTATACCAATTTTCTTTTAGCTACTGCTGCTTTGCAACCCTATGAAGAAGCAATCGCTGCTGTTTTACCCTGTTTTTGGATTTATCAAGAAGTGGGTCGTTACATTTCCCAACATGCCATTAGCAACCATCCCTATCAAAAATGGATCGATATGTATTCGGGAGAAGATTTTACCAAAGCCGTGGAATTAGCAATTGCTATTACTGATGAAGTAGCCGAAGCAACAACGGTAGCTATGCGGGAACATATGGTCTCAACATTTATCATGTCCTCACGTTTGGAATGGGTATTTTGGAATAGTGCTTATCAAGATGAAAAGTGGCCGGTGTGATCAATTTCTTAAATCAGTCTAGGCAACTGATCTCTGTTGGGGAAAACTCACAAAGCAATTCCATGGCAGTATTACCATCATCAAATAATGATTAAAACTCAAGAAACAGATATTATTGTTATCGGTAGTGGCATTGGTGGCTTGAGTGCAGCAGCGTTACTGGCTCGCTATGGTTTCCAAGTAACCGTTTGTGAGGCTCATACCATTGCTGGTGGCGCGGCCCACGCCTTTGAACGACAAGGCTATCTGTTTGATTCTGGCCCCTCCTTATTTTCTGGATTATCTACCCCTTCTCCTAACCCCTTGCGACAAGTTCTCGATGCGATTGGGGAGGAAGTTCCCTGTGTGCAATATGATACTTGGGGCTGTTGGCTACCAGAGGGAAACTTTAATACCTCTGTGGGGGCTGATCAGTTTTGTGAGGTATTACAGCAATTACGAGGGGAAAAAGCAGTCACGGAATGGCGACAATTACAGGAAATGATGATTCCTTTGGGAAAAGCAGCGACTGGGCTATCTCCGCTAGCAGTTCGCAGTGATTGGGGGATTTTACGGACGATCGCGCCATTTTTTCCCACTCTCATCAAAAACAGTGGTCAAATGTTCCAACTAATGGGGGCATTTCAGAAGCTAGAAGATCAGGTAATTAGTGATTCTTTTCTCCGTAACTGGCTAGACTTATTGTGTTATCTTCTCTCTGGCTTACCAGCAAGTGATACCAGTGCTGCAGAAATGGCGTTTATGTTTGCTGACTGGTATCGCCCCAATGTCAAGCTAGATTATCCTATAGGCGGAAGTGGGGCGATTGTAGATGCTTTAGTCAGAGGATTGCAAAAACACGGGGGAGAGTTACGCTTAGGGGCAAAAGTGGAAGAAATTTTATTCTCAGAGAAAAAAGCGGTAGGGGTGCGCTTAAAAAATGGAGAAGAACTGCGATCGCGCTTTGGGGTAATTTCTAATGCCTCAGCTTGGGATACCTTAAAATTAATTCCACCAGAAAAAATTCCCAAACCCTTTCAGCAAGAGAAGGAAAGCATCCCCCAATGTCCCAGTTTCATGCACCTGCACTTAGGAATTGATGGAACAGATTTACCCGAAAATTTGCCCTGCCATCATATTATTGTCAAGGATTGGGAAAAAGGAGTCACTGCACCACAAAATGTTGTTTTAGTCTCTATTCCGTCTCTTCTTGATCCCTCCATTGCCCCGACAGGAAAGCACGTTATTCATGCTTATACTCCTGCTAGTGAACCTTATGATCTTTGGGAAGGGTTAGATCGTCGTAGTACCGCCTACCAGCAACAAAAAGAAGCACGTTCACAGGTACTTTGGGAGGGGATTAAAAATATTATTCCCGACTTGGAAAATCGTTGCGAGTTAAAATTAATTGGAAGCCCCTTAACCCATGAACGGTTCTTGCAACGGCATCGGGGAACTTATGGGCCAGCGATTAGTGCTGAAAATGGCTTTTTTCCTGGAGCAAAAACCCCTTGGCAAGGATTACTCTGTTGTGGGGATTCCACCTTCCCAGGAATTGGTTTGCCTGCTGTAGCAGCTAGTGGCGCGATCGCTGCCAATACTGTTGCCCCTGTCAAGAAACATCTCGAAATGTTAAGCAAAATCAGTCGTAACAAGAGTTTTTAGCAGAAGGGCTGAGAATCCTACGACTACAACTCGCGCGTTCCTTTGCACCGTACGACGGCGCAGGGTCACTCGTCAATTTTAATTTAGTCGGTAGACGGGGCGTATAAACATCTGGGGAGACCCCAGATGACAGCCCCTCATGAATCAGCCCATTTGCGGTATGATTAAGTAAGTCTCGCATGGGAGACCATTCGGCGAAAACCAAGCCAGAATTAAAAGAATTTTCAATTCTCTACCATGCTTTTTACCTGTGGGACGCGGGGCCAAGCCTATCGCCTTGGGGTAAGCCTTATTTCTTCCTCGGAAGTTATAAGCTCCTGATTGGGTAGGAAGCCTCTCTTACAATCTTTGATTTAAGAGAGGTAGTTCACACTCCTGCAGCAAACACCTGTTCTGCGGTTAAATTTAATTCGGGAAACGTTGGGGAAATAATACGATCGCTGCCTCGAAATTGCTGTCCTTGATATTCCCCATCAACTAGCTGATAAACAGAAAATGTTGGCTGTTTGGGCGATCCAATGTAACGTCTTCCTCCTAATCCCAAATAGTCAACAATCCAATATTCTGGAATCTCTAATGCTTCGTAGTCAATGAGTTTGTGTCCATAATCATCTCGCCAGTTGGTACTGACCACCTCAATCGCCAGTCGGATTGATTTTCCTAAAGTGATGGTTGATCGCTTTTTCCAGAAGGGCTCATCTTCTAGTGCTGTTTGATCCAGAACAATCACATCAGGATTATAGGCAGATTTATCCGTATTAATCGGTTTAATTAGGGCTTCTAGGGGAATAATATAGGGCAACTGTAACCGCTTAACTTCAACCACCAACTCAGCCGATAAAAACCCGCCAACTTGTCCATGTGTTCCTGTTGGTTGCACTTCAATTGGTACTCCATTTCTCAGTTCGTAGCGACCATAGCCATCAGGATACCACTCCCAAAACTCCTCTAAGCTCATCAGTTGCGAAACTGCTTCTACCATGATTCTTAAGCTCCTATCCCGTCGCTTGCTATCCACTTTAGCTTAACTAGAAGTTCAGAAAACTGATTAAAAATAACTAAAAGCGCGATTGCCGAAGGCAAATCGCAGGGCGACATCGCGCTTTGGCAAGTCACAGAGACATAGCCACTAAAGACTGAGTACGAGCCGTAAATTAGTGTAGAAAAGATGAGAAAATAAACTCAATCCTTAAACCCTAACTAAATTCCCTTGACTCGTACCATTTATATGTCATTAGTCATTAGTCATTAGTCATTAGTCATTGGAGATACAAAGGACAAAGGACGAAAGACAAAGGACAGACAATCTTAATTGCTATTTTAGAAGTAAGACGAGAGGAACAGCAAAACTTAGAACCAGAAGAGGGAGAATTTCTTATGCAGTTATCAACGATTTATAGACAACGTTTAGAAGAAGCCACTCAAAAAGGAATAGAAATCGGTGAACAACGTGGTGAACAACGTGGTGAACAACGTGGGATTGAAATTGGTGAGCAACGTGGTGAAGAGAGAGGAAAAGAGGTGACACAACGAGAAATTGCAACGAATCTCCTAAGTACGGGAATGGAAATTGAGCAAGTTGCCCAAGTGACTGGTCTTTCCATAGAAGAAGTTAGAAAATTGATTACAAGTAACCAATAGTTCTGGTAACTGATCACTGGTCACTGCTCACTGATTGAGAGCCAGAAGAGGGAGAATTTCTCATGCAGTTATCAACGATTTATAGACAACGTTTAGAAGAAGCCACTCAAAAAGCGATTGAACAGGGAATTGAACAAGGAATTGAAATTGGTGAACAGCGTGGGATGGAAATCGCGCAGAAGCGTTTAGCACAAAACCTTTTGAGTCAGAGAATGGAAGTGGAACAGGTAGCCAAACTCACGCTTGCTATCTGTAGAAGAAGTCAGAAAATTGATTACAAGTAACTAAAAGCCTTATTGCGCTTTCCTGATCCCCAAAACTAATCCCGCATAGAAAGCTACATCCCACTTTCCTATAATGTTAAGATTTGTAATAATTTTCTACGAGTAATTATTTAGTGATCTAATAATCGCCAATTTTCCTATCAAAAAAGGATTTCAAATGATTTAACTTTTAATTAATATTTTAAGTGATAGAACTTAAAATTCCCTCATATAGGTAAATACATCTTTCTAGGGCTTTTTAAGTGGCTCATTTAATCAAAAAGAACTCTCTTGTAAAATTAAATTGCCAGTCCTGTAATTTCCTATTCACAAGCGGTTCAGTATTTTTATACTCTCTACAAGAAACTTAAAAAGTGTATCAAAATCTGTTTGGTGATAGCAATCACAATCAAACTCTCCTCTAATGGATAAATTTAGTTAGAGATGCTACTTTTGTGTAAAGTTTTCATCTGATGTTCATTTTTATTTTCAGAAGGAGTTAAGTCAATGGCAATGCCTAATAATGGAAAGGATAAGACTATTCAACTATTCGATGATGATAATATAGCTCAAGGCGAATTCGGTACCATCGAAGACGCTGTCAAGGATGCCCATGCAGACTATAGGATCGAAGTTGGTCCCGGTACCTACAAGGAATCAGTTGTGATCGGTGTGGAGGGCCTGACCCTTGAAGCCGCAGAGGGTGCAGACCCGACGATTGAAGGACAATCCGGTACTGCCGTTGAAATTGACGCGGACAACGTTGTAATAGAAGGTTTCCAAATCACGAACCCCGTTGGTGATGGTGACGGCCCGAGTACAACGACGAACGCTCGTGGTATTGACATCGCTTCCGATTCGACTGGTGTAACAATTAAAGGAAACGAAATTACTGAGCTCGCTACTGAGGCAAACACGAATCCACGTGGTATCTTCGCAAACGAAGGAACGCATGGACTGGAGGTTATTGACAATCAAATAACCGAACTTGAAGGGACGAATGATGACGAGCGACAGGTTATCGCTGTGCAACTTATATCCGAGGACACAGACGACGTTACAATTAAGAATAACGTCATTAGTGACCTAAGCGACACAAGGTCGGTTGTCGCGGTCAGATTCCAAGGCGGCATCAGTGGTGAGATTGTTGATAATGACATCTCTGAGCTGAACACCAACGGTCCCGAGGGCACTGGATTCACGCAGGCTATCGATCTTAATGAGCATTCCGGCTCCGCTCCACAGAATGTTGAGATATCTGGTAATGAAATCTTTGACTTGGAGACCGAAGGAACCGAGAACTTCGCCCCGGCATTCCACCTCATCCTCACTTACGGAGAAGACACCATTGACGTCACCAATAACGACTTCACCGCTGTCAGTAATGATGAAGTTTTCATCAGCGATAACGTCGGAGACTTGGACCTCGACGCCATCCTGGACCAGCAGGGCAACACGTTCGACCCCGACGCTGTGGTTGGAGAGAACGCTCTCTTCCCAGAGCCCGCCGAGGGTGAGGTCTTGAACCTCAACACTGGCCAGCGGTTCGACGGTGACAACCCGATTCAGGATGCTGAAGACGCCGCTGACTCTGATGAAACGCTGCGTGTTGGTGAGGGCACCTACGAGGAATCGGTTGAGATCAGTACCGAGGGCCTGACGCTCGAAGGCCCGAACGCTGGAATCGCTGGTGACAGCGAGGATCGTGTTGACGAGGCGAAAATTAAGGCTGTTGACCTTGATCCTCAGCCAGCAGATTCGCTTATTAAGATTCCTGCTGATGGAGTTGTCATCGACGGCTTCGAAATCGCTGAAGACCCCCAAGATGGGAACGGCGTAGGAATTCTTCCTGGTGGCGAATCCATTCAGATTCAGAATAACAAGTTTGAAGGGTTCAACAATCAGGTCGGATTCTTTGGAGTAAGTATCGGTGGCGAAGCAGAAGGTGTTACTATCGAAAGCAACCTCTTCGCTGACGTCGGTGAGGGTGATGCCGAATCTGGAACTGCAGTCGCACAAACCGAAGGGGTCAGCGGCATTGATATCCTGAACAACGAGTTCGAGAACAACCGCAACGACATCGGGCTTGCAGACGACGTGAGCGACGTGACCATCGAAGGCAACTCCTTCGAGGCTGGCGACTCGGACCGCTACATCAGCAACCGGATTGCTGAGGAGTTGGACAGCGACGACATCGTGGCTGAGAACGCGTTCGACCCCGGCGCGGTCCTCGCCAACCTTGAGGAACGTCCCGAACGTGAAGACATTGTGCCAGAGCCCCGCGAAGGTGAGGTCCTGAACCTCGACACCCGCGAGCGGTTCGATGGTTCAGATGCAATTAGCAAAGCTGAGGACGAGGCTAACCCCGATGAAACGCTGCTCGTGGGTCCAGGCACCTACGAAGAGTCTGTTAGCATCAGCACTGAAGGCCTGACGCTCGAAGGCCCGAACGCGGACACGGCATACGATGGCGACCGTAGCGATGAGGCAACGATTGAGCCTGATAGCACCATTAACATTCAGGCCGCTAATGTCGAAGTGAGTGGATTCGAAATAGACGCAGACTTTGATGATGAAGCACTCGGAGTTAGAGCACTCGATGGTGACGAAACGACCGTCACAATCACAAACAATCTCATTGAAAACGATGCACAGACCGGTGTCTTCATCGGTGGCGACGAGGATGACAGGCAAACTGTCGTCATTGAGGGCAATGAGATTGTCAGTGACACTGTCGCAATCGCCAATCTAGCTGACCCAGACCGGGGGATTGAGTCACTGACCGTCGATAACAACGAACTTCGTGGCGACCCGGCCGGTCTCAGACACGTTGAGGACCTGACGTTCACGAACAACGATGTCATCGACAGTGCAGACGGTAACTTCGACATCGAAGACATCACTGACGGGACGATTGCAAACAACGAGTTCAGCGAGTTCGACGATGCAGCGATTAAAGTCGACGCCCTTACAGGAGATGATACGACGGTAACCGTCGATATCAACGAGAACAACTTCCTGAACGCAGACGGGACAGCGATTGACGCCACCGATGCCACTGATGACTCGGAAATTGACGCCACCAACAACTGGTGGGGTGACGCAAGCGGTCCGAGCGGTGAAGGTCCCGGTGAGGGCGCTGCAGTGACAGGCGATGTCGATTTCACCTCATTCCTTACTGCTCCAGTCGGTGAGGACCCTGAAGAGGACGAAGACGAGGAAGAAGACGACGACCCCGTCGATGATGACGACCCCGTCGATGATGACGACGAGGAAGAAGACGAAGACGAGGAAGAAGACGAAGACCCCGATCCTGAACCTGAACGAGAAACCATCGAAGCAGGAGATGAGGGAGAAGAGCTTGAACCTTCTGCTCCTGATGCTCCTACTGAATTCATTGCAGGTAGTGGCGATGATACAATGACTGGTAGCACTGGCCCTGATATTTATGACTTAACTGCAGGAGGAGCAAATACCGTACAGGGGACAGTAGAACAACTTGATGATGATACGATTGTTGAATTTGATCCCGATGATCTCTTGAGGGTTATAGACGAGACCTTTGGAGAAGATCAGCTAACAGTAACTGAAGGGTCAGCCATCCTTGAAATTGACGCTAACGATGATGGGGAAACTGATTCCACTGTTACTCTAGAAGGAGAAAGAGATTACTTGGATGGAGAATTTCTCACTGAACAAGTAGGAGATGATACTGAGATTAACTTTGAACCTGAACCCGCTCCTGAGTTACCTGACATTCCCCTTACAGTCAACTTAGAACTTATCTTTAACGAATCATTCTACCTAGAGCAAAATCCAGATGTTGCCGAGGCCGTAGAAGAAGATGGTTTCTTTGACTCAGGATTAGACCATTTTCAGCAATTTGGATTGGGAGAAAATCGAAGCCCAACAGAGGTTTTAGAAAACTTTGACCCGACTAGCTATCTCAGTGAAAACTCAGATGTGGATGATGCAGTAGGAGAAGATGAGATTTTTCAAAGTGCCCTTGACCACTATCTCAATCATGGTTTTAAAGAACCACGAGAAGGAAGCAATATTGCTTATGATGAAGCCTTCTACTTGAATGAACATTCTGATGTTCTGGGCGCAGTAGAAGGTGATGCTTTCGGCTCAGGATTTGAACATTTTGCCTTGCATGGTGCAGAAGAAAATCGAGCTGCTACTACACAAGAGTTAGATGCTGAAACAACAATTCTCTAGCTATACCATCCGATAAACTAGTGCTACTAGACGATCCCCCCAAAACCCCTTAATAAAGCAGGGCAAAGGGGGGACTTACTGTAACTATCGTTATCAGAATTAGTATTACGAACTTGCAAAAACTGTATAAATCTTTCTAAAGGTTTGCACTAGCGCGATCGCGCTTTGGCAAGTAGTTTCCCTACATTGCGCCCCGAATACTTTGGCTCCTGTCAAGAAACATCTCGAAATGTTAAGCCAAATCAGTAGCAACAAAACTTTTTACAATGGGAGAAAAGCTGTCGTTATGATAACTCTCTAAAGTAAAAGACTAATGCCTAACGCTCCTCAATATCTTACTGGGAATCAAATTCGCCAAACCTTCCTTGACTTTTACGCCAAACGCGGACACGAAGTTTTACCCAGTGCGTCTTTAGTACCAGAAGACCCCACTGTATTACTAACCATTGCAGGAATGCTTCCATTTAAGCCCATTTTTCTGGGACAAAAAGAAGCCCCCTACGATCGCGCTACCACGTCTCAGAAATGTATTCGCACCAATGATATTGAAAATGTGGGACGCACGAAACGTCACCATACTTTCTTTGAGATGTTAGGGAATTTTAGTTTTGGGGATTACTTTAAGAAAGAGGCGATTAAATGGGCTTGGGAACTCTCAACAGAGGGCTTTGGACTCGATCCAGAACGTCTCTATCCCAGTGTTTACAAAGATGATGAAGAAGCCTTTGCCATTTGGCGCGATGAAATTGGCGTTCCTAGCCACCGTATTCAACGCATGGGAGAGGAAGATAATTTTTGGGCAGCTGGCCCCACTGGCCCCTGTGGTCCCTGTTCTGAAATATATTATGACTTTTATCCCGAATTAGGCGACAAAGATATTGATTTAGAAGATGATTCGCGCTTTATTGAATTTTATAATCTCGTGTTTATGCAGTTTAATCGGGATAGTGAGGGGAATTTAACCCCCCTGCAAAATCAAAATATTGACACGGGGTTAGGCTTGGAACGCATGGCGCAGATTCTCCAAGATGTTCCAAATAATTACGAAACTGATTTAATTTTCCCCATTATTAAAACCGCTGCTGAAATTGCCAATATTGACTATAACCAAGCTGATGAAAAACAAAAAGTTTCTCTAAAAGTCATTGGCGATCATGTTCGCGCTGTGGTTCACATGATTGCTGATGGAATTACTGCGTCTAATTTAGGACGAGGCTATATTTTGCGCCGTCTCATTCGTCGGGTTGTGCGTCATGGACAGTTATTAGGGATTAATAAGGCGTTTACCCCAGAAGTTGCTGAAAGCGCGATCGCGCTAATGGAAGACCATTATTCTAATCTTCGTGAGGGAGAAGACTTAATTAAACAAGAATTACAACGAGAAGAGTCTCGCTTCTTAGAAACCCTAGAAAGAGGGGAAAAAATGTTAGGAGAAATCCTCGCCAAGGAAACCGAACAAATTTCTGGAAAAGATGCGTTTGTTCTCTATGATACGTATGGTTTCCCCTTAGAATTAACCCAAGAAGTGGCGGAAGAAAAAGGGTTAACGGTTGATCTTGATGGTTTTGAAGTAGAAATGGAAAAACAACGACAGCGATCGCAGGCAGCCCAGGAAACTATTGATTTAACTGTACAAGGCAGTTTAGACGAATTAGCACAAAAAGTTCATCCCACCGAATTTGTTGGTTATAGTCATCCCCATACCGCAGCGAAAGTGGAAGCAATTTTAGTGCAAGGGAAAACTGTCGAAGAAGCCGAAGCTGGTGATGAAGTGCAGTTAATTCTCAATGAAACTCCCTTTTATGCTGAATCTGGGGGACAAATCGGCGATCGCGGCTATCTCTCTGGAGATAATCTTTTAGTCCGAATTGAAGATGTGCAACAAGAGTCCAGTCTCTTTGTTCATTTTGGGCGTATGGAACGGGGAATCTTGCGAGTAGGAGACACCGTAACCGCTACCATCGATCGCGCTTGTCGTCGTCGCGCCCAAGCCCATCATACTGCGACTCATCTTTTACACGCTGCCCTGAAACAAATTATTGATCCCTCTGTTTCCCAAGCTGGTTCTTTAGTCGCCTTTGATCGCCTGCGGTTTGATTTTAACTGTCCCCGTCAAATTACCCCTGACGAATTACAACAAATTGAAGATACCATTAATACTTGGATCGCCGAAGCCCATGACACGCAGTCGGATGTGATGCCCTTTGATGAAGCCAAAGCCAAAGGCGCGATCGCGATGTTTGGGGAAAAATATGATGATGTTGTCCGCGTCATTGATGTTCCCGGTGTCTCTATGGAATTATGTGGCGGTACTCATGTTAATAACACTGCCGAAATTGGGCTTTTCAAAATCATCTCTGAAACAGGCATTTCTTCAGGAATCCGTCGCATAGAAGCTGTTGCTGGGCCAGCCGTTCTAGAATATCTCAATGTTCGAGATAAAATTGTTCGTGACCTGAGCAAACAATTCAAAGTTCAACCAGAGGAAGTTCCCCAGCGTATTCAAACCCTACAATCAGAACTGAAAAATACTCAGAAGCAACTAGAAGCCGTCAAACAAGAACTTGCTTTAGCAAAATCTGATCAACTGCTAGCCCAAGCTAAAACCGTGGGAGATTTCCAAGTTTTAGTGGCACAAGTGGAAGAAATGGACGCAAAAGCCCTACAAACCGCTGCCGAACGCTTACAGCAAAAATTAGGAGAAGCAGCCGTTGTTTTAGGGTCAATTCCTGCAGAAGGAAAGGTAAGTTTAGTCGCTGCTTTTAGTCCGCAAGTGATTGAAAAAGGATTACAAGCTGGAAAATTTATCGGCAGTATTGCTAAAATCTGTGGCGGTGGCGGCGGTGGTCGTCCGAATCTTGCGCAAGCTGGCGGTAAAGATGGCTCTAAGCTACCAGAAGCATTAGAAGCGGCGCAAAACCAATTGCAAGAACAATTAACCAATTAGGAGGTATATAACAATCCTCAATCAGTTGTAAATTTTTAGTTGGGATCCCCCCTTGCCCTCAGTAAGTGGGGGGAAGCCTTCGGCACGGCTTTCAGCCTACGTAATGTTGAGCTAGTTTTTACAAATGAGATTATATTGCTATAGCGTTTTCAAATTCAATATAAATAGTAGTGCGAGCATCTTGCTCGCTTTTGAAGAATAATAGTTTACAACTCATCTGAAAATGCTATATATCAGTAACAAATAACAAATAACCAATATATGATTATTGAAGTCTGGAGTCAGGATATCGCGAATATTGTTCGCATTCTTAACAATTTAATGATTAGTTTTTGTCAATTATTATCATTAATGATCATTTTTTTCGGAGTGGTGCGAGCATTAATTATTTATGTGGGGGATGGGTTATTTCGGGGAAAAGCCATTACAGCGTTTCAGGAAAGTCGCTTATCTATGAGTTATTCCTTTTCTTTAGGGTTAAGTTTTTTAATTGGGGCAAGTATTCTTAAAACAACCGCTTCTAGTCAGTGGGAGGATTTTGCTCAACTAACAGCAATTATCACCGTGAGAACTGTTCTTAACTTACTCTTAGAACGAGCCATTAAACAGGGTAAGACTTCTATAGAAAAGGAAGCCGCTCCGCCGATTTAAGTGGGATTGGGTTGCAACCACTGTCCAAAGTCATTCAGAAAGCGATCTTCTAAAATTGCAGTGCGAATGCGTTGGGTAAACCGGATTAATTCTGTCACATTATGCAGGGATAATAGAAGATAGCCTAACATTTCGCGCGATCGGATTAAATGACCGAGATAGGCGCGAGAAAAGTTTTGACAACAATAACAGGGACAAGTTTTATCAAGGGGGGTAAAATCTTCTCGGAAACGAGCATTTTTGAGATTCCAACGTTCTCCTTGCACTAAGGCTGTTCCATGTCTGCCTAAGCGAGTGGGGATGACACAATCGAATAAATCTACCCCTTGCGCGATCGCGCTAACCATTTCTTGATAGGTTCCCACTCCCATTAAATAACGGGGTTTTTCGGGGGGTAATAAAGGGGCGGTGGTTGCAACAATTTCATGGATTAATTCCCCAGGTTCTCCCACACTCACGCCACCAATGGCATAACCGGGTAAATCAAATTCTACTAACCGTTTTGCGGCATATTGACGCAGATCCCGATAAACGCCTCCTTGGACAATGCCAAATAAAGCTTGAGTCTCCGGACGAGAATGGGCAGCAATACACCGTTCTAACCAGCGTTCTGTGCGTTCTGTGGCTAATAAAACGGTTTCATAGTCAGCAGGATAAGGGGGACATTCATCAAATGCCATAATCACATCTGCCCCAAGATCATTTTGCACTTGAATTGCTCGTTCTGGGGTAAAGTCAATAATGCGACCATCCCGCGGCGATCGAAACGTTACCCCATCTTCATTAATTTTCCGTAAATCGCTGAGACTAAAAACTTGAAAACCACCAGAATCAGTCAAAATTGGTTGTTTCCAGCCCATAAAAGAATGTAATCCCCCGGCTTTGGCAATAATCTCTTCTCCAGGCTGTAAATGCAGATGATAGGTATTGGCAAGAATCATTTGCGCCTGGGCACTTTCAAGTTGGGCAGGGGTTAACCCTTTAACCGTCGCGGCGGTTCCCACTGGCATAAAACGCGGGGTTTCTACCTTGCCATGAGGCGTTATAAATGTGCCGGCACGGGCTTTACTGTCTGGGCAATGGTGATCACAAGAAAACTTAAAAGAAATATTCGTCATCCTCTTCGTCTAATTGGACATCATGACGGGCGGAGAGGACATCAGTAACCATGGCTTCTAGTAACATGGGATCAAACTGGGAGTTGCTCTCCTGGCAGGTAAAAGGATTACTCAAAGGAAATAATCGTAATGTCCGTTGTTCGTGAACTAAATTAAAGTAAGTTCCCTCTTTTGTCGTTTCTAATTGAATATAGTCAAAGCTAGCGAGATTAATATAAATAGTTTGATTAGCAATTAAAGTAGCTTGCTTGGGATCTTCAAATACCTCAACAATATAGCCTTCTCCTTCTCCCTTAAATTCTCCCTCTAGATAATGGCTATAACGAACGGCACTTAAATCATTTAACAAACGATACATATCTTCTTTATGAATTACCAGTCCGTTGTCAATGATGCAGGGAGGTAAAAAATGTTGATAATGTTGATAATTACTCATGGTACTGTCTGTTGTTATTAGATGAACTGAAACTAGATTTTGGATAATGAGATTGTTAAGGAGAGAGGATCAGCCAATTACAGGAGAAGCAATGTCTGAAATTGTAATATTTAACAGGATTAATTATTTCCCTACTACGACACAATGTTAGCCTAACTTTTTTATTCTGTTCAGATTTACTATGAAAAAATTTATCTATTTTTGGCAAGAAATGGCAAACTGTTGGTGGGGAGCTGTTGCTTTTTATACGATTATTCCGCTACCACAGCATTGGTCTTTGCAATTTAGCCGAATTGCTCGTTTTGCACCATTAATCGGGATTTTGCTCGGTAGCATTTTAGCCGTAAGTGATTGGGGGTTAAGTGTTATAGATGTGCCTATTTTAACACGTTCTGCCTTAGTGATCGCAGTAGGAATTGGCTTAACAGGCGGACTCCATCTAGACGGAGTGATTGATGCCGCAGATGGGTTAGCGGTACTAGACCCGAAAAAACGCTTAGAAATAATGAAAGATAGCACTACGGGCGCATTTGGAGTGATAGCAGCTGTAGTTGTATTAATATTAAAAATTGTTGCTTTAAGTGAGATAACTAAAGCTCGTTGGTTGAGTTTAATTTTAGTGCTAGGTTGGGGAAGATGGGGGCAAGTGAGCGCGATCGCGCTTTACCCTTATTTAAGAGCAGAAGGAAAGGGCGACTTTCATAAAGAGGCCTTAAAATTGCCTCAAGATATTCTCTTGGGCGGGATTACCTTAGGAATTATCACCCTGATCGGTTTTCTTTATTGGCAATGGTATGCCTTGATCCCGTTATTTTTTGGCATAGCCGTTCCACTTTTAGTTGGGTGGTGGTTTAATCGCCAATTAGACGGACAGACAGGGGATACTTATGGGGCAATAGTAGAGTGGAGTGAAGCCCTTTATCTGTGTGTTTTAACCACCCTTTAGAAATTCCTCCACTTCTGCAGCGGTGGGTTGAGCCGCCATTGCCCCAGATTTGGTAGTGGTTAAACCGCCAACAGCACAAGCATAGGTAATCATCTCTTTCACAGCCGTGGGATCATCTAAATGATTTAAGCCTTTCTGACAGAGTTGATGCACTAAACCAGCAACAAAACTATCCCCTGCACCAGTGGTATCTTCAACAGGCATCTCAAAGGCTGGAATTTTGCCCTCAAACTCATTTAAGCAATAGCTAATGGTGTTATCGCCATCGGTAATAAAAACCCCTTCTAGAGAGGCAATTTGATGCGCGATCGCGCCTGATTCTTTGGTATCAAATAATAATTCCGCTTCTTCCCGAGATAATTTAATAAAATCCACAGATTCCCATAACTGATGAATTAACGGGATCGCTTCATCAGGGTTATTCCAAAACATCGGTCGCCAGTTGACATCCACTAAAACCTTAATGTTATAAGTATTAGCAAGATCAAGAGCGCGAAAAATAGCTTTGCGAGTAGTGGGATAGGCAAGTTCTAATGTTCCTAACACTAAAAATTGCGCTTGTTCAAAAAGAGGAACAGGAATTTCATCAGGATTAAGAAACGCATCTGCAAACTGATCGCGGGGGAGATTCCCAAAGCCAGCAAACTCGCGATCGCCGCTTTCAGAACGTAATACATAAACCCCCCGTGTCGGCGCAGTCGGATGTTCTTGAATCCCTTGGCAATTAACGCCTGTTTCTAGCAATAGCTGTTTTAAAGATTGCCCAGCTTCATCTTTGCCAATACAGCCAATAAAACCAGCCGATGTGCCTAACTTGACTAATGCACTTGCCACATTCGCGGGTGCGCCACCGGGATAAGCAATCCAACTACTAACACTTTCGATAGATTTTCCACGATCCGCCGCTAAATAATCATAGAGGATTTCTCCTATACAAAGTACCTGTGTCATCGTTAATGTCTCCTCTCCTTCTTTCTCTTCATCTTAAATCCTCTCTCTAATGGATTAATGTTTGGTATAGAAAGGACAAAAAACAAACATCTCTGATTGCCTGTTAATATCAGTAGAAGTGACCAACGGTCAGAGCAGGCGCTTTCCGTTTAGAAAGGCGTAATCTCTGACTTAACAAAAATTGAAAGAGAGTTTCATGTCTATTTCTTCCCCCACTGGGAACCGCGATCAACTAGCGAATGATCAGCAACGATTAACCATTCAAGACTTAAGTGATCCCCAAGTCACCGTCTCTGCTAATGAGGGATCAGATTTAATCGCAGGCTTAACTCAGAGGCAAAAAACCATTCCTTGCCATTATCTCTATGATGATCGCGGATCAGAAATCTTTGAACAGATTTGTGAGTTACCTGAATATTATCCCACTCGCACCGAAGCCGAAATTCTAGAAGCTAATGGAAGCGCGATCGCGCAAACAACTGGCCCGTGTGAACTGATAGAATTAGGAAGTGGAAGTTCCACTAAAACACGCCTTTTATTTGACTCCTACGATAATTTAGGCTATCCCCTACGGTATGTTCCCATTGATGTCAGTGCAGGAATGTTAGAAGCAAGTGCCAAAGAGTTATTAAGGGACTATCCGACTCTTAAAATCTATGGCTTAGTCGGAACCTATGAACAAGCATTGCAACATCTGCCGCCTTCTCCTCTTCCTAAGCAAATGGTCTTCTTTTTAGGGAGTTCTCTAGGAAATTTTGCCCCAAAACAATGTCAAGAAATCTTCCGACAGATTACTGCTTCTCTCAATCCAGGGGACTATTTTTTATTAGGATTAGATTTGCAAAAATCAAAGGATATCCTCGAACCTGCTTATAACGATAGTCAAGGGATAACTGCTGAATTTAATTATAATCTCCTCGATCATCTTAACCGTCGCTTTCAAGGCAACTTTAATCGTCAAAATTTCCAACATTGGACATTTTATAATTCTGAATTAGGGCAAATTGAAACCTATCTCCGTTCCACGCAAGCCCAAACCGTAGAGTTAAAAGCCCTTGATTTAACTGTAGAATTAGATGCTGGGGAAGCCATCCGCACAGAAATTTCGCGCAAGTTTGATCTGCCAACCATGAAAAAAGAACTTTCCCAAGAGGGGTTAGAAGTTTTAAATACTTGGCAAGATTCCCAAAATTGGTTTGCCCTTATCTTATGTCAAATCAGTAAGTAGTGATTCAGTTATCATCGCTATCTTTTCTGTCACGAGAGGACTCCCGTTATAGCGACGAGAGGAGCTTAACGGGTAAATGAATCGTGACAAAGAAAAAAAGTCCGTTAGGACATCCCTACATAAGTTGTCAAACTTTGTAGGGTTAGTTAGACTGGGATTAATTAAAGTTCAAAATCCAATGCTTACCCTTTCTTACGAGTATAAGTTAGAACCAAACCAACTCCAAATTAGCATGATCGAGCATACTCTCGGTGTTTGCCGAACGGTTTGGAATTACGCTCTTAGAGAACGAAAGGATTGGATTAATTCTCGTAAGTGTCCTGTTAACGCTTGTTCCATCGAACAGGAATATCTGATCCCTGCCGATGAACCTTATCCTAGTTATTCAAGGCAAGCGAAGGCTCTAACTGAGGCTAAGAAAGACAGTGAACGGCTGAAGTCAGTTAATGCTCAAGTTCTCCAGCAAGTTTTAAGGACATTGGATCGGGCTTTCTCTGACATGAAATCTAGAGGGTTCGGGTTTCCTAGATTTAAGAACAAGTATCGTTTAAGGTCTTATTTAATTCCTCAGTTAGGTAAAAAGCCTGTTCAAGGAAATCAGGTTAAATTACCTCAACTGGGTTGGGTTAGATTCAGAAAGTCCAGAGACATTCCAGAAGGGTTTGAGATTAAACAAGCAAGAGTGATCAGAAAAGCCTCTGGTTACTTTGTCATGCTTTCCCTTCAGTTAAATGTGGATGTTCCTCAACCTTTTCCTCACGGTCACCCAAGAGGGTTAGACTTGGGCTTTGACAAATTTGTTGCTACTTCCGATGGTTTAGAAGTTAAGCGACCTCGGTTTTTAAAGTCTCTTCAACGCAAGTTAAAATTACTGCAACGAAGGCTTAAGAACAAAAAGAAAGGGTCGAATAACCGCCATAAACTTAACAGAAAGATAGCAAGAGTTCACCAACGTATCTCTGATGCCCGTAAGGATTGGCACTTCAAACTTGCCCATCAATTGTGCGATGAGGCAGGGATGATCTTTGTCGAAGATATCGACTTCCGTAGCTGGCAACGAGGAATGTTATCCAAACACGCGGCGGATGCTGGCTTTGGTCAGTTTGTAAACATCCTTCAATGGGTTTGTTGGAAAAGAGATGTTTACTTTGCCAAGGTGAATAAAGATGGCACATCCCAAGAATGTAGCCAATGTGGAGCGCATACAGGGAAGAAAACCTTAGATGTTAGAGTTCACCATTGTCCTGAATGCGGTTACATTGGTTCAAGAGATGTGGTGAGTGCTGAAGTGATTAGAAATCGAGGTCTGACCCAAGCGCGGGTTTCCCGCGCATTGGAAAGCAGACCTAAAGGACTGTCTGCGGTCGGAACGCTCGTGGACAATAAAGAGGTGCGACCTGAGCGCGGGTTTCCCGCGCATCAGCAAGCGCACCTTCAAAATGCTTGTGGAGACGGTCTGACGGGGGTTGGTTCTAGAACTGATCTAGTCAAGAGTCTGAAGCAGGAATCTCCCACTATAGCGACAAAAGGAGCTTAGTGGGAGAGGTTCAACTTTTACAATGCTGAATAACGAGTTGTCCCGATGATTTGGCTTCCGTCCTATGTATCAAAGTGATCCTCCCCAATCGGCAAAAGAAACCCTCCCCACCATGTATGATCTCCCTAGTGAGTTTCCAGAGGAACCGGGTTTGCCAGATCAATTTCATATCTACCAGCCTCGATTATTAGATGAAACCTTTCAACCCTCCACTTATTCAGTTAATGAAATTCTAAGTGCAACTGATCTAAATCTCTATTACGATGTTGAACATTCTCTGTGGCATAAACGCCCTGATTGGTTTGCTGTTGTGGGTGTATCTCGTCTCTATGAAGAAAAAGATCTACGCTTAAGTTATGTAGCTTGGCAAGAGAGAGTCAGTCCTTTAATTGTTGTGGAATTGCTCTCACCAGCAACTGAGAAAGAAGATTTAGGACAGAGTTTGAGAGAGGCTAATCAACCGCCAACGAAATGGCAAGTGTATGAACAAATTTTGCGCATCCCCTATTACGTAGTGTTTAATCGCTACAACGATGAGTTAAGAGTATTTATTTTACATGGAGAACGGTATCAGGAATTAACAGTAGAAGCAGAACGCAGTTTATGGATTCCCAGCTTAGAATTAGGATTGGGGCTGTGGGATGGTTTTTATGAAGGGATTAAGCGCCGTTGGTTACGTTGGTTTGACGGGGAAGGCAATTGGGTTCCAACTCTTGTTGAACAACGGGAACAAGAAAGAAGAATTGCCCAACAAGAACGAGAACGGGCGGAATCAGAAAAACAACGCGCTGATCGATTAGCCCAAAAATTACAGGAACTCGGCATCGATCCCAATGATTTCTCTTAGGGGAGCTTAAGCAAATTTTCCCAATTATCTTTGAGAGTGAATCGAGGATTTGATGTTCGTTACACGAATTCTAAAAGCCACTAATTAGTTGGAATTCGGGGTAAAAATACATTAACTTCTCTTTAATAAGACCCCTTGGGAATCTTTTAATTCAAAATAGGCAAGATTATCAATTTTTAAGCCTGGGGAAGTCATAGCAATTTTCCAATGAGTTAAGTCTAGTTGTAACCAATCGCCTAAAGTAGCGGTAATAGGTTCACCTCCCATGTGGCTTACCATTGCAATCTGTTCCTCTGGAGAATGGGGATTACTTCGCACTCCATAGAAAACAGTATGAGTTTCTTCACTGACTTTATTAAAGCGATCGCTGCCTGGAATTAAATTTTCACTTAACCAAGGATGCTGTTTTCGGAACTGCCGTAAGTTAAGATTAAAAGCTGTTTTCTCAGGGTTTAATGTTTCTTGATAATGAGCAACATTACAGATTTCATAACAATCTTCCATAAACTTTAAGGCAAATTCCTTTAACTTCGGAATATCAATTTCACGAAGAAACTGCATCATTTCTGGACGATTAAGACGCATTAATAGGGGAAACTCACAGCGATCAGTGTCTTCTCCAAGGCAAGAATGATAGGCTTCAATAACAGCATTAAGATCATAATCTCGTTCGATCATTGTAGTTTGCAAAGCCTTCCCAAATTCTCGCAGTTGTTCTAAGGTTTCAAACCCCAAGGATTTTAAGCGAGGAAAAGAGGTATCCTTATTGTAAATTTCTTCCGTAATTTGCCAATCTAAAAAGCCCACTTCTTCTGAGACTACCTTTACCCCATAGCGTTCATCGGTATTGCGGAAAAACATCCAGGGGGCGTGCATTAGGGAGTTAATAAAGTCCATCGGAAGCCCCGGACTAAAGCCATAAACCCATAGATTCGTGGCAGGATTATCATAGGCATTCCCTAAAACTTCTGGTAATGTTTTACCTAAGTTCCAATTAATGGCTTCATGGGGATCAATTTGATTACCACGGCGCACGGTATCATGGTTAGCACAGCCTGTAATCCAGCGATCGCCTTCAAACATGACCTCTGTAACCCGTCGCCATTTCCGTTCCCAAAAGCCTGCTAGAGTAGGAGTATTATGGGCAAAAATTAGTGGCCCCCATTGATAAGATTCGGGTTTGAGGGCAATTAAATCCCGATAAGTAGAAATTTCTTCCCATCCCTCTGCTGGCCAAGGGCGACCATCTTCAAAAATGGTAAACATTAACCGCTTATTCTCACCAATTTCCTGGACAACATCACTCATGGCAAGGAGATAGGCATCATCTTGTTCTACTCTTCCTGATAAGGGATTAAAGAAGCGAAAATCTTGTCCACCATCAACCCGAATACCATCTGCACCTGTATTGAGTTTCCGCCGTTGCATTTCGAGGAAAATTGCTCGAACCGCTGGCAACTGGTGGTTCAAGTCTTGCCCATACATATTGGGCCCTTTGAGGAATTGGCGGTTAATGAGATATTCCGCTTGATTATCGGCATGACCATACACTAAATCATAGATAATTTGAATGGGGCCAGTGGCAAAGTTATGAAGGGTGGCAATAAAATCGATCACCTCATGGGGGCGTAAGCTACCTAAAATGGCTGGGTTGGTGGCACTTGACCCTAAAATTGGGACATCATACCCCCAATCTTGAGTGGTAGGCTTTTTCAGTTCAATTTCTACTTCATCACTGAGAGGAAGATGGGCGGAGTCTGGGGGTTCTGTTTCTGTATCTTCAAAGTTAAAAAATTCACTAATGGGGCTATAATCGTCTCGATATTCAATGGTGGGTTCAATGGGAAGCAGTTGCACTGCATCATAGCCTATATAATTTTCCTCAGCAGGGGTTAGTTCTTGCCCTTGGGCTAATTTGTCGGAAATGTTTTGATAAACACGGGTTAAACCAGCAAATGTTCCTTCTTCAGAGGCAGTTCCGATGTGTAGTTGTAGGATATTATTCGGTGCAGGAACTCGGGGAATATTGCCGTCTTCATCGGTTTTGGCAGTTTCTTGGAAATAGGGTAAGTCAGGACGTTCTTTTTGTAGCTGATTGATGTCATAGACTTCTGCCGGTCCAAAAACGCCATAGGGCAGGGAGTAAGCCACAACATCGCGATCGATTTGCAATTCTTCTCGCGGATCAACGTAGCGTAGCCAGTAGAGACTGCCCAGTTGCTGACGATTGCCTGGACGGATTCCAGCATAGACTCCCCAGAAGTATTCTCCTTGTTGATGCAGGGGAACGCGATCGCGCTTAAATTTAACAGTTTGATGTTTGGCTTGAAAATCTACCTCTGTTATTGGGGTAAAAACTTCTAAATAAATGGCACGGGGGCGCATGACTTCCCCCGTTAGTTCGGGAGTCCAGAAACCAATTTCCGTTAAGCCATCTTCCCGATAATGTGCGCCAAGACGACGGGCTAAGGCTTCCCCTTTTTCTAAATAACTGAGATCACTATGATCAATTTCTGTTGCCCAATTGAGAAGTTCTTGGGTGGGTTCTTCTAGAAGTTGAATTGTTGGTTTTGCTTGTACAACCACGTTTTACCGACTCTCTACAGCGCGATCGCTCTTAGTTTAACGTATGATTTCCCATTTTTAAAAAATTTGTCTGTGATACTCTAGATGAGCTAGGGCTTCTAAAGGGCAGGGCAAGTTGTAATGAGTGAAAATAATCCGCAATTAGTGCAAATAATTCAAGATCGAATTCATAATTCTTCTGGGCAGAAAATTACGTTTGCCGAGTATATGGATTTAGTTTTATATCATCCTCAACAGGGCTATTATAATGCTCACGATATTAATATTGGCAAAAGTGGGGACTTTTTTACTTCTTCTTCTTTGGGAAGTGATTTTGGGGAATTATTAGCCCAGCAATTTGTAGAAATGTGGGAAGTTTTAGGGAAGCCCGTCTCATTTGATTTAGTAGAAATGGGGGCTGGTAAGGGAGAACTCGCTAATGATATTTTAAATTATTTATCGCAACATTATCCTAAATTTTTAAACGTTATTCATTACCATATTATTGAACAATCACCTAGTTTAATTGAGCAACAAGAGGCAAAGCTAAAAAGCTGGCAAGAAAAGGAAGTTAATATCAGTTGGGATGATTGGGAAAATATCCCTGAAGCCTCTTTAACAGGCTGTATATTTTCTAATGAGTTAGTCGATGCTTTTCCCGTTCATCGGGTGCAAATTAAAGAAGGAAAACTAAAAGAAATTTATGTTACTATTTCTTCAGAGCAAGACTCGTCTTTCTTTCAGGAAGTGCTTGATGATATCTCTACAGATGAATTAAGCGATTATTTTTCTAAAATTGGAGTTAATTTCCCCTCTTCTCGTTATGAAGATGGATATCAAACAGAAGTCAATTTAGAGATCATTCCTTGGTTAAACCAAGTATCACGCTGTCTCAAAAAAGGTTATCTTTTGACCATTGACTATGGTTATTTTGCGGAAAAATACTATGATCTTCAGCGCAGTTCTGGAACATTACAGTGTTATTATCAACATCAGCGTCATAATAATCCTTATTATTATATTGGCAACCAAGATATTACCACTCATGTAGATTTTACCGCCCTACAAACTTATGGGAAACAAGTTAACTTAAAACCCCTAAATTTCACACGACAGGCTCTATTTTTAATGGCTTTAGGATTAGGAAATCGCCTTAACCAGTTATCCCAAGGTCATTTTAATGCTATGCAAATTTTACAACGTCGAGATTCCCTTCATCAACTGATTGATCCCATGGGGTTAGGGGGATTTGGGGTTTTATTACAAGGAAAGGCACTGACAGAGGGAGAGATAGAGCAAACACTGCAAGGATTTCAAGAAACCCCTTTCCCCAGTTAATCCCATTACTAAATTACTTTAATGCGTTAATTGCATCATAAAAGATTGGCATCTAGTATATTGTTATACAGTTGCAATAATAATGATTCTATGCCAAAAACAACTGTTGTTCAAAAAAGTGCCAATATTGTTTCTGAAATCATTGAACGTCTCAACGCAGGTGATCCAATTATTCTTCATACGGATACCACGTATGCCTTAATTGCCAATGCTTATAATGAAGAGGCAATTCACTATATTTTTGATATTAAAAAAGGAACAACTCCTCAACCAATGGCGTTGTTTACTCGGGACGATCATGCCCCAGAGTTTTTTAAGGTTGATCATTATTTTAAGCAGTTTTTATCTCATTTCCCCTATCCTGTAACATTAATTGTTAAGCCCAATGAAAATGTACCAGCAGCGGTTAGTAATGGGTTTAAAAATATTTTTGCGGTTTGTCCTGATCAATTTGTTTATGATCTAATTGGGGAAGCCCCTTTTCCTATTGCCGCTACAGCAGCGAGTTTTTTCGGTGGCACTCGCGCAACAACAGTGGAGTTAGCGTTAAGATTTTTTGATGGCAAAATTCCTTATGCTGTAGATGGAGGAACAACCAAACATAAAGGCAGTGGAACATTAATTGATTTAACTGTTGCCCGTCCAGCCATGCTAACTTATGGAGCGGTTTCCTATCATGATGTAATCAAACTTATTCCTGATTTAGAGTTACCATCTCACATGAGAAAGTAATATTGTCTTTTGTCCTTCGTCCTTTGTAAATAAATAACGAATAACAACTTATTTGAGAAAGTAAAGGGCGCATTTGAGGCTTTTTTCATCACTCAAACGCTAGTCTATAAAACTGATCTTCGCTATAAAGAGCTACCTGAGTTTTTTCAGAGATAATTGCCATCTGGATTAAAGTATAAATGACAAAAATCAGAAATAAAAAAGAAATACCAATGACAATACTAAGTAATACCATTTCTCTAAACTCCTGAGAGAGGTTGAGTTATTTATTATTACTATAGTTAACGATCCCTAACAGAAGTTTAAATATGGTTTAAGCAATGGTTAAACTTTTTCCAAAACCAATTTTGTCCTTTGTAAACAAATAACCAATAATAATTTACTTGAGAAAGTTACCGATTTTCTGAGCAGCTTCTTCAAGTTTAGCAGCATCACGGACTAAAGCGATACGAACATAGCCTTCTCCAGACTTGCCAAACCCAGAACCCGGTGCAAGGGCAACTCCCGTTGCTTCGACTAATTGGGTGCAGAAATCCATAGAATTGCCTTGCCAAGCCTCAGGAATTTTTGACCAGAGATATAGAGTCGCATTGGGGGTAGGAACGTCCCAACCAATGTTTCTGAGAGCTTTAACAAGAATATCACGGCGATGTTCAAAAGTATCAACCGTTTTTTGAATACTACTTTGATCTCCCTCTAACGCCGCGATCGCGCCCTTAAGAATTCCCCGATACTGATTAAAATCAATAACAGACTTCACCTGTCGTAGGGCTAAAATTAAATCAGCATTTCCCACTGCAAAGGCAATACGAAAGCCTCCCATATTATAGGATTTAGAAAAGGTAAAAAACTCAATAGAAATGTCCTTATTCCGATCAGCTTGTAAAACCGAAGGGGCTGGCGGTGAACCTGAAAACACCATATCGCCATAGGGAAAATCATGTACGAGCGCGATCGCGTTTTCCTGACAAAACTGCACCGCCTCCTCAAAGAAAGACAATGGCGCTAAAGCAGTAGTGGGGTTATGAGGATAACTTAGCACCATCATCTGGGCTTTTTCTCGCACCTCAGCAGGAATATCAGCAAACACAGGCAGAAAATTATTTTCCGCCAACGTTGGTAGCCAATAAATCTCCCCACCTGCCAAATGAATGCCCCCAGAATGGGAGGGATAACTGGGATCTTGTAATAGCGCGATCTCCCCAGGATCCATTAACGCTAGAGGAAGATGCGCCGTTCCCTCCTGACAACCAATTAGGGTTAACACCTCCGTTTCTGGGTCAATCCTAACCCCATATTTACGCTCAAACCACCTTGCCACTGCCTGACGAAAGGGTTGGGTACTATGAAAAAGGGCATAACCATGAGTATTGGGATCATCAAGAGACGCTTTAATTGCCTCTAAGACATGATCCGCTGCTGGTAAATCCGACGATCCGAGGGAGAGATCAATCACTTCTTTTCCTGCCGCTTTTGCCCTTGCTTTTGCCGCATCCATATCAGCAAAGACATTGCGGCGTAGAGGTTGGAGACGTTGAGCAAATTTCATGATTGGTTATTGGTCATTAGTCATTAGTCATTGGTCACTGCTGTACAAACAACAAAGGACAAACCACAAATTTCGTAACTCAAGCCCTAGTTAAGACAGAAATTGCTCAATATTTGCCTTTAACTTATCCTTAGTGATTGCGCCTTCATGAGACCATTGCACCTGATCATTTTGAATTAATCTTAATGCTGGCACACCTTCTACTTGATAGGTTTTTACCGCTTCGGGATTAGGATCAACCTCCATTTTTAATACTTTGACTTGATCCGCACATTCGTCCGCCACTGCCTCCACAGCAGGAGACACTAAGCGACACGGGCCACACCAAGAAGCCCAAAAATATAGCAACACAGGTTGATTTGCCTGAGAAATTTCTTGAGTTACTTCCGAGTCTGTGGTAGTCGTTAAATTGCTCATAAAATCGTTTTTTACATCACGTCGCCAATAAAAATATTAAAGGATAGAGGGGACTAAGAAACGACAATTTCCCCCCTTTTAATCACATCCTAAGGCAAAATCTTGGGCGTTTAACCATCTAATTGTTTCCGTAACGCCTCTAACTCCGCATCCATTTCACTATCACTGGCAGCGTCTTGATTGGCAGTCTGACTTTCCGTGGAGGCTTCACTGGTACTAGGTTGTTCACTTTCTGGTAACGCCTGTTGATTTTGAGAGGAACCCGAAAGTTGTGCTTTCATTGCCGCTAATTCATCATCAACATCACTTCCTGACTCAAGTTGAGCAAACTGATCCTCAATACCACCGCCTTCACCAGCTAATTCAGCAGCAGCTTGTCCAGTGGCTTCCATTTCCGTGACTTTTTCTTCCATGCGCTCAAAGGCACTCATGGCATTGCTATTACTGAGATTGCCAACCTGTTCTTGTAATTGCTGATTGGCTTTGGCGGCTTTCATCCTTGCGCCAAGCATTTCTTTCTTAGTCTTCGCTTCAGAAATTTTACTTTCTAGGGCAATTAAAGACTTTTTGAGCGTATCAACTTGGCTTTTTTGTTGATCAACTTGGGGTTTGAGAGCTGCGGCGGCATCGGCTGCGGATTTTTTCCGTTGTAAAGCCTGACGAGCCAGATCTTCATCCCCTTTACTTAGAGCCAATTGAGCCCGTTGTTGCCATTTATTGGCTTCTGATTCTTGCTCTTCGTATTGTTTACGACTTCTTTTTTCGGCGGCGATCGCCTTAGCAACAGCTTGGCGTAACTGCACCAAGTCCTCATTCATATCAATGATTGCTTGCTCCAGCATTTTTTCGGGGTCTTCTGCTTTACTAACGAGATCATTGATATTAGAGCGTACAACCCGACCGATGCGATCAAATAGTCCCATAATTTAAATTGTCCTTTGGCAATTTACAACTGATTTACAGATTAATAGTAGTCCGGAGAATAAAATTTTATGCCTGTTCTTACAACCAATGATAAGATGTTGAGGCAATTCTTACTATTACAATCTGTTATTCTTACTTTATCTATGGTAAGACACTCACGCTCAATTCAGGGAAGTGAGAACCCCCAAAACTTTAAATGATTTCTCATTCAATTAAGAAAACAGTTTAGGAAACTTATGGAACTTTTTGACTGGCTAATTGTACTCGGTTATCTCATTTTTGCTTTGCTTGTGGGTTTGGCAGTTTCTAAACGTGGTTCTAGCAGTTTACTAGACTTTTTTGTGTCTGGGCGTTCTCTTCCGTGGTGGCTAGCTGGAACTAGTATGGCAGCGACTACCTTTTCCATTGATACGCCCCTTTATATTGCTGGTGTTGTCGGAACAAGAGGCATTGCTGGCAATTGGGAATGGTGGAATTTTGGCATTGCTCACTTAATTTTGATTTACATTTTTGCCCGTTTGTGGCGAAGATCAGAAATTGTGACGGATGCCGAGTTAACAGAGTTGCGATATGGGGGACGTATGGCAGCTGTTTTACGGGGGACTAAGGCTTTTTTATTTGCGGTTCCCATTAATTGTATTGCTATTGGTTATGCCATGTTAGCCATGGTAAAGGTGATTGATGCTTTAGAGTTATGGCAAAGTTTAGGCTTTGAACCGGGGGATAATTTAAAGTTAGTCAGTGTAATTGGGGTGAGTATTTTTGTTCTCCTTTATTCAGGCTTATCAGGGTTATGGGGGGTTGTTGCTACTGACTTTTTTCAGTTTTTCTTAGGCTTATTTGGGGCAATTGTCGTGGCGGTAGTTGCTGTTAATCATGTAGGAGGAATGCACGAATTAGTACCAGCAGTGCAAGAAGCCACTCGTGAAGATATTTTAGTCTTCTTTCCTTTCACGGCTGATTTACGTTGGAGTGATACCGCAGGGATTAGTTTAACCACGTTTTCTGCTTATTTATTCGTGCAGTGGTGGTCGTTTCGTCGCAGTGATGGCGGTGGGGAGTTTGTGCAACGGTTAGCAGCTGCGAAAGATGAGGGAGAAGCAGAAAAGGCAGTTTGGTTTTTTAATATTCTCCATTATCTTATTCGTACTTGGCCCTGGGTGGTAGTGGCGTTAGTTGCCATGGTGGTTTATCCCGATTTAGATGATCCAGAGTTAGGGTATCCGCGATTAATGTTAGATTTTCTTCCCACTGGAATGTTGGGGTTAGTGGTGGCTTCTCTGGTGGCGGCATTTATGAGTACCGTTTCTACCTCGATTAATTGGGGGGCTTCTTATCTGACTAATGACTTATATCAGCGTTTTATGCGCCCTAATGCCACGCAAGCAGAATTAGTGTTAATGGGACGGGTGGCTTCTGTGATTGTAACCGTATTAGGCGCGATCGCAGCCTTTTTTGCGGATGATGTAGCAACAGTATTTCGTCTGGTTATTGCCATTGGCACTGGCCCCGGGTTAGTCTTAGTTTTACGCTGGTTTTGGTGGCGAATTAATGCGGCGGCGGAGTTAGCTGCCATGGTTGCTGGGTTTATTATTGGCTTAATTACCAGTCTCACTGAAAATGAAATTGTTGAGGATTTTGGAGTCAGATTAATTGTTATCTCGGTTTTAACAGCAATTATTTGGATAACTGCGATGTTAGCCACACCCCCTGAGTCTGATGAAACCCTTGATGAATTTTACCGCCGCGTTCGTCCTAGTGGTTGGGGATGGCGCAGACAAGAAGCACGAACAGGCATTCCCCCTGGACAAGATTTACAGAAAGATATCTTAAGAGTCTTAGCGGCAATTTTCTTACTATTTGGGCTAATGTTAGCCGTGGGCGGCTTCTTATTATTACAACCGCTAACAGGATGGATATCGCTAATTATTGCCGTAATTGGTGGCTTCTGGTTAAGAGCTTTAAATAAGCGTAAAATTAAACCAATGCCTCGACCCGGATTAGATGATGATTAGGGAATTGGTAAAATGAGTAAGCTATACGACTGTATTATTGTGGGATCGGGACCGGCTGGAGCAAGTGCCGCTTATCATTTGGCTAAACGAGGACGATCTGTTTTAATCTTAGAAAAAGAGACACTTCCTCGTTATAAACCTTGTGGCGGTGGTGTCGCCCCAATTATTCAAGATTGGTTTGATTTTGACTTTTCTCCTGCTATTTCTTTAAAAGTATCTCTAAATCACTATACATGGAATAAAGGCGATCCCTTTGAAGCTGAGTTAAACCTTAAAGAACCGATTTGGATGGTAAGGCGAGATGTTTTTGATTACTTTATTGTCCAACAAAGCCAGAAACAAGGGGCGCAGTTACAAGAAAATACTTTAGTGAAAGGAGTAGAATTAGAAACCGATAAAATTATTATTAAAACCGATCAAGGTGATTACACAGGACAATATTTAATTGCTGCTGATGGCGGAAGAGGTCCCTTAGCAAATTGGTTAGGATTTAAAAAGCGCAAACGAATTTTAGCAGGGGCCTTAGAAACAGAAGTTCCGATTAATCATCAAATTTCTCCTAAAGTTTACTTTGAGTTTGGACTGGTTAAGTCTGGTTATTTATGGAATTTCCCGAAAGCGGATGGTTATTCTATTGGAATTGGGGCATTTCATGATCGCGGTTCTCAAAATTTAAAGGAAATTCTTGCCGATTATGCACAACTATTTGCTGTGGATTTAAGTGAGGTTAAACATTACGGACATCCTATTAGTCTTTGGAATGGGAATCAAAAATTACACAGCGATCGCGCTATTCTTGCAGGAGAAGCCGCTTGTGTCGTTGATCCTTTTACTGCTGAAGGAATTCGCCCCTCCATATTTAGTGGGATTAAAGCCGCCGAAGCCATGGATAAAGCCCTAGAGGGAGACAGTAAGGCTTTAGAAAACTATTCTCGCACTATAGCTGAAGAATGGGGAAAAGAGATGATTTGGGCGCAACGATTAGGGAAATTATTTTATCGCTTTCCAGCTTGGGGGTATCAAGTGGGCGTTAAACGAGAAAGTGCAACCAATATTTTGGCTAAAGTACTCACAGGAGAATTGCGCTATTCTCAAGTTGCTCAACGCGGAATTAAGCGATTAGCAGGGGTTAAATGATAAAAAATCGAGGAATTATTCTGCAAATACGGTATCAACTTGAACCCAACGGACAAGCCTTAAGGGATTTTCTGGCTTTCTTGCAAGAATATGGGGAATAAAACAGTTATTAGTTGTAATTCTTGCATTAATTTCCCATTTTCAGCCAGCTAAAGAGTTGATTAGCCGTTAGTTCTAATTCTATTTCTGCTAAGACAGGAAGCACGTCGTTTTCTTGTCGCACGGAGGGAGCGCGATCGCGCCAAAAGACTAAAACACTCTCATCATCAGGATCAATTAACCAACCTAATTCACTGCCATTTTCAAGACAGGAGACAATTTTAGCAATGACTTGGTTGGATTTTTGTTCTGGGGATAAAACCTCAATCACCCAGTTAGGAGGAAGAGAAAATCGATCTGGAACTTGTCCATCAGAGAGAAAAGGAATATTTTGCCATCGGAAGACAGCAATATCAGGAACAATGGAACGATTGGCAAAAGTGCATCTCAGTTCAGGAAATGCATAAGCAATCTTTTTATCTTCAGTGACGAGGTTAATTTCATGACTCAGTTTTCCTTGCAAACGACTATGTCTTCCTTTCGGCATCGGTTTTTGAATAATTTCCCCAGCGATGAATTCGCTTGCGGGTTTGGTTTCGGGAAGTTGTAGGAATTCTTCTAAGGTAATAGGTTTAGAGGAGGTAGTGGTCATAATCACTATCAATAAGGGAAAACCTTGATCTAATCTTTCCTCTATTGTAAGAGGGCAGAATTATTGTTCGAGAGGAATCAAGTTATCTTAGGTGGTGGCTGTCATGGCAGAAATTGCACTTTGACTGCCGAAAACAACGGTTCCGATCACGCGGGAACGTCTCATGTGATAGTCAGAAGTGATTAAGTAAACATGGTGGATGTCATTTTCTTTGAGGGGTTCCACCATGGTAGTGAAGTTAGTGACAGTATCAGTAGCGCGATCGTCAGAGTGGAGACGGTTGGTATCAATTCCAGCTTCTTTGAAGGTTTCACGGGCACTACTAGAACCGACAGAAAGCCAGACTGGCAGTTCGGGATATTTTTAAGCCAATTCACTGGCAGTGCGATGGCGATCTCGGTTACAACTTAAAACTAGGATAGCTTCTGGTTCAGGAACTTGGAGATAGGTTAGCATAATCTGAAGTGGAATAGCGCCTAAAACAGTGATGATAAAAGTGACAATGATTAGCAGAAAGAGACGAGGAAATTTCTTAGCTCGAGGCAACATTGTTCTTTTTCGATTCAGGGAATGAGACAATTAGGCAAACATGGATTCAGTTTTTGCTAGAATGGACTCATCCCAAGGAAAAATTTGGTTAAACTTTCTCTCCCTATTACCCAGTACCATCTTAACGGTACTAACCATAGCTATCGCATTTCTGAGGTTTTATGACCAAGAAGACTTCACCTTCCTCGCAACAATTGAACAACCGCGAGTCTGGAGTAACCGACTCACCGTGGCAGCCCTCGTGGTGGCGTTGGTTGCTTTCGGCGTTGAGTGGGACCGTCGAAATCGAGAAGCAGCACGCGAAGCAGAATCAGAAAGAAGAAGAAGCGCAGAGGAAACACGAGCAGAGAATGAAAGAATTGAGAGAAGACAGCGAGAAATACAGCGCGATCGCGCAACAGCTGAAGAAAGAGAACGAGCAGCTGAGGAAAGAGAACGAGCAGCTCGCCGAGCTCGAATCCAAAATCGAGGAGCTATTTTACAAATACGGTATCAACTCGAACCCAACGAAGCCAACAGACAAGCCTTAAGGGATTTTCTGGCTTTTTTGCAAGAATATGGGGAGTAAAACAGTTATTAGTGGTAATTCTTGGATTAATTTCCCATTTTCAGCCAGCTAAAGAGTTGATTAGCTGTTAGTTCTAATTCTATTTCTGGTAACATAGGAAGCACATCGGTTTCTTGTCGCAGGGAAGGAGCGCGATACGATAAAGACTAAAACACTCTCATCATCGGGATCAATTAACCACGCTAATTCACTGCCATTTTTAAGATAGGAGACAAAATTGCACTTTGAGCTTAATTAATTAGAGTAACTTGTTTGACGAATTAGAATCGTTTCCCCGATCGCGATCGCGCTAGCTACTAATAATAAGGTAATTCCTGCACCGAAAAGTCCCAAAAAACTGATACAAATTCCACTAATAGCGGTAATAATGATATAAGAAAGGGCAACTTGTTGATGAGACCAGCCTTGTTTTTGTAAGCGTTGATAGAGGTGACTGCGGTGGGCTTGAAAGATGTTTTCTCGACGAAGGAGACGACGCACTAGAGTGTAAATGGCATCACCAACAAGGGGAAGGGTAATAGCGACAGCTGACCATGCTTGGGTGGTGGGAACATCGGGAATGAGCAGTGATAGCGCGATCGCGCTTCCTAAAATAGTACTACCAGCATCACCCATAAAAATTGTCGCTGGTGACCAATTCCACCATAAAAAGCCAATTAAAGCAGCCACTAACAGCCATAAAAATGGTTGATCCAGATAAATAGCGAGAAACGCCATTTGAGTAGCACTGACTCCAGCAACTAAGCCATCTAACCCATCCATAAAATTGTAGAAGTTGATGAAGGCAGTGAAACCAATGAGAGTAAGAGTTAAGGCAAGTATAACACCTAGATTGCCCCATGGGGTAAGCCAAGGTTGGGGAAAAGAACCAAATACAGAAACAGCGATCGCGCCTGAGATTAGTTGTACCAGATAGCGAATCCTGGCTTTTACGCCTTGGCGATCATCAATCAAACCGACGATCGTTAAGGGGGTTAGAACTAGCCATATTCCTAGCCACTGTTGCTGAGTTAAGCCTAAAAGGAAAGTTGGTTGATTAAAAGATAACAAAAGCGCGATCGCGCTAATAATAGCAAAAGCAAGGATAAAGCCTAGCCCGCCACCACGGGGAGTTGGTTGGGTATGAGAACTACGAGCATTAGGGATATCTAATAATAGTTGGCTAAAACGTTGTTTAATGAGGGCAACAGTAGTTAAACTCAGCAAAAAACTAAGAAGACAGAGAGAAATTAAAACCATAATTCAGGAAGGCGATTAAGTTTTATTTTAGAGTTGATAATGATGTTTATTATGGCAAAATTGTCGTTTCACTTGGCAATATATAGGTAGAAAATTTGGGCTTTAAACTGGCTCCAGTGCGACCTGTAAATATCCAAACTAAGGAACGAGTGAAATCACGAGCTGCGCGCATTTTAGTTTCTGTATCTCGTTCTGAGGCAACTTCTAAAGGGGTAAAGATAATCCCTCGACTGCCAAAAACAACGGTTCCAATTGCGCGGGGGTAGTACTGAATAGTAATGGTAAGCTAGAAGAATGTGGTTTGCTTGTCGCGGGGGAAAATTAGGTTGAGCTTCTATATTTAGTTTTCTAAGGTTTGCTCTTAATAAACCAATCCACGGTATGTTGTAAGCCTTCAGTTACTGAAAATGGGGGGTTCCAATCAAGGGTGGTTCTAATTTTGTTGTTATCAACGGTAAGAGAGCCTGCTAAACGTTTAATTGTGTCTTCTTTGCCTAGTGGTTTAGCGATCACAGTTAGGAATTGAGGGGTAATGGGAATTAACATGGGAGATTTTCCCATGGCTTTACCGAGTTGGTTGATTAAACTAGGGGTTGATAAGTCTTCTCCATCACTAATCAGGAAGGTTTGGTTTTTCGCCTTGGGATGGGAAATGCAGGTGGTTATGGCGTTAACTAAGTTACCAACATAAAGGAGGCTACGATGATTATTAATTCCTCCAAGGGGTAAAGGTAAGCCTGTTTTCACTAGTTTTAGCAAGCGTTCCATATTTCCAGGATTATTGGGACCGTAAATTAACGGCGGACGTAAAATGGTCCAAGTCATGGTACTATTTTCACATAGTTCCTTGAGGGCTTGTTCTGCTTTTAGCTTACTACGACCATAAGGGGTGTCGGGTTGACAAGGAAAGGTTTCGGTTAGTATTTGTTCACTTGTTGTTGCCATTGCGCCAATAGAACTCATGAATATGAAGTGTTTTACTCCCTGCGCGATCGCTGGTTTGACTAAGTTAGCAGTGGCTGCAGTATTAGTTTGATAAAATGCTGTTTCAGGATCAGTGGAGGTGTCTTGGAGGATATGAGCGCGGGCAGCAAGGTGAATAACGCAATCAACTCCTATTAAGGCTTTACTCCAGTCTGTGGTTTCGTCTATGTTATTAATTTGGATGGGGGTTACATGTTGGGAAGTTTGAGGTGAGCTTTGGCGAGTGGTTATTTTGAGGGAGAAGTTATTTTGTTCTAGCTGTGGAAGTAAGTGGCTGCCAATAAAGCCTGTAGCCCCTGTTATTAAAATAGATTTCATTGTTTACCCTTCTCTGATAAAACTTCTTTATAAATGCTCAATGTTTTTTTTAGCATTCGTTCAAAAGTAAATTCCTTTTCATAACGTTCTCGCCCTGCTTTTCCCATTTTTGTTCTGAGATCGGGATTTTTAACTAAAAGCATTAGTTTTTCTTCTAAAGCTAGAACATTTTGACGGGGAATACAAAACCCTGTCACACCATCTAATACTGATTCTTTAACGCCTCCTACGTCAGTCGCTACAACAGGTAAACCAGCTCTCATTGCTTCTAAAATTGTTCGGGGAAATCCTTCCCAGTGGGAAATTAAAACGAAAATACTAGCTTTGGCTAAGAAATGCGATACGTCTGAAGAAAGACCTAAAAAGTTAACTCGATCCTGAATTTCTAATTTTTTACTAAGGTGTTTAATTTCTTCTAAACGAGGGCCATCACCAATTAAATTAACTTCTACTTGGGGAATGTTTTTGATTGCTTTTAGTAAGGTCGAGTGATCTTTTTGCTGGTCGAATCTTGCAACCATAATAATAGATACAGGATTAGACTGACTGGGATCTGCTTTTAAGTTAGGTGATATGTCTGGCATTCCATTATGAACTGTTGTCAGTTTTTTAGGATTCATCCCTGAAGCAATGCCAATTTGACGATCTTGTTCGGAGACACAAATAATACGATCAGCTAAGGGAGCTGCCATTACTTCTAAAGTACGGTAAATGCTTCTTTTGGGTTGAGGAACCCCTTTTGTGAAAGCCCAGCCATGGGCGGTAAAAAGACAAGGGATATTATTGAGTTTACAAGCAATGCGCCCTAAAATTCCTGCCTTACTAGAATGGGTACTGACGAGATCAGGATTGTAATGTTGAATGAGTTGTTTTAATTCAGCAAGAGTTTTTCCGTCTTGATAAGGTTTAATGGGTTGTACTAAACTTTTGCAGGCAACATTGGGAATATCATACTGTTCTAAAACTTGATTATAAATTCCTTTTTTGCCTGTTATTACTTGTACTTCTTCTCCTTGTTTTTTTAAGTAGTAAGTTGTGTCTCGTACATGAATTAGTGATCCTCCAAAAGTATCAGTTCTAGTAACGATAAATAATAATTTCATTTCATATATGGCATTTTCAAATGGAATGTAAACAACATGAAAACTAAATGCTAAAATTTACTTTTACCGAAAAATCCTGCGCCCAATGTCCGTAAGCAATCCCATCTTGATGTTGTCGCCACCATCGGTGTTGCTTAAAGGCTTCATCAATCAGACTAATAAAGGTTTCTGCAATTTGGCTAGTTTGAGCCAATTTTAGGTTATTTTGACTATCGCACTACCCAAGGAGTTGTGGAGGGTATCAACAAAAAAAATCAAGCTGATTAAAAGGAGAGCCTTTGGTTTAATAAGTTCGATAATTTTAGAAGAAAAGTGCTGTTACATTGGAGCTTTTGTTGCTAATTTGCCATACTTACTTTAGAAGAGCCAAAATTTCTAAGTTTTTTCCCACCACTCTGGAATTTTATCTTGGAAAGCACGACTCGTATGAATGGGAGCATTATCGATCACTACGACGGTTAGCTGTTCAATTTTTTCAGCAAAGTGAAGGCGCGATCGCGCTTTTTGGAAGTAGCTTCACTAATTCTCGACTTACCCGTTGTAAATCGGAGTCAAGCATTTCTTTCACGGTAATTCTGTGGGAGTTGAGTTAGCCATTACGCCCAATTATTTGGAGATATAATTACCAAGCGTTTTCCACCAACATCTGTTGGCTTGCTAATTCTTCAGTAATACCTTTGTTGTTATCCATGTCTAATCACACTTTGGTATTATTGGTTGGCAGAACTTAGATTAGATTTTTTTCTAAATTTTACTGTTTCCTTAATTGTAAACATACTACCCCCTCCTTTTTGTCGAGCGTCTCAATAATAAAGAAGCTCTACAGTGGAGGGACGGAGATCTGAATTGACCGTCAACGCCCAGCTCCTAGGCAAAACGTAATTTTTTTGTCTGTGTGCTGGAGCAGAGCTTAGCCCATCTGATCCTGATTGTCAACAAGCTAAACTAATTTTTAGAAGGCTATTTTTGATCGATTAACACAATTCACTCTTTATAAATGACAAAAATGATACATTGTTCAAAACATGAATCTTTTATGAATAAGAAGAATTATTTTTTCGTTAACTTTCGTCAAGTCATATTTTTGGTAAGCCTCATTATTTTAAGCTGTAGCTTACCATTGAGTAGTTGCACTCCTTTTAATGTTAACGGCTCAACTCAAAACAGAGTTGAATTAACCCTCTGGCATGGCATTAATCCGCCCCCGAATCGAGAAGTTTTCCAAGAGTTAGTTAATCAATTTAATGAGAATCATCAAAATATTAAGGTTAATCCGATTTATATTGGTCAGCCTGACGGACAATTACCGAAAATCTTAACCGCGTTTGTCGGGGATGTTCCTCCCGATATGCTCTGGTTTGTTCCCCAATTAACGGGGAAATTAGTTGATTTAGGGGCAATTCGATCTTTAGATGACTGGTTCAATGAATCACCATTAAAAGATGAAATAGAACCCGTTTTATTGGAAAGTATGGAGTTAAATGGTCACATTTGGTCAATTCCTTTTGGCACTAATAATGCTGGAGTGTTTTATCGTCCATCTTTATTTGAAGAGGCTGGAATTGAAACTATACCTGAAACATGGGACGAGTTAGAAGAAACGGCAGAAAAATTAACTAAAGATTTTGATGAGGATGGACGCATTGATCAGCATGGGATGTTTTTATCTCTAGGAAAAGGAGAGTGGACTGTTTTTACTTGGCTTCCTTTTGTCTATAGTGCTAATGGTCAATTATTAAGCGATAATGGACAACCAAATTTAGTCAATTCGGGAGCAATTTCGGCACTTGAATTTGGGTCAAATTTAGTAAAAAATAATTGGGCAGTATTATCAGCGCCAGAACGAGGATATGAGTTGGATAACTTTCTATCAGGGGATGTAGCGATGCAAGTTACGGGGCCATGGACATTGGGACAGTTAAGTGATACAGAGATTGATTACGATGTCTTTCCATTTCCGAAAAAAGAACAACAAGCTGCGGTGGTAGGAGGAGAAAATTTATTTGTATTTAAAACAGATTCTAAGCGGGAAAAAGCCTGTTTTGAGTTTTTAGAGTATGTTTTAAGTGAAGAGTTTCAAACTGAGTGGGCTTTACAAACTGGATATTTACCCGTAAATGTTAAATCTAAACAAAGTAAACGATATCAGGAGTTTGTGGAAGATAATCCTGTCTTGGAAGTATTTTTGAAACAAATGGAAGTATCAAAAGTCCGTCCAATTATTCCTAATTATAATCGCTTATCTGAAAATTTCGGTCGAGCAATTGAAGCGAGTTTATTGAGAGAAAAAGAGCCTAAATCTGCTTTAGAAGAATCGCAACAACGTTTAGATTTTATTTTTAATGATTGATTTGAATTTATAGTAATAAAAATGAAAATTTATTTAATGGGTGCTGGGTTAGGTAAGAAGGAATATCTAACACAACAAGCAAAAAATATACTTTATGAAACTGAGGTTTTAATTTATGATGCGTTGGTTGATGAAGCAGTTTTAGAGTTAATTCCTGACACTTGTAAACAAATTTATGTGGGAAAACGAGGGGGAAAACCCAGTACCTCTCAAAGTGAAATTAATAATATTTTAGTCTCTTATGCTAAACAAGGTAAAAAAGTGGTTCGCTTAAAAAATGGTGATCCCTTTATCTTTGGTCGCGCTAGAGAAGAAATTCAAGCCTTAAAAGCAGTAGGATGTAAGGTTGAAATAATTCCAGGCTTATCTTCAGCTATTACCGCCCCTCTTTTAGCTGGCATCCCCCTAACAGATAAATTTCTCAGTCGGAGTTTTACTGTCATTACTGCCCATGAACCTGATCAATTAGACTGGAATGCCTTAGCGAGAATAGATACACTCATTATTTTAATGGGAGGACGTAATTTAGCAACTATTGTAGAAAGATTACTTCAGGAAGGGAAGCAATTATCCTTTCCAATTGCGATTATTCGTTCAGCCGGAACAGATGAGCAAAAAGTGTGGGTGGGAACATTACAAACGATTGTAGAACAGACAAAAGGGGAGAAACTTTCTCCAACGGTTATGGTGATTGGAGAAGTGGTTAATTTAAGAATAAATTAGCATATATAGCATTTTCAGATGAGTTGTAAACTATTATTCTTCAAAAGCGAGCAAGATGCTCGCACTACTATTTATATTGAATTTGAAAACGCTATAGCAAATTTCATAGTTATGAGGTACAATTAAAGGAAAAAATATAGCAGTTTTCACAACTTTAACTGGGAAACTGCAATATTCCCTGAAAAGCAAACATCAACATCGCTCCCTTTTCCTCGTTGCCGCTTGCCATATTCGCCTTGATAATAATAGCGATCGCCGTCGAAATAATACTCAACAGGTAAAGGTTGTGTTCCTCCTTCACAAAAGATAATTTCAGGCTCATTGGTATTATCTTCTAAATGGGGTAAATTGACATTCCAAAAGTAGCCAGAAGGTAAAGAAATGGAAAATAAAGTATCTAAAACCTTCCTTGTCCAATTTGCTGCCACTGTCCAATCAATTTCTAATGGGGATTTACGCCACTGAGAAATGGCAATGCCTTTTTTTCCTAGTAAAACTGCTTCTCGAATCGCTGCCACAGTTCCCGAAATATAAACATCAGCCCCCATATTTCCCCCTGCGTTAATGCCAGAAATGACCCATTCTGTATCAGGATAAAGCTGAGTTAAGGCAATGCGAACACAATCAACAGGAGTCCCATCAAGACTATAAAGTTGTTTAGAATATTTTTCCAGTTTTAAGCCTCGTTTCGTGGTTACTTGATGTCCACAACCAGACTGTTCCTTTTCTGGGGCAACAATAACTCCTTGATAGTCAGTTGCGATTTGTAAGGCTTGAATTCCCTCTGCATTATACCCGTCATCATTGGTTAAAATCATGATAGTTATTGAATAAAAGTGCTTAATAATGAATCGTTTTTTACAAGCCTCAAACCTAAAAACAATTGGGTTAGTTTTTGTCGGTGGCTTAATGATCTTGTTAGCTGGTAGCTTGATCAATAGCCATTCTACCTCGCCTGTAATGGCTCAAGATCGTGATGTCAGAACATTAACGGTTACAGGTACAGGAAAAATTGAGATCGAAACAACTTTAACCGAAGTTAGCCTAGGGGTAGAAGTAGAAGAAGAAACAGCAAGAGAAGCCCAAGAAGAGGTCGCCCGACGTTCAACCGCTGTGGTGGAGTTTTTACAAGAACGTGAGGTGGATAAGCTAGAAACTACGGGAATCCGTTTACAACCGCAATATCGTCGTTCGGATGGGGAACGCCGTTTAATTGGCTATGAAGGGGTAAATTTAGTGAGTTTTCAGATTGAAACGGAAGAAATCGGAGATTTATTAGATCAGGCTGTAAATGCCGGTGCAACTCGCATTGATTCAGTGGGATTTACAGCCACAGAAAGCGCGATCGCGCAAGCCAAAAAAGAGGCTTTAGAAAAAGCTACTCTAGACGGAAAATCCCAAGCTGATGCAGTATTAAACACTTTGGATTTGCGTTCTCAATCTATTATTCATATTGAAGTCGATGGCGCGGAAGCCCCTGTTACGCCTCGGTTGGAAACAGCCCGTGCTCAAGATATGGCGGAAAGTAGCGCACCGAGTTCTCCCGTGATTGGCGGTGAACAAGAAATTGAAGCGAGGGTAAAATTACAAATTAGTTACCAATAAAATTTGTCTTTATAATACACCTAATCATCCTAATGACCCCTCTCTTCTTGGCACAATAGAGGAAGCAGAGATTACAAGAAGGAGAAATATTTTGAGTCCATTACTGGGAAAATCTTTACCTGAGTTAACCGAGTGGGTACAAGAACAAGGACAACCTGCCTATCGTGGTAAACAGTTATATCAGTGGTTGTATCAAAAAGGAGCGCGATCGCTGTCTGAAATTACGGTCTTTCCGAAACAGTGGCGAGAAAACCTGCAAGATCAGCCCATTGGACGCTCTACTATTGCCCATCGTAGCATTGCTCCTGATGAAACCCGTAAGTATCTTCTTCGTCTCCATGATAGCGAACTCATTGAAACTGTTGGTATTCCCACTGCAAAACGGTTAACGGTTTGTGTTTCTTCGCAAGTGGGATGTCCTATGAGTTGTGATTTTTGCGCCACAGGAAAAGGCGGCTTTACTCGCAATTTACAAGCCCATGAAATTGTGGATCAAGTGATGACAGTCGCGGAAGACTTCCAGCAAAGAGTAAGTCATGTGGTATTTATGGGCATGGGTGAACCGCTATTAAACTTAGAAGAAGTGATTAAAGCGGTTAAATCTCTCAATCAAGACATTGGCATTGGACAACGTAACTTAACCGTTTCCACAGTAGGCATTCCGAAAACGATTCCCAAACTGGCAGCAGAAAAATTACAAATTACCCTTGCCATTAGTCTCCATGCCTCTAACCAAGTCTTACGAGAACAGTTAATTCCCAGTGGCGGCGGTTATCCTCTGCTGCAACTTATTGCTGACTGTCGAGACTATGTGGAAAAAACTCACCGTCGCATTAGCTTTGAATATATCTTGTTGGCAGGGGTGAATGATACTCCAAATCATGCCCAAGAATTAGCACAACTGCTAAGAGGTTTTCAAACTCATGTTAATCTGATTCCTTATAACCCCATCAGTGAAGTAGATTATCAACGCCCTGACAAAAACCGAATTGAAGCCTTTCAAACGGCACTACAAGACGCTAATATTGCGGTGAGTATTCGCTATTCCCGCGGCTTAGAAGCTGATGCTGCCTGTGGGCAATTACGGGCAAAACAAAATTCATGACCACGACAACCACTTCTTCTTGGACGAAACGCCATATTCTCTCTTTAGAAACTTTTACCGCCGAAGAATACGAAACTCTCTTAGAAACTGCCGATAGTTTTCGAGAAGTTTTATCCCGACGAACCAAGAAAGTTCCTGCATTACAAGCGCAAGTGGTGGCAAATTTATTTTTTGAACCTTCCACTCGTACTCGTAGTAGTTTTGAACTAGCAGCGAAACGCTTATCAGCAGATACCCTCAATTTTGCTGGGAGTTCTTCTTCCCTCACCAAAGGGGAAACAATTTTAGATACTGCAAAAACTTATGTAGCAATGGGGGCAAATATTTTAGTCATTCGTCATCGCCAGGCCGGTGTTCCTCACACCATCGCGGCGGAAATGGATCGACTAGAAGGGAATGTGAGTGTGTTTAACGCTGGAGATGGGCAACATGAACATCCCTCACAAGCACTATTAGATTTATTTACGCTGTATCAATTATTATCTCCTTCCTCGCCTCATCAGTTTCTACAAGGGAAAAAAATTGCCATTGTGGGAGATATTTTACATTCTCGGGTTGCCCGTTCTAATCTCTATAGTTTAACCACTATGGGGGCAACGGTACATTTAGCTGCGCCACCGACGTTACTGCCTAGAGAGTTTCAGGAGTTTTTAGGGGAAAAATTAGTCTGTCACTGGCAAGTGGAACCTGCCTTAACTGATGCTGATTTTATTATGACGCTACGGTTGCAAAAAGAACGGATGAGTGAGCATTTATTGCCGAGTTTACGGGAATATCATCAGCAATTTGGGATTACGCGCGATCGCGTGTTGTTAGCCCATCCTCACGTAAAAATTCTTCACCCCGGACCCGTGAATCGTGGTGTCGAGATTAGTTCTGACTTAATGGATGACCCAGAATTAAGTCTCATCTCTCAACAAGTCACCAGTGGGGTAGCAGTTCGCATGGCATTATTATATTTAATCGGCACCAGTGATTAGCTATTTTTCTAAGCGAATCACATACCACTGTAAATATTCCCCTTCTCCCACATCTAATTCGCAACTGGTTTCCATCAGATGCTTAGCTTTTTCTTCTATTGTCTCAAATTTGGCTAATTCTCTAGGGTGTTCATCAGGATTATTTTCAAGGGTGGTTTTCAGTTTTTCTAGTAATTCTTCCCCACTCATAATTTCTTCAGGTTGGTTGGTTTCGAGGACAACATAAGCATCCTCTTGATACATAATTGGATCGGGCATTTTTTTATTTTTTATTTAACTGCAAGTTGTGCTTCTATATTAGCTTTTTACGCTTGAGTTCACTCATCCATTTTTGATTGCCATAAACGCCCTGCAATAAATCAGGAATCCTTAAATCAGCATCCAAACTTTCCCAATGCAGTCCCTGCCCAGAAGGGGTAATTTCTACTTCAGCTAATTGTTCTGGCGTGGCACTTTGTAATCCTTGTCCTAACTGAGAATTAAATCTAAACTCAGAGCCATCAACAAATTGAATAATGATTTGATCATTTTGAGGATCATACTTTGCATTAATTGCTTTGCGTTCTAATTGGCTTTTTTTATTTTTTCTAGCTTTTTCTATCTTTTGAAGTAAAGTATCTTTATTGTTTTCTTTTGAAATAAATTTTATATTGTTAACCATGGATCTCCTCCCATTTGGATAGTAGTAGTTTTTGGTTTTTAATAACCAAATTGAGTGCTGTTAAGGCTTCTTTATTTTTCATTTTAACGACTTCGATCACTTGGATTTCGTCTAATTTAGAAATATCTACTTTAATTTCTCCTCCAGCTTTTAAAACATGAACATGAGCAGGTTGATGATCGTTAGGGTAGATAACAATACGATATCCTTGTTCTCTCAAAACAGTTGGCATTGATTATAAAGCCCCTAAAAGCAGTTTGCCATTGATTTACGAGGTTGAAACCCTTGGTTTTTTAGCTCGCATCATTGTACGATGATGAATCATCAATCCACCTCACTGTATATCTATGCGTACTGAAAAAGACTCCATGGGGGAACGCCAACTCCCTGATGATGTTTATTATGGCATTCAAACCCTGAGGGCAACTGAAAATTTTCCCATTAGTGGGATTAAGCCTTTACCTACCTATGTTGATGCTTGTATTTTAATTAAAAAAGCTGCCGCGATCGCGCATGGAAAACTTAACTGCATTCCTCAAGACGTTAGTGGTGCCATTGTACAAGCGGCTGATGAAATTCTAAAAGGGAAACTGCGCGATCAGTTTGTGGTGGATATTTATCAAGCTGGCGCTGGAACGTCCCATCACATGAATGTTAACGAAGTCCTCGCTAACCGTGCTTTAGAAATTCTCGGAGATGCTAAAGGCAACTATCAACGGGTTAACCCCAATGATCATGTGAACTATGGACAATCCACTAATGATGTCATTCCCACCGCCATTCGCCTTGGCAGTCTCCTTGCCCTTGAGCATACCCTTTATCCTGCACTCAAAGCCACCATTAGCACCCTTGAAGAAAAAGCAACCGAGTTCCAAGATATAGTGAAATCAGGGCGAACTCATCTGCAAGATGCAGTGCCAGTAAGACTGGGGGAAACCTTCCGCGCTTGGGCGCAAATTTATCGCGATCATCTCCACCGTTTAGAAACCGCAGCCAAAGACTTACAACAATTGGGAATTGGGGGAAGTGCTACGGGAACAGGCTTAAATACTCATCCTCAATATCGAGAAGAAGTGGTTAATCATCTCAGCGAGTTTATGGGAGTTTCTCTTAGTAGTGCGCCTCATCTCATGGCAGCGATGCAAAGTCTTTCCCCCTTTGTGAATGTCTCAGGGGCGTTACGAAATATTGCTCAAGACTGCGTTAAAATCTCCCATGACCTGCGTTTAATGGATTCGGGGCCAAAAACGGGCTTAAAAGAAATTGAACTGCCTCCTGTGCAACCGGGGTCATCTATTATGCCTGGAAAATATAATCCTGTGATTGCTGAGATGACCTCTATGGTATCGTTTCAAGTAATGGGCTATGATAGCGCGATCGCGCTGGCCGCTCAGGGAGGACAGTTAGAATTAAACGTGATGATGCCCTTAGTGGCGTATGACCTAATTCACAGTATAGAGATTTTAGGAAATACCTTGCAAACCTTGACCGATCGTTGCTTAAAAGAGATACAACCGAGGCGCGATCGTTGTCAGAATTATGCGGAAGCAAGTTTAGCCCTCGTTACTGCCCTTAACCCCCACATTGGGTATCTTAATGCCGCAGCCCTAGCCAAAGAATCTTTAGAAACAGGGAAATCTTTAAGAGAATTAGTGTTAGAAAAAAACCTAATGACCGAAGAAGCCCTCGCGCAAGTGCTAAATTTAGAAGATATGAGCCAACAACAATAAATCAACCTCAATCATGGGAAAACAAGACTACTCTCTACAAATTACCTTTCACTACAACAACGGGGAAAAAGAATCCTTTTTAGTTACAGAAACTGCGGAAGAAAATGATCCCTACCCTGAACTCAGGCAATCTATTCAACAGCGACTGAGTCTGGAATGGTGTCCTTTACATACTCCCGATGAAACGATTTATATCAATATGAGAAATGTTGATAGTGTCAGTATTAAACCGACTTTAGGAGAAAGTGAAAATGAAAATGAATTTCATGAAGCCCAGCGTGTCACTGCATTAACACGGAGTTCTAAAGTTTTGTAAATCTAAATTTTTACGAGAAAATACTAAAATCAGGAAATTAATGAAACAAAATGATTATTTTTCGTTAAATTAAGAAAGTAGGAATAGCCCCTGACATCAATTACAAAATGTGATTGTTCAATAAACCTCCTGTAATTTATGCCAGAAAGCTACACCTGTTAAAGATCACCATTGAGGGTGGAAGTATGATTGAGGTGGATGTGGAACAGGGGTTAGAACACTTAAAAGAAGTAATGGCTAATCCTAACCAGTACGAGGTTTTGGGAGAAGTTCGCGCCCAAGCAGAAGTGTTTACAGGGTTAGCGGAGATTATGGGGTTAGAAGGTTTTGGGGAAATTGTAGATAGTACGATGAAAGCCCTTGAGACTTATCCCCAAGAAGCTGTTACTATTGGTCGCCTTATGGTGCGAGACTTAGAAGCTGGGCGTTCAGCCTTTTTAAGGGGAATTAGTCATTCAACGTAACAGCCTAGCGGTTCAAAATGAACAATTGCAACGAGGCTTAAGAGAATTATTAAATCGGTTTTCTCGTTTTCAAGGGTTAGTGGGACGCTTACAAGAATTTTCCGATCAAGAAATTATCCGTCAGGGAAACCAACAGCAAGGGAACTTACAACCCACTGCTAGAGAAAAACAAGAAACCTCAACCCCAGACTTAACCGAACAACCTGAGTCGGTGCTTGATCTCGACTTTGATAGTTTAGAACTGGATCAATATGGGGCGTTGAATGCTACCCTCCAAGAACTTTTAGAAGAAACCGCTCAAATTGAAGAATCAGTCGGCGATATTTCCCTGTTTGCTGAACAATCTGACCAAACCTTGCAGGGACAGCGTAAAATGTTGGAGCAATTACGGGATGAATTAATTTGGGCGCGGATGTTGCCTTTAAGTAACATTTTGGATCGCTTTCCCCGTATTTTACGAGACTTTTCTTATCAGTATGAAAAACCCACTCAGTTAAGGTTAGAAGGAACTGGGGTAAGAGTGGATAAAAGCGTCTTAGAAAAACTCTATGATCCCCTCACTCATTTAGTCCGAAATGCCTTTGATCACGGTATTGAATCTCCAGAAAAAAGACGAGAAGCTGGAAAACCTGAAGAAGGAGAAATTGCCATTCGGGCTTATTATCAGGGGAATCAAACCGTTATTGAAATTGGTGATGATGGTGGAGGAATTAATTTAGAAAGAGTCAAAGAAAAGGCAATCAATACAGGATTAATTACCCCTGATCAAGCAGAAAATCGGTCTTCGGAACGTTTATATAACTTTCTTTTTGAACCCGGATTTTCCACTGCAAAAGAAGTGAGTGATCTCTCTGGGCGTGGTGTGGGGTTAGACGTGGTACGCGACCAAATTCGGGAACTAAAAGGGGCAATTAGCCTTCGTTCTCAACCCGGAAAAGGAACAACATTTGTCTTAAGTTTGCCCACAACCCAATCCATGGCAAAATTACTAATTGTCTTGGTGGATACGACGGTTTGGGCTTTACCATCAGATAATATTGAGCAAATTCTTGTTCCCACCTCAGACCAAGTTAAATATACAGGAGAACAACGCTTTTTACAGTGGAATGATCAAGCCCTTCCCATTTATGCTATTAGTGATTTATTAGATTATAATTGCCCTGTTCCGGCCGCGTCTCCAAATTTACAACCTTTAGGTGCTGTGGAACGCCCTCAAGAACGTGGCTTTCCCTTAATTATTTTACGACGGGGACAACAGCAATTTCCCTTGGAACTCAATCGAGTCATTACAGAACAAGAATTAGTGATTAAATCTTTTGGTAGCGCGATCGCGCCTCCGCAATATGTTTCAGGTTGCACGATTTTAGGGGATGGTACAATTGTTCCAGTATTAGATGCGTTTAACTTACTTGAATCAGTCCAACAAACCCAAGCCTCAGCAGTTGTTAATACCACTACCCGCCGTTCTCTCACCAGTGAAGTTCCCACTATCCTCGTAGTAGATGACTCTGCAACTCAACGCCAAACTTTAACCTTTTCCCTGCAACGTGCTGGCTATCAAGTCTTACAAGCAGGGGATGGACGAGAAGCGATTTCTGTTTTACAACGTCATCCTGATACCAATGTGGTCATTTGTGATATTGAAATGCCCAATATGAATGGCTTTGAATTTCTCCGTTACCGCCGTCAAGATGAAACATTGAATCAAGTTCCCGTAGTAATGTTAACTTCTCGTAGTAGTGAAAAACACCGTAAATTATGTCAACATTTGGGGGCAAGTGAGTATTTTACAAAACCTTATCTGGAGAAAGAATTTATTAATACCTTGCAAGAAGTTATGAATTATTAACTGTAACATTTATATGTCTATTAGCCAAACCAATTATCAAAACCGAGTCGAAACAGCGATCGCGCAATTATATGAAGATCTTCCTACTCTTTTTAAGAAAGATATTTCCTATGATATTTATCGTTCTGATATCCTTTTCAAAGATCCTGTGAATCAATTTCAAGGGAAACTAAATTATAGAATTGTTTTCTGGACATTACGATTTCATGCTCGTTTATTTTTTACAGAAATTTATTTTGATGTCCATGATATTCAAGACACAGCAATAGACATTATTAAAGTTTGGTGGACAGTGAGGGGAAGGCTACGTACTCCGTGGAAAGCTGAGATTTTCTTTAATGGCGATTCCACCTATAAGCTAGATAAAGAGGGATTAATTTATTCCCATCAAGATAATTGGGATCGCACTCCAAAAACGATTCTCAAGCAATTTTTGCCTTCTAAAGAGCAATCGTAATGGTTAGTTATCAACGAAGTACAAGGCTACGACGCTTTAATAAAAATGCTTGCATTCCTGCAGCTTTTGCCCCTTCATAATCTTCACGACGACTATCACCAATATGCCAAGTTTCTTCGGGCTTAACTTGATACTGCGCGATCGCGCTTTCAAAAATTTGCGGATCAGGTTTAGCCGCCCCAACTTCCGAAGAAATAGTAATACTACTAAAAAAAGAGCGTAAATTGAGAGCCACTAAAACCGCATATAGCCGAGAGTCAAAGTTAGAAATAATGCCTAATTCTACCCCTTGTTCCTGCCAACGTTGTAGAGAAGGAATCACATCAGGATAAACTTCCCAGGGACTAGCTGTGGCAAAATGCTTGTAAAGACGAGTAAAAAAAACATCAAAGTCTAAAAATTTATGAGCAACTCCCACCTTCTGAAACGTTAATTTCGTAATATCTCGCCACCATTGAAACTCTTTTTCAGGAATTTGAGGCGTAGGAACATCAGGGAAAGCAAGAGGAGAGGATGCTTTAAACACCTCATAAAAGGCTTGATCTAACTCTTCTGGAGAAGTGAGAACCCCAAAACTGCGCCCGATCCTGCTATAAACCTCACCGACACTTCCTTTTACCCCAAATAGGGTTCCCACTGCATCAAAAAAAATCACCTTTGCTTGTGCCATAACTTATACTTTAGACATTAAATTAGTTGACGCTCTCCCACTAAATCAGAGATTATAGTGGGAGATTCTTGCTTCTAACTACTAGAAACTAGGTTTCCAGCAGACGAGTCCGCTTGCCCCAATTGTTCGGAAACAACTGAAGTAGAAGCGGGTCTCTCCACAAGCTTTGAGTCTGGCTCGAAGCCAGCCGTTCCAGTCCGCCCGACTGTACGGAGTCCTTCTCTCAGAATGTTAATCGCGGCATTTTCATCTCTATCCAATTTAGTCCCACACTGACAAGCATGGGTTCTAGTTGATAGAGACTTTTTCACAATTCGACCGCAATTAGAGCATTCTTGAGAAGTGTAGTGAGGAGGAACAGCCACCGCTACTTTCCCAAACTTTTGTGCAAAATACTCTAACCACACTCGGAACTGATACCAACCAACATCTGAGATTGACTTAGCTAGACAGTGGTTCTTAACCATGTTAGACACCTTTAAGTTTTCATAGGCGATGAAGTCGTTAGACTTCACTACGCAACGCGCCAGTCTCAAGGCGTGTTCTTTACGTTGCCTACTTATTCTTAAATGTGCTTTACCTAACTTCTGTCTAGCTTTTCTGCGATTAGATGATCCTTTCTGTTTCTTAGAAAGACGGCGTTGAAGCCGTTTTAATTTCTGTTCTCCCTCTCTAAAGAAACGAGGATTAGGTTCTTTATGACCATCAGAGTCAGTATAGAAGGATTCTAAACCAACATCTAATCCTATGGTTCTCTTGGTGGGTTCTAATTGTTCTTTTACCTCTGTATTAATCAGGAATTGACAATAGTAACCGTCAGCCCTGCGAAGTAACCGTACTCGTTTAATTTCATCAGGATGATAGAAGTGTAAGTCTCTAGTTCCAACTAATTTCACCCGACCAATGCCTTTTTTGTCAGTGAAAGTTATATGCTTTCGGGTATTTAGGTCGAGCTTCCAGCCAGATGTTTTATATTCAACACTGCGGTTGTTTTTTTGGAACTGAGGATACCCTTTCTTTCCATTAATTCCTTTTTTACAGTTGTCATAGAACCGACTAATTGAAGACCAAGCTCGTTCAGCAGCAGACTGTCTTGCCATAGAGTTTAGTTCTTTAGCCCAAGAAAACTCCTCTGCCAATTGTTTACAGAGTTTGTTGAGAGCGTATTTATTAACGCCTTGATTGTCCATCCAGTAACGAATGCACTTATTTCGGATGAATTGTGTCGTCCGAATTGCTTCGTCAATGGCTTGAGTTTGAGCTTTTTTGGCTTTGACCTTAAACTCTAAGACAAACATCTTATGCTGAACTTTGTGGTTAAATTAATTCTAACACAAAAGATTTAAGGTTGTCCTGTCGGACTTTATTTTTTTGGGCGACGATTCATCTCCCATTAACCTGACGGTATAATGGGGCGGAGCAAAGCGTGAGCATCTTCTCATCGCATCAAGATAAGGGTTGAGTAATCCAATTAGACCCAACCGTAAATTGATGTTCTGGAGTAGGCATTCGGGAAAGATAAGCTAACCGACGTGCTAAATAAGCCATCATGCCATCAAGTTTTACTCCTTCAGCCGTTAAACTAGCATTATCAGTCCCCAGGACTAACATTTCTCCCAAATTGTGATACTTAAAGGGAAGGAGGGGCCGTCCGGTGATGGAAGCCCAAATATTCCATGCACAATAATCAGACTGTTGAAAAGCAACCTGTGCTGTCGCTGGAACGACTTTCCCTTGAGCATCTTGGCAGGCAGCTAAATCTCCTAAAGCAAAGACTGACGCTTGTTGTTTCACATTTAGTGTCGGATCAACCTTAATTTTTCCCTGCTCATTGTGAGGTAAGTTCAAATTTTTAACTAACTCCGATACGGTTGTTCCCACTGTCCAAATAACAATATCAACTGGAATTGTATCACTTTTTCCTTTATATAAAAGCGTGAGTTCATTTTCTGTGATAGCTTCCACTGTTGTTTCCGTATCAATCCAAATCTCTCGATCTGAAAGGGCTTTTTGGGCAGTTTCCCGATTAAACTCTGGGGAGGCTTTTAAGATTCTTTCTCCTCTTTCTATAATACGGATTTTGGCACGTTCTGCTAGTCGATCGCGCAACTTACAAGCAATTTCCACCCCACTATAGCCACCGCCAACAATGGCAATGCGAATTTTATCTTGAGTTCCTTGTTCTAATGCTTTGAGTTTTTCTTCTAACAGGTAGGCATCTTGCAAACTATGAAATGGAAAAGCAAATTCCGTTGCTCCTGGTACCATTTCCATAGGAGTTCTTCCCCCGATGGCAAGCACTAGCCAATCATAATTCAAATCAGCTTGATCTGCTAACTGGACTTGTCGTTCTTGAAAATTAACATCTGTGACTGTTCCCTGAATAAACTTAATCGGGGTATTAGCTAAAATTTCTGTAAATGGTGGCGCAATCTCCCAAGTTTGTAACTCATCTGTAAGTAGTTCATAGAGGAGGGGAGTAAATAAAAAGCGATCGCGCTGATCGACCAAAACAATTTCTGGCGCAGGTTGGGTATCCCAAGGAAACTGACTCAAACGGAGGGCAGTGTATAAGCCACCAAACCCCCCTCCTAAAACACAGATGCGACTTCTTGATTCACTCATAGCTTTTTCCAGACCCATTTTCAATAATTGTAACGTTTCTTTAATCAATAAGCAGTCATTCTGAGCGATTCTTCATCATTTCCAAATTGTCTTGCCACTCTTGCAATGACTGACGTACCTCAGCAAACCCCCAATAAGCAATACTGAAACCACTCATCATTAATACGATGAGCAATATAACCCACTGTAACCTCTGCTTTTTTTTCTTCTTAGCTGAAGCAGTAACCGGAGCAGTTTGCTGAGAGGAAATCGTTTTCTGATTGCTTGATGCTTGAGTGAGTTCTTCAAAAGTTGCTGTTAAGGAATCTTCCCCAGACTCTGATACCGAACACTTGACTAAAGAAACGGTGACATTATCATGACCATTGAGATCATTTGCCAGGCTAATCAGCCGTTGGGCAACCATTTTTACGTCTTTCCCTTCCGTTAAAATAGGTAAAATTTCCGCTTCCCAATGCAATTCCACTAAATCATTATCACTTAAGCCATCCGAACACAATAAAAACACTGAATCTTCATCAATAATCAATTGTTGAGTTGTTGGATGTAACAGTTGGGATGAACTCATGCCTAAGGCTTGCACTAAAGCCCCTGCAGAGGGTTGTTGTAAGGCTTCTCTATATAACATATGACCCAAGCGGGTTTGACGGGAAGCTAAATCATCATCTAAGGTCAACTGATAGCAACCCTGATTAGTAATCCAGTAAATGCGAGAATCCCCCACATGAGTAATATACATTTTATATTCATCCGCAAGCGCCATGACAAGGGTTGTTCCCATGCGTTGCTGCCCATAACGATGTTCGCTATCGTTTTGTTCTGAGATTACATCATTGGCAAGACTCACGGCTTGTTCTAATTCTGCAATTATTTCTTGTGGCGACTGCTCATTAACTTTTTTCAGGTATTGAAGCAACTGTTCAATAGCTAAATGAGAAGCAATTTCTCCCCCTTGATGCCCTCCCACTCCATCACAAACAATCGCGAGAGCTTTTTCTGAAGAATTTTCCTTCACAGAAGAATTCGGCTGATAATAAGCATCTTCATTATGACTGCGATTAGGGCCGGTATCAGAAGCAGTAGCAATTTCGTAGTGTCGCTGTTGGGAACCTACCACTTGCTTTAACCCTTGTTCTAATTGCTCAATCAGCCCCTCACTGCTTTTTAATTCTCCGTGTCGTAACTCCTGACACAGTTGTTGATAGAAGCTCTGAATTTCTAGGCGTACGGTATCTTGCCACTGAGACCAGAGAACACCTAACTCTTTTAAGGTAACTGGGGTTTGATCAATTTCTAATTCTTGTAAGTGAAGAACTGGTCCATTGACCCGTAGAAGTTCGGAATTAATAAGAGTCCCTACTACGCCTTGTACTTGCAACGGTTGCCAGAGTTGACTAATTTGTAATAGCCAATTTAATTGTCGAATCGCACTTGCACTCTCCCAAACTTCTTCTAGCTTGGATAAAAACTGCCCTTGTTCAAATCTCTCTTGTAAGTTTGAGGCAAAGTTGTCATATTCAAGTAACCAACGTTCTTCGTTCGTTTCAGGAAGATATCCATAAACTTTGGGAATTTGTGGCCCATAAGGCGTTAATTTTAAGTAAGGTTTTAACCACCTTGGAACTGTGTGGGGAAAATGAGGGGGCTTTTCTGGGTGCGTTTCCAATACTAGCTTTGGTGTAACGACCCAATACCGATTTGCAATTAATTGACCAACCACCCCGCTATCTAAGGGGGGGCCCACCACGAACAAATATCTTTTCATAACAGGCATTCCACAGTGAGAACACACTTGATCCCGCAAGCGATTCTTCCTTTTATTGGGTCGCCGTGAACAACAAATGGTTTTGCCCCCAGCTATCCCTTTTTTATCTTGATTAACTAACCTTTATATTGTTCTTCTGAGTCTGGGCTTTCTACTTTCGGGACTCCCATACTATAGTTCAAAACGCGACTATTTAAGTTATAACTAATTTTGCCACTGACTAAAAGATTACGAATAAAATGTTCTAAGTCTGAACCAATGCGTCGGAGATTATATTCGGTTAATTCTTCTCCATTATAGGATTCTACGAGTTCATCAAATTTGCGATAAACCTGATTTAAATTCTCTTCATCCCAATTAAATTCATTATCGGGATCAACGTCGAGGGTGAGAACATTTTGACTTTCCACTAATTCGTTATCTTGAATTTCTGCGGTGTAGATACGAACATGACGAGTGGTTGACTTAAATAACATAACTGGTTTTAATCTTGTTTTGGATACGCTGAAGTATTACTGGGCTTTTATTCATTACTTTAACAGTTTTTTAGATTTTTTCTTAGGGAATATGGATCTCCCCTAACATAATGGGAGATTTTGCCCCTGTTACTTGCGGTAAATTTCCGGGATAGTGATCCTGATACCGCCAGTATGCTAAGACAGCAAACGCGATCGCTTCTTTAAAGTGACGGTTTAATCCTGCTTCATCAGTGGTTTGAATTGGGGTGTGGGGAAATTTCGCTTGTAAGCATTCTCGTAAGTAATTATTTTCACTGCCACCGCCACAAAGTAAAATGGTGTCGGGAAGATTTGGGAGAAAGGTTTGGTAATCTTGCGCGATCGCGCTAACGGTTAATTCGGTTAAACTAGCTAGAAAATCCGCTTCGCTGAGATCATAGGCTTTCGCCTGCTCCCATGTTTGGTTCAAATAGGCTTCTCCAAATAATTCCCGTCCCGTTGATTTTGGGGGCGGTTGTTGAAAAAAGTCCTGTTGTAACCAGTTTTGCACTAACTCTACACAAGGCGTTCCTTGCGCTGCCCATTGTCCATTTTCGTCGTAGCGTTGTTGACCATTGGTCAATTTTTGCACCGCTAAATCTAATAAACTATTTCCAGGGCCATTATCCCAACCGACAATTTTATTTTCCCAGTGAGGATGATTGCGAGGGGGGAGATAAGTAACATTACTAATCCCTCCAATATTCTGCACACAGCGAGTTAAATGGGAATGAGAGAGCAAACAAGCATCGACTTTGGGGACTAAGGGCGCACCCTGTCCGTTTTGGGCAATATCCGCAGCCCGAAAATTAGTAACTGTGGGACGCTGGGTTAAATGGGTAATCATTTCTCCTCGTCCTAATTGTAGGCTATAACCAAGGGAGGAGGTAGGGGGACGATGAAAGATGGTTTGTCCGTGAGAACCAATTAGTTCAGCTGTGAAATTGGTCTTTTTTTCTAGGGTATGGGCGCATTGGGCAAAATGTTGCGCGATCGCGTCATCTAATTCACAAAACTGCTTCATTGTCAAGGGTTTTTCTCCACAAACGGCTAAAATTTCTGTTTGCAGAGGTTTGGGAAAAGAATAGGTTTCTCCAGCTAACCATTCCACCTGTATATTTTCTTTTTCTCCTGTAATTTCTACTAATGCTACATCTACTCCATCAACCGAAGTCCCACTCATTAACCCCATTACTTTCATATCTAATCTCAATTATTTAACTTAATATTCATACGCTGATTTTACGTTTTTTAGTCATAAAATACTAATAATTTACCATTAATTTCTTAAAAGCGCGATCGGTGCTGCTATGATGATAAGCAACAAAAACAAATATTGATTAAGCAAGCTCTCAAAGTTACCTTCTTAACCATTATTTATTTATAGATTGGTCAGTTCTTGCAACAGCTAACAACATTTAACCAATTTTTCAGCCTTATGTCACACCTGATTGTTCTTCCTTTCGCTCAAATATTACCTGTTCCCCTTACCGATCCCGTAGCAGTTTTCTTGACCATTTTAGCAATTATGTTAATTGCTCCTTTGCTCTTTGAGAGGATGCAATTACCTGGGCTAGTGGGATTAATTCTCGCGGGGGTTATTGTTGGGCCAAATGTGTTAGGACTGTTAGAACGAGATAGCACGATTGTTTTATTGGGAACAGTCGGCTTACTATTTTTAATGTTTCTTGCTGGCTTAGAAACCAGTCTTGATGAACTCAAAGACAGTGCCAAGGAAGCCGCTTTTTTTGGCTTAACAACTTTTCTGCTTCCCATGGCTTTGGGAACAGCCGGAATGTATTATTTATTAGATTATAGTCTTTTAGCATCAGTCTTAGTTGCCTCAACTTTTGCTTCTCACACACTTATTGCTCTCCCAATTTTAAGTAAACTGGGGATTATGCAATCTCAACCAGTGAAAATGACTTTGGGGGCAACTTTAGTGACTAATGTTCTTGCCCTTTTAGTTTTAGCAGTCGTTTTAAGAGCCTATGATGGCGAACTAACAATTGGCTTTTGGTTATTTTTAATTCCTGCTTTAACCATTTATACCCTAGCAACATTATGGGGAGTTCCTCGGCTAGGACGTTGGTTTTTCCGAAAATTTGGTCATGATGAAAGTGCAGAATTTATCTTTGTCCTTGCTACTTTATTTGTTATTTCTTATATTGCCAATTTAATTGATATTGAACCAATTATTGGTGCATTTTTAGCTGGAATCGCCATTACTCAAATTATTCCTCAATTTAGCCCTTTAATGAATCGGATTCAATTTATTGGCAATACTTTATTTATTCCTTTTTTTCTTATCTCTGTTGGGATGCTCATTGATCCCTTAATTTTAATTCAAGAGCCACAGTCTCTTCTTATTGCCACTGTTATTATCATTATTGAAGTAGTTAGTAAGTATTTAGCAGCTTGGGGATCAGGAAAAATATTTGGCATTCAATTCCCAGGAATTATGGTCATGTTTGGCTTAAGTTCTGCTCAAGCTGCCTCTACCTTAGCCGCTGTCACGATTGCTTTTGAAGTGGGATTAGTCGATGAAGTAATTGTTAATGGCATTGTAGCAATGATTTTAGTCACTTGTATTGCTTCTCCTTGGGTAACGCAGAAGTGGGGGAAACAATTCTATCCAGAAAAAGATAACCATCAAGACCAACCAGCAGTTACTTATAGTGAAACTTTAGCACAGCGTGTTTTAGTACCAGTTGCTAACCCAAATACAGAAGATAACTTACTCCAACTAGCTATTATTTTAGCCAAAAAAACAAAAGGAACTGTTTTACCCCTTCATATTTTATCCGATAAATCGCATGTTATTAATTATGAAGATCGTAAATTACAAATGCAACTGTTATCAACAGCAGAAATGGTTGCTCATGCTGCAGTTACTAACGTACAGACGATTGGAAGAATTGATGATGCTATTGATCGCGGTGTGATTAGAACAGCTTTTGAATATGAAGCAACATTAATTATTTGTGGTTGGAAAGGTTATTCGACGCAAACAGAAAACTTCTTTGGTAGTATTCTTGATCGCATGATTAAAAATGCACCAGTTCCCCTATTAATTACGCGTTTTACTTATCCCATTGAGAATACCAAGCGATTAATTGTTGCGATTACTGAACAAGAAATTCAATCTGATAATATTAAAATGACAGCCATTATTACTAATAATATTGCTGATGCCTTAAAAGCGATCATTGAAGTCATAATCATGCCCGTCGGCAATCGTATAACTAACCCTCCGACTTCGGCAAGGGCTTTAGGTTTTCGCACAGATCAGCCAGTGATTACTTTACGAGGAAAAACAGCTAAGAAAATCTCTAATTTCATTGAACAAGATGATCTGTTAATTCTCAATACTCATACCCAAGTGAATAGTTTGCTCAATCTGTCAAACCAATTAGAAAGACCAGAAGCAATTTCGCGGATGAGTCCCGATACTTCAATGATTGTGATTAATTTTCCCAATCCCATTAGTTAACTTTGCTAAGGTGAGAGAATGTCTGAGACCAGATGCTACACTCATTAGCTCGTTAGTCAGATGATCAACTATCCTAACCCAACTCAACAGGGTTTAACCAAGAGTAGCGTATTTCTCAGGAAGTTCTTTCTTTAAAAGAGAACATTGGAGAACAGAAGCTGTTATAATCACTTTCAGAATTTCTTAACATTGTGCTGATCTCCTTTGACAAAAAGGGTAGAAAGATGCGAAAGTAACGTTAAGATGAAGTTTTATAACAGGAGTTTATAAAAGTATGAACAAATACGCAGAAGAATTGAGAAATACAGCAAAGGCTATGGTAGCTCCTAACAAAGGAGTTCTAGCAATGGATGAAAGTAATGGCACTTGCAATAAGCGTTTTCAAAAGCAAGGCATTGACGCAACTGAAGAAATGCGCCGCCAATATCGAGAGTTAATTCTCACTACTCCTAACTTAGGAGATTGTATTAGCGGTGCTATCCTTTATGATGAAACCATCCGTCAGAAAAAACAAGATGGCACCCCCTTCACTAAAGTGATGCAAGATGCGGGTGTCATTGTTGGGATCAAAGTTGACACCGGGGCAAAAGACTTAGCCGGTCATCCTGGAGAAAAAGTTACGGAAGGATTAGACGGACTGCGCGATCGGATTGCAGAATACTATCAAATGGGCGCTCGTTTTGCCAAATGGCGTGCGGTAATTACCATTGGTGATGGCATTCCCACCCCTGCTTGCATCGAAGCTAATGCTCATGCTTTAGCCCGTTATGCTGCATTATGCCAAGAAGGTGGCTTAGTGCCAATTGTTGAGCCGGAAGTTCTCATTGATGGAGATCATACCCAAGAACGTTGCTATGAAGTAACCGATCAAACTCTGCGCACAGTCTTCTCCGAATTACGCACCCAAGGGGTTGAATTCGATCAAATGATCCTCAAGCCTAGCATGGTCATTTCTGGTAAAGACTGCCCTCAACAGTCCACCCCGCAACAAGTTGCTGAACAAACCATCAAGTGTCTCCGTGACAACGTTCCCGCCTCTGTTCCTGGTATTGCCTTCCTCTCTGGTGGACAAACCCCTGAACAAGCCGCAGAACACTTACACTTAATGAATTCTGAGCCTCTCAAATCTCAGTGCCCCTGGCGCGTGACCTTCTCCTATGCTCGTGCAATTCAACAGCCTGCATTAGAACACTGGAAAGGCCAAGCTAATAACGTAGCAGAAGCTCAAAAACTTTTAAGCCATCGTGCGAAGTGCAACAGTGCTGCTAGCATGGGTAGCTACTCTGCTGACATGGAAAAACAGCCTGCTATGGCTTAATGGCTAACTAGAAACTGAACTTAATTTTGTTGAAGGTGGGGGTTCCCGCCTTTTTTTTGTAATTACAATGACAGCGACTAATAATCAATTGTCTCAGTATGGTTTGGCTTTACATACCACTAGCTCTCAGTTGGGACTAGCTTTAAGTGACTTTAATCAAGAAAAAAAAATCTCGACTTGGGAATTTGGTCAGGACTTATCCACACACTTGCACATTGTCTTACAAGATTTTCTCACTCCTCATAGTTGGTCTGATTTAGTCTTAATTGCCGTGGCAAAAGGACCAGGGAGTTTTACTGGAACTCGCATTGGTCTAGCAACTGCCCGAACCTTAGGGCAACAATTAAATATTCCTGTATTTCCTATTTCTACGTTGATCGGAATTGCGAGTTATAGAAAAGCAACTACTCCAGAGTTATTTCCAGAAGATCATTTAATTGCAGTGCAACTACCAGCACGTCGTCAACAGTATTTTGTCGCTATTTATGAAATTAAAGACGCAGAATTGCTTAGTTATCTCCCTGATAAAATTATGACTCCTGAGTGTTGGGAACAGACTTTAGCTAACTTAAAAAAGCCTTATCGGCAGATTGAGGCAACGGAGGAGGAACTAGGAAAAACTGCCTCTAGCATACTTGATGTAGCAATCAAACACTGGAAACAGGGCAAACGTCCAAGTTTTGAGCAAGCTCACCCCTTTTATGGACAAAATCCCGTTTGAGCCAAGCCAGACTCACGACTTCAGTTGAGGAATACAGAGGAAAAAACTTCCACGCTATAATAGTTTGCTCAAGGGAATTTAAATATTTTATATGAAAATTGCAGTTACCGGTGGCACAGGCTTTGTCGGAACGCGCTTAGTCCAGAAACTAGCAGCGAGTGAACACGAAATAACCGTCTTTACTCGGAATAAACAGGAAGGGGAAAAAATCTTTCCCAAAAAAGCCTTTCCGCAAATAGAGATTATCGAATATAATCCCCTAGAAATGGGATCATGGCAAGAAGAAATTGCCTCAGCAGAAGCGATTGTTAATCTAGCTGGGGCAGGAATTGCCGATCAATCTTGGACTCCTGAACGGAAACAGGAAATTCTTGATTCGCGGATTAAAACCACCAGTCATATTGTGAAAGGCATTGCCAAAGCCTCGAACCCACCGCAAGTTTTAGTCAATGCTTCTGCTGTTGGGTATTATGGCACTAGTGAAACCGCAACTTTTGATGAAAATAGTGATTCTGGGAATGACTTTCTCGCATCAGTGTGTCAGCAATGGGAAGATGCGGCGAAAGAGGTGGAAGGATCACAAACCCGACTGGTGATTCTACGCTTTGGGATTGTTTTAGGACAAGGCGGGGCTTTAGGAAAAATGTTAACCCCTTTTCGCCTTTTTGCAGGGGGCCCCTTAGGAACAGGGAAACAATGGTTTTCTTGGATTCATATTGATGATCTCGTGAACTTGATTGAAGAGGCGATTAATAATCCTAATTATCAGGGCATTTATAATGCTACTGCCCCCAACCCTGTGCAAATGTCAGAATTATGTAACAGTCTAGGGGAAGTAATGAAGCGTCCTTCTTGGTTACCCGTTCCAGAATTTGCCTTGAAGCTACTGCTAGGAGAGGCAGCCCAAGCTGTATTAGAAGGGCAGAAAGTGTTGCCAAAACGGACGCAAGAACAAGGCTTTAGTTATCAGTATCCCACGGTGAAACCAGCCTTAGCTGATATTGTCAACAACTGAATGGCGTTGGAAAAATGCTAGATTATTCCTTACAGAAAAACCTCCCCACTGCTAAAGACTTACCTGACTCTGATGACACTCCTGTGGATAACGAACTCCAAAACTTAATTCCAAATCTCCTTCAAAGTATTCTTGCAATCATTTGGTCAGATCAGTGGGATTGGTATTTTGGAGTTGACATGGGAATCTATTACGATCCTGAAAAAAGTGCGATTGTTACAGATGGGTTTTTAAGTGTAGGAGTGCCGCGCATTATTGATGAAAATTTACGATTAAGTTATGTATTGTGGGAAGAACAAAAACTTCCAATTTTAGCAAAATAAGCGAGAATCCTACGACTACAATCGTCAGATTTAGTCGCTAGACGGGGCGTATAAACGTCTGGGGAAATCCTCACTTCCTCGTCGCTTCGCTCCTGCGTCGCTGTGTCCAGACGACAGCCCCTCATGAATCGCTTTTATGTTGACGATGATTTATCTATAAGCTATACTATAAATAAGTAACTGCCATCAATGTCATGAAGAAAGCTATCAAAGTCAGACTCTATCCCAACTCTACCCAGCAACAGTTACTTGCTCAATCTTTTGGCAACTGTCGTTGGCTATGGAATCATGGTCTGAGCTTAATGAATCAGACTTATAAAGAGACTGGCAAGGGGCTTTCTAGTTATGACATTAAAAAACAAATACCAGATTTGAAGAAGGAAAGAGAATGGTTAAAACTTACCTACTCTCAATGCCTTCAACAAGTTTGCATCAACCTTAACACGGCTTTTACCAACTTCTTCTATGGAAGGGCTAGATATCCCAAGTTCAAATCTAAGCATGGAAAACAGTCTATTCAATACCCTCAAAATGTAGAGGTTAAAGAAGGTTATTTGAAATTTCCTAAGATTGGAGAAGTCAAAGCAGTTTTGCATCGACCAATCAAAGGGTCGGTAAAGACGGTGACGATTAGTAAGAATTCTTGTGGAGAATACTATGCCTCTATCCTTATTGAAGATGGAAAAGAAAAGCCCCCCTCTTACATCTCCCCCAGTGGGGGAGAACGAGAGGGGAGAAAAGCGGTTGGAGTTGACTTGGGGTTAAGTCATTATGCTATTACCAGCGATGGTGATAAATTTAATAACCCTCGTTGGATGAACAAGCATGAGAGAAACCTTAAGATTAAGCAACAGCAACTATCTCGAAAAGAAAAAGGTTCTAAGAACAGAAATAAGGCTCGTCATCAAGTAGCCAAAGTTCATAAAAAGGTTTCTAACAGCAGGGAGGATTTTCTACACAAGCTAAGTCGTAGCTTAGTTGACGAAAACCAAGTCATAGTAGTGGAAAATCTAGCAGTTAAGAACATGATGAAGAACCATAACTTGGCTAAAGCAATTAGCCAAGTTGGTTGGGGACAGTTTTGTACTATGCTGAAGTACAAGGCTGAACAAGACGGTAAAACCTATGTTGAAGTTGACCGTTTCTTCCCTAGTTCAAAGACTTGCAACGTCTGCTTAAATCAAGTTGATAGTTTGCCATTGGATGTTCGCAGTTGGAAATGTGCCAGTTGTGGAACTCATCACGACAGAGATATTAACGCCGCTAAAAATATCAGAGATGAAGGACTACGAATTATTGCCTGTGGGACACGGGATGACAGCTTGGCTCGCCAAGGCTGAAAAAGCCGATCGCCAGATGTAAGGCTTGGATATAATCTCTTCGGAGTTTGTTGAAAAGCATTCTTTTGGGTAGGAAGCTCCTTTTACATCGCGTCAGCGATTAAAAGTGAGTAGTTCACAAGTATATTCTTTAGAAAATCAGCAACATGTGTTGCTAGGAAATCAGTCTCCCATTTGGTTAGAAGCCATTGGGTTAGGCATCGGAACAGAAGTAGGAACGTATCAACAAATTACCCGAGAATGGCTCTATTGGTATGATAAAAATGGAGAGCGATTTCTCACTCCTGAGGAGCGATCGCGCCAAGCAGAAACAAAAGCTGAACGCTATGCCAAAAGATTGCGTGAGTTAGGCATTGATCCAGAGTCTGTTTGATTCATATTAAAAAATCTCACTTAAATCTAAAATAAATCCAGGCAAGACATTTTTTCCCGATAAAGTTTGCGGATTCTTTAATTGCTCTACAGGTTGCCCAGCTTGATAAATTTCCACTGTCTTTGCAGATGGTTCGATTAACCAACCTAATTGCACACCATTCTCTAAATACTCTTGCATCTTTGCTTGTAAGTCTTCATATCGCTGATTTTTTAAATCGCTGGGACTGACTAGCTCGATCACAAAATCAGGGGCAATCGTCGGAAACCCTTGTTTTTCTTCTGAGGTTAAGGTATCCCAACGTTCTAATCTCACCCAACTCACATCGGGACTTCTTCTCGCTCCATTCGGTAAAATAAACACAGTAGAAGAATCAAAGGCTTTTCCTAATTTCGTCTGACGATTCCAAATGCCAAGATCAATATATAAATTAAAGTTTTTTGCTCCTGCTTCTCCCCCCGTCGGACTCATCACAATTAATTCCCCAGTCTCAGTCAACTCTAGTCGTGACAGTTGGTCGATCGCTGCTAATTGATCGAATTGTTCTGGCGTAACTTTAAATCCTTTAGGAATCGAGATTGGCATCGCCATAGCTTTTTGATTTTTCTGTTTTCAAAATATTATACTTTCCTTTTATCAGGGAGATTATTTCCCCATCGCGCCCACCCAAGCAAAAAATATTCAGTTTCCCAAAACATGAGAAAATGAGAGGGGATTTAAGGGCGTGAAACCAAACTAAGATCAACGTTAGTAAGCAATTAAAGTTAACCATGACCGAAACAACCCTACCCAGTCAATACGATCCTTCAACCACTGAAGCCAAGTGGCAGGAATTTTGGGATCAAAAGCAAGTTTTTGAAGCAAATCCTGAAAAAGGCGGAAAACCTTTCTGCATTGTCATTCCTCCGCCCAATGTAACGGGAAGTTTGCACATGGGACACGCTTTTAATACGGCGTTGATTGATGTGTTGGTTCGCTATCATCGAATGTGTGGGGATAATACCCTGTGTTTACCGGGAACGGATCATGCTAGTATTGCAGTACAGGCAATTATTGATAAGCAGTTAAAAGAAGAAGGGTTAACTCGCTTTGATATTGGACGAGAGAAGTTTTTAGAACGCGCTTGGCAATGGCGAGAAGAATCTGGCGGTAGTATTGTTAATCAGTTAAAACGGTTAGGGTTATCTGCGGATTGGTCGCGAGAACGCTTCACTATGGATGAGGGGTTATCGAATGCGGTGCGAACTGCCTTTATCAAGTTATATGAAGAAGGCTTGATCTATCGCGGCAAATATATGGTGAATTGGTGTCCAGCCTCTCGTTCGGCAATTTCTGATTTAGAGGTGGAAAATAAAGAGGTTAATGGACATCTCTGGCAGTTTCGTTATCCTCTCAGTGATGGCAGTGGGGCAGTTGAAGTGGCGACAACACGCCCAGAAACCATGTTAGGGGATACAGCCGTGGCGGTTAATCCCAATGATGAACGTTATCAAAACCTGATTGGGAAAACGGTTACGTTACCTTTAATGGGACGGGAGATTCCCATTATTGCTGATGAATATGTGGACTCCTCTTTTGGAACTGGCTGTGTCAAGATTACCCCTGCCCATGATCCCAATGACTTTGCGATGGGAGAACGCCATGATCTGCCCTTTATTACGGTGATGAATGAGGATGGAACGATTAATGACAATGGTGGGGAGTTTTCTGGGCAAGATCGCTTTGAAGCACGACAAAATGTGGTGAAGCGATTAGAGGAAGAAGGCTGTTTAGTCAAAGTTGAGGATTATGTTTCCACTTTACCTTACAGCGATCGCGGCAAAGTTCCCATTGAACCTCTCATCTCTACCCAATGGTTTGTCAAAATTGATCCATTAGCGAAAAAAGCCCTCAACTGTCTTGATCAAGAAAATTCTCCCTATTTTGTTCCCCAACGTTGGAAGAAAGTTTATCGAGATTGGTTAGTAAAACTGAAGGATTGGTGTATTTCTCGACAACTCTGGTGGGGACATCAAATTCCTGCTTGGTATGTTATTAGCGAAACCGAGGGGCAAATTACTGATGAAACGCCCTATTTTGTTGCCCACAGTGAGGAAGAAGCCAGAGAAAAAGCAGTTCAACAGTATGGGGAAAACATCGAATTACAACAGGATGCTGATGCCTTAGATACGTGGTTTTCGTCGGGGTTATGGCCCTTTTCTACCTTAGGATGGCCCAACGCAAACCAAGACTTAGAAACTTATTTCCCGAATACCACGCTTGTTACAGGGTTTGACATTATCTTTTTCTGGGTAGCGCGAATGACCATGATGTCAGGGCATTTTATGGGGGAAATGCCGTTCCGAGATGTATATATTCATGGCTTAGTTCGCGATGAAAATGGGAAGAAGATGTCGAAGTCAGCAGGAAATGGCATTGATCCCCTATTATTGATTCAAAAATATGGCGCAGATGCCCTCCGTTATACGCTAATTCGAGAAGTAACAGGCGCAGGGCAGGATATTAGTTTACAATACAACCGCGAAACTGACGAGTCTAGTTCAGTAGAGGCTTCTCGGAATTTTGCTAATAAGCTGTGGAATGCCTCTCGGTTTGTGTTTATGAATTTAGACGGGAAAACGCCTCAACAGTTAGGAAGCCCTGATCTAGAAAAATTAGAAAACAGCGATCGCTGGATTTTATCTCGCTTTAATCAAATTACAAAAACTACCCGTGAAAATATTGATCATTATGGTTTAGGAGAAGCGGCTCAAGGATTATATGATTTTATTTGGGGGGACTTCTGTGACTGGTATATTGAATTAGTCAAATCCCGTCTTAATGATAAAAATAATCCTGAATCCCGTCTGATTGCCCAACAAACGCTAGGCTATGTTTTGGAAGGAATTTTGAAACTTCTCCATCCGTTTATGCCTCATGTTACCGAAGAAATTTGGCAGACATTAACTGAACGTTCTGATGAAACTTTAGCTTTACAAGCCTATCCTGAAGTGGATGAATTACTTTATGAAAAAGAGACTTCTGCTACTTCTGGAGAGACAGAATCAACAATTCAGCAACAAGTAAAACAGCAACTCAATCGCTTAACCAAACAGGTTAATCAGTCTGCAATTAAAACAGTTGGCATTGCCATTTTAGGGATATTTGCCATTAATTTCGTCTTTGCTTTTCTATCAGCTTTAGAGCAATTTCCATTATTACCCAGTTTCTTAAAAATTGTCGGATTAATTTATACAGGTTGGTTTGGTTATCGCTATCTTTTAACCCAGCCAAAACGCCAAGAATTAAGAGAGATTTGGCAAAATACGAAAGCAGAACTTTTAGGTTCTAATTCTGCGATTTCTAATTTCTTTACTTCCAAAAATACACTGATTAATGAAGAGCTAGAAAAAGAATTTGAGTTGACGTTTGCCACCATTCGTGCCATTCGTAACCTACGGGCGGAAGCTGAAATTAAGCCAGGCGTGAAAGTAGATGTCATTTTGCAAAGTGAAAATGAACAGGAACGAACAATTTTAAGTAAGGGAGAAACCTATATTAAAGACTTAGCCAAAGTAGAAAATCTCACCATTACCCCTGAGTTATCAGAAGATCAACAGCAAAAAGTCATTGCTAGTGTCGTGGGAACAGTCCAAGTCTTAATTCCCTTAGCAGGGGTTGTGGATGTGGAAGTTTTACGCTCGAAATTAGAGAAAAATCTCAAGAAAGTCGAGGAAGATGTGCAATCTTTAGAAGGGCGCTTAAGTAACGAAAACTTTGTGAATAAAGCCCCGGCAGAAGTGGTTCAAGGGGCGCGAGATTCTCTAGCAGAAGCTCAGAAACAACAGTCTATTTTACAAGAACGATTGAACAAATTATGAATGATACTGCTTGGCAAATTCGGGCAGCCACTCGTAAAGATGTTGTTGCCATTATGAACTTAATTAAAGCGCTCGCTGCTTATGAAAATCTCTCTTTTGATGTAGGGTAAGATAAGTGATCCTACCTTAAGGAGGTGAGAGTGATGATATTCTTAAATTAATTTGGAGGTGAAATGATGACAGATACAATGATTTCTCTTTCAGAAGAAAGCCAAGCTAAATTACGCCAGTTAGCTCAAGAAAAAGGAAAAACCCCGTCAGAAGTAATAGAAGAAATGATTCATTTTTACCTGACTCATCAAACTCAAAAAGTTCCCAAATCTTTGGGGAAAGGACAAAGCAATTTATCTGATTTATCAGAACGAGTTGATGAACTCTTATGGCAGGATTAACCAAAGTGCTGGCAGATACGGGAGGGATTATTGCTTTATTAGATGTGAGCGACAAAAATCACTCTGCTGTTGCTGATGTGGTTCTTCATTCACAAATGATTGTTCCTGCGACTATTTTACCGGAAGTCGATTATTTAGTAACGAAATATCTGGGGGAGGAAGTATCTCGGTTATTTTTTGAAGATTTAGTTGAGGGAACGTTTGAATATATCGGGTTAGACTCGTCGGCTTTACCCTCAGTCTTAAATCGAATGACTCGTTATGCTGATCTCCCCATTGGCTTTGTTGATGCTAGTCTTGCTGTTCTGGCAGATGAACAAGAAATTCAGAACATATTGACGTTAGATCGTCGTCATTTTTCAGTCATTCGCTCAGAGCGTTATCAGGCTTTCCAACTATTACCTTAACAACAACCAAGCAAATAACAAGATCAAACAATGGATGAATTGGGGCAAGAAATAGTACAAGCTGCTCAGTACAGGACAAAAAATGAGAAGAGGGGCTCAAGGTTCTCGCGTCCAAAGCCCTCTATTAATATGTCGTGAAAATTGAGCTTGCAGTTGATGAGACTGCCCTTTGATTTGTCCTAAGCTGTACATTACCTCAGCTAGACAAGCATCTGTAGTCACCAAGAAATTAATAGAAGTATCCTGAAAAAAGTCTAAAATTGGTTGGTGATATTGATCCCGCTGATTATAGAAGGAAATTAAGGGACCTGCATCAATTAAGGCAGTATTTTCCATTAACTTTCACGGGATTGATGGCGTTCGTTTACAGCTTTATGGGCGTTTTCTTTCCGAACTTCTCGCTCTGATAAATTAAAAGAACCTTGACCAAAAACAATGTCTTCTTGTGCTAAACGTTCACCGATCGTTTTGGTTTGTTGCTTTTTAGTTTGCTTACTACTCAATTTTTAGCTTTCTAAAGTTACTACTAACGCTATTCTACTACAGGCAAGTAATTAGGAGGGAAAAGTCTTCTGGCGATCGCGTTTTATGAGAAAATGGGAGCGAAGGTATTACCAGATTGGCGGACTTGTCGCATTAGTGGTAATGCCATTGCTCAACTTGCCAAGGAGAAAAAAACATGACGATTTGGATTAACGAGCAAATTGATCCCTCAGGCTTAATTCATGCTTGCATTGCTTCCTGTAATGAAAAGGCAGCCCAAGAGTGTCATCAGTCTTTTCAAGAGAACCTGACAGAAAGTCAAAAGGAACAAGGCTGGGTGGCGAGACTGCGAACAGTTGATTCTTGGGAGGAAGTACCAGTGAATGCCCTTAAACTTAACTAGGCTTGCTTACTTGAGGCATTTTTCAACTGTGAATTAATGAGAACTTAACTAATGGCTACTGCCATTTCCATTATGATTTTCGTTGCTAATTTTGAAGATTGTTTTTAGCGCAGACAGGTTTGATGTATTCATCGTTGAAGTAGGTGAAGACTCATTTTGATGGCTTCCTTGCTGTTGAGTTTGGGGAGTAAGAGAGGCAGTAGGGCTAACAATACCAGCAGAAATTAGTACCTTAAATGCTTCTTCTACAGAAATTTGTAAGTTAATTACTTCCTCTTCTGGCACCATGGCATACCAGCCTGTGGTAGGGTTAGGCGTTGTCGGAATAAATAAACTTAACATTGGTTTAGCCAGATGAGACTGGAACTGAGGGCTAACTTTTCCCGTCACAAAAGCAAGCGTCCATAACCCAGGGCGAGGATATTCCAGCATCACTACCCGCCGAAATTTACTTTTCGAGTCTTGTAAAAGAGTTTCGAGAAGTTGTTTGAGGGTTTTATAAACTGAACCTGCAAGCGGAATTGCTTGTAAAATCTGTTCCCCGACATCTAATAACCAGCGTCCGGCAATATTTCGCGCCATTAAGCCAATAAATAAGATAAATAGCAGAGGAACTGCTAAACCAACTGTAATATTGAGAAGGTTGGTTAAAATTGGGTGTAAACTGTCAAAAGGATTAAGTTGCTTAGGAATGCGGGTGAGAAAGTTAATAACCCAACTGGCAATAGTAATAGTTAGCCAAATAGTAGTGGCGAGGGGAATAACCACTAGCAAACCCGCAATTAAGTCATTTTTCAGGCTTTGCTTGAAACGTTCGATCACAGAGCGTCGAATCTCCTTACCGATTTTATGAGTAATGTCATTAATGATTAAGACAGAGTAACATTTGACTAGACTGACTGCATAAAATAAGTTTCTTGGTCAGCTTTGTAAAAAAATATTACACCTATTCACATTATGCCACTGTTAAAACTTTTTTGGGATAAGTCACAAAATAGTATAACTAGCAACATCTATTTTAACATTTTTACTCTAAGGATGATTAAGCCCATTCAAGTACCCTGCTACTTGACGCAGTGTTGTCACTCCATAAATATCCTTGGAAAATAAGGGAACTGTAATTTGGGGAAGGTGCCGAAACTGCTGTTGAATCTCCTCTAGATATCCTGCTTCTTGCACCCGACGCTTCTCAAACCAATCCCCTAGCGGTTGTTGAGGCAATACTCGATTAATGACCATACCGGCTAATGGAATGTCATTGTCTTGAAGAGATTGCAGTGCTTTTTGACTTTCGAGAATTGGTAATCGCTCTGGAATTAAGACTAAAACAAAGGCAGTAGTTTGAGGCTCTAGTAAGAGGCGACGCGCTCGATAAAAGCGACGTTGGCGCTCAGTGAGAATCTGCCGAATTTTTTCAGTGCGTTCGTCTGTTTGTTTCTCCTCTGCTAATAATGCTTTGCCATCCCCAAGTTGACGGAATCGTTTGTCTAATTGGGCAGAACGCTCACGATGGCTGAGTAAACCATCAACCCAAGTTGACATAAGTTGCGGTAGAGAGAGTAAACGTAAGGTGTGTCCAGTAGGAGCAGTATCAAAAACAATCGTATCGTAGTTATTGAGACCCTTTTCCATCAGGGAAGTAATCCGCTCTAGCAGCGCAGCCTCAAGAGAGCCTGGGGCTTGACGGGTTAAATTCATCTGGTGATCAATTTCGCTATATAAAGCTGGTTTAACTAAGCTACGTAGGTTTTGTTTTACAGTAGCAATGTATCGGTCTGCTTCAGATTCTGGATCAATTTCTACGCCCCAAAGGTTGGATGTTAGAGGAGACTCGCGATCGCCTATAGAGGTTTCAAAAATATCGGCAAGGGAATGGGCGGGATCAGTTGAAACTACTAAACATCGACGACCTTGATCCGCTGCAATCAGGGATAAGGCGGCGGCTGTGGTGGTTTTCCCCACTCCTCCTTTGCCCCCAACAAAAATTAAGCGTTGGTTGTCTAGATTTAAAGTTTTCCAACGAGGAGTAGTTGTCATGACGATAATCGATGGTTTCTCATTGCTACCCTAGCAACATCGAATTTGCTCTAGGGGGGATTGATCCATGCCCATGCGTTGATGCCACTGGTGGAAATCCTCATAAATTAAGGGCAAAAGCTCTAAGGTATAAAAACTCACAGGATTAGGAACGCCCATCATTTCTGAGAAAACGAGGAGCATAAACAAGTCATCTTGATCGCGCTTTTCTCGGGCTAATTCTTGCCGATAAGGAGCTGTATAAAACTCTTTGAGCAGGTACTGGAATTGGCGATACATCTGAACCCAATTAATTGATTGCATTTTTTGTACTCCTTTACTTAGTGGGGAGACGATTCAGTTTGTGCCTCTTTTCTTGCTCGATTAAAGACCAATGCAGACTCTAAAATTACCCAAACTGCAGCAATTAAAATCAAAATATCTAGAAATAGTAAGAAATAATCGCCATCTATCCAAAATTCGGCTAATTGGAGGAGTAAGGCAAACACGGTCATCAGCAAAACAAATACAAGTGGGATTAATGTGTACCAATAGGAGCGAGCAAGCTTCACTAGTAAAACACTTATCACTAGTAGGGTTAAGGCTGCCAATAATTGATTAGTTGTGCCAAATAAGGGCCAAATGGTCATTCCACCTGTGCCATCAGTACCACCAGCGCCAAAGGCTAATAATAGGCAAGAGAAGATGGCTAAAGCAGTTGATAAATAGCGATTGGTTAATGGGGCAATCTGGTAAATTTGTCCCCACTCCTGAATAATGAAGCGTTGTAAGCGCACTGAGGTATCTAAGGTAGTGCTGGCAAACAATACGGCAATTACGGCTAAAAGGGTGGTCGCAAAGGTGATGGGTAAGCCTAGTCCTTGATTGATTAAGGTAGCGCCTCCTTCAACAAAAGCCCCAACTCCGCTTTCACCAAAAGATTGGTAAACTTCCTGCCAATCAGCGAAGCTGGCAAATCCTGCTGTTGTTGCCAAAATTGTTGCTAGGGCAAGGGAGCCTTCACCCACTGCACCTAAATAACCAACAAAGCGGGAATCGGTTTCTTGATTTAATTGTTTAGCTGATGTTCCCGATGAGACTAAGCCATGAAACCCAGAAATAGCACCGCAAGCAATGGTGACAAATAATAGAGGAATAATTGGTGGGGCATCAGCTGGTACATTACGATTGAATGCTGGGGCAACAACCTCTGGATTCGCAAATAAAACTCCTAAGTAAAGTAGCCCTAAGCCAATAAATAATTGTAGAGAGTTGATGAAATCTCGCGGTTGTAGGAGTAGCCACACAGGGAGTAAAGAAGCAATAAAGGCATAAGCAAATAATATTAAAATCCATTGTGTCGCCCCTAGTTCGAGGACAGGAGCAATATCACCGAGGTAAACCATGAAATAAAGTACCGTTAATCCCCCTAGAGAAGGAAATAATAAGCCGACTCCACGACGATACAGCAAATAACCAATTACTACAGCTACCGCGATCGCGCTCCAGGCTGGAAGCACACTACTACCATATTCCACAAATAAATCAGCAATCACAACCGCAAACACGGCATTAACCATCAATAACAACAGGAAAATTACAATCATAAACAGGCTACGTGCCCGTTTCCCAACTACTTCCTCTGTTAAAGCACCAATGGAACGTCCTTGATTGCGAACACTTGCCCAAAGCGCACCAAAGTCATGTACTCCACCAATAAAAACTGTGCCTAAAATCACCCACAAAAAGGCAGGTAGCCATCCCCAAATTACCGCGATCGCGGGGCCAACAATTGGTGCGGCTCCAGCTACTGAGGTAAAATGATGACCCCAGAGGACAAAGGGATGAGTGGGAACATAATCAACTCCATCCTCATAGGTGTGAGCCGGTGTTTCTGCCTGGCTACTGAGACGGTAGATTCGTTTAGCGATAAATTTGGAATAAAACCGATAGCCGAGAAAAAAGCTTACCCAGCCAATGACAGCTAGTAGTACCGCATTCATGATTTTAGTTTAATAAACACCTATACTTTAAAAATTCTGATGTAGCTTAGAATACCATCATCAATTATGGGCTGCAAATTGCTGAGACGTTTTGTTATATCAGTGGCGATAGGTTTAGAAAACTGTAAAATTTGTACCAAGAGACGGGGTGAAATCAGAACAGTTGCATCCCAAAAACATCTTTGTGAGGAGTTATGTCAGTAGAAGTTTTATCGGATAAAATCAGTTTGATTGATCGCGCTCGTGAGTTAATGGTAGAAAAAATCAAAAGCGCGATCGCGCAACGAGATCAATGCACCATTGCCCTCGCTGGTGGTGGGACTCCCAAACCCCTTTACGAAAAATTAGCCCAAGAATCTCTCCCTTGGGAAAAAATCCATATCTTTTGGGGAGACGAACGGTATGTTCCCGTTGATCATCCTGACAGTAACCAAAAAATGGTGCGAGAAGCATGGTTAAACCAAGTTTCCATGCCAGCTAGCAATATTCATCCTATGCCTACCACAGGGGAAAATCCGTACACTGATGCAGCCAAACATGAACAGGAAATTCGAGAATTTTTCCAATGTAGTGCAGGAGAGATACCTAGTCTTGATATTATTCTCTTAGGGATGGGAGATGATGGACACACCGCCTCCTTATTTCCGCGAACCGAAGCTCTAACCGTGCGCGATCGGTTAATTACTGTCGGGAATAAAGGAAACAGTCAACGCCTAACCTTTACCGCCCCCTTTATTAATCAAGGACGCTGTGTCATTTTCCTAGTAGCTGGTGCCAATAAACGTCCTGCCCTTGCCCAAGTTTTTTCTCCTCAAGGAGATGAAAAGCAATATCCTTCCCGCCTCATCAAGCCCCAAGGAGAACTGTGGTGGTTACTGGATCAAGAGGCAGGAGAAGAAATTGCAAGTCATTAAAAATAATTAAGAGCCATGAATGAAAATTATCCAGAAGTTCCTGACAATGGCAATCTCGATCCAGAACCAACAGTAGTCAATTCCTCCGAAACACCTACTAACCTGCAACAAACAACCCCCTATCTTGTGCATATTCAAACGGGTAAAACAATTGAACTTCCTGAACAAGAAGGAGCTGAAATTACTCTCGGAAAACCGAATAGTAATCACCCCCCAGATATTGATTTATCAGATTTTCCTGATGCAGCAATTATTTCTCGTCAGCACGCCAACATTCACATCGAAGCCGAAACATATTACATTAAAGACTTAGACAGTTCCAATGGAACCTATGTCAATAATAACCCTGTCCCTACTGGAGAAGCTCAAGAACTCTCCGCTGGGGATATCATCGCATTAGGGAAAGAAGATAAAGTGACCTTTATATTTAAAATTCCCTAGTGCTTTATCGCATCAGCCCCATAATAGAACGTTTTAGAAAACAAGGAAAAAAACATGACAGCAACTATCCAATTCTCACGCGGCATTGATGAAGAAGCGATCCCAGATGTACGACTAACCCGCTCTAAAGATGGCAGTAGCGGTACAGCTACCTTTCGCTTTGATAACCCAAAAGCTCTTGCCTCAGATACAACTCAAGAAATTACTGGAATGTATATGATTGACGAAGAAGGAGAACTCTCAACTCAAGATGTGAAAGGAAAATTTGTTAATGGTCAACCTACAGCACTAGAAGCTGTTTATTATATGCAATCAGAAGAAGAATGGGATCGTTTTATGCGTTTTATGGAACGTTACGCTGAGGAGCATGGGCTAGAATTTAGTAAATCTTAACATGATTTGATTAGGAAAATTTTGTAAATCTATCACTACGAGGAGTATAGCTCCTCGTTTTTTTGATCTCTTACCTACTCCAAGATGTTCACAAACTGACCAAAACCAGCATCCGCCGCGTGTTTGAATAACATTCCTCGTTGCCAGCTACGAAAGTTGATTTCCTCTGCAAAGATCATCCCTGCCCCATCACACAAGCGGTGAGCCAGTTGGGCTATCAATTCCATTTCGCTAATTGGGTAATTTTACCCTTTTCAATTTTCTGATATAATAAAGTAGGAATTTTAAAAATAAAGACAAGCTTAAAATCCCCGAAGCTAACGTGTTTGGCTACTTTTTCATTGAAAGCCAGTCGATTCACGATCCCCAAGAAAGTGAGGTAATAGCGTGTGATTGCATTATCACCCCGTCCAACAAAATGTAACTGGGGGACAGTGAGTTTTGCTTCTACTCTTTATTTAGGACCCATTCTTGATCTTTTAGTTGCGAAAGTGCCCCCAGACTGGCAACTAGATGTTAGGCTAGGGCTGCAAGAGGCTCTAGTCAATGCGGCAAAACATGGAAATCAACTGGATCCCAGTAAGACTGTTATTGTTCAGTATGCCATGATGCCAGCAGAATGTACTTGGATCATTACTGATAAAGGAGCTGGGTTTATCCCTAATTATTGTGGTTGTCAAGATGATCCTGACAGTTTTCTTCCTAACTATGATTCTGAAGGCGGCCGTGGCTTATGTATCCTATACCATATATTTGACCAAATCCATTGGAATGAAGAAGGAACGCAATTAAAATTAACTAAAAAACGACCCTAGGATGCTATTTTACAAAAATTGTCTTTTAGAGGGTACAAAACGTTTCTAGTTAACGAAAACTGCTGATTAACTGATTCTTTTTTAATTATATTTTCCTTGATTATTGGTCAGGTGGTTTCTGGCAAGTTTGACTTATATCAAAAGTGAATTAGTTATTGTCAGTCACCAAGGTAAGATAGAAAAGTGTAAACAACTTATGGGATAACGATTATGCTCATTGCAGCTTTATATTTATCATTAGGGGGACTTTATCTGCTCATTATTCCAGGAATGACTTATTTTTATCTCCAGAAACGCTGGTATGTTGCTAGTTCTATTGAACGCACTTTGATGTACTTTCTGGTGTTTTTCTTCTTTCCAGGGTTGCTATTGTTGAGTCCCTTTCTTAATTTTCGCCCGAAGCGTCGGGAGGTGAGAAGTTAAAGCTAAATGCGACGAATAGACGCGATCGCGCTCACTTTAGGAGTTTTCATTGCGGGAGGAGTGGCTTATCTCCTTTTACAGTTTTTTGGCTTAAGTTCTCAAAATGCAGGGGTTTGGAGTCAAGCCTTGCTCGTGGCTGGATTAATTGGTTGGGTAAGTACCTATCTTTTTCGAGTTTTTACCCAAAATATGACTTATAATAAACAACTCCAAGACTATGAAGAGGCAGTGCTGCAAAAACGTTTAGAGCAGATGACTCCTGAAGAGATCGCAAAACTGCAACAAGAGGTGGAAGAGGAAAAAGCAGCAGAATCTTCCTCTCAAGAACAAACTGAGGAAAAAGACCAATCATGACCACCGTTTCTCAATGTTTTCAAACCCTACGTCAAGAGAAAAAATGCGCCTTAATTCCGTTTTTGACAGCTGGGGATCCTGATCTAGAAACTACAGCTAAAGCCCTCCCTTTGCTTGATCGTGCTGGGGCTGATTTCATTGAGTTAGGAGTTCCCTATTCTGATCCCCTTGCGGATGGGCCTGTGATTCAGGCTGCTGCTACTCGGGCGTTGAAACGGGGGGTTAAGTTGGGGAATGTCTTAGAAGTGGTGGAAACAGTGCGCGATCAACTGCGATCGCCGATTGTTTTATTTTCTTACTATAATCCGATTTATCATCAGGGCGTTCATCCATTTCTGAAACGGATTTCTCAAGCAGGAGTCAAGGGGCTAGTTATTCCTGATATTCCCCTAGAAGAAGCGGAAACAATTTTAAAGCCAGCCCAAGACTATGGCGTTGAGGTAACACTTTTAGTTGCCCCTACTTCTCCTGAAGAGAGAATTCGCGCGATCGCGCAGAAATCCCAAGGTTTTATCTACTTGGTTAGTGTGACAGGAGTAACGGGAACTCGCACGGAAGTGGGCAGTCGAGTCAAAGAGTTATTACCCTTATTACGTCAGGCAAGTGATAAACCTGTTTGTGTTGGTTTTGGGGTTTCTCAACCACAACACGCCGAACAGATTAAAAACTGGGGGGCTGATGGCGTTATTGCTGGCAGTGCTTTTGTTAACCGTTTAGCGCAAGCTGATTCCCCTGATATGGGATTAACAGAAATTGAAGCCTTTTGTCGGAGTTTGAAAGCTGCGATTTAGTTTGTTATTGGTTATTAGTTATTTGTTGTTAGATGACTGTAGCCTTAGTAGTGAGTTAGATTACTTTTAGAAAATTTTACAGGGTGGATGTCTGCTCATTAGACTTTGTAAAAAATCTGAGCTTTAATTTGCCAATACTTTTTATACTTCTCCAATTGTAGCAAAAAAATACAAAAAAAGTCAAGGAAATGGTAAATTAAGCATATCGTAGGTTGAGGAGAAATAATAATGAGTTACGCGATCGCGCGCAGACAAGAAGAAAGCTATCAAACCTATATTCTCTCCGACGAAGCCAAACAGAGTCGATTAGAAATTGTCCCTCAACGGGGAGGAATTGTTACTAGTTGGCGGATTCAAGGACAAGAAATCTTCTATATGGACTGGGACCGCTTCCAAGATGCTAACAAGAGTGTTCGCGGAGGTATCCCAATTTTATTTCCCATCTGCGGTGACTTACCCAATGACTGTTACACCTATCAAGGACAAGAATACACCCTAAAGCGACATGGTTTCGCTCGTGATTTGCCTTGGGAAGTAACCGCCCAAGAAACAGAAAATGAAGCTGCCTTAACGCTAGTATTAAAAAGCAATGACCAAACGCGAGCAATTTATCCTTTTGACTTTGAAATCACATTTACCTATCGGCTAAAAGGAAATACTCTAACCTTAGATCAAACCTATCGCAATTATTCCAGTGAAGCGATGCCTTTTTCTACAGGGTTACATCCTTACTTTTGGCTAACAGACAAAGAACAAATGCAACTGGATATTCCTGCAACCCAGTACCAAGATAATGTGAATCAAGGAACATATAGTTATCAGGGAAAATTTAACCTTGATCAAGAGGAGATTGATGCTCAACTGCGACCTTTAGCCCGTCAGAAAGCGAGTATAGCCCTACCAAAACGAGGATTTAACGTCAATTTAAGCTTTTCTCCAGAATATACGACTGTTGTATTTTGGAATATTAAAGGAAAGGACTTTACTTGCCTTGAACCTTGGACAGCACCCCGCAATGCAATGAATACAGGAGAAGATTTATTAGTTATTCCCTCTTGGGAAAGTAAAAATTTACAAGTCGTGTTTGAAATTACCCCTAATTCCAATTAAAACAACAGTAACTGTTCATTAGTAATTATTCCTTGTTATGATTGCTGTTGGTTAGTTAAAAGGATATCAAAGTAACGTGGTGGAAGCCTTAAAAATTGGTTTGTTAGGACTGGGAACTGTGGGAACAGCAACCGCAGAAATTTTACAATCTCCAGAGAGACGTAACCCTGTATTAAATGACATTACAATTGCGAAAGTAGGAGTCAGTAATTTAGAGAAACCGCGTCAAGTTCAGTTTCCTGAAGGGGTGCTAACAACTGATTTAGAAGGAATTGTTAATGATCCCAATATTGATGTAATCATTGAGTTAATCGGGGGATTAGAACCAGCGCGATCGCTGATCCTACAGGCTATTGCCAAGGGGAAACACATTGTTACTGCTAACAAGGCTGTAATTTCTCGCTATGGAGAGGAAATTTATCACGCTGCCGAACAAGCAGGGGTTTATGTTTTCATAGAAGCAGCCGTTGGCGGTGGCATTCCTGTCATTCGTCCGTTACAGCAAGCCCTAAGCGTTAACCGTATTCAAAGTATTTTAGGGATTATTAACGGCACAACCAACTTTATTTTAACCAAAATGGGAGCTGAAGGGAGTGACTTTGCTGAAGTTCTCACCGAAGCTCAAGAATTAGGGTATGCGGAAGCAGATCCCAGTGCGGATGTGGATGGCTATGATGCAGCTGATAAAATTACGATTTTAGCAACTCTTGCTTTTGAAGAACAGGTCAATCTAGAGGATGTTTCTTGTGAAGGAATTCGCCAAGTTAGTGCTGTTGATATTAAATATGCTAAACAATTAGGCTTTGAAATAAAACTCCTCGCGATCGCGCAACGAGATGAAACAGGATTACAAGTTAGAGTTCATCCCACTCTCGTTCCGAAAGATCATCCTCTCGCCAGTATTGATGGAGTAAATAACGCTATTTTAGTAGAAGGGGATCCCTTGGGACAAGTGATGTTTTATGGTCCCGGCGCTGGGGGAGGGGCAACTGCTAGTGCAGTAGTCTCTGATTTAATGAACATTGCTGCCATGGTAAAAACCACTGCTTCAGTGAATCCTTTAATGAAAATTCCACAACATCCTGCAGGTCAGCTAGTACCCATTCAAGAATTAGTAACTCGTTTTTATGCCCGAATCATCTGCGTAGATCGACCAGGCGTCATTGGCAATTTAGGCACTTGTTTTGGCAAACATAATGTCAGCTTAGAGTCCATTGTACAAATTGATTTTAACCATGGCATTGCTGAGGTTGTAGTTGTTACTCATAATGTAAAAGAAGAAAATTTCCGCAAGGCTCTCGCAGAAATTCCTCAATTAGAAGCCATTGATCAAATTCAAATCCCTAGTGTTTTAAGAGTTTTACGAGAAAATCTGTAAAAAAATTAATGCAAATAAATTAATCTAGTTCAGTAAAATGAATGGCAGGATCTTGGGCAACCCAGCCTTGAGGAGTTTGATAACGGACTTGAAAATGGAGGTAAGAATTATCACCACTAACTTGTCCACTAGTTCCCACTGTTCCAATTTGGTCTCCGGCGCTAACTGACTCTTCTTCTTCTACCTTGAGCCTTTCTAAATGGCCGTAGCGCGTTTGTTTTCCCTCATGGAGAATAACCACCAAATTACCATACCTAGGATGTTCCCCAGCAAACGTTACTTCTCCGCCTTCTGCTGCTAAAACTGGTGTTCCCACATCAGCCATTAAATTAACACCACTATGTAAACGCCGTTGTTCTGTATCTGGATCAGAGTACCAGCCATAATTTTGCCCTACAGGGGCTGACTCTGGAAGGGGATAATGACTTAAGCCTGTATAAGTATCAATTGACTCCTCTCCTTGACTTTCCCAAGCAACACCAGGAAGAAACACTACTTCTGGTTGAGGGGTACAACCATTAAGCTCAAATAAAACATCTGCACGAACTCCATAAGCCTCTTCTAAGTCTTGCCAAGTTGTTCCGGAAGGAACTTCTACACGCACCCCATTAAAAGGGGGAATTAAAATTTCGGTTCCCACAGGGACAGTTTCTTGTTGCAAACTAGGATTAAGGCGAACAAGGGTTTCTGGTAGTAAATCATATTGTTCTGCAATACTTTCCACTGTTTCTCCAGGTTCAATTTGATGAGCATCCAAACGAGACAGAATTGGAGGGGGACAACTTTCTTCACCGGACATAAGCTGGGCTGATACGGAAACTGGAAAGAGTGGTCCTAATAACAGACCAACAGCCAAGGTTAAATACTTATTCATAAAATAGGGCAAAACACGACAGTGACAACAAGAGGATTTTATTAGAAGTCTAGCGAATTTTAGGGATAGATTAGGATTTCAGTAAAGGAAAATTTAATTCTTCTCGTTGCTCATAATATCGTTGAGCAGTTTTTCGAGCTAAAGAACGAATGCGACCAATATAGAGAGTGCGCTCTGTTACTGAAATAACCCCTCTTGCTTCTAAGAGATTAAATGTATGAGAGGATTTTAGAACATAATCTAAACTAGGAAGAACTAATCCCTTTTCAATCAACTGACTAGCTTCTTGTTCATAGAGTGTAAATAACTGAAAAAGTAATTCTGAATTAGAGGCTTCAAAGTTATAAGTACATTGCTCAATTTCTCCCTGCAAATGAATATCCCCATAATTCAGCTCATCATTCCACTGAATTTTGGGGAGTGCATCTACCTCTTGTAAATACATGACAATGCGTTCTATCCCATAAGTAATCTCAATGGAAACTGGATGACAGTCAATTCCGCCACACTGCTGAAAGTAGGTAAACTGAGTAATTTCCATTCCATCTAACCAAACTTCCCAGCCCACTCCCCATGCACCGAGGGTTGGAGATTCCCAATTATCTTCAACAAAACGAATATCATGATCTTCAGGCTGAATTCCTAAAGCGCGTAAAGACTCTAAAAAAACTTCTTGAATATTGCTTGGAGAAGGTTTAATAAGAACTTGATATTGGTAATAGTGTTGAAATCGATTTGGATTTTCGCCATAGCGTCCATCCGTAGGGCGACGACAAGGCTCAATATAAGCAACAGACCATGGTTCAGGCCCAATAGCTCTTAAAAAAGTGTGAGGGCTCATCGTCCCTGCGCCCTTTTCCGTATCATAAGGCTGGGCAATCAAACAAGAATGATTTTCCCAGAACTCGTTTAAGGTTGCTACCACTGACTGAAAATTTTTTGAAGACATCACTCTATTGTTTCTAATTGTTACACTTTCACCTGCCCTCACATTGTGCCACAACCCCCATGAAACAAGGAAAAGAAAAAAAGTAGAAAAAATTTTAGAAAAAGGGTTGACACTTCCAGAAATCCACACTATATTGGTTAATGCGCTCGAAAGGGAAGCGGTGAAACGCGCCCCATAGCGAGCCCTCTGAACCTAGACAAATTAATAGTTGGAAAAGCCAAGCGTTAACTACTAGATAGTTAAAGCATCCACGTCAAATTATTATCTAAACCCTGCTGACACCGAAGCCAGACTTACGAGTTAAGCAACGGTGAAAGCATAACCAAAAATCGAGCCAAAAACTCATCAAAATGGAGAGTTTGATCCTGGCTCAGGATGAACGCTGGCGGCGTGCCTAACACATGCAAGTCGAACGAAGCCTTTTAGGCTTAGCCTAGAAGGCTTAGTGGCGGACGGGTGAGTAACGCGTGAGAATCTCCCTTCAGGATGGGGACAACCGTTGGAAACGACGGCTAATCCCCAATGTGCCGAGAGGTGAAAAGGGTTTCCGCCTGAAGAAGAGCTCGCGTCCGATTAGTTAGTTGGTGAGGTAAGAGCTCACCAAGGCAGCGATCGGTAGCTGGTCTGAGAGGATGAGCAGCCACACTGGGACTGAGACACGGCCCAGACTCCTACGGGAGGCAGCAGTGGGGAATTTTCCGCAATGGGCGAAAGCCTGACGGAGCAACGCCGCGTGTGGGAAGAAGGCTCTTGGGCTGTCAACCACTTTTCTCAGGGAAGAAGACCTGACGGTACCTGAGGAATCAGCCTCGGCTAACTCCGTGCCAGCAGCCGCGGTAATACGGAGGAGGCAAGCGTTATCCGGAATTATTGGGCGTAAAGCGTCCGCAGGGGGCGCATCAAGTCTGCTGTTAAAGGTCGGAGCTTAACTCCGGTAGAGCAGTGGAAACTGGTGCGCTAGAGGGCGACAGGGGTAGAGGGAATTCCCAGTGTAGCGGTGAAATGCGTAGAGATTGGGAAGAACACCGGTGGCGAAAGCGCTCTACTGGGTCGCACCTGACCCTCAGGGACGAAAGCTAAGGTAGCGAAAGGGATTAGATACCCCTGTAGTCTTAGCCGTAAACGATGGATACTAGGCGTGGCTTGTATCGACCCAAGCCGTGCCGAAGCTAACGCGTTAAGTATCCCGCCTGGGGAGTACGCACGCAAGTGTGAAACTCAAAGGAATTGACGGGGGCCCGCACAAGCGGTGGAGGATGTGGTTTAATTCGATGCAACGCGAAGAACCTTACCAGGGCTTGACATGCCGCGAATCTTCCTGAAAGGGAAGAGTGCCTTCGGGAGCGCGGACACAGGTGGTGCATGGCTGTCGTCAGCTCGTGTCGTGAGATGTTGGGTTAAGTCCCGCAACGAGCGCAACCCTCGTCCTTAGTTGCCAGCATTAAGTTGGGCACTCTAGGGAGACTGCCGGTGACAAACCGGAGGAAGGTGAGGATGACGTCAAGTCAGCATGCCCCTTATGCTCTGGGCAACACACGTCCTACAATGGTCGGGACAAAGGGGAGCAAGCTCGCGAGAGTAAGCGAATCCCATCAAACTCGGCCTCAGTTCAGATTGCAGGCTGCAACTCGCCTGCATGAAGGAGGAATCGCTAGTAATCGCAGGTCAGCATACTGCGGTGAATTCGTTCCCGGGCCTTGTACACACCGCCCGTCACACCATGGAAGCTGGCCAAGCCCGAAGTCGTTACCCTAACCGTATGGAGGGGGGCGCCGAAGGCTGGGCTGGTGACTGGGGTGAAGTCGTAACAAGGTAGCCGTACCGGAAGGTGTGGCTGGATCACCTCCTTAAAAGGAGACCTTTCTAGAGTCAGCTCTGAAAAAGAAGTAAGAGAGACATCTAGCACTCCTAAGGTCGGTCGTGGAAGGCTTTTCCATCTAGGTTTGGAAGGGGCTATTAGCTCAGCTGGTTAGAGCGCACCCCTGATAAGGGTGAGGTCCCTGGTTCAAGTCCAGGATAGCCCATAGCGGGGGTATAGCTCAGCTGGTAGAGCACCTGCCTTGCACGCAGGGAGTCAGCGGTTCGAGTCCGCTTACCTCCATGCAAGCTTCAGCACTGTTGACTGCTCAACAACTGCTGGACGCTTGTCCAGACCAGAACCTTGAAAACTGCATAGTCACCAAGACACAAATCAAGACCGAGGTCAAGCTACAAAGAGCTAACGGTAGAGCCCTCGGCACACAGAGGCGAAGAAGGACGTGGTAACCGACGAAACGCTACGGGGAGCTGGAAACAAGCATTGAGCCGTAGGTGTCCGAATGGGAAAACCCCTTTGAACGGTCTGCTGAATCTATAGGCAGACACGAGCCAACGCGGTGAACTGAAACATCTTAGTAGCTGTAGGAAAAGAAAACAACCGTGATTCCCCTAGTAGCGGCGAGCGAACGGGGAAAAGCCTAAACCAGTTACTGCGGTAGCTGGGGTAGAGGGACAGCATCACGGGACAGGAAAAGTTAAACGAAGCAGCTGAAAACTGCACCAGAGAAGGTAAAAGTCCTGTAGTTGAAAACCAGACCTGCCCAGCTGTATCCCGAGTAGCTCGGAACACGAGAAATCCCGAGTGAATCAGCCAGGACCACCTGGTAAGGCTAAATACTCCTGTGTGACCGATAGCGAACCAGTACCGCGAGGGAAAGGTGAAAAGAACCCCGGCGAGGGGAGTGAAAAAGAACGTGAAACCGTTAGCTTACAAGCAGTGGGAGGACGATTAAACGTCTGACCGCGTGCCTGTTGAAGAATGAGCCAGCGAGTAATTGCTAGTGGCCGGTTAAGCTGGAAACAGCGAAGCCCAAGGGAAACCGAGTCTGAAAAGGGCGTAAGTCACCAGCAATTGACCCGAACCCGGGTGAACTAACCATGGCCAGGAGGAAGCTTGGGTAGTACCAAGTGGAAGTCCGAACCGACCAACGTTGAAAAGTTGGCGGATGAGCTGTGGTTAGCGGTGAAATGCCAATCGAACTCGGAGCTATCTGGTTCTCCCCGAAATGCGTTTAGGCGCAGCAGCGACAACAACCCACTGGGGGTAAAGCACTGTTTCGCTGCGGGCTGCGAAAGCGGTACCAAAGCGAGGCAAACTCAGAATACCAGTGGCGAGGTCGCCAGTGAGACGGTGGGGGATAAGCTTCATCGTCAAGAGGGAAACAGCCCAGACCACCAGCTAAGGTCCCCAAATGATGGCTAAGTGAAAAAGGAGGTAGGAACGCAAAGACAACCAGGAGGTTTGCCTAGAAGCAGCCACCCTTAAAAGAGTGCGTAATAGCTCACTGGTCAAGCGTTCCCGCGCCGAAAATGAACGGGGCTAAGTCATCTACCGAAGCTGTGGACTCATTTATGAGTGGTAGGGGAGCGTTGTTAAGCGGGAGAAGCACTAGCGGCAAGCAGGTGTGGACGCTTAACAAGTGAGAATGTTGGCTTGAGTAGCGAAAACTTTGGTAAGAATCCAAAGCCCCGAAACCCCAAGGGTTCCTCCGGAAGGCTCGTCCGCGGAGGGTTAGTCAGGACCTAAGGCGAGGCGGAAACGCGTAGTCGATGGACAACGGGTGAATAATCCCGTACTAGTGTGAGTTGGTGTCGGGGGACGGAGAAGGTTTAACTCAGCCCAGGGATGGAAAACTGGGTGCAAGCGTTCGAAGGTGAAGACGGGTGGCGAAAACACCCCGAGCTAAGGCGTGAGACCGACTCGCTACGGCGAGGAAGTGAGACAAATCAGACTCCCCAGAAAAGCCCGAAGCACCAAAAACTCAGACTACCTGTACCCGAAACCGACACAGGTGGGGAAGTAGAGAATACTAAGGGGCGCGAGAAAACTCTCTCTAAGGAACTCGGCAAAATCACCCCGTAACTTCGGGAGAAGGGGTACCAGCGAGAGCTGGTCGCAGTGAAGAGGCCCAGGCGACTGTTTACCAAAAACACAGGTCTCCGCCAACTCGAAAGAGGAAGTATGGGGGCTGACGCCTGCCCAGTGCTGGAAGGTTAAGGAAGTTGGTTAGTCCTTCGGGACGAAGCTAGCAACCGAAGCCCCAGTGAACGGCGGCCGTAACTATAACGGTCCTAAGGTAGCGAAATTCCTTGTCGGGTAAGTTCCGACCCGCACGAAAGGCGTAACGATCTGGGCGCTGTCTCGGAGAGAGACTCGGCGAAATAGGAGTGTCTGTGAAGATACGGACTACCTACACCAGGACAGAAAGACCCCATGAAGCTTTACTGTAACCTGAAGTGGGGTTCGGGCTGAGCTTGCGCAGGATAGGTGGGAGGCGAAGAAAGTTTCCTTGTGGGGAAACTGGAGCCATCCTTGAGATACCACTCTGGTTCAGCTAGAATTCTAACCTTCACCCGTAAACCGGGGAAGGGACAGCTGCAGGCGGGCAGTTTGACTGGGGCGGTCGCCTCCTAAAAGGTAACGGAGGCGCGCCAAGGTTCCCTCAGGCTGGTTGGAAATCAGCCGCAGAGTGCAAAGGCAGAAGGGAGCTTGACTGTAAGACTGACAAGTCGAGCAGGGACGAAAGTCGGCCTTAGTGATCCGACGGCCCTGCGTGGAAAGGCCGTCGCTCAACGGATAAAAGTTACTCTGGGGATAACAGGCTGATCTCCCCCAAGAGTTCACATCGACGGGGAGGTTTGGCACCTCGATGTCGGCTCATCGCAACCTGGGGCTGAAGTCGGTCCCAAGGGTTGGGCTGTTCGCCCATTAAAGCGGTACGCGAGCTGGGTTCAGAACGTCGTGAGACAGTTCGGTCCATATCCGGTGTAGGCGCAAGAGCATTGAGAGGAGCCTTCCTTAGTACGAGAGGACCGGGAAGGACGCACCGCTGGTGTACCTGTTATCGTGCCAACGGTAAACGCAGGGTAGCCAAGTGCGGAGCGGATAACCGCTGAAAGCATCTAAGTGGGAAGCCCACCTCAAGATGAGTGCTCTCATTCCGCAAAGGAAGTAAGGTCACAGGAAGAACACCTGTTTATTCGGCGCTCGGTGGAAGTCTGGTAACAGATGAAGCCAAAGCGTGCGAACCGACCGAGGGCTTGACCTCATTAATCTTGGTGACATGCAGTCTTGAAGGTTCTGCTTTCAGAACCCACAGCATTTCCTGGTGCTGAAGGCGCAGTGGAACCACTCCGACCCATCCCGAACTCGGTAGTGAAACGCTGCAGCGGCGAAGATACTTGACGGGTGACTGTCTGGGAAAATAGCTCGGTGCCAGGTTTTTTCTTTCCCCCCTTTACGGGGGGTTTGTTTTTTTTAAACTTCTGTATCTAGTGTCCTCAGAAGATGCTCACTTCGCTCCGGAGGGTCAATGCTTGCCAAATTAATAAAAATACGTTATAAGTAGGGAAGGTTAAGTTTTCACGCCTCCATTCTCTGCGAGATCTAACTCCGACTAGCGTGGAAACATCGTTTTAACGTAGCATTTACAAAATTTAGACAAAGCGAAGTGAATTTATGACTAAGCAAGTAGCTCACCCAATGGTGAAGTTGCAACGTCAAGTGCAGTCACTGGTTGAATCCAAACTGCTGAAACCAACTGACAGCATCTGGAAAATTGCCCTTCTCTATGGAGATGAATGGTCTTACTGGAAAAATGAACTTTTAGAGTTTGGTTTTTCTATGCAAGACCCTGTTCAAGAGATTATTGTTGTTGATGAATGGGATGATGAGTAATCCATTCCTTCATCTTTAATATCAATTAAATTAACTGGCATTGCCTTGAAATCTTCTCGTTTTCATCCAGACACAATTGACGCAATTCGCGAACAAGCTGACATTGTTGATGTTGTCTCTGATTATGTTGCCTTAAAAAAGCAAGGGAAAGACTATCAAGGGTTATGTCCCTTCCATGACGAAAAAACCCCCAGTTTTACTGTTAGCCCGAGTAAACAGTTTTATCATTGCTTTGGCTGCGGTGCTGGGGGTAATGTCTTTAAGTTTCTCATGGAGTTGGGGAAACAGTCTTTTAGTGAAGTGGTGTTAGACTTAGCCCAACGCTATCAAGTTCCCGTCAAAACCCTTGAACCAGAACAACAGGAGGAAATTCAGCGCGAATTATCCCAAAGGGAACAACTGTATGAAATTTTGGCAGTGGCTAGTAATTTCTATCAGCACGTTTTATATCAATCTCAAGGGAAAACTGCCCTCGAATATTTCCAAGAGGAACGAAAATTAGAAAAAGAAACCATTGCTAGCTGGGGATTAGGGTACGCACCCCAAGGTTGGGATACTCTCTATCGCTATTTAGTGGAACAAAAACGCTATCCTGTGGGGTTAGTAGAAGAAGCAGGATTAATTCAGCAACGGAAGTCAGGAAATGGCTATTATGATCGATTTCGCGATCGCGCTATGATTCCGATTAAAGATGCAAAAGGGCGCGTGATTGGCTTTGGCAGTCGTACCTTAGGAAACAGTGAACCCAAATACTTAAACTCCCCAGAAACCCCCTTATTTGATAAAAGTAAAACCCTCTTTGCCCTTGATAAAGCCAGAGACGCAATTCGTAAAGAAGATCAAGTCATTGTTGTTGAAGGCTATTTTGACGCGATCGCGCTTCATAGTGTGGGAATTAAACCTGTGGTTGCATCTTTAGGAACAGCCTTTAGCCAAGATCAAATCCGTCAACTTCTACGCTACACCGAATCCAAACAAATCATCTTTAATTTTGATGCTGATCAAGCAGGTATTACCGCCACCAAACGCGCCATTGGAGAAGTTGAACCGCTTGTGTATGCAGGGCAAGTCCAACTCCGCATTTTAAACCTTCCAGGGGGAAAAGATGCCGATGAATTTTTACATCAAAGTGAAAACGCAGCCCAACAATACCGACAGCAATTAGAAACCGCGCCTCTGTGGATAGACTGGCAAATTCAACAGCTAGTTACTGATAAAGACTTAAAGCAAGCGGATCAAGCGCAGCAAGTAATGAATGAAATGGTGAAACTGCTTCATCATATTCAAACCCCAACTCTACGCAGCCACTATCTTCGTCACTGTGCTGAAATTTTGAGTCAAGGCGACTCGCAACAAGTTTCCCTTTATACCGAAAGTCTCCGTCAAGCACTGAGAAAACCCCAAGCCAAAGCCCCATCCCAAACTTCCAAGCAAAAGCAAATTGCCAATTTTCCCACAGCCAGTCAACTGTTAGGACAAGCAGAAGCCCTTTTATTACGAGTTTATCTCCATTGTCCTCGCTATCGAAAGCAAATTACCCAAACCTTAGAGGAAAAAGAATTATTCTTTAGCTTATCTCCCCATCGCTGGTTATGGCAGAAAATTGTCCAGTTAGAAGAAACCGATGATTTCAGCCGTGATCATCAAGAGAATAATCGTCTCTTACGCCAGCTAGAAAATGAAATGATCCAAACTCCAGAACAAGAAAAACTGGTTAGAAGTATTATTTACTTACAAGAAACCACTCGTACCGACTTACAACGCCCTGGGTTAGTGGTACAAGCCGCGATCGCGACTTTAGAACAAACTGCTTGTGAGAAACAGAAACATTACTGCTTACAACAATGGCTTGATGCGAGTAATGATGAACAGACAATTCATTACTATATGGAAGAATTTTATGAAGTGCAAAGGCGACTAGAACATCTCAAACAACAGCGTCAATTCTCAATCAATGACATTATTAATCTCACTAATTAGCGAGTTCTTCTGGAGAGAGTCGATTGATTAAAAAAATCGGCATTAGAGACTGACTGATTTGTTGAAAATAGTTTGGACTAAGGTAGGCTTGATACTCTGATTTTTGAGCAAGATGCGTCTTAAAAAAAGCTGTTGTCAGAGCTTCCACATACCCTTGGGCAATTTCAGGATCGGGACCAATCGCTTCAGTAGGAATAGCAATCGCATCTCCTTCGGCTGGAGGAATCAGGGAAAAGTGAGTTCCCCCCTTCAGTAAAACTAAATACTGATTTGGAACATCTAACCAAGTAAACGGGCGAATTTGCTCCGTTAAAGCTGGAGTGACTGTATCTTCACTTCCGGCTAATATTAAAGTGGGAACATCAATATTTGCCATGCCTTCTTCTCCAAAAATTTTACTGGCAAAGGGATTCATGGCAAAAACTGCTTGAATTCTAGGATCATTAAACTGATAATCCTCTTCAGGAAGGCGAGTTAATTGGCATTGCAACAATAGGGATAAATTTAAAACCGCCGCCTTGTCTTGGTTATCACATCGACTAGCAACTGTTGGATAATCAATAGTTGCGCCTGCAACCGCCAAACTCGTGTACCCTCCATAAGATTGCCCAATGACTCCCACATTATTAGTATCAATATCTTCAGAGTAATTCTGTTCTAAATAATCGAGTAAAAATTGAATATCTAGAGGACGATTGACTAATTCTTCTGGAGGACTAATCTCTCCTTCTAACCCCATCATCAAAGATTCCAACTGACGAACATTACTTCCGGGGTGTTCAATGGTTGCCACGGCAAAACCGTAGGAAGCTAAATTCTCAGCCAAATAAGCATAAGTGTGACGATCTGACCCTAAGCCATGAGAAATCATAATCAAGGGTGGTGGTTCTGAAGTCTCAGGGAGGTAGAGTTCAGCTAGAATTTCACGTTGTGACGGTGAACGAACGCCAACTCTTACAAAATCTCGCTCTCGATCTACTAAGCGAAGACTTTCAGTTTGAAATGCTACATTCCCTTGAGACTCCAGATCATGGAGAAATAAATCGTCTTGTGTAGATAAAGAAATCTGAGCTTGAGATTTACCTTTAATAAGAGTAACTGCTTCTTCTGTTTCCCGAATAAAACGGCTGAGTTGGTTAACCAGTTCAAATCCCCGACCCGAATTAATACGTAACCCTTCAGTGGGGAAATGTCGCAGAAAAGTTAGTAAGGTAAGTTCTTCCTCTTTAGCAGAGGCTAAAATTAGACCAGCGCGAATGGCATAAAATCCCCCCTGACGGTGTTTAGTATCAACAATTTCTCCAAATTGTCTCAGGATTGCTTCTCCTTGCGGGGAATAGAGAAACTGCGAGATCGCGATCGTATCGAGTTCTGCAGGTATAGTTAAAACTTCTTGTAATCGTTGCTTTTGTTGCTGATTTAAATACCGTGTGTAAGCCCCTAACTCAGGTGTAACTGTTCCATCTTCTGCATATTTTTCGAGAGAATCCACAGAAACCGAAATTTCGAGTAACCCTAAAGACACATAAACCTTTTCGGCGGCGGAGGCTGGAAGAGATAGTAAAAAGAGGCTAGCCGTAGAGAAAAGCAATGGCAGCGATCGCGGTTTGAGCCACTTTAAATGATCAATCATCTATTTTTCTCCTCGAAATATGCCAATATTTAACATAGACTGAATAAGCTTGTGTTGCCGACTATAAAAACTGGATATGCCTTTTCCCATCTTTTCTTATGATCTCATTATTATTGGTAACACTGCTACTGGCAGGTATGCAGCTTTAAAGGCGAGTCTTTGGGAAGCCCGAGTTGCTCTAGTTACTCAAGACATTTCTAGCTCTGATGAAGCTGATAGCCTTTATAACTTTACTCTGACACAACTAACTCAAATTGCCCAAAAGTGGGAAAACATCATCCCCCCTTCTTTTCCCCCCATAGAAACCTATCAAGAATGGGCCCAAGAAGTGATAACAATTTTCCAAGAAGAAAGCAATTTAGTAAAATTAGAAGCTCAGGGAGTGGACGTTATTGAAGGAAAAGGAGAATTTTGTCGGCTTCCTAAACAGGCTTTCATTATAAATGAAAAAAAAATCCAAGCCCGTGCTTATTTAATCGCAACCGAAACTACTCCTATTCTTCCTAATATTTCTGATTTATCCGGCGTTGGCTACTTAACATTCTCGGATTTAAAAATTCAAAATACTCTCCCTAATTTACCTGATAATATTACAATTATTGGGGAAGATCCTAAAGCCATTAGTTTAGCACAAAATTTAGCAAGTCTGAATAAACAAGTAACATTAGCAGTAGCTAACTCTCACCTTTTACCTGCTGAAGATCAGGAAATAAGCTATTGGTTGCAAATGCAATTAGAGGCTAATGGGATTAATCTCTTAACCAAGAGTCCTCTTTTAGAGATTCAGGAGTTTAATGGAAAAAAAGCTCTAAGACTGGGAAAGCATAATTTTAAAACAGATGAAATCATTATTTTCCCTGCAACCTCTCCTAATATTGAAGGATTAAATTTAGAGGGAATTGATGTTGATTATGATGGGAAAGGGGTAATTCTCAATAAGTATTTACAAACAACTAATCAAAAAGTTTATGCCTGTGGCAGCATTGTCGGGGGGTATGACTTTTTCAATTTAGCACAGCATGAAGTAGAAATTGCTCTTAAAAATGCCTTATTTCTGCCATTATTTCAAGTTAATTATCACTTAATTCCTTATGTTATTCAGAGCATTCCCAACTTAGGAAGAGTGGGCATAAGTGAAGCTCAGGCACAACGACGTTATGGACAAAATTTTGTAATTTTTAAGGAATATTTTAAGAATAACTTAGTTCATCTTAGCCAAGGAGAGCCCACAGGTTTTTTAAAGCTCATTATTCACAAAAATGGGACAATTTTAGGGGGGCATTGCTGTAGCAATCATGCCCAAGAATTAGTAAGTGTTATTGCTTTAGCCATGTCTCAAAACCTTAAAATTCAACAGCTAGGGAAGATTAATTTTCCGTCTCCCTCTACATGGGATGTAATGAAGGGGATATTGCAACAATGGGAAAGTTATTATTATCGCACTCATCCACGTTTGCGAGAATTAAGGAAACGATATTTTTTCAAGCGTCGTCCCTAAATACAACTAAAAATAAACAACTTTACCATCGGGTTTGAAGCCTAATTTGAGTGAACTGGCTTAAAAATTGCAAAAGACGAGGTATAACCATGTAAGAAGGTTTGATTTCCCACGGGACCAATTTCCCCGTTACAGAAAAATCCTCCCACTGGAATCTGACTTAAATACTTGCGGAATAATTCGGAATCAAAATTCGGTTTTCCGTATAATTCTTTTCCTCGCCCTAAACAAGAAAATAATAACGCTCCCACAGGGGAAGAAGAACTAATCTCCTGTTGCTGATACTGTTGTAATAGCATTTCTAAATCTTCTGCGGAAGTATCTCCATCTCGGAGATGAAATTGAACCCGCTGTCCAGGTCGTAATTTATCTCCTACCGCGATCGCGCCTACTTTTGGATCAACTCCCAATAAATTTCGTACTAAGAAATCCCCCTGTTGTAACTCTAGCTTAAACTCATCCCGAGCAATGCCTAAAAATAAAGAATGTTGCGCCAACTCTTGATCTTCAGGGCTTAACTCCGTCATCAACTCTCGCAGGGCTTGTAAAGGTGGTTTTGGGCTTTCTACGCCATCTTCTTGTACTGTAGCCACTTCTGCAAGCACATTCCGCTCACTTTTGGTAATCTGATATTGGGGCCCCACAGGACGACATCCTTGAGCAACAATCGTATCCACTTTAATGTCACCACTAAGGGCAATTCCTATAATACCTTCCCTTAATAAAGCGGTTTCCTCAGTTTTTTCACTGTCATAGTAAAATAATCCTGTTTGCATTCCCATCGCCATGGCACTTCCTAATCCCCCTACTTTTTTCCCTTGAGGATAGGCAAAGTCTAACCCTTCGAGTAAATCATTTACTTTCGAGAAAAAGGGATCAGCTAGTAAAATAAAATCAGGTTCTTCTTGGGGAGAAACGCCTGTTAAAGTTTCCCATGCTTGGGCAGAACTATCCAAGTCTGGAATTTCATCAGCGCTTACATGAAATCCTTGCACTTTGACATTGGGTAAATGGGCAACTGTGAGGCTTAAAGCAGGATTCCCTTCAATTTCTTGGGCTTGATCATCACTATCAATGCCAATAATTCCACCTCCCCCAGTACCAATGAGGAGTTTAATGGGAAGTTTATCCAAAAGTAAAGGCACTAAACGGGGGTATTCACTGGCATAAGCCGAGGAAATAAATAAAAATCCTAAATCAGCAGATGCAGATAACTGCTCACTGATGCGTTCAGTTACTTCTGAAATGGCGGCTTCGAGGGAGAGACGAGTTGAGATAGCGTTTACCCACTGTATTTGCTGAGTCATAGTTGAAAATTAGCAACCGTGAGGAATATTTCTGTATGTTAACAATATCGTATTTTCACTCCGACGACGCATCCACATCCACTGCATCCACATCAATTGTACCAGGTGGCGTAATTCGCTGAAATTTGCCTTTTTCTATTTTGAGGGGTTCACCACAACTCGGACAACGGGACATCGTACCATTAAACCCTGTAAACTGGTATTGGCAAACGGGGCATTGATCTTCTACTAGGTTGCGTCGTAACCACCATTGCGCCCCAACCAGCGCGATCGCGGGTAAAATAATTGCTAAGGCTAAAACAATTAATAAACTATTGACAACCCAGCCGAGCCCCACTGAAGTTAATAATAACCCGATCACGATCAAGGTTAGCCAACAGCCCACCCCTGAAAGGTTCAATTGTGCTATTTTGGGGAAGTTCTGATTCACGAAGTACCCTCCAAATAAATACTGATCTTCTTCTTCTATCGTAAGATAAAATTACCCTTATCTGTTGCTAATTCTTGTTTGGTTAACCTCACTTTATCTGTATTTTTATGAAGAAAATAATCCCCATGCTTAAACTTCGTTCTATCCTTTCCTTAATTCTTGTTATTACAATTTTCTTGTTAACGCCTGCTTGCAGTAATAATGAGCCTACTTCTCGCTTTGAAGGCGCACAACAAGAAAGTACCCAGCCCCAAGCTACAGCAGTTGCTGAAGATGCGGTTAAGGGAGGAGAACTTAATCGCTATTTTCCCAAAACTGAAGATTCCTACCAAATTATTTACACGCAAGAAAAACGAGGATTTGCTCAAGCAAAATTAAAAGAAGATGGAGAAGAGTTAGCCTTACTTTCAATTTCTGATATTGCAAATAATCCCAGTGCTAGCAATAAATTTAAGGATAGCTCTGAGATGATTAAAGGTTATCCTGTTGTTAATCAAGGAAGTAAAGCCAGTGCTGTTTTAGTGCGCGATCGTTATCAAGTTAAAATTATTTCTCGTAGCGATCAATTTAATGAAGAGTCTCGTAAGGAATGGCTAGCTCAGTTTGATTTAGATACTTTAGCACAGCTTTAAATTAAGTATAGCGTTTCTTAGTCTGTATTGGTTATTAGTCATTAGTCATTGGTTTACAAACAACAAAGGACGAAGGACAAAGGACTAATACCTCTTTTATTAATTTACTATTTTTTGACTCATAATATTTTTTTGTGATCTTATTCGACGTTTTGAAAAATTTAGGGTAAGACTAGAGTAATCCCAGAATTACAACAAATAAAGTATTATGACACAACTTCCTCAAGAGTGCTCACAGTTATCTGAAAAAGTCAACCAAATATTAGAGTTATTACGACAAGAAAACACGCTTTACCCTAAACCCAATACTAGCGCAGTGGAAGCTGACTTAAGAAAGGTGGTTGCGCCGAAATTCTACATTGTCTTTGCTGGGGCGTTTAGTGCGGGAAAGTCAATGTTAATTAATGCACTGTTAGAGCGAGAGTTACTTTATAGTGCAGAAGGACACGCCACGGGAACAGAATGTTCCATTGAATATGCAGAAGCAGAAGAAGAACGAGTTATCATAACCTTTTTATCTCAAGCAGAAATTGTAGAGCAAGCAGCGTTTCTTTGTTCAAGTTTGGGGTTAAATTCTCCTAGCGATCTTGATGATGTAGATTCTATGAATGCTCTCTACAAAAGCTGTAGTGAGATTATCCAACAAGAAGGGGGAGAAGGACGTTCTGAACGTGCAAAACAAGCTAGGGCTTTATCTCTCTTAATTGAAGGATATCAGAAAAATCACGATCACATTGGGCAAACTGAAAATAGAACTTATCCCATGCGAGAATTTAATTTTGATAACTTGACAGAAGCAGCAGATTATGCCCGCCGTGGAAGTAATAGTGCAGTTTTAAAACGGTTGGAATATTACTGTCATCATCCTTTGTTAGCAGATGGAAATGTCATTATTGATACCCCCGGTATTGATGCACCTGTAGAGCGCGATCGCGCTTTGACTTACGATAAAATTAAAGACCCTGATACTTCGGCGGTGGTTTGTGTTTTAAAGCCTGCTGCGGCTGGGGAAATGACTACAGAAGAAACAGAACTATTAGAGTTAATTAAAAGTAATCCAGGGGTGCGCGATCGCGTTTTTTATGTCTTTAATCGTATTGATGAAACGTGGTATAATGCTCAATTGCGTCAACGGTTAGAAGAACTGGTTTCCGAACAATTTTGGGACAGCGATCGCGTTTATCAAACCAGTGCTTTATTAGGATTTTATGGGAGTCAAGTTAGAAAAACCAGTGAGCGCGATCGATTTGGTTTAGACTCCATTTTTGCTGACAGCATGAAAACCTTAGGGGGAGAAGAAAACACGCCCCAATTTGTCAGTGAATTTAACAACTATTGTGGCAACTCAGGGAAATTAGCAAACACCATCTTTCGGGTTTATCTCGACAGTCATGAAACCCCCAACCAAAACTATGTTCGCATCTTAAACCAATGGGGAAACCCCTTAATTAATCAACTGATTCAAGATAGTGGAATTGAGGAATTTCGCACCGCCATTACCCGTTATCTCACCGAAGAAAAACGCCCCCAACTCTTTATCACTCTTGCTGATGACTTAGAAGAAATTTGTATTCAGCTTAGTCAACATTGGACAGCCAATTATCGGGAATTAATCAACCAACCCCAAGAAATTGAGTCCATGAAAAACCAAGAGTTACAACAACTCAATCAGCAATTAAAAGCAGTGGGGGAACAATTCCGTCAGCATCTTTCTGAAGAAGTTAACCAAGTCATTATTAATGAAGATAACGCCTTTGAAGCCGACTTTAATAAATTGCAAGCACGAATGGTAAGCCGCCTCGATGAATTATTACAAACATTTTCCGTGCGAGATGCTTACAGTCGAGCCACCTATAATCATCCCCAAAATTCTACCGCCCCCTTAATTGCTGTCTTAGTTGAGGCTTTATACTATCTCGCCAATGAGTTAGAAAAAGTCTTAGAAGAAAGTGCCCAATTAATCATCGAAAACTACTGTCAACGGTTACTAGATAAACTCCGTCATCAAGAATATTATCGCCAGCTTTATCGTTTATTAGGAGATGATAGTGGAATTGAAAATGAACTAGAAACCATCAAGAATAACTTAAAAGTTGCCATGAAAAATGCTGCTCATACGGAATGTGATCGTTACGTGCGAGAAAGCCCTCGTTTTTATGATGAAGGAACATTCTCTATCTATCAATTTCGTCAAACTTTACAACAAACCTCTCAAAGTTATGATGCAGAAAGTATGGTAGAAGCTGAACCCTCAATTCGCCAACTTTTAAAGCTAGACTTTGAACCAAAAGTAGATAAAACCATTCGCAGTCATTTCCGCCAAACCATTAATAATACCTTGAAAAAGAATCTTTTACCCATGGCGGATCAGCAAGCGGAACACATTTTACAGCAATATGAAAAAGCCCGTACTAATTTAGAGAAAACCCTCGAACAAGAAGCGGAAGCACGTATTGCCAAAAATCAGCGTTTACAAGCAGAAACTCTAGAGAAAGTTGAAAAGTATAATGAAGCGGTGAGAGCAATTAATTCCTGTTTGCAAGCGATGCAACTATACGATCATCAATTAAGTGACATTGTCTTCACCAGTTAATCTACATTTTTGAGGTGGGTAACATTTACCCATCTCTTGTTATATTGGATAATTGCAAATGAGGAGATAAGAGTAAGAATGACTAACCCAAATAATTTTCTAGATAATCATGATGTTGTTCATATTAAAAATGATCGCTTTGATTTTGATAAAACGACTAAACTAGAGCAAATTAAAAAGAAAATGAATAACTGGATTAGGGAACGTTTTCAAAAGGAAATAAATCAATCTATATCTATATTTCCAGATTTTATTAATAATTGTGAAGTATTAAAACAGGATGGTAAAGGATGGAGGAAAGGTAAAATAATCATTCGTTTTGAATTTATCCCTGATGATCCTGAACCAGAAGACGACATTCAAATAACTGATCAAAAATCTTTAGACGAGTTTCGCAAGTAATCATTAGTTTCAGTAAATAATAAGGAGGATAACTTAAGTATGCAAGAAGAAAACAATTTAAACAAAATTGAATGGCAAAATGATGATGTGATTGCTTTCTCAGAGCAAGATGTTATTAAAATGTCACAATTATTAGAAACCATGGAGATGTCAATTAAAGATTCTGAACTTGGAAGGACTTTTAGACAAAAGCTAGATCATAAAATTAGAATTAGTAAAAATTCAACAATTCCTATATCTAAAAGTAGCAATCAGTGGTTTGAACAGGGTGTAGAGTGTAAAATTCTGCGGGCTGAGAATACAAAAGGATGGCGTAAGGGAAAAATTCGTGTCAAACTAAACATTGAGTTTGAATTATGGGAAGAAACAGAAGAAGCAGACTCTCCTTTAGATAATTTTCGTAATGAGGAATCATAATCAGTGAAACCAATGAATAAACATCTAGAAACTTTACTAAATGTGTCCCGTAATTCAAATAGATTAGGAGATAAGTAAAAATGGAAGAACAATATAGAAAAATTGAGTGGCAAGAAGATGATGTGATTGGCTTCTATGATGATCAAGTGAGAAAAGCTGATTCAACTTTAGAAAGCCTGAAAGAATCTATTCAATACAATAATTGGGGGCAAAATCTCAATGATAAATTTTCTCATAATCTCAGACTAAATAATATCAAAATAATACCTGGAGACAGTTTAAATCGTTTTTCTCAATGGTTTGAAGAGGGGGTAGATTGTGAAATTATGCGAGCTTATGATACAAAAGGCTGGCGCAGGGGAAAAATTCGTGTCAAACTAAACATTGAGTTTGAATTATGGGAGGAAACAGAAGAAGCAGACTCTCCTTTAGATAATTTTCGTAATGGGGAATCATAAGAGGTGAAAATAATGAATCAAAATATAGAAACTTTAGAAGGTAAAGAAGTAATTTGCATGCCACCGCAGGGCTTAATTCAACATGATACTTTTATTAAGTCAGAGCAATTTCTAAAGGAACTCCAATTAATTTTAACTAATCAAAGTAAAAACGCAATACCACCAAGACTTTTAAGTACATGGCTTTCAGAGGGAAGAGAGTGTGAAATGCTATCTCCTAATCAAGACTGGAGAAAGGGAAAATTAAGAATCAAACTTGAACTAGAATTTATTCCCGATGAAGTTGAGACAGAAGAAAACATAGAAAGCCAAAATCATCAGTTTTTGAATAAATTTCGTCAATAAAGTAGGATCGGTTAATCAAGTATATAGAATTAAAAGGAGTTAATAGAGTAGCATAAATATGAATAATAAATATATACAGCTAAATCGACAAGATGTAATTTCTACTCAAGATAAACAGAGATCACTTTTGAATAAAACTTTTACGGTTGAAGAATTTCTTCAACTACTAACAAAAATAATTTCTGAGAAAGTTTCTAGCTGGAAGAATCCCGAAGGGAGAGAAAAAGAAGCCAAAAAATGGACAGAAGAAGGAATTAACTGTAAAGTTTTATCGCCTCAAAGTCATTGGAAAACAGGTAAAGTCAGAATCACGCTGGAATTTATCCCCGATGAACCAGAATCACCTTTAGACAATGTGAGAAATCAGCAATCATGAAGAAGAAACGCTTTCAAAAAGCAACCTCGCGAATTGTCATTCCCCCAGAAGTGAGAGAGTATGTTTTCCAACGAGATAATTACCAATGTCGAAGCTGTGGAAAGAAGCAAACTCAAACTGCATTAGAAGTGGATCATATTATTCCCATCGCTAACGGTGGATCAAATGATATTAGTAACTTACAAACGTTATGTCGTCGCTGTAATAACCAAAAAAAACACCATTTTGATCAGCGTTTTCGCCGTCGCTTTTCTTAGTAATTAAAATTCAATTGCAGAAATTTTATATTAAATTAATAAAAAGTAGTTTTCTTAGGACTTGATATAATGAAGCGACTACATACTGATTTAGTTGATCCTGATGATATTTCCCGTCCCAATGGTCAATTTTTAGGATTTCCTTATTCTCTTGAAGAGTCTCAATTTGTATTTTTTCCTGTTCCTTGGGATGTTACTACTTCTTATGGCGGGGGAACAGTTAACGGTGCCCAAGCGATTATTGATGCTTCTGTACAACTAGAACCCACAGATTATCATGTTGCTGAAGCCTGGAAAATTGGTCATTATACTATTCCTATTTCTGAAGTAATTAAAGCTAAAAATAAGCAAATGAGAAGTATTGCTAAAACAGTAATTACTTATCAGGAAGAGGGGAAATCTTATCAAGATTCTAAAATTCAATCAGAATTAAAAACTGTTAACGATGCTTGTGAAGAACTGAATCATTGGGTATATAATCAAACCAAAGCTCTATTACACCAGAATAAACTAATTGGCTTAATTGGCGGCGATCATAGTGTTCCCTATGGTTATATAAAAGCACTAACTGAACATTATGGAGAGTATGGAATTTTACAAATTGATGCTCATGCTGATTTGAGAAAGGCTTATGAAGGGTTTACTTATTCTCATGCCTCCATTATGCACAATGTATTAAAGCTGCCAGAAATTTCCCATTTAATTCAAGTGGGATTAAGAGATTTTTCTCAGGGAGAAAGAGAGCAAGCAGATCAAGATCAGCGAGTCACTTGGTTCACTGATTGGGAAATCAAAGATAAAGCCTATCAGGGCTATTTGTGGTCAAATCAATGTCAGGAAATTATTAATTGTTTACCCGAGCAAGTTTATATTAGCTTTGATATTGATGGGTTAAACCCTCATTTTTGTCCTAATACTGGAACTCCTGTTCCAGGAGGGTTAGACTTTAATCAAGTCATTTACTTGATCATCGCTTTAGTGAAAGCTGGAAAAAGAGTTATTGGTTTTGATTTATGTGAAGTCTCTCCTAATTTGAATAATCTTGAGGATGAATGGGATGGAAATGTGGGTGCTAGAGTTGCTTATAAGTTGGCAAATTTGATGTTTGCATCTCAGGATTACTCATTGGCGCTTTCCCATTAAATCAAAGATTATGATGGAACCGAGTGAAGCGTGAGCATCTTCATATTTTGACACTCAAGCTAATTCCCCCCCTAGGGAGAAATTAAGGTATTTATTGCAATTATCTTTTTACTTTACTTTTAACGCGCTCTATTAAGATGTTTAATTCCGGTAACTTTAACCAACTAGCAATTAGAAAAAAGATAGAAAAGGCGACTAGAGAAGGAAAGACAATTTGTCCGATTTGTAATATTAAGTTATCGTATCCTAACCATAATTCCCAAAGTTGACTAATTCCCCAACTCCCGATACCAGCAAATACAGTGCCAATAAATAGAAAAGCAATTATTTTACTCCAGTGCAACAACGGAAGTCCATTTAATCGATTATTCAACACCCATAACATAATTACCATTGAGATTAAATTAACACCAATAGTGGCAAAAACTAAGCCTGGAGTTTGAAATAAATTAATCAGGAAGAAATCTAATCCTGCGTTGATAAAAATATTAATTAAACTAATCCGAAATGGCGTATTACCATCACCAAGGGCATAGAAAACTCGCACTAAAATATCTCTGCCTAAATAAAAAAACATTCCTAGCCCATAAGCCATTAAAACCGGAGCTACAATATCGGAAGCAGCTTCATCAAAAGCATAACGCTGATAAATTAAGCGGACAATAGGAGTAGAAAGAGTTACTAGAATAGCGGTTAGAGGCAACATGGTTAAAGCACAAAGCAATAACCCTTGACGGATTCTCGTTTTTAATTCTTCCCAATTTTCAGGAGCGGCTAAACGGGAAAAAACAGGCAACATTGGCACTAAAATCATGTTAGAAATAATGCCTAACGGGGTTAAAGCAATGTGGTTAGCATACTTTAGTGCAGCGGCTGCATTAGCAATATAAGAAGCAAAAAAGAGGTCAGTATAAACATTAATATGAAGCATCCCTGAAGAAAGCGTTGCTGGCCCCATAATTCTTAAAACTTCTTGCACGCCGGGATTAGAAAGCTCAAATCGGGGTCGAAATGTTCCTAAGCGCGATCGCGCTTGAGCATATAATTGAACTAACCATTGTAAAAGTGCCCCGAATAAAGTTCCTCCAGCTAAAACCATCCCTCCTAGCCTTGCATATTCTGGGTTAAGTAAATCGCCCCCTAATGAGAGTGCTAAAATCCCTAGACTTCCAATCACAGCTAAACTAGAAAATAAGGGACTAATACCGGGTAACCAATATTGATCAGAGGCATTGAGCGTTCCAAAACCAATGCCAATAAGTCCAGCTAAAATTGCCATAGGAGCCATAATTCTTAATTGACGAATGGCAATTAAGCGCACTTCTTCTCCTTCTGCGCTAGTGGCTAAACCTGGGGCAACTAAATCAATAAAAAACGGAGCTAATATTACTAAGACGATCGTGACTAAAAGTAAAAGACCAGTTACTAAGGTGGTAACTGTTTCCACTAATGGCGCAGCTTCTGATTTATCTCGTCTTGATAAAACACTAACTAAGGCACTATGAAAGGGGCCATTAATTCCTCCTAATAGAATCAGAAGAAAGCCTGGAATAATATAAGCAAAGGCATAAGCATTGGCTACTGGCCCTACCCCAAAAGCAGCGGCGACAACTTGTTCTCTTACTAAACCAAAAACTTTACTAATAAGAGTTGCGACAGCGACAATACCAGCAATACCAGTTAGGGAACGACGAGAGGCTTGATTTTCTGACACAATCCAAATGTTTTACGTCTTGTTTGTTATTTAGTGATTCTTTATTACTAGAAAAACATTAATTAGGTTGGGCTAGCCATTATGACATAACCCAACACTAACCACAAGTTACTTTACTTGTCTATGTCTTGTACTGTTTGTGTTTTTGTTTCTGTCTCAGCAGTTAGAGAACTATCTTTTTTAGTTACAGCCTCAGAAGTAGTTTCTTCTTCTGTAACCGTTTCTTGTTCCTCGCTAGCTTCTGGGGTGACTTCCTCAGGTGGAGAAGAAGGAGTTTCTTCCTGAATAGCTTCTTCCTCCACAGGTTCAGCAGGAGTAGTGTCTTCTACTTGCTCAGTAGTTTCCTCCTCAGCAGGTTCAGGAGTCGTTTCTTCTACTTGCTCAGCAGGTTCTTCCTCCACAGGTTCAGGAGTCGTTTCTTCTACTTGCTCAGCAGGTTCTTCCTCCACAGGTTCAGGAGTCGTTTCTTCTACTTGCTCAGTAGGTTCCTCCTCCACAGGTTCAGGAGTCGTTTCTTCTACTTGCTCAGTAGTTTCCTCCTCCACAGGTTCAGGAGTCGTTTCTTCTACTTGCTCAGTAGGTTCCTCCTCCACAGGTTCAGGAGTCGTTTCTTCTACTTGCTCAGTAGTTTCCTCCTCAGCAGGTTCAGCAGGTTCTTCTACTGCCTCAGTAGGTTCCTCTTCAGCAGGTTCAGTAGGAGTCGTGTCTTCTACTTCCTCAGCAGGTTCTTCCTCCACAGGTTCAGTAGGAGTGTCTTCTACTTCCTCAGCAGGTTCTTCCTCCACAGGTTCAGTAGGAGTGTCTTCTACTTCCTCAGCAGGTTCCTCTTCCGTAGGAACTTGATAATCTGGATCAACAATAACCCGAGCTTCTTCTGCTGTTAATTCTCCCCGAACTAACTTGGAAAGGGTATCTTCTCCTTTAGGTTGGTAATTAAAGAGTCGCGCTACAGTGTTAAACTCATTGGCAATGAGGTTACCATCTCCATCGAGTAACTCTAATTTAATCCAATTGCGCCCTTGTTTAAAGCCTTCTAGATAAACTGGTAGCCAGCTATCCATAATAAAGCTTTCCCCATTGATAGTAGCCCGAACTCGCCACTCTTTTTGGGAAGCAGGGTTAACTTCTACCTCAGCATCACTTTCTTGTTCAAAAAGTCGTATGGGGGCATTAGTCAAATAATAATCCAGTAAAATTGGTTCTGCCCCATAAGTACCTTTGGGACGGCTGTAGGTTAAAAGCGGCTTTTCTCTATCGGGATTATTATTTTCGGTTTCTGTAAATAAGTGGAACGTTACTTGTGCATAAGCCCCTTCATTTTTAAAGCTCTCATGCCAAGGACGAGAGGCAAACATCCGAATGGTATGAGTACCAGGAGAAAGGTCTTCAAAAACAATGGGGGAATCTGCATTATAAACTGCACGATAGGGTTCATTATCAAGGATGACATGAAGATGAGGCCCCATTCCCAGTTCTTCATTTTTGAATAGTGGGTAGTCTTTCACATCGACTTCAATACTAACGCTAGTATCTTCGATAATGTCTCCATTGTTGGGGCTGATAATAGAGACTTGAGGTTGATAGTTATCTAAAGTTTGTCTTAATTCTTCAAAAATGGCAGGTGGTGCAACTTCGGTTAAGGCTGGTTTGGGTTTAGAAACTTCTTTAGTTTCTTCGGTTTTGGGGGTTTTTCCCCCTCCACAACTAACCAGTCCAATAGTTAATAAACCGATGAGAAGCGCACAGCAGGCATTTTTTGCCCATTGAGTCATTTGCTTTTGACTAAACACGGTCTTTTATTTCCTTAGCACATCTTTATCTGTGCTTAACTGTATCAGATATCCCACGATTAGAACGAGATTAAAGCTAGTCTAGAGGGGAAGGCTAAAAGAATATGAAATCGCTTATGAATGAAACGAAACAATACGGTGTGGTATTAGTGACCGCAGAATCGGAAGAACAAGCTCGCGCGATCGCGTCAAGTTTGGTAAAGGAAAACTATGCTGCCTGTGTCAGTATGATGCCAGTGCAGTCGGTTTACACTTGGCAAGAAGAAGTCCATAGTGATCCTGAATGGCAATTAATGATCAAAACGGACTTAAACCAGTATTCTCAAGTAGAAGCTCGCATTAAGGAGCTGCACTCTTATGAAGTTCCAGAAATTATTGCCCTTCCCATTCAAGCTGGGTTAACTCCTTATCTTAACTGGATCGGTGAAAATGTTGCTCCCCAATAAAGGCTAGCTATGGCACAATAATACAGATAGATTTGGGAAGGAATTGAGCATGACTAAGTTTGTTTTCGTCACCGGTGGGGTTGTTTCTAGTATTGGCAAGGGAATTGTTGCTGCTAGTTTAGGGCGACTTTTCAAATCCCGTGAGTACTCAGTTTCGATTTTAAAACTTGACCCCTATATTAATGTTGATCCAGGTACGATGAGCCCTTTTCAACATGGGGAGGTGTTTGTCACTGATGATGGGGCGGAAACAGACTTAGACTTGGGGCATTATGAACGCTTTACTGAGACTTGCATGTCCCGCCTTAATAGTGTAACCACTGGTTCCATTTATCAGGCGGTGATTAATAAAGAGCGTCGGGGAGATTATCAAGGGGGAACTGTGCAAGTAATTCCCCATATTACCCAAGAAATTAGAGAACGTATCCATCGGGTGGCAGATAATACGAATCCCGATGTGGTAATTACAGAAGTGGGCGGAACAGTTGGGGATATTGAATCATTACCCTTTTTAGAGGCAATTCGACAGTTTCGGAAAGATGTGGGGCGCAATAATGTTGTTTATATGCACGTGACTTTATTGCCTTGGATTGCCTCAGCAGGGGAAATGAAAACTAAGCCTACACAACATTCGGTTAAAGAATTACGCTCGATTGGGATTCAACCTGATGTTCTAATTTGTCGCTGCGATCGCGCTCTAAAAGCCAATATTAAAGAAAAACTTTCCGAATTTTGTGATGTTCCTGTACAATCTGTCATCACTGCTCAAGATGCTAGTAGCATTTATGAAGTTCCCCTAATTTTAGAGAAAGAAGGGTTAGCTCAACAAACTTTACAGTTATTAAATCTCGAACAACGACAACCCGACTTGCGTCAGTGGCAAACCCTAATTGAAAATATGGCAAGTCCTCAACAGGGAATTGAGATCGCGATTGTCGGGAAATATATTCAACTGAGTGATGCTTATCTTTCTCTAGTGGAAGCCTTAGGTCACAGCGCGATCGCGCTTGGAAGTGAAGTTAAGTTACGTTGGGTAGATGCAGAAGAAATAGAAGCCAACAGCCCACAAACCTATCTGGAAGATGTCAGTGGAATTATTGTTCCCGGTGGTTTTGGGATTCGCGGCATTGAAGGGAAAATTAAATCAGTAGAATATGCGCGAACTCAAAATATTCCCTTCCTTGGACTTTGTTTAGGAATGCACTGTGCAGTAGTGGAATGGGCGCGTAACATTGCCAATATCAAGGAAGCCAGTAGTGCTGAATTTGATCCTGATACGCCGCATCCTGTCATTAACCTGCTACCAGAACAACATGATGTGGTTGACTTAGGTGGCACTATGCGCTTAGGGTTATATCCTTCTCGGCTAAATTTAGAAAGTCGCGCCTACAGTCTTTATCAAGAAGAAGTGATTTATGAGCGGCATCGCCATCGCTACGAGTTTAACAATGCTTATCGTAGTCTTTTCCTAGAAGGGGGATATGTAATTGGTGGGACTTCTCCTGATGGGCGACTAGTAGAAATGATTGAACGACCTGATCACGCATTTTTCTTGGCGACTCAATTTCACCCTGAATTTCGTTCTCGTCCCAACCAGCCTCATCCTATCTTTTTAGGTTTTATTGATGCTGCCATTAAACAACATTCTTTTGAGATTGTTCCTTCTGTAACGAAGAAAGCTGTACAGGAAATGAAGGTGGGAATGGGAGAAACCCTACCTGCTGAAATTATTAATTAGTTTCTTGAACTTGCATCGCGACTAAGGTCATGTCATCAACTAATTTTTTCTTATTGCCAATGAAGGCTTGTACTGTCTCAAATAGATGCTGAACAATCGCTTCTGAACTATAGTGCTGGGCGGCTGCTTGGTGAAAGGCTTGGATCAGGTTTTCTTCTTCAAAGCGTTGCCCTTTGGGGTTAACAGCATCGGTAAAGCCATCAGTATAGTAAAGAACCGTATCCCCAGGGGAGAGTTGTACGGTGTTATCTTCATATTCAGAGTTAGTATCAAGTCCCACTAACATTCCAGCAGTGTCTAAACGATGGACAAGGTTAGTGCTGGCTTCCCACCACAAGGGAGGATTATGGGCGGCATTACTGTAAGATAAACGGCGCGTCTGAGGGTCGTATTGAGAGTAAAATAGGGTGACAAAGCGATGAGAGCTTTCTAAATCCTCATACATCACTCGGTTCAAATGTTCGAGAATCTTTGCTGGAGAATGGTGGTTTAAAACTTCAGCCCGTAGCATTCCCCGTGTCATGGTCATAATTAAGCCGGCGGGCACTCCTTTTCCCATAACATCGCCGATAACGATACTCCAAGGAACGGTACTCCCCCCTTCTGCGTCGGTATCAGTTTGGGGTTGATCGTAGTTAGCCGGGATAAAGTCATAATAATCGCCTCCCACGCGGTTGGCAGTGCGACAGGCAGCGGCGAGGTCGAGTCCTTTGATTTTAGGATATTTTCGGGGTAGGAGATGGAATTGAATATCGGTGGCAACTTCTAATTCGCGATCGAGCTTTTCTTTTTGTTGGACTTCTAGGGTTAAATCATTATTGGCAATGGCAACTGCCACTTGATCAGCAACCAGTTGCACTAATTTTTGACGGCTGAGAGTCCATTCATAAGCGCGATCGCGCGTAAATACATAAAGACGGCCCCTTTCTCGTCCTTTAGTTAGAATAGGTGTGCCAAAAACTTTAATTTCATGAGGTAAGGCTTGTTCGATTAAGCTATCGAGATCAAGGTTTTCACCAAGGTTTTCTGAGTTTTCTTTTGCTAATTTTCGAGTAACTTTTGAGATGCTATGACGAACTTCTTGACACTCTACTCCCCCTTGACAATGTAATTGTTCTAGAGTGATTTTTCCTTCACCTTTATACAGTAAAAGCGCACTACCATCCGTATCAGAAACCCGAGCTGCCATAAGGGGAATAATCTCTAAGAATTGATTGAGATTATTAAAACTTCTCAGGGCAAATCCGAGAGAACTTAATAAATTTTGAACTTTATTTTGTTCACGGCTTAAACTTGCCACTAACTCTTTGAGGGTAGTCACTGGAGCTTCTTTAGTTGAAAAATTTTCCCCAAAATTATGATCTTCTGAATAAGGTTGTGGTGCGGGTAAAGCAGTCATAGCATTAAAATTAATAATTTACAATTAGCAACAAGCAATTAGTAAGCAGAAATTAGCAATAAAGGTAAGTTTATTGTAAGTTAAGATACAGACAGAATAAATGTTGCCATCCCTGATAGCGATCTTATGCTAGAAAACTTACAATTAGTTCTATACCAAGTGCAACAATTAGCTGACCAGTTAGTTTCAGAACAATTAAATCAGCTAACTCCCGTTAGCGTTGGGATTATTTTTGTTGCTGGCTTGCTCACCAGTCTCACTCCTTGTATGCTCTCCATGTTACCCATCACGGTTGGTTATATTGGTGGGTCAGACACCCAAGGGCAAAGCAGTGCCTTATGGAAATCTAGTTGGTTTGCCTTAGGTCTCGCCACTACTTTAGCAGGATTAGGAATTTTTGCTGCAGGGTTTGGACGAGTTTATGGACAAATTGGCATTGGCTTACCGATCATTGTCAGCGCGATCGCGATTATTATGGGATTAAACCTATTAGAGATTATTCCTCTTCGTTTCCCTTCTTTTGGGGGAACACAATGGATTAAAGATGATTTTCCAGCCTCAGTACGCTCCTATTTATTAGGATTAACCTTCGGCTTAGTAGCTTCTCCCTGTAGTACCCCAGTATTAGCTAGTTTACTGGCTTGGGTTGCCAATACACAAGATTTAATTTTAGGGGCTGGACTTTTACTCGCTTATACAGGTGGTTATGTTGCCCCCTTAGTGATTGCTGGAACTTTTACCGCTTCAATTAAAAAGTTCTTAGAATTTCGCCGTTGGGGAAGTTGGATTAGCCCTGTTAGCGGTGCGCTACTCATTGGCTTTGGTGTGTTTTCTCTGTTATTACGATTACCCGTAAATCAATTTTAATTTGGCAATTATATGAGCGATAATACCATAAACCTTAACTTCTCTTGGCTAAAAAAAGGATGGCAAAAATTAATTTCTCGGTTAGCAGATTTGCGTCTTGCCATTATTTTACTGCTCGCGATCGCGCTTTTTAGTGCCACTGGTACAATTATCGAACAAGGGCAATCAGTTTCCTTTTATCAAAACAACTACCCCGAAGAACCCGCAGTATTAGGGTTTCTTTCTTGGCAAGTTATCCTCACTCTGGGCTTAGATCATGTTTACACCACTTGGTGGTTTGTGAGCCTTTTAGTTATCTTTGGGAGTAGTTTAACCGCCTGTAGCTTTACCCGACAAATTCCCACCCTCAAATCAGCCCGACGCTGGCAATATTATAAACGCCCCAGTCAGTTTGAAAAACTTGCCCTCAGTAGTCAGCTGAGTAATATTTCTGTTGATCAACTCATTCCTGAGTTAGAAAAACATAACTACAAAATTTTCCAGGAAGGAAACCAGCTTTATGCCCGCAAAGGAATCATGGGACGTATTGGGCCCATTGTTGTTCATATTAGTATGCTAATTATTTTAATGGGAGCAATTTGGGGCGCGTTTACAGGGTTTATGGCGCAAGAAATGGTTGCTACAGGGGAAACCTTCCAAGTTAAAAATATATTTGAAGCGGGAAAACTATCACAGTCACAAGTTCCTCAAGATTGGAAAGTGAGGGTTAATGATTTCTGGATTGATTATACTAACGAAGGCGCGATCGACCAGTTTTACTCTGATCTCTCTGTGGTAGATCTCGAAGGAAATGAACTCAAGCAAGAAACCATCTACGTTAATCACCCATTGCGCTACGACGGCGTTACTTTTTACCAAACTGATTGGGGCATTTCTGGTGTCAAAGTTCAAATTAATAATAGCCCTGTTTTCCAATTACCCATGGCAAAACTTAATCAAGAGGAAGGTAATCTTTGGGGAACATGGGTTCCAATTAAACCTGACTTAAGTCAAGGGGTTTCCCTTTTAACCCGTGACTTAAAAGGAACATTGCTAGTTTACGATACCAACGGAAAATTAACAGGAGTCGTCCGCCCTGGGATGGAAATTCAAGTCGAAGGAGTAACCCTAAAAGTCTTAGATTTAATCGGTTCAACAGGTTTACAAATTAAAGCAGATCCTGGAATTCCGATTGTTTATACAGGCTTTGGCTTACTCATGGTTGGTGTAATCATGAGTTATATTTCTCATTCTCAAATTTGGGCTCTACAAGAAGGAAACTCCCTTTACTTAGGAGGAAAAACGAATCGCGCTCAAGTAGGCTTAGAAAAAGAATTTATCGAAATCGTTAATACCTTAGAAGAAATATCTCCTCAACTAATCGCCTCTTCAACTTGACGAATCAAGAAAATCTTTATAAAGTTAAGAGAAGTTTAAGCTACAATCTGAACTAAGATATAGTTTATAACTAACTTCTCACTCTATCTTGCTTATTTAAGGTAGAGCTTAATTCGGAAGGTAACTCCAAGGGGGGTGATCCCTCTTTACTACAATTGAAAAAAATTAATACTGAATACACTTTTTATTTGCAATTACTTACGTAGAACTTATGATGGTACAAAAATTCAAATCTCTAACAACTCTAACCGCTAGCTTTGCTGTTTTATTAGGACTTGCTGCGTGTGAACCAGGTGACTTAGATGTGGAAGAGAATGGCATTGACGAAGAAATTGGCGAAGAAGTGGATGAACAACCCGGTGCTGGGGTGCAAGTAACCCCCGCCTACAGTGTTCTTGAAGAGCGCTTTCAGACAGAAATCGTTACCATGGCGCTAGAAGAGCTAGGCTATGACATTGTTGAACCCAGAGAATTAGAATATGCCACCATGCACACCGATATTGCTGGCGGTGGCTTAGACTTTACCGCAGTTCACTGGGAAAAACTACACAGTGAGTACTACTCAGAAGCAGGTGGCGATGACGCTTTTCAACGCATGGGCATCATCGTTGAAGACATGGTGCAAGGGTATCTCATTGACAAGGAAACCGCCGAAGAATATGACATAACCAACCTTGAGGACTTACAAGATCCAGAAATTGCTGAACTCTTTGATACTGATGGTGATGGGTTAGCGAACTTAACTGGCTGTAACCCAGGTTGGGGTTGTGAAACAGTCATTGAGCATCACCTTGATGAATATGAACTGCGGGATACCGTGGAACATGAGCAGGGACAATATATGGCTCTAATGGCAGACACGATTACGCGCTTTGAACAGGACGAACCCATCTTATACTATACTTGGACTCCTCTTTGGGTTAGCTCAGTGTTAACACCAGATGAAGATGTGGTGTGGCTAGAAGTTCCTTATACCTCTCTTCCTGAAGATCAAGATCCAGATGGAGAAATCACTGAAGAGGACACCACAGTGGATGGTAAAAACCTTGGCTTTGCCCTTGACCAAATGTGGGTTCTCGCGAACCGTGATTTTGCAGAAGAGAATCCAGCCGCAGCTGCAGTATTTGAATCAGTGCAAATTCCCATTGACGATATCAACGAACAAAATGAAAGAATGCAGGATGGGGAAGACTCAGAAGCTGATATCACCGCTCATGCTGAAGAATGGGTAGAAGAAAACCAAGATCAGTTTGATGAATGGGTTGCCGAAGCCCGTGAAGCCGCGGAATAGTAATCAATCCCATTTCTCAAAATTTTTGTGAATAGATAATCCCCCTACATGCTTTTATCACAGATGTTAGGGGGATCTAGTATTTTGCCATAAACAGAAGAAAATCAATGCTGAAACCCTTAAAATATTTTCATTGGGAAAAACATTACGAACAATCTTCAATGTTCTCATTCGAGTGTACCGAGCTTAAATAACTATAATTTTTATGGGTTATCTCATCACCTATAGCCCTGCTTATACCCTTGTTCCTACTTATGAATGTTTTAATCGCTGTTCTTACTGTAATTTTCGGACTGATCCGAGAAAAGATACTTGGATTACTTTAGAGGACGCGAAAAAACGGTTACTAGCCTTACAGAGGAAGGGGGTATGGGAAATCTTGATTCTTTCTGGAGAGGTTCATCCTAATTCCTCTCGCCGTCAAAAGTGGTTTCGCCATATTTATCAGTTATGTGAACTGGCTTTAGCGTTAGGATTTCTCCCTCATACGAATGCTGGCCCTCTGAGTTATTCAGAAATGGCACAACTAAAGGAAGTGAATGTATCTATGGGGTTAATGTTAGAACAATTGACTCCTGAGTTATTAAAAACGGTTCATCAACACGCTCCCAGTAAGAAGCCAGAGGTGCGACTGCAACAGTTGTCTTGGGCAGGAGAGTTAAAAATTCCTTTTACCACGGGAATCTTATTAGGAATTGGGGAAACAGAGGAAGATTGGTGGGATAGTCTCAGCGCGATCGCGCAACAGCATCAAACTTACCACCATATCCAAGAAGTCATTTTACAACCCCATCGTCTTGGCAGTAAACAAACCTGGAAAAAAGACGGATTTTACCTCCCAGACTTTCCGAAACTGATTGCGAAAGCCCGTGATATTCTTCCAGAAGACATTGCCATCCAAATTCCCCCGAATTTAATCTCAGATTCCCAATTTTTAATGACCTGTATTGAAGCAGGAGCCACTGATTTAGGGGGGATTGGGGTAATTGATGTGGTTAACCCTGACTATCCGCATTTGCATCCTGATTCTTTACAAGCGATTTTACAAGCAAAGGGATGGACATTACAGCCACGTCTTCCTGTATATCCTCAATACTATGATTGGCTAAGCCCAAAACTGCAAACGGCAGTTAACAATGTTTGTTGACACTGAGTTACAATTCCCATCGCTCAAATTTAGGAGATGTTTTGATTTGAGGTTTCGAGATTAGTGTTTCCCCGTGCTAGCAAGGTTCTTTCATTTGGGATTTTCAGTTTGGATGCTAATTTCAACGCTTCCAGTAATTTGATGAATCGAAAAGTGACATCAGGAAGATAAACGACTTTATCCCCCTCAATCGTAATGCCATGGCGACTTGAAGCAGGAAAGGCGTGATGACAATTATGCCACCCTTCACCTAAAGTTAAAAATGCCACCAACGTATTATTTTGACTATAATCAGTGGTGATAAAGGGTTGTTTTCCAAACAGATGACTAAAAGAGTTGACGGTTTGAACACCATGAAACAATAAGGTTGTACTAACAAAAAAAGCCGCAAGATATTCTAAGCCACCGATACTATAAGAGATTCCTCCCAGTGCGACTAAAGGAAGAAAATGTAATCGATCAATGAGTTTCAAGACAGGATCGTTTTCAGCATCAACGGGAAGTTTTTCGGGGAAAAAGCGAGCAGATAATAACCAACCTCCTTGAGACCACAAAAATCCTTTAATCCCTTGAACTGGGGTAAGAGGAGAATGGGGATCATCATCTTGCTCAACATATTTATGATGAACTAAATGGTGTGCTTTCCACCAATTCGGTCCCATCTGCCCTGCAGATGCTGCTATAATGCAACCTATCCATAAAATGATCTTGGGGGCTTGATAGCTTTTGTGGGTAAGCAGTCGATGATAAATGCTAGTGATACTTAGCATCCGCAACCAATATAGTAAAATGATCCAAATCATTGCTCCCCAAGATAACCCTGTCAACAGTAGAAGTAGTGAACCAAGGTGACTAATAATTATGAAGGTTGGACCAATTAAATAAGACAAAATGACAAGTAAGGGGAACTGATTCATTGATTTAGCGAAAGAGCTGAGAATAATACGAGTACAATTTTAACTGACTCGTTGATAAATGCTAATTAGGAGAACTACTGTGGATTTACCCTCGTTTCTGTGGCTTTGGAAAATTGCGGCTTGGTCAATGGGCTTATCAGTGACTGTTTATGGGATTCTAGCAGGAACTGGCATTGGGTTATACTATTTCCGTCGCCAGAAATCACCACGTCCGCCGTGGCTTCGTCCCTTCCATTACATAATGGGAATCACTTTAGTCATTTTGGTATTATTGCTTTTAAGCATTGGTATTATTGGCACCCTTGGACATTTTGGCAACTTAGGACATTCTCCGCATTTAATCGCTGGCTTAACCGTGGTGGGATTGGTATTATTATCAGCAGGAAGTGCCAGTCAAATTAGTGCCAAACGTCCTAGGATGAGACAGCTTCACGTTACCACAAATGCTGTTTTATTTTTGGCGTTAGCTTATGTGTCTTGGACGGGATGGGATGTGGTGCAAAAGTATTTAGACTAGAAAGAAGAAAGGATTAATAAAGGTAACGATGAGTCATACTGTCATAATTGGTGGGGGAATTATTGGAAGCGCGATCGCGCTCTCTTTAAGAAAACGCGGGGAACAAGTCACAATTGTTAGTCGTCAGCAAGGAGAGGCGGCTGCTTTTGCTGCAGGTGGAATGATCGCCCCCCAAGCCGAAGCTATCCCCCCGAGTCCCTTATTAGACTTATCACTGCGATCGCGCCAATTTTATCCAGATTGGATTAGCGAGTTAGAAGAGATGACGGGATTGGATACGGGGTATGTTCCTTGTGGCATTTTAGCCCCTGTTTATGATCTCAAGGAAACTCAAACTTCTCCCAGCGTTGAACCCGCTACATGGCTAGAACAATCAGATTTAGCGTTTTATCAATCGGGACTCGGTAAAGAAGTTAAGGGCGCCTGGTGGTATCCTGAAGACGCGCAAGTGGATAATCGGGCGTTAATGAAAACACTTACCGCCGCTGCCCAAAAAATGGGAGTAACCTTGCGAGAAGGCGTTACGGTTAAAGGGATTCAAAAACAGAAAGGGGAAATTACCAGGCTAAGAACCACTGCTGGTGATATCAAAGCAGACACCTATGTTTTAGCCACAGGATCATGGGTGAAAGAACTCTTGCCACTTCCAGTGCGCCCAATTAAAGGGCAAATGATGTCGTTACGAATGCCAGAGTCTCCCTATCCCATACAACGGGTTTTATTTGGACCAAATACTTATCTGATTCCCCGTGAAGATGGTAGATTAATCGTTGGGGCAACCGTCGAAGATGTTGGCTGGACAGATAAAAATACTCCCTTGGGGATAAAAACCCTCAGCGATCGCGCGATTCGCTTATACCCAAATTTAGCGGATTGGTCAATTGAGGAAACATGGTGGGGGTATCGTCCCACAACCCCTGATGAATTGCCCATTTTGGGACAATCTGATTACGAAAATCTATTTTTAGCCACAGGACATCATCGCCATGGCATTTTACTCGCCCCCATCACCGCAGAACTCATTGCGGACTTAATCTGTCAGCAAAAAGCTGATCCCCTCTTAGCTCATTTTTCTCCCCAACGCTTCCACAGTAAACAAACTCGTCAATGGTTCACCACTAATTCTATGAATGGTCACAAAAACGGACAAGTTAGCCACCTTTCTTTCCCCACAGAAAGCCAACCCACTGCTTCACAATCAGAGGATAACCCCTTAGTGATTGCTGGTAGAACATTTCAATCGCGGTTACTCACAGGAAGTGGGAAATATCCGACTCCCGAAATTATGCAAGAAAGTATTGCCGCCAGTGGCAGTCAAATTGTGACAGTTGCCGTGCGTCGTGTCCAAAATAACGCCCCCGGACATGAGGGGTTAGCTGAAGCCATTGATTGGAATAAAATCTGGATGTTGCCGAATACCGCAGGCTGTAAAACGGCAGAGGATGCAATTCGGGTCGCGAAATTAGGACGGGAAATGGCAAAGTTATTAGGGCAAGAGGAAAATAATTTTGTCAAGTTAGAAGTGATTCCTGAACCAAAACATTTACTCCCTGATCCCATTGGGACGTTAGAGGCGGCTGAGAAGTTGATAAAAGAAGGATTTGCCGTGTTACCCTATATTAATGCTGATCCTGTACTAGCCAAACGCTTAGAAGAAGTGGGCTGTTCTACAGTGATGCCTTTAGGAGCGCCCATTGGATCAGGACAAGGGATTAAAACAGAAGCCAATGTTCGGATTATTATTGAAGAAGCAAATGTTCCTGTGGTGGTTGATGCAGGGATTGGTAGCCCCAGTGAAGCTGCTTATGCGATGGAGTTGGGAGCCGATGCTTTATTAATTAATAGCGCGATCGCGCTTGCAAAAAATCCTGTAGCCATGGCACGGGCAATGGGATTAGCCACCGAATCAGGACGACTTGCCTATCTTGCTGGGCGCATCCCTATTAAACAGTATGCCAGTGCCAGTTCTCCCACCACAGGATTAGTCGGAACCAGTCATAACCAATCGTAAACTATGGGTATTATTATTTGGGCAATTCTCGGACTCATTGCTGGGACAATCGCCAAAGCCATATATCCCGGCGAACAAAAAACAGGTGTCTTAGGAACAATTTTGTTAGGGATTCTGGGAGCACAACTTGGTGGCTGGGTTGGACGAGAGTTGTTTGATACTAGAACAGCAGACCTTCGTAATTTAACCTTTGCTGAGGTAATTCCGAGTCTTCTTATGGCTATTCTAGGCGCGATCGCGATTATCTTTATTTGGGGCTTATTAACCAAGCCAAGTCGATGAAAATCTTATTATAGTGATTCCAAATAAAAAACAGCAACCTAAAAGTAGTGGGAGCATCTTGCTCCCTAGTAGTAGCCAAGATGGCTGCACTAGGGAACTGAATTGGAACGACTATATGTTCCGTGTTTAGAACTTATGATCAGCCTTGTCAGTGATTTAGCCCTCTACCCGAAATAAAAAATTAATTGAAACTAGCTTTAAGCACTCACTAACCCTTTTATGTTACAATTTCCGAAGATTTTGCCCTAACGTGCAATTAAAACGCCTTATCGCTTAAAAATCGGAGATGTTCCATGACAAATAGTTACGGTGCTGAACAGATACAAGTTCTAGAAGGTCTAGAACCAGTCCGCAAACGCCCTGGGATGTACATTGGTTCCACCGGCCCAAGGGGACTACATCATCTTGTTTATGAAGTCGTGGACAACTCCATTGATGAAGCATTAGCTGGTTATTGTACCCACATTGAAATTGATCTTAACGCAGATGGTTCAGTAACTGTTGCTGATAATGGGCGTGGCATCCCTGTGGAAAAGCATTCCCGCACAGGAAAATCGGCACTAGAAACCGTAATGACCGTTCTCCACGCTGGTGGTAAATTTGGTGGTGGTGGCTATAAAGTTTCAGGAGGGTTACACGGCGTTGGGGTTTCTGTGGTTAATGCCCTTTCTGAGTGGGTAGAAGTCACCGTTAGACGGGAACAAACCGCTTATAAACAACGCTACGAACGGGGAATTGCTGTTAGTGAACTGCAAAGTGAATCTGATCCCAGTCCAGAGACAGGAACTTTAATCAGCTTTCTTCCTGATCAGGAAATCTTTACAGAAAGCATTGAGTTTGACTATAACACCCTTGCTGGGCGATTAAGAGAACTTGCCTACCTTAACGCTGGGGTAAAAATTACTTTTGCTGATCATCGTAACTCCGAACAGCCACGCAGTGAAACCTATTGTTATGAAGGGGGAATTAAAGAATATGTTGCCTACATGGTAGGAGAAAAACAACCCCTCCACAAAGACATTATTTATGTAGAAGGAGAAAAAGAAGGAGTCCAAGTTGAAGTTGCCTTTCAGTGGTGCATTGATGCCTATAGCGATACGATTTTAGGCTTTGCTAATAATATCCGCACCGTTGATGGCGGAACGCACTTAGAAGGCTTAAAAACCGTCTTAACGCGGACAATGAATAGTATTGCCCGTAAGCGGAATAAATTAAAAGAAAATGACGCTAACCTTGCAGGGGAAAATATCCGAGAAGGGTTAACCGCGGTTATTTCTGTCAAAGTTCCCGAGCCCGAATTTGAAGGACAAACCAAGACCAAGTTAGGCAATACTGAAGTAAGAGGAATTGTTGATTCTTTAGTTAGCGAAACCCTCACTGAGTATCTAGATTTCAATCCTAGTGTTGCCGATGCTATTTTAGAAAAAGCGGTGCAAGCCTTCAAAGCTGCCGAAGCCGCCCGACGGGCAAGAGAATTAGTCCGCCGCAAGTCAGTTTTAGAATCATCTCCCCTACCCGGTAAACTCGCTGATTGTAGTTCCCGTGATCCTGCTGAGTCAGAAATCTTCATTGTGGAAGGTGACAGCGCTGGAGGCTGTTTTGATGGAGATACTAAAGTTGCCCTTGCTGATGGACGCAGTTTAAGTTTTAAGCAACTGGTGGCTGAAGAGGCAGCAGGAAAACAAAACTTCTGTTATACCATTCGTAAAGATGGCGCGATCGCGCTAGAGAAAATTATTAATGCTCGCAGAACCAAGGTCAATGCGAAAGTCATTAAGGTGACATTAGATAATGGGGAAACCATCATTTGCACTCCAGATCATCCCTTCATGTTACGGGATGGCAGTTATAAAGCCGCAGCCAAACTAACGGCTGATGATGCGTTAATGAGTTCTCAGCAAAAGAGTTTTCCTAATCCCGTGGCAAAAAATGTCTTAACTTTGCAATCAACTGTCCTGACTAAAGGGGAAACTCAAAAAAGAACAACCGCCGTCCTCGATACACATCCTCATGTCATCGCCATAGAAACACTACAAGAAACCAGAGATGTCTATGATATTGAAGTTCCCCATACTCATAACTTTGCCTTAGCCAGTGGCGTTTTTGTTCATAACAGTGCTAAACAAGGACGAGACAGACGCTTTCAAGCCATTCTGCCGCTACGGGGGAAAATCCTCAATATTGAGAAAACCGACGATAGCAAAATTTATAAAAATAACGAAATCCAATCTTTGATTACCGCCTTAGGGTTAGGGGTAAAAGGGGAAGAATTTGATGTTTCTCAACTGCGTTACCATCGCTCAGTGATCATGACTGACGCTGATGTTGATGGAGCGCACATCAGAACCTTGCTTTTAACCTTCTTCTACCGTTATCAACGGGCGTTAATTGAACAAGGGTATGTCTATATTGCTTGTCCGCCTTTGTATAAAGTAGAACGGGGAAAACAGCATTACTACTGTTACAGCGATCGCGAAATGGAAAATTTAGTGCGAGAGTTCCCAAGTAATGCCAATTACACCCTGCAACGGTTTAAGGGGTTAGGAGAAATGATGCCCTTACAACTGTGGGAAACGACGATGAATCCAGAAACTCGAACCCTAAAACGCGTCCAAATTGAAGATGCAGCGGAAGCAGATAAAATATTTAGTATCTTAATGGGCGATCGCGTTGCCCCTCGTCGGGAGTTTATCGAAACGGAAGGGCCAAAACTGAACCTCACGGAGTTAGACATTTAAATCGAAATGTACAATTAACAGAGTACACTTTTTGATTTTTATCGGTTATTGGTTAATTCTTAACAAATTGACCAATGTCCGTTGCTGAGTTATGGTACAACGTTACGTCCGAGTAAAAACGACGCAAGCACAAACCTATTACGGGCTATTACAGCTTGATCGCAGCGTGCAAGTCTTGGATGCCCCAGCTTGGATAGGGGGGCAACCCACGGACTTAAAACTCGAACCAGAAACTTATCAACTCCTTTCCCCTTGTGCGCCGACAAAGGTGATAGCAGTGGGAAAAAATTATCAACAACACGCGACAGAAATGGGGGGAGAAGTTCCCCAAGAACCTTTAATTTTTCTCAAACCCCCTACTGCCGTTACTGCCCATCAAAAGCCCATTTATTATCCCCCAGTTAGCCAACGGGTTGACTACGAGGGAGAATTAGCCCTAGTCATTGGAGAAAGAACCCATCAATGTCCCCCAGAACAGGCAAGAAGCCGCATTTGGGGCTATACCATTGCTAATGATGTCACCGCCCGCGATTTACAAAAAAAAGATGGTCAATGGACACGGGCAAAAGGCTTTGATAGTTTTTGCCCTTTAGGCCCTTGGATTGTAAGAGATTTAAATACAGCTGCCAAGTTACAAACGTTTGTCAACGAAGAAACTGAACCGAGGCAAGCGGCGTTTTTAAATGAGATGGTCTTTTCTGTAGAAATGTTGCTATCCTACATTTCTGAAATTATGACCTTAGCGCCGGGGGACGTAATTTTAACCGGAACCCCACAAGGAATTGGGCCAATGCAAATCAGCGATCGCGTTCGGATCGAAATAGAAGGCATTGGCTCATTAGAAAATCATCTCATTAACTCAGATTTCCCTAAAAAATAGTTTTTTTTCACTAGCGAACTTGTCCATGAACTGCCTCAGAGATAGCAGGAATTTCCGCATAAATGCCCCGTGCTGATTGGACAATTCCATAAACAACTATGGCTAAAGTGCCAATAAAAATAGTATTAAAGAGGGTTTGTATTAATAATCCTCCTCCGCCTCCAAGGTTTAGAATTTGAGTGGCAAAGCGAATTAAAATTAATAAAATATCAATGAGAATTGCCTGCATCGTATTAAAGCGAATAAAGTGAGGAATATTTTCATTTCTCACCACTGCTAAAATTAAAACAAAGAAAACAATCAGCCCCGCAAAAGGAAACCGATAAATAGCTAGCACTGGTTGTAAAGGAAGATAGATGATGCTAATAATTGGAAATTGTCTAAATAAAAAGGCCCCAAATGGCACGACATAAACTAGCGGTAAAATGTAAGGCAAAGCGGCAAAAAATCGGTTTTGGATTTCGGTGTTTCCACGTCCAGCCATATTATTAAGTCCTTGATCTTATTGTGATTTTAGTGTTACAGTGTCTTGGCTTGGGGATTGGAGGTTAGCCAATCGAAACCCCATTTGACATTCATAGAGTTCCGGTTGTTGGTTATTTAAGTATCTTAAAGCACGTCCACAACCAAGGTGTCCTTTTCGCCAGCGGGGAAGTCCGCTATGATCCGCTAATAAGCAATTTTGACAAACTTGCTTTGGTGATAGAATTTGCTCTTCTAATAAGACGACTAACATAACTTTTCCTCCCAAAATCTCCCCAAGACGAGAAAATTAACTCTGTATAGTTAATCGGGTGATACTTCCATTCTAGAAGACACAAAACAGATGAGAACATTAATTGTTGCCACCAGTAACCCTGGCAAACTCGCTGAAATGCAGAACTATCTTGCCTCCCTAAACAGCTGGGAATTAGCTCTCAAGCCCCCAGACTTGGAGGTAGAAGAAACGGGAACTACCTTTATGGAAAATGCTCGCTTAAAAGCAAAAACTGTGGCAAAGGCGACCAAAAACTGCGCGATCGCTGATGATTCTGGTTTAGCCGTGGAAGCCCTCAATGGCGCACCTGGGATTTATTCGGCTAGATATGCGGATACTGATGAAGAACGGATCGCCCGCGTTTTGCGAGAATTAGGAGATAGTAGTAATCGGAAAGCCAAATTTGTCTGTGCCTGCGCGATCGCGCTTCCAGATGGCAAAATTGCCTTAGAGAAAGAAGGAATCTGTGAAGGAGAAATCCTTACTACCCCTCGCGGAAACAATGGATTTGGCTATGATCCTATCTTCTATGTTCCCAGTGTGCAAAAAACTTTTGCCGAAATGGATGCTGAGCTTAAGAAAAAATTAAGCCATCGCGGTCAAGCCTTTGCTGCTCTTTTTCCAGAAATTTTAACAATTGCTGACAAAGAGGGAGCAGGTAACCCCACCCCCTAACATCACTTAAACCGCGTCTAAGTTCTTTTCCCCTGTGCGAATACGAACAATTTCATCCACAGGAGAAACAAATATCTTGCCATCACCAATTTCACCGGTGCGAGCCGCATTGATAATTTTATCAACAACAGTTTCCACCTGATCTTCTTCGATGACAATTTCGATTTTGAGCTTTTGTAGGAACTCAACGGTATATTCAGAGCCACGATAGCGTTCAGTTTGCCCTTTTTGGCGACCAAAGCCACGAACTTCCGAAACCGTCATTCCCACAACCCCAGCGTTAACAAGGGCAATTTTGACTTCATCCAGCTTAAATGGCCGAATAATTGCTTCTACTTTTTTCAAAGTGATATCTCCTTAGTTTGGATTTCAAAACAACAGTGTGAGTTGTAATTAATAACTGTTAAAGTACGATAACAGATAAGGAATTGAACTAGTATCAGATTAAAATCCTCCTGTGATTAAGAAGGTCATCCTTAACTAGTCCTATCTATCATTATCCGTAACGTTTTTTTTGTTACTTTGACTACACTTTGCTACAATTATCGCTTCTCAGCAAGATTGATGGGGGAATTAGCAATTATCTTTAACAGAGATTAAGACATTTCAAGCAGTTAGTACAAGCCATAAGGGAATTCTTGCTTTACAATGCATTTAGTAAAGCCTCTCCCATTTCTTGGCAACCCACGAATGTCATCCCCTCTGACATAATATCGCCAGTGCGATAACCTTGATCTAACACCTGAAAGACCGCCTGTTCCATTAAGTCTGCTGCAGTGGGTTCGTCTAGCCCATAACGAAGCATCATCGCTGCACTTAATACTTGCGCTAAAGGGTTCGCTTTATCTTGTCCAGCAATGTCAGGTGCTGATCCATGTACAGGTTCAAAAACTGCAGGTTTTCCTTCTCCCATACTTGCTGAGGGCAACATACCAATGCTTCCTGTTAGCATAGCTGCTGCATCTGAAAGGATATCACCAAATAAATTTCCCGTTACAATCGTGTCGAACTGTTTAGGAGCGCGAACCAATTGCATGGCGGCATTATCGACATACAGGTGAGACAGTTCAATATCTGGGTAAGAGGTAGCTAGAGCAGTTACGCGATCGCGCCACAATTGGGACACTTCTAACACATTGGCTTTATCCACAGAACATAATCGTTTGTTCCGTTTCTGAGCAATTTCAAAAGCCACTTTAGCAATCCGATCAATTTCGTGATCACTATAAGCCATCGTATTCACACCGCGTTGTTCTCCTGTCTCGGTAGCAAATACTCCTTTTGGCTGTCCAAAATACACCCCTCCTGTTAACTCGCGTACTACCATAATATCCACCCCCTCGACTATTTCTGGTTTTAAGGTAGAACTACCAATCAGTTGAGGAAAAATTTTAGCTGGACGTAAATTAGCAAATAAGCCTAACCCTGAACGTAAACCTAATAATCCTGTTTCTGGGCGTTGCTGACGGGGTAAATTATCCCATTTATAACCACCAATCGCCGCGAGTAACACAGCATCACTGTTACGACAAGTTTCGAGGGTTTCCTGTGGGAGCGGCTCTCCTGTTTCGTCAATCGCGGCTCCTCCCATCAGAGCTTCCGAGAATTGAAACTTGAGGTTACATTTTTTCCCCACTGCTTCTAAAATTTGAATAGTTACTCCAATAATTTCGGGGCCAATTCCGTCACCTGGTAAAAGTGTAATTTTATAAGTCATAACTTTAGTCTCATCTTGTATCTATAGGAAGAACTAAGCTGCTATCTTACAAGATTATTGCGCCTGATCTCGATGCGAGAGAAAAAGCCTGCTCAAGAATCGCGATCGCGAACTAGCCACCGATTTAGAAGTTGATGAAGACCTAATACCAGATTAAGAAAATATTGTTACAGTTAGCCCTTGTTCGTTGGTAGTCATTTTTATTCAAATAGAGTCACAATGATAAAGTGTTTGAGATAATGAATTTATGTTATCATTGATTTAATGTTTTGATCTAAACAACTTTCTAGACTTGATCTAGTGTAACAAAACTAGAGAAAAAACGTCACTAAGCAAGATAACCCTAACCATAAGCCACTAAAAAATGAAATACCTAAATGTTTACTTATCCCACCTTCCCCCCTGAATAGAATAGCTGAAGCACAGCGTGAAGATTGGGCGGAGTGATATGCAACTAGAGTTTTGAAATTTAATACAACTTAAAAACTATATCGTTATAAACAGAAGGTAACCAGTGGCAGTGGTGGCGAAATTTATATTTGGCAAGGCATTGAATTCCCATATGTTCAAATTATCCAGATGTAGATTGTGGAACTTAACTTGATTCGACAAGAGATTAATGAACTGACTCTTGTCAGCAAAGACCCAAACACACTTATACAAACCCTACTGGAAATAATTAGCCAACGTTTACAAATACAAGTAGGGTTATGGATTCCGTTGGAGAACTTTCCCAATGTTAGCTATGACACCCTTAATTTGCTTGATAGTTCCCAGTTAGCGAGCTTAGAAGAATCTATAAAAATCATTTTATTGAGTAATTCCAGTTCAGAACCTGAAAAAAAACGAAGCGTTTTAGCTTATCTACAGGAAAATTTTGATTTACCTTACTGGGAAATTTGTCCTATCTCAGCTGTGGATTCTCAAGGATGGTTAATTCTTGGTAGTAAATGGAACCTTGGCTGGAATCACCAATTAGAGGAAACTTTAGCAACTCCCTTCTGTCTAGCAATCAAAACAGCAAAACTACAGTATCAAACCCAGAAAAATGAACGTTACAAGCGACTGCAACAACAAGTAATTGAGGTAATTCATAATTCCCAAGATTTAGAAACAATTTTACAAAGCGCGATCGCGGACACAGCCCAAGCCCTTAATGTTACCCGTGGAGTAGTATTTATGCTACGCTACAGCGAGCCAACCTTTAGCAGTCGTCGTCAGTTTAGCAATCCTGATATTACAGTTCAAGGATTAACTCAATGGGCGCAAACCTCAGAATTAGAAACCGAATTAACTTCATTTCCACTAACAGAAAGTGCAAATTTTCTTCAAGCGTGGCAACAAGCTCCTACTCCATTAAGCTTAATTTCTCTGTCAAATCAATCCACAGAGCCCTCTTGCTTAAAAATGCCTTATTCAATGCCAAGTTGGCTGATTACTCCTTTAATGGGAACCAGTCGCGGTAACCCTGACTCGCAAATGGTGCTAGGATTGCTACTTTTGCAAAATCAAACAATACGAAAGTGGCAACAAGAAGAACAGGAAATCGTAAGTTGGGTAAGCACTCAAGCGAGCACTGCCATTATTCATAATAAAACCCTACAACGAGTCCAATCTTTGGTAGATGAGCGAACTAGTCAATTACAGCGAAGTTTAGATGTACAGGCAAAACTTTATGAAACCAGTCGTCATCAAGTACAGCAACTTGAGGAGTTAAATCAACTGAAAGATGACTTTTTAGCCACTATTAGCCATGAGCTAAACACTCCTTTAGCAACGATGAAAATGGCAATTCAAATGTTACAAAAACCTGAACTGTCACCAGAGCGTCAGAGAGTCTATCTCAATATACTAGATCAAGAATGGCAACGAGAACATAATTTAATTAAAGACCTTTTAACTCTCCAGAAGATCGATAATGAAGGGCTTTCTTTGCAGGTACAATCAATTTATCTCAAAGAGCTTTTAACCTCACTTGGAGAAGAAATGACCACGAAATGGCAAAGGAAAAACTTAGGCTTTATTCTCAATGATGAGACGAATTTAGCAGAAGAGGAGGTACTCCAGCTATATAGTGATCTCGAAAGTGTAAGGCGAGTCTTTGCAGAGTTAATGAACAATGCAGGGAAGTATTCTAGTGAACAGACAACCGTTGAAGTGGTCATTTCACAATCAGATTATCATTGGATTATGATCAGTGTCAGCAATATCGGTCATGGTATCTCTCCAGCAGAACAGGGTTATATATTTGAGCGGTTTCGACGGGGAAAAGGTGCTACACAAAAAGCGATTCCGGGAACAGGGTTAGGGTTAGCATTGGTAAAATCTTTAGTAGAGCATCTTCATGGCACTATTGATGTGGATAGTGAATATAGTGCTGATGGACTTGGGAAGACAACATTCTATGTTACGCTTCCAAAATCACTTAATAACGTTTGATCAAAATAATTATGGTAGTTAATCCCGAACAAGAAAATGAGTTACCAACCAATTCAGAATATCCGGAATTAGAAGCCCAATTAGATGAGGTGAAAATTGATATTGAGGAAGTGGCGAAACGGCAACGTCGTATTACTAGCCAACTTGAGATCGCGCAACCAAGAGACACCGTTTGGCAAGTATTAACTGATTATGAATCCCTCCCTGAATTTGTTCCCAATTTAGCCAAAAGTCAACGCTTAGAGCATCCAAACGGGGATAAAGTACGTTTAGAACAAGTGGGAAAACAACGACTCTTGAAGATGAATTTTAGTGCGCGAGTAGTATTAGATTTAGTAGAAATGCCCCCAGAACGCATTGAGTTTGAGATGGTAGAGGGAGATTTTAAGGGGTTTTCTGGCTATTGGTTATTAGAAGCGGCACAAAATACTACCCAATTGAGTTATAGTATCTTTGTTTGGCCCCCACGTACCATGCCCGTAAGTTTGATTGAGCGTCGCTTGAGTAAAGATTTATCTTTAAATTTAGTGGCAATTCGGCAACGAGTAGCGGGCTAATTGGAATCCGTCCAAGCCCTTAAAAACCAACCAATGATAATCCCTAACCCCCCAAAGCGCACGGCTAGCCAAAAAGGTTCTGCCAGGTCTTTCCAGCTCACCAAACGGCTTTCTAGCTCAAATTCTAGGGATTCTATTTCTGATTGTAGCCGTTGTAATTTCGCCTCTAGTTCCTCTTTTTTCGCGCGATCGCGCTGAATTTGGCTATAGCGTCGCCGTAAGTTAAGCAGAGTTTCCTCTACTTGTTTGAGACGAGTTTCCCATTGCTGATCATCTTCTTCGGACGAATGAGGCATGATTAGACATAGATATAGCTCCTTAGTTATTGTACTTCTGTAAGGCAATTATATGAATTGGCTTCTTTTCTTACAGGAACTTGAAATTGATCAGTGCAGTTATGTTTCTTCCATAAAACGATATCCTTTTCCGTAAACGGTATGAATTAAACTAGTTTCTCCAGGCGCTTCAAGTTTACGCCGTAATAAACGCACTAAGGCTGCTAAAACATTACTACTCGGTGGACTCTCTTCTCCCCATAAATGTTGATAAATTTGTTGATGGGTTAAAACTTGTTCTGGATACTGCATTAAATAGCTTAAGAGTTTGGTTTCTCTTTGAGAAAGTTCAATCGCTCTTCCTCGACGATAGGCAATTTGATTATTGATATCAAGTTCTAAATCATATAGTTTGAGAGAAGAAGTAACGATATTTTCTTCAGCAGACCGCCTTAATAAGGCTCTCACTCTCGCTAGAAATTCTCTTAACTCAAAGGGTTTAACAATATAGTCATCTGCGCCCACATCTAATCCTTGTACGCGATCATCAACCGTATCTTTTGCCGTTAAAAATAATACTGGGGTTTTATCACCGCGCGATCGCAGATTTTGACATAATTCTAATCCTGACTTTTCTGGCATTAACCAATCTAAAATTAGCAAATTATAACCATTATCTTGGGCTAATTCTTCTCCTTGCACTCCATTATTTGCTACATCCACTTGATATCCCTCAGCCGTTAAAACTCGAGAAAGAGGGGTTGTTAATTCTGTTTCATCATCGACGAGTAATATTTGCATCATAATGGAATCGAACGTAATTTTTTCTCTGTTATCCCTATCATGCGGGGGATTTACTTCCCAAAATAACCGATAACGACTCACTAAAGAACAAACTTAGTGATAAGATAGCAAGGTTGCAACTAATAACGATAAGGAGATTAAGTGTTATGGCGTATGATGTCTATGGTATGGGAAACGCCCTGTTAGATATTGAATTTAAGGTAACTCCTGATCTCTTAGAACAGTTAGGCATTGATAAAGGAGTAATGACGCTGATTGAAGCAGATCGGCAACAACAGTTAATTAATGATTTAAAAGGTTACATGGGCAAAAAAAGTGGTGGGGGTTCCGCTGCTAATACCATGTTTGCCATTAGTCAGTTTGGTGGAAAGGGCTTCTATTCCTGTAAAGTGGCTAATGATGAGATGGGAGACTCATATGTGCAAGACTTAATTAATGCTGGCATTGATACTAATTTACAGAATCAAGAGCGGGATTCTGGTATTACAGGACAATGTTTGGTGTTTGTAACTCCCGATGCAGATCGCACTATGAATACCCATTTAGGGATTTCTGCACAATTTTCTGAGAAAGAATTAAACGAAAACGCGATCGCGCTTTCCGAATATCTGTATATTGAAGGATATTTGGTCACTGATCCCACAAGTAAAGCCGCCGCGATTAAAGGGCGTGAAATTGCCCAAAATGCTGGTAAGAAAGTGGCTCTTTCTCTGTCTGACCTGAATATGGCAAAATACTTCAAAGAAGGCTTCCTCGAAATGATTGGTGATGGCATTGATTTAATCTTTTCTAATGAAAGTGAAGCCCTCACTATGGCAGAAACGGACGATTTAGCCAAAGCCTGTGATTACCTGAAAACTCTCAGTAAAGGTTTTGTTATTACTCGGGGACCAAAAGGGGCTTTAGTGTATGATGGAAGTAGCCTGATTGAAGTAGAACCTAAACCAGTAAAAGCAGTAGATACTGTGGGTGCTGGCGATATGTTTGCTGGTGCATTCCTTTATGGTCTTACTCACGGAATGAGTCATGCTCATGCTGGTAAATTAGCTTCTGCTGCCTCGGCGCGTTTGGTTACTAGTTATGGTCCTCGTTTAGAGCCACAAGAAGCAAAAGAAGTTTTGGCTGAGGTTAAGGCTTAAATTCCTTGTATTAAGGTTGGGTTTGCCCCCAGCCTTGTTGCTGTAGCTTTATAGCAAATTAGATTATGGTTAGTCATAATTCCCTCATTGAAGAGTTAAAAAATCCTGAATTTTATCCTCATCCTGTTCAATCTCCTATTGAGGTATTACAAACCCATATTTCTTATATTTTTTTAACGGGGGATTATGCTTATAAATTAAAAAAGCCACTTGATTTAGGCTTTTTGGATTTTTCTAGCTTAGAGAAAAGACGCTTTTTTTGTCAGCAAGAATTAGAATTAAATCAACCGATCGCGCCTGATATTTATTTAGACGTTCTCACGATTACGCAACAGGAAGAAACCTTAGCACTTAATGGCAACGGGAAAGTCGTAGAATACATCTTAAAAATGCGTCAATTTCCCCAGTCAACGCTATTAAGTGAAATGGAAAAAGCGGGAACTCTAACGGAATCTTTATTAGAACGATTAGGAAAAAAGGTTGCTCGATTTCATCAAAAGACGAAAACGAATGATTATATTCGGGAATTTGGAAAACCCGAGACCATTGAAGCAGCAATTAATGAGAATTATCAGCAGACAGAAAAATATATTGGCTTAACGCAAGAGGAAACGAAGTTTAAAGCAACTAAAGCCTTTACAGATCGCTTTTTTCAAGAAAATTATGCCTTACTCAAACAACGACAAACCAATCACTCGATTCGAGAATGTCATGGTGACTTACACCTCAAAAATATCTGTTACTGGCAAGATAAAATCCAATTATTTGATCGCATTGAATTTAATGAACCCTTCCGCTTTGTGGATGTGATGTATGATGTGGCGTTTACCGTCATGGATTTAGAATTTAGGAAACGTGCGGATCTAGGGAATATCTTTTTGAATCACTATCTAGAATATACAGGGGACTGGGAAGGCGTGCAGGTTTTACCTCTGTATCTAAGCCGACAAGCCTATGTGCGAGCCAAAGTTAATTCTTTGATGCTCGATGATTCTAATGTCACTGAGGAAGTAAAAGAGAAAGCTAAGGCAAAAGCAAGCCAATACTATGATCTCGCTTGGTACTATACTCAACCGCAACAAGGGCGTTTCTGGATGATGTCAGGGTTATCAGGATCAGGAAAGAGTACCGTTGCTAGAGAGATGGCTAAACAAGAAAATGCGATTCATTTACGTTCCGATGCAGTGCGAAAACATCTAGCAGGAATTGATCTTGAAGCCTCTGGGGATGAGACGATTTATCGCCCAGAAATGACAGAAAAGACTTATGAGAGATTATTGGAAATTGGGATTCTGTTAGCGTCTCAGGGTTGGAAAGTGATTTTAGATGCCAAATATGATCGGCAAGGGTTAAGAGAAGCAGTGATAACTGAAGCAGAGAGTGATAATATCCCTTTAGAGATTATCCATTGTTATGCCCCCATGGAAGTATTGCGCGATCGCGTTTCTCAACGCACAGGAGATATTTCTGATGCAACTCCTAACTTACTAGCTGAACAACAAGCCAACGCCGAACCCTTTACCGAAAAAGAACAGGCGTATGTGAGAACTATTAACACCCATGCTTAAACTAGCTATCCCATTGTAACGACAAACGGGAGTTTGAATTATAGGTTCTCCCCAATATTTTCACCATTGGGAAATCTGTTATAAGATTATTGCAGAAAAAATTAGGAAGGATACGGATCAATTGAATACAACAGGATTAGAATTAGTCGATGTTTTTGCGGCGTTTATTATTTTGGGACTGTTTTTATTATTAGGACGCTTCCTGAAAGAAAAGATTGATCTTTTTAAGCAACTCTATCTCCCTGAGTCAATTTTAGCAGGGGCGGTGGCTCTCTTATTAGGAAAAGAAGGGTTAGGACATCTCGTTCCTCCTGATAACTTTCTCGCCAATCAAGGTATCTTTCCCCAAGATGTAACAACAGTTTGGGCACAAGCCCCGAGTATTTTTATTAATTTAGTTTTTGCTACTTTATTTCTCGGTGAAACTATCCCTAGTCCGAAAGAGGTGTGGCGAAAAATTGCTCCCCAAGTTGCTTTTGCTCAAATTTTAGCTTGGGGGCAATATGTTGTTGGGTTAACCGTTACCATTTTAATTTTAACTCCATTATTTGATATTAATCCTATTGCTGGGGCTTTAATTGAAATTGGTTTTGAAGGAGGGCATGGCACTGCTGCAGGGATGGCCGAAGTGTTAGATACTTTTGGCTTTGAGGAAGGAAGTGAGCTAGCTTTGGGATTAGCAACTGTCGGTTTAATTGCTGGTGTAGTCACAGGGACAATTTTAATTAATTGGGGACGTAAAAAAGGACATATTGTTTCCGAAACTGAAAATAATTTATCTTTTCAAGAGTCAACAAATAGTTCTGAAACTGTTCAAACCGAATATGAAGATTTTAATAAGCACGTTTTACTGGATCCCTTATCTATTAATTTAGGAATTGTCGCGATCGCGGTTACGTTAGGTTGGCTAATTTTGAAAGCCTTACAAGAGTTAGAAGCGTTAACTTGGGCAAAGATTGAAATTGAAATTATGAATTATGTTCCCCTATTTCCTATGGCACTGATTGGGGGGCTAATTGTCCAGATTACTATGAAAAAGTTAGGGATTGATCATTTAATTTTACGACCCTTACAGAAAAATATTGCAGGGGTTTCGTTAGATGCCGTTATTTTTAGCGCGATCGCGTCTATTTCTTTAACTGTTCTCGGAACTAATTTTATCCCATTTTTAATTCTCGCTATTACTGGTATTACTTGGAATATTGCCGCTTTTCTATTCTTTGCGCCACGTCTATTGCCTTCTTACTGGTTTCAACGAGGGATTGGAGACATGGGACAATCAATGGGCGTTACCGCAACTGGGCTATTGTTATTACAAATGGTTGATCCTGACAATAAAACTGGGGCTTTAGAAAGTTTTGCCTATAAACAACTGTTATTTGAACCCATTGTTGGCGGTGGCTTTTTTACAGCAGCTGCCCCCATTCTCGTGTTTCAATTGGGGCCAATTCCAGTATTAACTTTAACTGCCAGTCTGTTAGTCTTTTGGATTGTTTTTGGTTGGGTTAACTTTAAGGTTTAATTAACACTACTGCCTAAAATATATAAACTGAGTAAAGTTCCACTATTCCAAAGACTGTGAACAAGAATGGAAGCGAGAATATTGCGCGATCGCGTATAAACAACTCCCAACACTAATCCCAATACCAGTAAGGGTAACACCTCTGATAAGCTCAAATGGGCTACAGAAAAGAGTAAACTACTTAAACCAATTGCCGCCCACAGTGGAATATATTTTGTCAGAGAGGGCAGTAAAAACCCACGGAAGATAATCTCTTCAAAAATAGGAGCCGCGATCGCTGCTGTGATAAAAAAGATCAATAACGCCACTTTATCTTGGGCTTGTACCGCTAAAAATAATAACGGATTACTGCCCCCTTGTCCTTGCCAAATTTCCTGATTAATAATTGATACAATCACTACTAAGGGAATTGCTACTAAATAGCCACCAATCCCCCACACTAGCCAATTATTCCCCTTAATCTGAAACCAACCTTCTGGAAGGGGAAAATACTTGCGAATGGAAAAATAAAGTACCGTTAACCCTCCTACTGTCATCAAAATGTAGGTCACTAACACATATAAGGCTTTTCCCTGAATATCCCAGATTCCAGGATTAATACCAGAGGCAGCAATCAGTAACGGGAGTAAAATTTGACCAACAAAGAAAAATCCCACTACTAAAACTTGCCAAGTAATTTCCCAATCCCAAGGCGTATCCCAAGTTGTATTTTGATTTGTCGCGAGAATAGACTCTTTTCCTTTAATTGCCCATTGTGTAAGTAAGAAAAGCAATAACCCAAACCCAATTAATCCCCCAATTAGCGGTAAACCCGTTACAATGGCTAAATTAAATAACGCTTGCTGGGCTTTTTCCTGTTGGGCAGTTTCTAAAGACGCTAAGGCTGCTTCATCTCCTTGCACCTCATATAAGCGATGTAACCCTTCATACTCAAACCAACCATCAAGTTGATCTTGAATTGTTGTTTCCGCATTCTCACTCACTTGCGGGGGTGTTTCCCATAACCCTGCTAAGACACTAGCAGCACGAGAAATATTGGCAAATCCTGTTTCTTGAGAAAATTCTTCCTGTAACCCTTGCCAGGTTGCTAACGCTGTCTCAGTATTGTTCTGTTTTAACTCTAAAATGCCGATTTTGAGTTCTAATTCGCCAATAAAACCATTTAACTCTTGAATTGTTCCTTGTAGCTGTTGTTCTTCTGGAGAAACATCAGGAACTTGGGCTAAATTAACCCCATTGCCAACTGTCGCATCAGCAGATAACCCTTCGAGTTGGGTTTGGATATCACGGCGACGACTCTTTGCTAACTCTAAACTTTCCTCATACTTCTTTTGGGCATCTGCATAGGGATTTTCCCCCAATAGGGTTTCAGAAGAAATTTGACTGTCTTCTTCTACCGCTTCTAACGTTGTTGCCTGTAAGGATAAATTAACTTGATACAGTTCTAATCGTGCTTGAATTTGTGGTTGTGAGAGACTACTGCCCAGAGAAAGGATAATTTTTCCCACCGCAAACAGCGTTAACAGAAGTAAAAGAAAGCGTTTTAGGGTCATAAGGTCTAGAATTATTGGCAAAGTTATATCTAAACCGATTGTAACTGAGATGCACTTAACCACCAATAGGCACAAGTGTCGTAGTACAATAACCTCGTTTACCGATTTGGAGGAGAAACTGTGGCAACTAAGGTAATTATTATCCGTCACGGACAAAGTAGCTATAATTTAGAACAGATGATTCAAGGGCGTTGTGACAAGTCTGTTTTAACAGAGCAAGGTCGCGCTCAGGCGGAAAAAGTTGGGAGTACCTTGCGCCAACTTGAGATCAAGACAATTTATTCTAGCCCTCTACAAAGAGCAAAAGAATCAGCAGAAATTATCCGCAATTGTTTTGACGTTTCTCCTGCTTTACAAGTTGCTGAGTTATTACAAGAGGTTGATCTCCCGTTATGGGAAGAAAAGAAAAAAGATGAGATCATCAATCATTTTCCAGAAGATTATCGCTGCTGGAAAACCCGCCCTCATGAATTTTATATGGTAGTGAATGGGCAAAAACATTATCCTGTTTTATCTCTTTACGAACAGGCACAGGAATTTTGGAAAAGCGTAATTTCTCAACATGATGGGGAAACCATTGCAATTGTTGCTCATAATGGCATTAATCGTTGTTTAATTAGTAGCGCGATCGGTGTTCCACCAGCCCTTTATCACTCGATTCAACAATCCAATTGTGGCATTAATGTCCTTAACTTCCAAGGGGGTTGGGGAGATCCTGTGGAATTAGAATCTCTTAATCAAACGGCTCATTTAGGGGTTAAATTACCTTCTCCTCGAAAAAATAAAGGGATTCGTTTACTATTAGTGCGTCATGGAGAAACTGACTGGAATAAGGAATCTCGCTTTCAAGGGAAAATGGATATCCCTCTCAATGAAAATGGGAAAGAACAAGGACGCAAAGCTGCTGATTTCTTGAAAGAAACCCAACTTGACTTTGCCGTTTCTAGCCCCATGTTACGCCCTAAAGAAACTGCCGAGTTAATTTTATCTCATCACTCAGAAATTGAGTTAGAACTAAAAGAAAAATTATTAGAAATTAGTCATGGTAATTGGGAAGGAAAATTAAAGCCAGAAATTGAACAGGAATATCCTGAACTATTAAAACAATGGCAAGAAACCCCAGAAGTTGTGCAAATGCCTGAAGGGGAAAATTTACAGCAAGTCTGGGATCGCGCGATCGCGGCTTGGGAAGAAATTGTTGCAGAAAAAGGAAAAAATACCGAAGGAATGAAAACAGGCATTGTGGTTGCTCATGATGCGATTAATAAAGTTATTCTCTGTGCATTATTAGGGTTATCTCCCAGTAATTTTTGGAATGTGAAACAAGGAAATGGAGCAGTGAGTGTCATTGATTATCCAGAGGGCAAAGATGGCGCACCAGTATTACAAGCGATTAATATTACCAGTCATCTCGCAACAGGAATTTTTGATCAAACTGCAGCTGGTGCCTTATAAGTAATTGAAAATTAAGGGTGAACGCGATGTTCATCCAGTTACTTATTTAAAACTCACTTATTATCCACTCACTCTCTCACTTGTTTATAGCGTAATTTACTTCAAAAAATAGCAATCTCAATAACTACAGGGAAGTTACCCAGAATTGATTTACTAATTTTCAATTTTGTATAATTTTCAAAACACTAATTAACTCACTTTTTAGAGAAATCGGAGTTAAAATAAAGTTAGTAGTATTCCCAAGTTTTGCATTTATTAATTAAGACTCCCTTATAGTGAAACTTATAATAACGGTCATGTCTGAAGGTTACTTTGCGAATCAAGGCAAGGAGAAAAAATAATTGCTAAACTAGCAGTAATCAAAATCGTTACGCTATTCCACGGTAACTAAAAACTAATGATCGAAATGGGAATAAATAGTAACAGCGTAAACTAAAGGAGATTTTTTTCAGACATTTGTTATCGCGTTAGAGATTACTAATAGGAACTTAAGAATAAGTTTACGCAAGTTTGAGATTAGAACTTTTCAATTGTAGGAGTGAGTGCGATCATGAGTCCTAGCCAGGAAACATCTTTATCAGTTACCTTAAACTTACCAGTAAATTCCTCAGAGAAAATCACAGCCACGGGGGTTTACGTTACTGTTCATGGTCATTTTTATCAGCCCCCACGGGAAAATCCTTATTTAGAGGCAATTGAACGCCAACCTAGCGCGGCTCCTTTTCATGATTGGAATGAGCGTATTCATCATCAATGTTATCGTCCTAATGCTTTTGCCAGAGTTTTAAATGATCGCGGGGAAGTAATTGATATTGTTAATAATTTTGAATATTTAAGTTTCAATGTTGGCCCCACATTAATGTCATGGCTAGAACGCTACGACCTGGAAGTATATCAAAAAATTATTGAAGCCGATCATGCCAGTTGTCAACGCCTCAATGGACATGGAAACGCGATCGCGCAACCCTACAACCATACCATTCTTCCCCTAGCCAATCAACGAGATAAAATTACCCAAATTCGGTGGGGAAAAGCAGATTTTCAATCTCGATTTGGACGTGAACCAGAAGGAATGTGGCTTCCAGAAGCAGCAGTAGATTATCCGACATTAGAAGCATTAATTGCTGAAAATATCCGTTTTATCATTCTTTCTCCTTCTCAAGCCCAACGCTGTCGTCCATTACCCAGTGTTAAAAATTTCTTTCCTCAAGTTTGGCGGGAAGTTGGAGGCTCACAAATTAATCCCACGCGCCCTTATCGCTGTTTTGTTAATGAGAGCGACTTTATTGATATTTTCTTCTATGATGGACCAATTTCCGCAGATATGGGATTCCATGATGTACTCAGTAGCTCCCAAAATTTCACTGAACGATTAAAACAGGCAATTCAAGGAGATCATCGCCCCTCTCAACTCATTAATGTGGCAACTGATGGCGAAACATTTGGACATCATAAACCCGGTACTGAGAAAACTCTTGCTTATGCGTTTACTCGTGAATTTTCGGCCCGACATTGGCAAATTAGCAACTATGCCCATTATTTAAGTGTATCTCCTCCCACCTGGGAAGTAATGCTCAAACCGGTTACATCTTGGAGTTGTTGTCATGGGGTAGAACGTTGGCGCAATGACTGTGGTTGTGGGGGAACTCCTCAAACGCAACAAAAATGGCGTAAACCTTTGCGAGACAGTTTAGACTGGCTACGAGATGAATTAGCAAGAATTTTTGAACAAGAAGGGAAATCCATCTTTTCTGATCCTTGGCAAACTCGTAACGATTACATTGAGATTTTACCTGGCAGACAGCTTTATTTTACTAATGATTTTCTGGCTCAACACAGTAGCCATGATCTCACCTCAGCAGAAACTATTAAGGGGTTACAGCTTTTAGAAATGCAACGTCAAGCCCTCTTAATGTACACCAGTTGCGGTTGGTTTTTTGAAGAAATTTCTCGCCCGGAAGCCGTGCAAAATTTACGTTATGCCTCTCGCGCCATTGAACTAGCACAACAGATTTCTGGAGAATGCTTAGAAGAGCTATTTATCCAAGGTTTAGCTAAAGCCCCCAGTAATGAGGAAAAATATGAAAACGGGGCGGAAGTTTATCATCAATTAGTGAAACCAGCCCAAGTAACAATTGAACAAGTAGTTGCTCATTATGCCCTTAGTTCTTTGTTTAAGGATCATCGTGAGCAACACTATCATTATTCTTATTACATTACGCAACAACATTATCAACGACAAACTATTGGGGCCTTAACCTTAGCTATGGGATTGTTAAACCTACAGTCTCATGGCACGAGAGAAACCCATACGGTGGTTTTTGCGGTGTTACATCTAGGGAGATGGGACTTTCATTGTTGTGTCAAACGTTCTCCCAACCTTGCTAGTTATTGGAGTTCGGTGCAAGAAATTTTTGCGATTTTTAAGCGGGGGAGTGCCGCGAAAACTATTGTTGCAATGCAAACGTATTTTGGAGAACAATGTTTAGGGCTGGAAAATCTCCTTGGGGAAAAGCGGTTGGAGATTATGCAACAACTCACCCAAGAGACAAAAACCCGTTTAGATGAACTTTATACCCAAATTTATCGGGATAACTACACAATTTTTTTAGCGTTGCAAGAAGATAACTTACCGATTCCTCGGGAATTGCAAGTAGCAGCAGAAATTACTCTTTCTCAACGGTGTATCAAGAGTTTACAAGCTCTTGAGCGCGTAGAAGAAGAGGTGACAGCGCGAGAAACAGTGTTAGAGGAACTAGAAGCGATTACTACAGAAGCCAAAACCCTCAAATTGGAATTAGATATTCCAGAAGGAAGAGCCATTTTAGAACGCTTAACGGTACGTTCCTTGTGGCATTTACTTAACCATGATCCTGATAATGTTACGAAAGGAGAATATACTAAGCGGCTAATCCACCTTGGGCAAGTTCTACAGCTGGGCGTGATGCTTGATCGCTGTCAGGAATTATATTACTATTGGCTAAAATCCTTTGACAGTTCAGAGTTTTCCCCTAGCCTACGCCCTCTTTTAGAATTAGGACTAGATTTAGCGGTTGATGTCCGCCCTTGGCTACAAAAAGGAAATTCATAAGTTTTCTAGTTGCATTTTTGAACGTTCTTGTCCATCTGCATTTTGATCTTCAGTAAAAAGATCGTGAGCAGTTTCAAAGGCTTCTCGGGCTTCAGTATTGCGATTGCGACCTTTGAGAGCTAATCCTAAATTGTAGTAGGCTCCGGGAGTATCAGGGGCTAACTCAAGGATGCGACGATAAGTAGTGATTGCTCTAGTATAGGTTTCTTTTTGTAGTTGTACCTCTCCGAGAGAAACAAGTGCTTCAACTAATTGAGAGTCTATGCGAATTGCTGATTGATATGCTGATTGAGCATCTGTTAGTTCACCTTGAGCTTGATAAACTTGACCAAGACTTACCCAAGCCCCAGCCTCTCTTGGGTTTTTTTCAAGGGCTGTTTCTAAATGGGATTTTGCCTTTTCATATTCTCCCTCTTTTACTAACAGAGAGCCAAGAATAGCATTAGCTTCCTCATGATTAGGGTCAATTGTCAAGGCTTTTTCATACATACTTAAAGCACCAGCACGATCATCTTGACGTAATAAAACTACTCCTAAGCCCAGATAGGGTTTGATGTTTTCAGGATCGAGTCTAGCTGCGCGATGGTAGGCGTTAGTGGCGGCAGAATAATCTTCAGTTTTTGCCAAACTATGAGCTAAAGCAAACTGAAAATCAGCATTATCAGGTTCAAGTTCGACAGCTTTTTCATAGGCTTCTGCAGCCGCTTCATAATTTTCTAAGGTTGCTTCAACATAGCCTAAACCAGAAAAAATCCTTGCATTATCTGAGTCTAAGTTGCTTGCTTGTCTGTAAACTTGAGCAGCGGCTTCATAGTCTCCAGCATTGACTAAGTTTCGACCTCGCTCTAATAATTCTCGTAAGCGACCCTGATGGCTGTTTTGAGCCAATTGTTCAATTCTATTGTCTTGTTGTGGAATTTCACCGAGCGCGATCGAGGAGCCAAGTGTGATCGGGACAGTAGCGATAACCAACAATATTCCCTGAAATAGACTTGTTTTCTGCACGGTCATTCAAATATTAAGATTTGATAATAATGTCATCGCTTACTTTACCACAAGCAAGAAAAGCATTCAATCAGTCTCACTGGGAACTACTTTAAGAGGATGTTTTCCGAGAGTAGCTACTACTACCCACAATTAATCTCTTCTCAGGCAAAACTAATTACCGCCTTACCCCATCTTGAACTGAATTCACTTCATCAAAGGGATCAGAACGTCCTCCCCAATTAAAGCCATTAATTTGAAAACTCACAGATGCAATTTCTAGGGTTGGGTTATAGCGTAATCTTAAGTTATAAGTGCGACGAGAATACTCTAAAATCAAATCATTACTAATAACATTGCCATCATCGAGATTTAAAGAGGTTTGAAATCCTGCTAAAACGGGGCCATAAATTTGTTGCAAAACACCAAAAGATAACCGTTGCCGATCTACTAAGCGATCAAATAAAAATGGGGATTCTCCCACTCCAATAGATTGGGTATAAGTGGCATTAAAATCAGTATAATCAAAAGTTTGTTCGGAGAAATTTCCCAATTGTCCTTCAACGCCAACACTCGCATTAAGATAGTTTTGTTGATCACCACTACTATATAAAGAGGTGACTCCTGTTAATCCTGTGGTGAACTGCAAATTAGGACGCACTGGGCGTGGGGTATAACGTAAACCTTCTTCGGCGGTTGCAGGTAAAGTTTCACCTTCCCATAAAGGCGTTCCCCAACTTAAGGAAGTGGCGGCTTGATAACGGGTTAAGCTTACTCGATCATTGTCGCGATCGCGCTCTAAAAGTTCCTCCGCATCTGTTTCTGCATTAATCCGTTGGACTCCCCCTTGATAGCTAAGACTCACGCCACTGTCACCGAGATCAAAGGTAGGAGAGGTAATCACCGCCCCAAAACTCCTTTGCACATCTTGAAAGCCGAGAGAACCACTAAAAACGCGATCGCGAAAACTCGCTTCAATATTAAGTGTATGTTCCCCTTCATCCCGTCCCACGGCTTGTCGTAATAATAAACTACCGCGAAAATTATCCTCTAGAATATTGCCATCTAATCCTGTAATCGAGCCATCAGCACTTAATCGAGTCCGAGGGCTAAACTGTCCTTCTAAATTAACCCGTCCCCCAATTGTACTTGCATCAGCTATCCCTTCATCTAAAAGGGCTCGTTGGACAAAATATTGCGGGGTAAAGGTTAACTCCCAGTTTCGATTCTCAAAAATAGAAATATCTCGCTCAACAAATAACCCCCCACGATCATCAGAATCAAACCCAAAACTAACAATATTGAGAAACCGATCTCTGTCTTCATCATCAAAAACAATCCGATTACGGGGAATAGGAAGAGAAAACCCATCATCAAAGACTAAACGCAGGTTAGAAACGGTTAACTCGTCTCTTGTGGGAGAAATCTGCTGTAAATTGGCTTGATTTGCCCTTAATTCCAACTCTGGCGGCGAAAAAGGGTCATTAGTCAAGCGCATATTTGTTGCTTCAAAATCAGCCCCATCAATTTGTAATTCATCCGCTTCAAACCGCAACCGATTTACCGTTCCCCCAGTGTCAGGTAATGCAAACTCACTGACTTGCGCTCCCCCACCAATAGAAAACTGATAACCTTCATCTTGCTCAACATCTCGAACCCCGCGTTCCCTGATCTCCCGTTGCGGTAACGTGACTGCACTAGCATCATTTGCCAATCCCACGCCAAAATCGCGGCGTAAGGTAGGCTGAAAAATCTCCCCCCTTCCATTGGTAATGACTCCTGTATCTTGAGCAAAATTATACTCGAAGCGATCGCCGTTTAGGACTTGTTCCCCCCGTTGAAACCCAATATTTCCTGTTCCTACCGCGAACCGATTTTCCACATTAATTCTTAATTCATCAGCGATTAACGTTCCTTGAGCAAATTCGGCGGTCACATTCCCCTCAGCAGTAATGACTTGAGTTTCGGGGTTAAAACTTTGCTTATCAGCAGTAATTTCTAAAACATCCCCTGCTTGATTATTTTGAGCAATTTTCCATTCTTGGGTATCGCCCCCTCTCACCGCAACCCTAACTTGAGTAATGGTTTGTTCCTCATTCAGGCTTTCTAGAGGCTGATTCAATGCTAAATGAGATACACTCGATGCTTGAGAAGCCATTTCAACAGTAGGTGGCGGAAAAGGAGGAATATCTGCAAATAGCATTGATAATTGGTTATTTGTTATGGGTTATTTAGCGATTGCTTATTCGTTGTTATCTTATCATAAGACTCAACAAATAATTATGAAGATTTAAGGAAAAAAGTCATATCATTAATGCCATGAATAATATCGCTATTGAAACAAAAGGATTAAGCAAACAATATGATCGCGATCTAGCTGTTTGTGATGTTGATCTAAAAATTGAAACCGGAGAAGTTTATGGTTTAATTGGCCCCAACGGAGCAGGAAAAACCACCTTAATCCAGATGTTAGCAGGAATAATTGAACCAACAGTTGGGGAAGTTTATTGGTTTGAGGAAAAAGTAAAATTTAATACCTCTCATTTTTCTCTAAAACGTCGCCTTGGGTATCTTCCTGATGATTTTCCCCTTTATGATGATCTCACTGTTTATGATTATTTAGAATACTTTGGTCGCCTTTACTTTTTACGTCAGCCCCAGTTAGATCGTCGTCTTCAAGAAGTTTTAGAACTACTCCAACTTACCTCTAAACGCCATAGCTTAATTTCTACTTTATCTAGGGGGATGCAACAAAGATTAAGCTTAGCCCGAACCATTATCCATGAGCCAATTTTATTACTTTTAGATGAACCAGTTTCTGGTCTTGACCCCCTTTCTAGACAACAGTTTCGGGAAATGATAAAGGTTTTACAAGAAGCTGGAATGACAATTTTAATTTCTTCTCATGTGTTAAGTGATTTAGCTGAAATTTGTACTTCTATTGGTATCATGGATTTAGGATATTTAGTTGAAAGCACCTCTTTGCAACAACTTTATCAGCGTTTTCCTGAAGAAGAGCTAGTAATTTCTGTTTTAGACAATCTAGAGCAATTAGCTAACAAAATCAATGACTTTAAAGAAGTAGAAAGTTATCAAATTATTGCTGAAGAAAATAAAATCAAAGTGCAATTTACAGGAAGTGAGCAGGAAAAATCAGACTTACTGCGATCGCTGCTTAATGAAGGCTTCTCTATTGCAGATTTTCGTACCGAAAAGCCAAATTTAGAACAAGTATTTTTGAAACTGGATCATCAACAACCTTCGTAAAAACATAGTTCATTAGTGCTTTATATTTTCTCACTCTCGCAGTTCCCAAGAAAATATTAACTATAATAAGATTGGTTTTCCTAGACTAAATATGATAAAAAAGCAGTAAAATTAGTTATTGGTTTACAAATAACGAAGGACAATTAAGATGCTACTGTTGCCAACAGGCTATACTAGACGCAATTCTGAGCGCAATAAGGAGTGATAATTATGTTAAAGTCTGCGCGATCGCGCATTAGTGATTGGAATCCACAACTGGTACGAGAAATTAAAGGACGCTGGAAAGGGCGTAATCTCATTATTGCCGTAGGGGCTTCTGTATTTGCTCAACTTTCAACTTATCTAGTCTTTAATGAGAGAATTCCCTCTCAGGCGGGGCGTATTCATCGCTATTGTGTTGGCACTCCTCCTGAAGACAGTATTAGCCCTGCTCAATTTCACAATCCTCCCAGTAATTATTGTTCCGAAAATGGGGCTGGAGAAATCATAACTAACTGGCAATTATGGTGGTTAGATTTATTCACATTTCTCAGTGTTTCTTTCCTAATTATTCTTTTAGTAGCTGGTACTTATCTCCTAATTACGAATCTTGCTCAAGAAGAACAAAAAGGAACATTAAAATTAGTTCGTCTTAGTCCTCGTTCTGTGGGAAATTTATTAGTTGGGAAAATGTTAGGCACTCCCATTCTAGTTTATAGCGCAATTTTCCTCGCTTTGCCACTTCAGTTTATGGCAGGGGTTTCTGCCGGGATTCCGATTAGCTTAATTTTCGGATTTTATGTGGTTGTGATTGCTAGTTGCGCCTTTTTTTACAGTGTGGCGTTACTTTATGGCTTAGTTAGTACAGGCTTAGGAAATTATCAGGCTTGGTTAGGAACAGGAACCATGTTTTGTTTTCTAATCTTTGCCACTCATCTTGGCCTTGATAATCATCTCGTTAACCACAATACGTTGGACTGGTTGGTTCTATTTTACCCTGGCAAAATTTTACCCTACTTAATTGGACAAACCCCACATTCGTTAGGAACAATTGGCTATTTTCATCTGAAAGAAATGGCAAGTTTGACCTGGTATGATTTTCCACTTTGGGAAACTGCCTCAGGCGCGATCGGGCTTTTACTCTTAAACTACGCATGGTGGACTTATTGGGTTTGGCAAGGGCTGAAACGATGTTTCCATAACCCTAAAGCCACGCTTTTAAGCAAACAGGAAAGCTACTGGATTACCGGAAGTCTTACAGTTTCCCTAGCTGGTTTTATGTATCCCAGTACCGATCAATCTGTTAATTTAACTGAAAACTTCCAATTGTACTTGTTGCTACAATTTTTCTTTTTCTTTTTACTAATGAGTGCCCTTTCTCCTCATCGTCAAACTTTACAAGATTGGGCAAGATATCGTTATCAAAATAATGACAAAGCCACTCGTAACCTCGTAACTGATTTAATGAAAGGAGAACAGAGTCCAGCTCCTGGCGCGATCGCGCTTAATCTCCTCTCCAGCATGATTATTATCCTTCCAGCGGTAATTATGTTTCCCTTCGGCAACAGTCGATTAGAGATCTTAAGCAGTCTCATCATGGCTAGTACTGTCTTTTTATTCTATGCTTCTTTAGTGCAGTTAGTACTGCTGATGAAAACAGAAAAGCGTACCCTCTTCGCTACAATTGCCGTTGCCAGTGTGATATTAATTCCAACAATTCTGGGAGCTACACTTGGCTTTCCCCCTGAGTTTACTTTCCTCTTTTTCCCTACTTACGAGATTGGTGCCATGAGTGCAGGTTCAATTATCTTTACCCTAATGATGCGATCTCTTGCCATTATTGCCTGTAACGTAGCACTCAGTTCTCAACTAAAAAAAGTAGGAGCATCCCAGAGCAAAGCCCTATATTCCGAATCAAAAATCCTTTCCCAAGGTTAAAACCAAGTAGGGTGGGGTAAACTCCCCCACCTTACGTTGTCAACTACTTAACGGTAACCTTAGCACCAGCTTCTTCTAGCTGAGATTTCATATCTTCTGCTTCCTCTTTGGCAATGCCCTCTTTGAGTGCTTTCGGAGTTTCTTCCACTAAGCCTTTTGCTTCTTTCAAGCCTAAGCCAGTGATACCGCGAACGATCTTGAGAACAGCAATTTTCTTATCAGAGGGAACTTCATCAAGCACCACATCAAACTCAGTTTGCTCTTCTGCAGCTTCTTCGCCACCGCCACCAGCACCGGGAGCAGCTGCCATCATCATGCCACCACCTGCGGGCGCTGAGGCATCAACACCAAATTCCTCTTCAATCTGTTTGACCAATTCCGAGGCTTCTAAGAGAGAAAGAGTTTTTAACTGTTCGAGAATTTCATCCGTTTTTGCAGACATTGGTTTTGACTCCTAAATAAAATGAATAAATTACGCTGCGTCTTGGTTTTCTTTTTCTGAAACTTCCTTGATTGCCCGTGCCAAAGAAGTAGGAACTTCCTTGATCCCCGTGGCAATTTTGGTCGTATTGGCATTGATAGCCCGAGCAATGCGTGCAATGAGTTCTTCCTTGGAGGGAAGATCCCCAAGTGCATCCACTTGCTCTTTACTCAAGGTTTGACCTTCCATCACGCCACCACGTAACTCAGTTTTCTTGGTGGCTTTAGAAAAGTCGCGATAGGCTTTAACCGCATTACTCAAATCATCCTTAACAAATAAAAATGCCGAGGACTCTCTGAGAAAATCTTGTAACGGTTGCCAATCTTCATCCCCATCAACGGCTCGACGCATCAGGGTGTTTTTAGCAACTTTACAAGTCGCGCCAGACTCACGCAGGCGACTGCGTAAATCAGCAATTTCAGACACGGATAACCCTTTATAGTCAATCACAACTGTTAGCTGCGATTCTTGTAAGAGTTCTTGTAACTCCGTGACAACCCGTTTCTTATCTTCTAGTGTTCTACCCACACGCGCTTGCACCTCCTAAATGTTACGGTTTATGTCCCCTCTCATCAAAAAGACCTCGGATAAGACTCCGAGGTTTGATGACCCGCCCTCCCAACCGCCTAAAATGAATTAGGCAACAAGGGGAACTATTGGCGCATCTACCTCGGCAGGATATTAAGCGTTTTTCGCTCCTGCTGTCTTTGGCATCTGCCAGATTAGCTTTGATTCAGTTGTTACGCTGCCTCTGGCAACTTATAATCGCGCAAGGCAGCAATATCAATTTCAATGGCTGGACCCATACTAGCGGCAACGTAAATACTTCGCCAATACTTACCTTTCGCTCCTGAGGGGCGATTACGATCAATAGTTTCTTGTAAGGCTTTGAGATTAACTAATAGGTCTTCTGTGGAAAAAGAAGCTTTGCCAAACATAACATGAACAATCCCTGCGCGATCAGCGCGGAACTCTTGTTTCCCGGCTTTAAATTCCTGAATGGCTGCTTCGAGTTCAGTGGTGACTGTTCCTCCTTTCGGCGAAGGCATTAACCCCCTTGGCCCCAAGACACGCCCTAATTTTGCCACTTGAGGCATCATATCAGGGGTTGCAATGACAATATCAAAATCCATACGACCGTTTTGGATTTCTTGAATTAATTCTTCTGAGCCCGCCACATCAGCACCAGCGTTGGTTGCTTCATTCACTTTTTCTCCACGGGCAATGACGGCGACTCGTACTGATTGCCCTGTTCCATTGGGGAAGGAAACAGTGGTTCTTAATTGTTGATCACTATATTTGGGATCAATCCCTAAGCGAATATGAGCTTCCGCTGTTTCTTCAAATTTAGCAGTTGCAGTTTCTTTTAATAAAGCAAGAGCCTCTTGAGGATCATAGGGGCGATCCTCGACTTTTTCTAATAGCTCTCGCATCCGTCGCGATAATTTTTTTGCCATTTTTCTCTCCTTGGGTTAATAACGAAGCACAAGCCTCTCCCCGATAAACATCATTAATTTTAGTCTTTCAGAGTAATTCCCATATTACGAGCGGTTCCCTCAACTACTTTCATCGCTGCCTCAATGTCATTACAGTTAAGGTCAGGCATTTTCGTTTCAGCAATTTCTTGTAATTGCTGACGGGTAATTGCTCCTACTTTCTGTTTATTGGGTTCACTAGAACCTTTTTCAATGCCAGCTGCTTTTTTCAAGAGAACTGCAGCAGGAGGAGTTTTGAGGGTAAAGGTAAAACTGCGATCTTCATAGACCGAAATTTCAACGGGAATGACCATTCCTGCTTGGTCAGCGGTTTTGGCGTTGTATTCTTTACAAAACGCCATAATATTGACCCCATGTTGCCCTAGTGCGGGGCCAACGGGAGGGGCAGGGTTTGCTTTACCAGCAGGAAGCGCCAATTTAATAAGCGCAACAACTTTTTTTGCCATGATTAGCCTTGTTTTTCAACTTGATTAAATTCCAATTCCACTGGGGTTTCCCGTCCAAATATGGAGAGAAGGGCTTTTAGTTTATTCCTTTCTGAACTTACTTCCACCACTTCTCCTTCAAAGTCTTTGAACGGTCCACTAAGAACTACGATCTTATCACCCACTGCAACTTTTGCCTGAACAACCGGTTCTTGTTCTTCGCTTTGTCGGAAAATACGTTCCACTTCTGATGAACTTAAGGGCATCGGTTCCACATGACCGCGTCCTCGCCCATAGGGACGCTGTTTTTCTGCGCCCACAAAGTTAATGATATTGGGTGTGTTTTTGACCACTTGCCAGGTTTGACTATCCATGACCATTCGGATCAACACATACCCTGGAAAAACTTTCTCTTGGCTTTGTTGCTTGGAGCCATCTTTGCGTAGTTTAACAATTGGCGTTTGCGGGATCTCAATTTGCAAGATGCGATCAGCAACATCAAGGGTTTGACTTCGTTGCTCTAAATTCGCTTTTACCCGCTTCTCACAGCCTGAAGCTACTTGAATAGCATACCATCTCGGTTTGAGATCAGTGGGCTGCTCAGAATTAGGTTCTTGCTGTTGGTTATCGGTGGCAAAACTCATTAAAACACCTGTCCTGCAATCCAAATAAATAGATTGTCAAATAAGTAAACAATTGTGGCAACAAGGGTCACCATGAGAATTACCCCTGCTGATTCACTAATTAGCTGTTTGCGACTGGGCCAGACAACTTTCCCGAGTTCGTCTTTCGTTCCTTTTAAGAACTCGACTAGGTCAAATTTTTCTTCTGCTTCCCTAGCTTCTTTGACGTTTCCCTCGGGGCGCTTGCTTTTTTTCTGCTCCTTTTTTGCTTTTGCCACAATCCAAATCCCCTTTTCTAGGACTTACTTCATTACTGAAAAAGTTTCCCCCAGCACAGCTCGAAACTGATAACAGGGGGAGAGACTAATGAGCGCGCCCTGGAGGACTCGAACCCCCGACATCGGGTTTTGGAGACCCGCGTTCTACCAACTGAACTAAGGACGCACAACTTGAGATTTGCATCTTAGCACATTAGCCCTAACTTTAGTTTAGCATTTTTTATCTAAACTTGCTGTTATTACTAATGACTAAGTTTTACGATCAAAGCGTTCTTGAACACGGGTAGCTTTACCTACGCGATCGCGCAGATAATACAATTTCGCCCGTCTTACTTTACCCCGACGAATGATTTTAATATCTTTTACGCGAGGAGAATGCAGTAAAAATACTCGTTCTACGCCAATCCCTTGAAACACTCGTCTAACAGTAATTGTTTCGTTAATGCCACCGTGACGTTTAGCAATCACAGTGCCTTCAAAGGGCTGGGTACGAGTTTTTCCACCTTCTTGAATTAAAACGCCGACGCGAACGAGATCACCGACGTGAATCGTAGGCAGATCAGTTTTCATCTGCTCTTGTTCAATAGAGCGGATTATATCTTGAGCATTCATGGCTTTCCCCAAAAAAATGTCACAGCCTTTTATCATACAAGAACTTTTGATTTTTAGCAACTTAACCTTCTCTTTACCTAAAAGGATTATGGTTGAGGGTAGGCCTTCCCAATTTGCTATGGCTCACCTACTTGGGTTTTAATGATGAGACATCAATCAGGGAGTGTTCCATGTCATTAGTCACTGGTTTACCAGAGAGGAATCTCCAAAATGGAAGAATGTTCTTCATAAAACTGCTATAATTTATTACTTTAGACAATTAAGTTGTCCAAAATTTGATGCTAAAATTATTGTTTCCCTTTATTAATTAAAACTAGAATAAATATGAATATTGATTATCAGTATATGCCTAAATTCCAAAACACAGAATCCAAAAATATTGAACTAACAGCAGAAAACGTTAATGTTTATTATGGTTCTACTTTAGCGGTTAAGGGGGTAAACCTTGATATCCATAGCCATGAAATTACTGCTTTTATTGGGCCTTCTGGTTGCGGTAAAAGTACCATGCTACGATGTTTTAATCGTCTCAATGATTTAATTCCAGACGCTAAAGTAGAAGGAAATATTACTTTCCGAGGGCAAAATTTATACGAAAAAAAGGTTGATCCTGTGCAAGTTCGTCGCCATATTGGGATGGTTTTTCAAAAGCCAAATCCCTTTGCTAAGTCCATTTATGATAACATTGCTTTTGCGGCGCGAGTCAATGGTTTTCGCGGTAAAGATATGGATGATTTGGTGGAAAATGCGTTACGCCAAGCCGCGCTTTGGGATGAGGTCAAAGATAAGTTAAAAAGTAATGGTTTATCCTTATCTGGGGGACAGCAACAACGGTTATGTATTGCTCGCGCGATCGCGATTCAGCCAGAAGTAATTTTAATGGACGAACCCTGTTCTGCACTTGATCCCATTTCTACTCTTAGTATTGAACAGTTATTACTAAACCTTAAAGATAAATATACAATTATTATTGTGACTCACAATATGCAACAAGCTTCTCGGGTATCTGATCGCACTGCCTTTTTTAATGCGAGAGCTACTGAAAAAGGTAAGCAAGGATATCTAGTGGAATATAGTGATACTAAAACTCTTTTCCAAAGCCCTGTGGAAGAGGCTACGCAACAGTATGTTACGGGGGCTTTTGGTTAAGGGATTAGCCAAGTTGATTGCTATAGCAGTTTTCACGCTTCTTGAGGTGTTTGTCCTTCGTTGTTTGTAAACCAATGACTAATAAGGAATACAGCCTAAGAAACGCTATAGTGGTTCCACAAATTATCTTTTACGCGACACCCGTTAAAATATTATGTTATCCAGAACTGTAATCTAATACCGAATAACTATTACAATGTCTTTAAGCTCAATGGGTGATAATCAATCCTCACAATGGGACTATGCTGCTTATGTGGAACAAACTGCACAACTGTTAGGGATCGAAATCCCTGAAGCTTATCAGCAGGGAGTAGTGGAAAACATGGCTCAACTAAGCGCGATCGCGCAACAGGTAATGGAATTTCCTCTCCCACCAAATACTGAAATTGCTCCTGTATTTAAGCCTTAAAAATTGTTAAAATATGAAGACTGATCAAGTAAAAACAAAATTATGTTTGCTGGAAAACGACCTACGAATTTAGGTGTAAAAGCGGGAAAACTCGCTCCTTGTCCCGAAACTCCTAATTGTGTCTCTAGCCAAAGTGAGGATCCAAAACACAAAATAGCTCCTCTTCCCTATGTTGAGATTGACGACATCAAAAAAATTGTTAATAATATGGAGAGGACAAGCATTGTCGAACAAAATGAGAATTACCTTTACGTAGAATTTAAAAGTAAGCTCATGGGATTTGTAGATGATGTAGAGTTTCACAAAGATGATGTTAACCAAGTAGTTAACGTTCGTTCGGCTTCTCGCCTAGGAAAATCAGATTTAGGCGTTAATCGCAAGCGGGTTGAGACAATTCGTGAAGCATTAGAAGCCATTAACAAATAATTGAGGAAATCAAACATAATTAACCATGAATATTTCTCCATAATTGATGATCAAAAAAGCCAAAGTTTAGAAATAAATAATTACCGAGCAAGAACATTAGTATATCAATTTTTTAAATGGAGAGTGGAGCTGTTAGTGACATATTTCCCCTACTCAGTGCAGCAGAAACCGAAACTTTAGACTGGTTATTATCCGTTGCAGTAGAGGAAGAGTTTGCAGCTGAGGAAATTATTCTCAGTGATCAATATTGGGGAAACGCTGTTTACTTTATTATTTCGGGTTGGGTGAAAGCAAGACGCTGGTATAACGACACACCGATTACTTTATCAATTCAAGGACGAGGGGATTTTTTTGGGGAAAGTGCTGTTTTAGATGAACCCCCACGGGCGACAGAAATGGTTACTTTAAGTGAAACTAAAGTAATGAGTATTTCCGCCCAACGTTTTATCCAAACCCTTTTCCAAGATCCTCAACTTCATCATAAACTTTTACAAATTACAGTTCGTCGCCTCAAACAAACTGATATTCGCTTACAGTTACGTCATTATCCTTCTACAGTGAAGTTAGCTTATACCTTAGTTTATTTAGCCGAGAATTATGGTAAGCCCACTGAAGATGGAATGGAGGTTTTACTTTTTCCTGAACAAGATATTGCTGACATTGCTGATCTAGACTTAGAACAAACCCAAAAATATATGACTAAATTTCAAGATAAAGGTTGGCTAGAAATCAATAAATATGAGCACACTTTATCGATTAACAACTTTCGACAATTAAGTCACTTAGCTGGAGGCAATTTTTAAGCAGTTACTAGTAGAACAGATCAAAAATCATATAACAAATAATCAACCATGACTGAAGCAACTATTACCCGCACCCCTGTAACTGAAAAAACACAACCACAATTATCCTACGAAGTTTCCTTACCAGAACCGCAAACTCATCTATATGAAGTTAAATTAAATATTGAAAACTGGCAAAGTAACATCCTTGATATCCAATTCCCAGTTTGGACACCTGGTTCTTATTTAGTTCGAGAATATGCTCGCCATATTCAACAATTAACAGCTTATAATTCTGATAACCAAAAGCCTCTTGCTCTGGAGAAACAAAGTAAAAATCATTGGCAAGTTGAAACTAAGAATGCAAAAAATATTACCATCAGTTATAAAGTTTACGCCAATGAATTAACCGTCAGAACAAATCATTTAGATTCTACTCACGGCTATTTTAATGGAGCGGCCCTTTTCTTTTATATTCCGAGCTTAGAAGAGCAACCTCTAACTCTTAAAATTATTCCCCCTACTCCAGAGTGGAAAATTACTACCCCTTTAACAGCAGTCCAAGGAGAAAAAAATACCTTTTTTGCCCCGAATTTTGACACGTTAGTCGATAGCCCCTTTGAAATAGGCACTCATGATCTTTATGATTTTCAAGTGCTAGGAAAGTCGCATCAATTAGCAATTTGGGGAAGAGGAAACGCAAGCGCTGAAACAATTATTGAAGATATCAAGAAAATTGTTGCCACCGAAGCCGATATTTATAAAGAACTGCCCTACGATCACTACATCTTTTTATTGCATCAAGCCGCCAGTGGCTTCGGAGGATTAGAGCATAAAAATTGCTGTTCCTTAATTTATCCTCGATTTGGATTTCGTGCTTCCGATAAATATAATCGCTTCATGCAACTGGTTGCCCATGAATTTTTCCATCTTTGGAATGTGAAACGGATTCGCCCGCAAGCCTTAGAAAACTTTGATTATAGCCAAGAAAATTATACCACTGCCCTTTGGTTTGCAGAAGGAACGACTAGTTATTATGATGCATTAATTCCAATGCGTGCAGGAATTTATGATGCCAGAACTTGTCTTGATAATTTAGGGAAAGATATTTCTCGATTTTTAACCACTCCAGGGCGAAAAGTACAACCCTTAGCGGAATCCAGTTTTGATGCTTGGATTAAATTATATCGTCGCGATGCCAATAGTGATAATAACCAAATTTCTTATTACCTAAAAGGGGAATTAGTCTCGCTCTTACTTGACTTATTAATTCGCACTAAACATAATAATCAGCGTTCCATGGATGATGTGATGCGATCGCTGTGGGAAAAATTTGGCAAACCTGAAATTGGCTATACCGAAGCCCAATTAAAATCAGTTTTAGAAGCCGTTGCTGAAACCGACTTAACCGACTTTCTCAATACTTATCTCCATACCACTACCGAACTGCCCTTAGCCGACTATTTACAACCCTTTGGCTTACAAATTACACCCACCAAGGATACTACCCCTTACTTAGGAATGAGAGTGGCGCAGGAAAATGGCGCAACCATGATTAAATTTGTAGATGCGGAATCTCCTGCCGGTATTATGGGGATTGATGCAGGAGATGAATTATTAGCCATTGATGGAATTCGGGTTAATGCCGATCAACTCAGCGATCGCTTAAAAGACTATCAAGGAGGAGACACAATTACTGTTACCATTTTTCATCAAGATGAGCTACTTACCTGTACTGTTACTCTTGCCTCGCCACAACCTAAGGAGTATCAAATCACTAGTATTGAAGAACCCTCCAAAGAACAAAAAGAACTTCTATTTGGTTGGTTAGGAGTCGCTACCGTTTAAAACCCATATCAGTTGAGGATTCCTGATTAGTTATTGTTCATTCATGATTCATGCAAGGTTAAGATGGTCTAAGCGAGCCATCAGATGAGGAAAAATTGTGTTACTTTGCAAAGGCTTTGAAGTGGAAATGTACACCGGAAGACCAGACGGAACTATTATTGGTCTTTCGGATCGAATTGTAAGGGATTTACAGGGATTTGTCCGTGAACCTGATAGTCGTAACGTAGAATATACTACAGCCCCCTTATGTTGTTATGATCGCCTATTATGTGCGTTAGTTCGTCCTCGCGTACAACTGCGCCAATACTTAAAACAACAGGGGGATTATACCTTAATTCCTGGCAGTACACTTTCCCTTGGCGGGAGTGAAAACTTTTATCGTTCTGATCCCCAAAATCCCTATCATGAGTATATTGAAAATACTTATGGGACAAAAGTAGTCACGGCCAGTATTCATATTAATATTGGCTTTGAAGACACAGAAAAACTAATGCAGGCGTGTCGCCTCCTCCGTTTAGAAGCTCCCTTATATTTAGCTTTAAGTGCTTCTTCTCCTTTCATTGATGGCAAAGCTACAGGCTATCATTCTACACGCTGGGCAGTTTTCCCCCAAACCCCTTCCTATGTTCCCCTATTTGAAGATCATGATCATCATATTTATTGGGTGAATGAGCAGCTGAATCAAGGGACAATGCAGAATGTGCGTCATCTCTGGTTATCAGTGCGCCCAAATGGGGATCATCGCCCTTATAACTTGAATCGCTTAGAATTACGGATTTGTGACTTAATTGTAGATCCGATCGCGCTGTTAGCAGTTACCGCCCTTTTAGAAGCCCGTCTCACCCAAATGTTGCTAACCCCTGATCTGGATCCCCTTCAGCAAAGTCAGTTACCAGCCCATAGCCGTGCTGATGATCTCGTCGCGATTTCTTACGAAAATGAACAAGCAGTAGCAAGAAAAAGCCTAGCAGCCGAAGTGCGACACTGGCAAGATGGACGACCAATTATTGTAGAAGACTGGATTCAAGATATCTATAATCAGGTGTATCCTATTGCTAAAGCAAAAGGGTTTAGTTGTTTTCTTTCTCCCGTACAGAAAATTTTACGGGAAGGAAATACAGCCCAGAAATGGCTCAACCAGTATGAAAAAGGGATTACTCCCCAGCAAATTCTGCAGCAAGGGATTGAAATTACTCGGCTACAAGAAGCAGAATTAGAAGATAAACTTTGTCAAGTCATAGCTGCCTAATGTTAGAAAATTTAGACCTCTCCCTCTCCTTAAAAAAAGATGACTATAAGGAGCAGATGAATGATTTAATGTATGAACTGCGATCGCTGCATCAGCAATGTTGGAACAAAAATCTCACTTTGATTATTGTCTTAGAAGGTTGGGCAGCGGCTGGGAAAGGAAAAATGGTGAAAAAACTTGCCACCTGCATGGATCCTCGTGGCTTTATTCTTCATCCTGTTGTTGCCCCTACCCCTTACGAACAACAATATCCTTTCCTATGGCGATTTTGGCAAGGACTGCCAGCAAAAGGGAATGTAGCAACCTTTTATCACAGTTGGTACACCCATGTTTTAGAAGATCGTCTCTTAAACAAAGTACAACCCAAAGCTGTTCCCTCTCGCATACAGGCTATTAACAGCTTTGAACGCCAATTAGCCCAAGATGGGATCGGGATTGCTAAATTTTGGGTTCATCTCTCTCAAGAGGAACTTCAAAAGCGACTAAAAAAATATGCTCAAGATCCCCTTGATTCCTGGCGGGTTAGGCAAGAAGATTGGCAACAACATAAGTATTACGAAGAATACAGTACCCTTGCTGAAGAAATGCTCACTCAAACCAGCACGGGAATTGTTCCTTGGACATTAATTCCTGGGGATAATAAGCGCTGGGCAAGAGTGCAATTATTAAGTCATGTTGCTTCGAGATTACGGGAACTTCTAGAACGTCCATCAAAAAATATTTCTCCTGTTACGAGTTTAGACAATCCTCCTCCAGAAATTGGTGGTTTTAATGCTCTCTCCCAAGTTGATTTAAGTCAAAGTTTATCCAAAAAATCCTATAAAAAACAACTAAAACAACAACAGATTAAACTGCGAAAATTACAGCGCAGTATTTATGAACAAAATGTCCCTGTTTTAGCCATGTTTGAAGGTTGGGATGCTGCCGGGAAAGGAGGCGCAATTAAACGTCTCACAGATGTGTTAGATCCCCGTAGTTATCAAGTACATCCCTTTGCTGCCCCGACTGATGAAGAAAAAGCCCATCATTACCTGTGGCGATTCTGGCGGAAACTTCCTCCAGCAGGAAAAATTGGCATTTTTGATCGCAGTTGGTATGGACGAGTTTTAGTGGAACGAGTAGAAGGGTTTGCCAGTGAGATAGAATGGCAACGCGCCTATCAAGAAATCAATGAATTTGAAGCGCAATTAATTAATCGCGGTTATGTTCTACTTAAATTTTGGATTCATATTGATCCTGATGAACAATTGAAACGGTTTCAACAGCGACAAGAAGATCCATTTAAGCAACATAAAATTACCGAAGAAGACTGGCGTAATCGGGCAAAATGGGATGATTATGAGTTAGCGGTGAATCAAATGGTGGAACGCACCAACACCGCGATCGCGCCCTGGACGATTGTTCCAGCCAATGATAAATACTATGCCCGAGTTAAAGTTATTGAAACCCTGACACAAGCTATTGAAAATAAACTGATTTCTTAAATGAGGAGATTACTTCTTGCCCAGACGAGATAGAAAGGTTTTTAACTTGTACTATTTCGCATGTTGCTACGTAGTTCACATTAAAATAGAAGTCGTAGCCCTAACTCATCAATTATGGTAGCCAAACGACTCAACTTTAATGCGAACTGGCGTTGGTTAATTCCTCCCCTCATCATAGCGATCCTGCTTTTAGTTTTTTCGGGAACGCTGGTTCACCTCACCACAGAGAATTGGTGGTTTAGCGCGATCGGGTTTTCGGAAGTCTTTTGGACACTTCTCACTTGGCGCAGCATCACTTGGGTGGGAACTTTTGTCATTTTTGCCCTCTTTTTGAGCTTAAATTACTGGTTTGCCATGCGAGTGACTCGTTACTCCACCATTCGGATGCTAGACCAGAGTAACTTTTCATTTTACGCCGATCGCGCTCCTAAATACATTGCCCCTATTCTCATCTTTTTTATCTCCCTTGCCGCTGCCGGAACCAGTATGACGGCTTGGGATACCCTACTCAGGTTTCTCAATGCAACGGAGTTTAATCAAAGTGATCCCATTTACGGAAGAGATCTTAGCTTCTACGTCTTTGAACTTCCCTTTTACCAAGGGCTACAAGGTTGGCTATTTGGGCTTCTCCTAATGGGATTATTCATTGCAGGAGTCGTTTATGTGATCAAAGGAAGCATTAGTTTTGCTCGTGGCTGGCAAAATTTGATCGAGGGAGAGGCAAAAGCCCATCTTTGCTTACTCCTAGCAGGATTAGCTTTTCTCATTGCCTTTCAGTTTTGGCTACAACGTTATGATTTACTCTTTTCTAGAGAAGGAGTGGTAACAGGGGCTGGTTTTACCGATGTTCATGCCCGTTTGACTGGTTTAACAGCGATGGGCTTTATGGGATTAGGCCTTGGGGTAATATTTATCGCCTCAGCAACGAGAAATACCCTAATTCTGCCCTTAACTGGGATTGGCTTATATCTGGGAGTTTATATTCTGCTCTATCAAGTTTATCCCAGTGTGCAACAACAGGTTACCGTTGATCCCAATGAACTGGCTAGAGAAAGAGAATACATTGAGCATAATATAGACTTTACTCGCCAAGGCTACAATTTAAGTGATGTGGGACGCGAGGATTTTCCCCCACAAGGAAGGCTCGATCGCGCTGATATTGCTGCCAATCAAGAAACCATCCGTAATATTCGACTTTGGGATTATCGCCCTATACTCAGCACCTACCGCCAACTTCAAGAAATTCGCCCCTACTATAGTTTTCTTGATGTGGATGTAGATCGCTACACCATTGATGACAACTATCGCCAGGTCATGTTATCGTCACGGGAATTGCCTCGTGCGCCTCAACAGCGTTGGATTAGCGAACGGCTGAAATATACCCATGGTTTCGGGTTAGTGATGAGTCCTGTTAATCAAGCCACCTCAGAAGGGTTACCCTCCTTAATTATCCGTGATATTCCGCCTGTTTCCAATGTTGATTTAGACGTAGAACAACCAAGAGTTTATTATGGCGAAGCGACCAATAATTATATTTTTACGGGGATGGTAGAAGATGAATTTGACTATCCTTTAGGGAATGAAAATGCGGCAAATCGTTATGATGGCGCAGGCGGTGTTCCCATTAATTCCCTTTGGCGACGGTTACTGTATTCTTATAACTTAGGCAGTTTCCGAGTTTTAATTTCTGAGCAATTTACCTCTGAATCTCGCATTCATTATCATCGTAATATTCGAGAGCGGATTCATCATGTGGCCCCATTTTTGCGCCTTGATAGTGATCCCTATGTCAGCTTAGTTGATGGTCGTCTCAAGTGGATTGTTGAAGGTTATACCATTAGCAATAATTATCCCTATTCAGAACCAGTCACTGCCATTACCGACGCTGGACAAATTTTAGGCGGTGGAAGTAACGAAATTTTAGAGGGAGGATTTAATTATGTTCGTAATTCCGTCAAAGCAGTCGTTGATGCTTATGATGGAAGCATGGAATTGGTCGTGGTTGATGAAGCTGATCCGATTATCCAAACTTATGAGAAAATTTTCCCTAATTTATTTACTTCTATAGAAGACGTTTCTCCTGAATTACAGTCTCATTTCCGTTATCCCTTGGACTTATTTAATATCCAAGCCCAGATGTATCTGGAATATCACATGACCAGTCCCGAAGTCTTTTATAATCAGGAAGATTTATGGCGGTTTGCTTTAGAAAATTATGAAGGGAGTCAGCAACTGGTTGAACCCTACTACACGATTATGCGCTTACCTGGGGAAGAAACAGAGGAATTTGTGTTGATTTTACCCTTTACTCCTGTAGAGCGAGATAATATGATTGCTTGGATGGCAGCGCGATCGGACGGGGAAAATTACGGCAAATTATTACTCTATGAATTTCCAAAACAATCGCTAACTTATGGGCCGCGTCAAATTGAAGCCAGAATTGATCAAAATACTGAAATTTCCCAACAATTAAGTCTTTGGGATCAGCAGGGTTCAAGAGTCATTCGTGGCAATTTATTAGTAATTCCCATTGAAGAGTCTCTGCTCTATGTAGAACCAATTTATTTACGAGCCGATCAAGGAGAATTACCGCAATTAAGACGAGTGGTTGTTTCTCATGGGGATGACTTAGTGATGCGAGAGAGTATTGAAGAAGCAGTAACTGCCATTTTTGGGGAAGAATCTCCTGATCCCATTGAGGAAGAAGATCCTGAAGAAGAACCCCTAGATGAGCCTTTAGAACAGCCTCAAGCAGAAGTGGACATTTCTCAAGACTTAGTGAGACGCGCCCGAGAAGTCTATCAAGAAGCGCAAGAGGCAGCTCAAGCAGGTAATTGGGGAGAATATGGCGAAAAAATTGAAGAATTAGAGGGAATTTTAGAAGATTTAAATCAGGAGTCGAATAATGATTAGTCAACCTTTAGAGCAAAAAAAATACACCGCCCAAGAATATCTAGATTGGGAAGTTACTGCCCAACAACGTCATGAATTTATCAATGGAGACATTATCCCGATGGCAGGAGGAACGCCCAATCATAGTAAAATCATTCTTAACTTTGGTTCAGTTACCAACTTTGCCTTAAAAAGCAAAAATTATGATGTCTTTGTTTCTGATCTAAGACTTCATATCCCAGAAAAGAATATCTATACTTACCCCGATATTATGATTGTAGAAGGAGAATTAGAACTACAGTCAGGGCGTAAAGATACGATTCTTAATCCTTGTTTAATTGCAGAAGTTTTATCCAATTCCACTCAGGGTTATGATAAAGACGAAAAATTCCAAGCCTATCGCACCATTCCCAGTTTCCGAGAATATATCTTAATTGATCAGTATTCTCCTCACATTGAACATTATCGCAAAACTAATACCAATCAATGGTTATTTACTGAGTATCAGGGATTAAGTTCAATTCTTGCTTTGGGCATAGGGGAAATTACAATTCCTTTAAGTGATATTTACGACAAAGTCAATTTTGAAAGTGAATAAAATTAGTGAATTTCTCCTGTTGGTAGTGGGCAAATTAAAACTTGAGTCTTAATTTGATCCATCATCAAATCTCAACGAACTAAGAAACGGCAAAAAGTAATAAGGATCCAACTAAAGAAGCTCCGATCGCGTAGTAAGCAGTAGGAAAGAGCAACTTCCGAATTAAAATCCCTTCTCGACCAACCATCGCTACAGTAGCAGCTGCTGCCACTACATTAGACACACAAATCATATTACCAGCAGAAGCCCCTACCGTTTGCAAGCCAAGGATTACCTCAGGCGGTAAATTAGTTTGCGTGGCGACTCCAAATTGAAACAAGGAAAACATCAGATTACTGACAGTCACACTTCCCGCGATAAATGCACCAATTAAGCCCACAAAAGACGCTAACCAAGACCAAGTTTGAGTAAAGATGGCAGAAGCCTGATCTGCTAAATAAACTGGCATACTCGGTAAATCTAATTGATTGCTGTCAGTACCAATAAAAATTTGCGCCATTGCAACTGCTGCTAAAAGCGGAATCACTGCTGATAGTAATTGTTTTCCTGCTGCAGTAAGTGCTTTTTGAGAGCGGGAAGGAGATAATTTAAACAGAAAAATGCTGATAACTACCACCACTAGAAACAAAGTAGGAGGAAGATATAGAGGAGTAGAACTAATTTCGATCTCAGTGCCAAAAACTTGCTCCCAATCAAGGCTAACCCCTTGTAAAATCTCTTTGAATGGTAAAAAATCTAAACGTGACAATAGTAGTAACCCAGCTACTAAGCCATAGGGCAACCAAGCTAGCCAAATCGGCAGCGATCGCGCTCTCAGTTCTTCTACTTCATAATCTGGACTCGACCAACTCTCTAACCATTGACTAGGTTCAGGAAAGTCCCAAGAGCGTTGAATGGGAAACCAGCCTTGACGAACCGTTGTAATTACTAATAATAATCCCACCATGCCCCCAACTAAAGTGGGAAATTCCGGTCCAATTAATATAGCAGTTATCGCATAAGGAACAACAAAAGCAGCCCCTGCAAATAATAAAAATTTCCATTCTGAAAAAGCAGAACGCCAGTCAGGATTAGGACTAAACGTGACTGTAAGAAGCGTAACAATAACTAACGGCAAGAAAAAGCCTAACACACCATGAATGAGAGCAGCTTGAGTTGTAATCTGTTGTAATAACTCTTCCATAGAGAGTTCAGACTCTTGTAAGTAATTCGTTACAATTTCTGGACTCCCTAATCCATTACGAATACCAACAATAATTGGGGTTCCCACCGCTCCAAATGTAGAAGGGGTACTTTGAATGACGAGAGTCACCATCACTGAAGCTAAGGGAGGAAACCCAATTGCAACAAGAAGTGGTACACAAACAACAGCAGGAGTACCAAATCCCGCAGCTCCTTCAATAAAAGATCCAAACAACCAAGCAACAATTACTACTTGTATCCGTCGATCAGGAGAAATCCCTAATAAGCTTTTGCGAATTACCCCTAAAGCGCCAGCTTGACTAATAATATTCAGCAATAACATTGCCCCAAACAAGATGTAAAGAATTTCTAGGGCAATCACCACTCCTCTTAGTGAAGTGGCAGCTAACACTTCTGGGGGAACTTGCCACGCTACGCCGGCACTAATTGCAGTAATTACATAGACAATAGGCATCGCAATACTAGCAGGTTGTTTTGCGATCACCAGTAATAACAGAATAGAAAGAATGGGAATAAGTGCGAAAATTGTATAAAGCAAGGTTTACGCTTAATCTTTATGCTTCATTTATACAGGTGGATAGTTTATCTCAAATGCTTCAATAATTAAATAGTGAAAATCCCTTTTGGTTTCACCGATAATAATTTCCGCTGCTGTAGCCCTTGCTTGCTTAAGATCGCATTCGCAGCCAAAAAGCCACTACTCACGGCCCGTTCCATTAAGCCACAGGGAAAGGGCATTTTTACCCAGTCTCCTGCAAAAAAGAGATTTGCCATAACGGTTTCTGTTTCAGGACGGTTTTCGTAACTACCGGGGGGATAGCCTGAAAAATTCTTTTGATTGACTAATTGCTGATGTAATAGCGTTGCTTGTGCTAATTCAGGAACAATTTCATACAGTTCTTGTTCAAAGGTACTTAACAGGGTTTTCTGGTCTGGAAAGTCGGTTTCTTTGTAGCAGTAGGCGTGAAGTTCAACCACACTTCCCCCTGTTTTTTCGCTCCAAGCAATATATTCTTCTTGAATGCGGTGATAAAGACAAATGCTATCAGTGAGGGCATAGCCAGAAAGGGAAGCAAAGTAACTATGTTCCCAAGTAAAATCACGATCAAACCAGAATCTTGCTACAGCAAAAGGATCAGCAATGGCTAATTCTTCAATTTTTTCTCTTTGTTCTGCGGATACGTCTCCTTCTGCGAGAGAAAATAAATGTTTAACTCCCGGAACATCCGTTGCAAATACAAAATAATCACTGCTGATTGTTTCTCCCTGTATCTCCTCGGAAGTGTCCATTCCGACTAATTGCACAGCATCTTCTTGTTTTTGCACAATTTGTAAACGGGGTAAATTTTGCTTGGCGGGGCCACTTAAAACGGTGCCATCACTAGCAAATAATGAGCCATGACAAGGACACAGAAATTGCCCATCCGCTTGTCGTTTCACAGTGCAACCTTGATGAGTACAACTTAAGGAAATGGCTTCGTTTTCATTATCGATAGGGGTGTAAACCTGATCGCCTGCACCATAATAAGCCACTTGCTGATCACTGAGATGGGGATTTTTATTAACCCAAAAGGGGGCTTGTGGTTGGTTAGTTCCTTGTTGATAGGTTAGGTTTTTAATATTTCCGTCTTGACATTGAATTTGAGTCACTTCGGCTTCGGGAATAATCCTTCCCCCATTGCTTTTAATTGCCTCAGCGATGGGGTTAACTATGCTGGTTCCCATATCATCGTTAGTTCCATAAAACGCAAGCCCTTCGGGATTACCAAAAAAGTAGAAATGGAAAAATTGCATTAATTCCCCAACACTCAGTTTATCTGGGGCGTTGAGACTTGATTTAGCAAAGGGAAGGAAATAGAGATCATATAAGCCTTGGGGGAAACTCCCTTCTACCCAGTCTGAAACAGCCATCTGATCAAGACGTTGAAAACTGTCGGGGATATTAAAACCGCCAATTTCCCGAAAAACTTCCCAATGTTTGGGATCGGTGAGATTAATTCCCCAACGGAAAAGGTTGGAGGAGGAAATGGCTAAATCGACAATATTCCAAGGAAAGGCAGAATGGTTGGGACGGAAAACTTCGGGGTTATACTCGCCATCACGGAAGACAACTGAATAATATTCTAGGGAGTGAAGATTATCCCGAATATTTAATTCTTCCATTAGGCGGTTAAAGTTGTAATACTGGGGAAAAAAGCCGTGAAAGCCATGTTCCATGCGGAAGGTTTCGTCTCCCACTTGGATATCCCAACTGGCAATTTTCCCTCCGAGTTGCGGTGATTTTTCTAGTAAGGTAACATTAAATCCGCGCTGGCTTAGTTCGTAGGCACAGGCTAATCCTGCTAATCCTGCACCGACGACAGTGACACTTTTTTTGTCTTGCAGTTGGGTGGGAAGGGTTAGGTTTGTGGTTTGCGCGATCGCGGGTTCTGGTTTTGCAATGCGAGAATACCCAATTGCACCGGTAGCAATTCCGATGCCAAGCAGTTGTAAGACTTTACGGCGAGAAATTGACGAAAGCCAAGGAAAGTTAGATGATTGACGGTGATCCATAAATAATAGACGATAACTCCTCACACAATGAAATACTGGCGCGAGACTCTAGCAGTAGCCCGACGCATCTTAATAGAGTTAGGGCGACGAAAACGTAGTTTAATATTTTGGGCGATTTTCCCGATTACCATTTTGCTACTTAACGGCTTTATTTTGGCAGAACGAGCGAATTTGTCAACCGAGGAAGCCTTTACCAATGCCGCTCCTGTTACCTTAGTTGGAGCCGCTCTTTTTTTTAGTTGCTTAGGGGGAAGTGTCGCCACAGTGGTTTCTGAGAGAGAACAACAAACGCTCAAACGGTTATTTTTATCACCCCTGAGTGGGTTATCCTACTTTTTAGGCATTTTTGTGGCTCATGCTTGTATTGGTTTTGGTCAAGGGATTTTAGTCTATTTAGTCGCTGCATTTTTCGGAGTTGAAATTGAGCAATATGTATTTCTTGGGTTATTTATTATTTTAATGAGTATTGCTGCGTATGTGGGATTAGGCTTTATTTTAGGCACGCAGTTAGCCCGTCGTACAGAGGATGTGAATGCGTTGGTGGCGGCGTTTGGGGTTCCTTTGTTAATTTTAGGCGGAACGTTTCTCCCGGCGGCGTTATTTCCTGATGAGTTACTAGATATTGCTGAGTTTAATCCGATTTTTCACATGAATGAGGCGTTATTGGGCATTTGGGCGGAGGAAAAAACTTTAGAGGAAATTCAGTCTCATTTTATATTTTTAATGATTTTTAGTGTCTTAATGATTGGCGGTGGCTGGCTATCTTATCAGGGAATGTTACGACGAGAAAGGAGGTTATAATTCGTGTTAAAAATTGAGGGTCTTTGTAAGAATTACGGGGAAGCTACGGTTTTAGATAATCTTGGCTTAACGGCTTTTCCACAGCAAGTTTATGGGTTATTGGGGCCAAATGGGGCAGGGAAAACTACGACAATTAATATTTTGTGTAATCTCTTAGAGCGCGATCGCGGCACGATTGAATTTAAGCAGCAACCCATATCAGAAAAAACAAAATCTATTATTGGCATTGCCCCCCAAGAAAATTTACTTTATAAAAGTCTCAGTTGCGAAGAAAATTTACAGTTTTATGCTCAATTATATGGGCTAAGTCGTCAACAACAAAAGGAACAAGTCCAATGGTGTTTAGAGGCAGTTCAATTGCGCGATCGCGCTAAGAGTGTGGTCACTGATTTAAGTGGGGGAATGCAACGACGCTTAAATATCGCAGTTGCGCTAGTTCACAAACCAGAATTAGTTGTTTTAGATGAACCCACCACAGGATTAGATATTGAAACCCGTTACGAAATTTGGGCATTAATTAACCAGTTACGAGAAGCTGGAATGACGATTTTATTAACCACACATTTATTAGACGAAGCGGAAAAACTCTGTCAACGCATCGGCATTCTCAAAAAGGGAAAAATTATTGCTGAGGGGAGTTTAGACCACTTAAAAGAAACAATACCAGCCGCCGAAATTATCATCATTCAAACCTCAGAAGAAGAACAAGCCATTGAACGGGGAAAAGAATTAGGTTATACGCCTCGCCATTATGGAAATAATCTTGCCTTTTGGTTGCCTGAGTCAAAAGAATTAAAAGCCATTATCGAGGAATTTGCTGATATTCCTATTCAGTCACTCACTCGGGAAGCAGTTAATTTAGAACATATCTATCTGGAAATGATGAATCATTAGTTTAGTCATTAGTCATTGGTCATTGGTCATTGGTTTACAAACAACGAAGGACAAAGGACTAACAACAAAGGACTAACCAAATAGCCAGTTGTGAAATTGCCACAAAGCGAGTGAAACTTAAGAATATTTTTAGGTTAGGATAATAGATTGGAAATAAAACGTTATCTCTTGGAGAACGAAGGGTCAGAACTATGTCTAATGCGCTGATGTCGAAACCCGTGGTAGAAGCTGCCCCAGATAAGGAAGAAAAGAAAGAAGCAGCAGAAGTGAAACAATACTTAATGAAAGTGGATCAGCAAGCTAAATTCCTTCACTTACAGGCAGAAATTGAATCTTTGTGGCAGCAAGTCCAGCGCGCCAGCATTGATAATTAGTTATGGTGTCATAATTTAGAATTATCAACTGTCATTGCGAATTTCTGGGCGATTTCGGGGTAAATAAGTTAGGTTAAGAAGTGTAAATTGAATTTATGTCAGAGACGGATGTTGTTGACGTTCTCATCCTCAGTAATGGGCCAGGGGAACTTTCCACATGGGTACGCCCAGTGGTGGCAGCATTGCAGTCTCATCAATCTCCACAACTGAGAATTAGAATTTCTGTCGTGTTATCCCCCTGTCCTCACGCTACAGGTCAGGAGGTGAAGCTCGCTCAGTCAATTCCAGGTGTGACAAGGGTACAGGGGCCACAAGCCTTTTTTCCTTTTCTCCTTTGGGGGAAAACTGTCGATCACTGGAACTGGCATAAGCAAGGCATCGTCTTATTCTTAGGGGGAGATCAGTTTTTCCCAGTTGTAATCGGTAAACGGCTGGGATATCCCGTCGTCATCTACGCAGAGTGGGAGACACGCTGGCATGCCTGGGTGGATCGCTTTGCAGTAATGAACGCCGACTTAATCCCAAAAGCTCCTCAATTACATCGCCACAAATTTACTATCGTCGGTGATATCATGGCAGATTCTCAAATTGCTCTCAACCAACAAACCGCCCCCCTCCCCCTTGGCATTGGGGCAGAATTAATCGGGCTTTTACCTGGCTCGAAACCTGCCAAACTAATGCAGGGAGTGCCTTTAATGATCGCGATCGCGCAATCTCTCCATACTCAGCGCCCACAAACTGAGTTTATCATTCCCGTTGCACCCACCCTTGATCTAAAAACCCTCGCTAAATATGCCAGGGCAAAACATAATCCCCTAGTCAAGGAATTAGGGGGAATGAGTGCTAAGTTAGTGACTCCTGAAGAGGAATTACCCTATCTTGAAACCAAAACAGGATTAAAAATCAAGCTCTGGACACAATCTCCTGCTTATGATGTTCTCGCCCAATGCTCTCTCTGTTTTACTACTGTGGGGGCAAATACCGCCGAATTAGGGGCTTTAGCAATTCCGATGGTGGTACTACTCCCCACTTACCAATTAGATGCTATGCGAGCTTGGGATGGGCTTCCGGGAGTGCTAGTCAATCTACCGCTAGTCGGGAGTGGGTTTGCTAGAGTCATTAACTGGTTTGTTTCTCGACAAAAACGCCTGTTTGCTTGGCCCAATATTTGGGCAAAAGAGGAAGTTGTCCCTGAATTAGTGGGAAAATTACAGCCAGATGCTGTTGCTGAAATTGCTTTGAACTGGCTGGAACATCCCGATAAACGGCTAGCCATTCGATCGCGCTTACAACAGATTCGCGGTAAACCGGGTGCCTCGAAAAAAATTGCGTCTATTTTACTGGAACAACTTCAAGCAACCAAGCCCTAATTTTGAGCGACCATTGTTTCCTCTTGGAGTAATTTTACCGCTTCTTGATATTGCTGATCTTCCTCTGTTCCCATTTGTGAGAATGGGATCAACGATTGAGACACCTTATAATCAGGTTCAATGCCTGCTTGATTAATATCCCGATGGCTTGGGGTTTCGTATTTGGCAACTGTTACGGCAATCCCAGCGTCGTCGGGTAACTCAAATAAAGATTGAATCAAGCCTTTACCAAACGTGGTTTCTCCCACAATGGTGGCACGATGATTATCTTGTAAAGCCCCTGCTAAAATCTCGCTAGCACTGGCACTGCCTTCATTAACTAACACCACGAGGGGGGCATCAGTAATTGCGCCGTCTTTTGCCCCGTAACTGCCAATGAGGCCTTGACGGTTGACGGTATAAACCACTGTACCATTATCTAACCACAAACGAGCCACTTCAATTCCCGCTTGTAGTAACCCCCCAGGATTATTGCGTAAATCGAGGATAAATCCTTGTGCGCCCTGCTGTTCGAGATCAGATACCTGATTAGCAATTTCATCTGTAGCATTGGCACTAAATTGGGCAAGGCGAATATAGCCCAGGGGATAGTCAGGGTTACTGTCATCAAGACTGGCATATACTGGACTTAGGGAAATACGATCGCGTACAATATCCACTTCTCGCTGTTGTCCACTTTCTGAGGATTCTACCGTCAGTTTCACATGAGTGCCTTCTTTTCCTCGCATCCGAGAGGCTGCCTCATCGAGAGAAAGATTTTTGGTACTAACCCCATCAATGGCTAAAATCTGATCGCGTGGTTCAATCCCTGCTTTTTCTGCGGGCGATCCATCAATGGGGGTAACCACTTCTAACTGTTTGGTTTTAGAATTAATATTAATTTGTAACCCTACCCCAGATAGTTCTCCTGAAGTGTTGACTTGTAGGCTACGATACTGCTGGGGTCGTAGTAGGCGAGTAAAGGGGTCATCAAGGCTCGCTAACATTTCTTCAATGGCTTGATAGGTTGCCTCTCGATCTGAAAAGCCTTTATCTAGAAAGCGTTGTCTAACAAACCACCAGTTTTGATCATTAAAGGTTTCATCCACATACGCTTGATTAACGGTACGCCATGCTTGCAGAAAAAGTTTCTCCTCTTCGCTATAATAGGCATTGGCATTACCTGTCCAACTGAACCAAACTAACCCGATAACTGCGATCGCTGTTAAAAGTTTTTGCCAAAAATTACGTTTACTCATGAAAAAAATATTAATTAAATCGGTACTCCAAATTGATTATAGCCAATAATTTTATCAGGAGTTTTGCTATCAAGAGTTGGTAAATTTCTAATTTCTTCGCCAATATTACGTATAACTTCAATATCAACTTGTTTATTTGGTTTCTTTTGTAAAGAAATAGAATCAACTTGATACAAGAGTTTGCCCTTGATCTCCATCCCTGCTAAAGACGGAGGCATTTTTACAGAGAGAACCCCATTTTGATCTATATAAGCATCAACCTTAATTTGTTGCATAATCTTAGACTTTTTATTAGCAATCACCTTCTTAATTTTAACTTACGAAGATACAATTAAGCCTGCGCGATTGACCCAGAGGGTCACCGAATCGAAGATTCGATCGCGCTTCCTTTAGCTTGGATAATTTCCCGAAAATCATCCGGACTGACAACTTTTGCTTCTCCGCCAAACCCTAAAATCCAACGATGGAGATCAATATCTTCTAATGACCATTGGGGTAGAGTAACTCGAAAGCGATGGGGAAATTTTTGATCTGAGGTTTTTCTGAGGCTAAAGAGGTTTCGGTTTTTTCGTAACAACTCCCGATTAAACGGTTGTGACATTTTCATCTGGCTAAGGGGAAACCGTCTTGTTCCTTCACTAATAAACTTAAACGTTTGATCCGTGAACCAAATTTCAATGGTCACTTCTACTTTTTTTCGTTCTGAAACCTCCTTACTAAGATATTGTTTTTGTTGTTTAGGATCATTGCCTAAAAACAGTCCGCCACAAGATTGATATAGGGTAATTAGTTGCTTGAGAGATTTAATTTGATAATTGCGCGATCGCGCTTTAGATTGAGGCTTTCCTAAAAATAGACGATCTAATCTTTCAAACTTTAATAACCCTTTCTTTTCTCCTTCTGCATATTCAAATCCCAAATACCAACCAATATTATGAAAAACAATCTGTAGAGGATAAACTAAAAATAAATTGTCTTGACTTTCATCAAATGTTCCTCCCCCTTGGATTCGCCCTAATTCTAATAATTTACCTTCTTCAATTGCGGCTTCTACTTCCTGTGTTGACTGCGCGATCGCGCTATCAGAAAGCATCTCTAAATTAACAATATTTCGATTATGAATGGCACGAACTGGATAATGATCAGATTGGGCTAACTTTGCCATTTCCATCCGTTCTTGAAACTTATTATAAACCTGTAAATCTACAGGATCATTAAAACTTTTCGCCTGTGCTTCTAGAAGATGAAATACTCTTACTAGATCTGTTGTGGATAAAATCGCCGTTCCTGCAAAATAACCTCGTTTCATTGGAAAATCAGGTAAAATACCATAGGGTTTTAATATCTTTTCAATATCTTTTCGCAGACTATCCCGAAAATTATACCCCACTAAATTCTCTTGTTGCATTCGAGCGACTAAACTATCAAGAGTTCCTTTTTCCCGATCCCAAATAAACGGTTCATGAATAATCAAGCGAATCGTTTTCATTAACCGTTGAAATGGCTCAACATCGGAATAGCTGTGAGTATTGGCTTCAAATTCCTCAGAAAGCGTTAAATTAAAATCGGTTCTAATATCTGCTTTACCGATAATACCATTCTCTTCTAGCCATTGTAAATCTTTTTCAATTTTTTTATAATCAGCATAAATCGGATCAATTATCTTGCTCATAAAAGCACAAATTTCTTCTATATCAGTTTTAAACTTGTTTGTGTTACCAATAATTTCTTTAACTGTGTCTGGATCAGTATTTTGTAAATTACCAATTCCAGGATAAGTAATAAGTAAGCGAATTAAGTAGAGTAATCGCTCAAAGTCTATCAACTCAGAATAATTATGCCGAGTTACTTTCTGAATCCGATTTTGCCGATTAATTAAACTGCGATCAAAGGCTTTTTGTTTATTTTGAAATTGTTTAATCAGAGAAGTTTTTAATAGTGGATTTAGTGGATAAACCGTGTCAAACCCTTCTGCAACAATAGGAGGAAATTGTTTCAATGACGCGGACATTCTTTTAATAACATGATCAGGAACTTGGCGTTCTCTTTGACTATTCCAGAACAAGCAAGTTTGAAGCGGTGTTTTCAAATACCAACCTAACCATTTAACTCCTTGATATTGATTGAGCTTTTCTAAGAGTGCTATTCGCCAAGGACGTTTATAATTTGTGGCATCATAAATAATAGGATAACCTGCTTGAATTGAGGTTTCAATTTCATGGAAAACTTCTGCTTCAATCTTTGACCATTGTCCTTGAATTGTTTCATCACCAAATAGTTTTTTGCGAATTTGATCAGTAGAAACAATGCGATAATTGGGATCATATTCAGTAATGGCTTCTGCTAAAGTTGATTTACCACTACTTGGGCAACCGATTAATATATGACAAAACATAATTGATTTGTCCTTTGTTGTTTGTAAACTAATGACTAATGACAAAGGACTAATGACTCATATTAACTTAATTCTCTCTATACGTACCATAATTAAGCGCGAATGACGAAAACAGCGATCGCGACAGCAAAATGTTAAAATAACTTAACAACAGAAGTCTTTTTTGACTAATCCTGAATCAAATTTATGAAATGTATCATTAACCGTCGGGCGCAATTCTCCGCCGCTCATCGTTACTGGCTTCCAGAACTGAGTGAAGCGGAAAATCAAGCCCAATTTGGAGAAGGAAGTCGGTTTCCCGGACATGGACATAATTATGTCCTTTATGTGTCTTTAGAACAAGATATCGACCAATATGGCATGGTCATGAACCTCTCGGAGGTAAAACCTGTTATTCGAGAAAAAATTACCAGTCAATTGAATAACGCTTATCTCAATGATGTCTGGGAAGAGTTTTCCGAAACTTTACCTACTACAGAAAATGTGGCGAGAGTCATTTGGCAACGTTTATCCCCTGATTTACCGTTAGTCAATATCCGTTTATTTGAACATCCTGAACTTTGGGCAGATTATCAAGGAAAAGATATGGAAGCATCATTAACCGTTGGAACTCATTTTAGTGCCGCCCACCGTCTGGCGCGTCCTGATTTAAGCTATGAGGAAAATTGCAAAATTTATGGCAAATGCGCCCGTCCTCATGGTCATGGTCACAATTATCATCTAGAAGTAACAGTGACGGGAGAAATTCATCCTCGCACTGGGATGGTAGTCAATTTAGAAAAACTCCATCAAGTATTAGAAGATGAAGTGGTCGAACCGTTCGACCATTATTTTCTAAATGAGGATATTCCCTACTTTGCTGAGGTGGTTCCCACCGCAGAAAATATTGCCATTTATATTGCTCAACTCCTGCGACAGCCCATTGAAGAACTAGGAGTCACCCTAGAGAGGGTAAAACTGATTGAAAGCCCCAATAACTCCTGTGAAATTAATTGTCGCTCTCTATTTACTGAAACAACTAATGAAGCCACTCGTGAACCTGCTTTAGCCAGTTATTAAGCAACTAATCGCGGAAAAGCCCTCTACTCAATTGGAATGAGCAAGGGGCTTTTTTTATGCACAGTTGCTAGGAAAAACCTCTCCCTTTGTCGCTACATAATTAAGCAAACCGACGGCGGAGAATGGGTTGAATCAACAATAAAATCACGACATCAAAGGCAAATAAAGCGAGTAGGCTTGCCCCAAAAGAAAGGTTTAACCATGGAGTTTCTAAGACAATACTGCCTAAACTCCATTCTCCATTTAAGTAGATATAGCGAATGGGTTCAATGGCATAAGTTAGGGGATTTAGACTCGCTACCACTTTTAACCAGTTTGCCATAAAATTCAGTGGTGCAAGGGCGGTACTGGCAAATAAGAGGGGAAGATTCGTTACAAAGATGACTGCAATTAATTCTACGTGACCAGGAAGGGCAAAGGCTAATCCTAAACTAAGGGCAGTAACCCCAGCGACAATGAAGAAAACAATGAGCGCGATCGCGCTTAATCCTGCTATACCCGGCAAACCAGCCCCAACTACTGCACTTAATCCCACAATGGCGGCAGTTTGTAAAAAGCTCAGGGCAATAATATAGAGGGTAGAAGCGGCGACAATGGAAAATCGGGTGCTTAACGGTGCAACCAGCAAGCGGTTCAGAAAACCAAACTCGCGATCAAACATCACGGGTAATCCTGCATTTAACGCCCCTGAAAAAGCAGTAAAAATAATCACCCCTGGGGCAAGAAACTGACTATAGTTTACCCCTTCTCCTAGTAATCCTTCTGGGGCATACTGGAATAACGCACCAAATAAAATAAGCCACATTAATGGCTGCACAATCCCAGCCACTAGCGTAGAAGGGCGACGCTGTAACTGAATAAAAAGTCGTTTGGTTAGGGCAACGGTTTCTTGGAAAAACTCATTGACGGGATTTTCGGTTACTTGTTCTTGGCGTTCTATTAGAGAATTAGGGGATAATGGGCTAAGACTTTGACTCATAATTATTGTTCTCCTATCGTGATTTAACCACCTTTCATTGCTTGTTTTTTCTCGGCTTTGATATCGCGACTCCCTGCTGCTGCCATTTCCGCATCCAAGAGAGTGCGCCCAGTGGCAGCTAAATATACATCATCTAAACTAGGACGAGATTGGGAAATGCCAAAAGTCGGCAGGTTGAGATGCGAGAGTTTATTTTCAATATCCGTAATGGCATTACTATGGGGTTCAACCACTAAGTTTAAAGAATTTCCTTGTGCGGGATTAATAATCACCTCTCTGACAAAATCAAGGTGGGATAACTGTTCTTTTGCCTTTTCTGCTTCCTCGGTGGGAGTAAATTCTCGAATCCGAAGGGTAACGCGATCGCCGCCTAAACGATCTTTTAACTCATTGGGAGTCCCACTGGCAATCACTTTTCCTTGATCAATAATCGCAACGCGATCGGCTAAGGCATCCACTTCTTCCAAATAATGACTGGTAATTAACACAGTTGTACCAGCATCTCGCAACTTCCTTAAAAAGTCCCACACCACAAAGCGGCTTTCGATATCTAATCCCACTGTGGGTTCATCTAACACCAATACCTCTGGCTGATGGAGTAATCCTGCTGCGAGATCAAGGCGTTTTTTCAATCCCCCCGAATATTTGCCCGTTTTTTGATCAGCATAGTCTTCTAAGCCTAATAAGTTCAATAGTTGGGAAATACGCTCTTGGGCAATGGATTTCGGGATATGATAGAGACTCGCTTGTAGTTGTAATAATTCCCGTCCCGTGAGAACTTTATCTAAGGCAACTTCCTGTGCCACATAACCTAGCTTACGTCGAGCTATTTTCGGCTGTTCAATACTGGAAATGCCTCCCACCTCCACTCGCCCTCCATCAGGCTTAGTTAAGGTGCATAAGCAACGAATCGTCGTGGTTTTTCCTGCCGCATTGGGCCCAAGTAAGCCAAAAATTTCCCCCGATTCTACTGTAAAGGTAACGTCTTTGACTGCTGTTACCTCACCATAGGATTTTTTCAGATGTTCGATGCAAACAACAGATGTCATAAAAGTTCCTACCTAAAAATCTATCTAAGTAGCGCAACAGGACTCCCATTATAGCCGTCAGGCTTAACGGGTAGATGAATTGCGCCAAAAAACTCCGTCAGGAGATCGTTACACGAGTTGTTAAATCGTGTAGAAACAGTTAAACTGGAATTAGTTAAAGTTCCAAATCCAATGCTTACCCTTTCTTACGAGTATAAGTTAGAACCAAATCAACTTCAAATTAGTATAATCGAGCAGACCCTCGGTGTTTGCCGAACGGTTTGGAATTATGCTCTTAGAGAAAGAAAGGATTGGATCAACTCTCGAAAATCTCCTGTTAACGCTTGTTCCATTGAACAGGAATATATTATCCCTGCTGATGAACCTTATCCGAGTTATTCAAGGCAAGCAAAAGCCTTAACGGATGCTAAAAAAGAGAGCGAACGGTTGAAGTCAGTTAATGCTCAAGTCCTTCAACAAGTTTTGAGAACTTTGGACAGGGCTTTCTCTGATATGAAATCTAGAGGGTTCGGTTTTCCTAGATTTAAGAACAAGTATCGTTTAAGGTCTTATCTGATTCCTCAGCTAAAGGGAGAGGTATTAAAAGGAAATCAGATTAAATTACCTCAATTAGGTTGGGTTAGATTCAGAAAATCTAGAGACATCCCAGAAGGATTTGAAATTAAACAAGCCAGAGTGATCCGAAAAGCCTCTGGTTATTTCGTCATGTTATCCCTTCAACTAAATGTGGATGTTCCTCAACCCTTCCCTCATGGACACCCAAGAGGGTTAGACTTGGGCTTTGACAAATTTGTTGCGACTTCTGATGGTTTAGAAGTGAAACGACCTCGGTTCTTGAAGTCCCTTCAACGCAAGTTAAAATTACTGCAACGAAGGCTTAAGAACAAAAAGAAAGGGTCGAATAACCGCCAGAAACTAAACAGAAAGATAGCAAGAGTTCACCAACGTATCTCTGATGCTCGTAAAGATTGGCACTTCAAACTTGCTAATCAATTGTGCGATGAAGCAGGGATGATCTTTGTCGAAGATATTAACTTTCGTTCATGGCAAAGAGGGATGCTGCTCACGGGGTGACAATCGTGTTGTAATCGCCTCAAGCGCTGACGTAGATAGCCTTTTATAATAAACAGATCAGGCTGCGCGATCACGCTAACTGTGCGATCGCAGAAACCAAAATGAACTTAAAAAATGCTACCAAAATTATATCGCAATCACCTTGCTAATCGACTCACTCGTGCCCAATTATTAAGCCTAGAAATCTGGGTATGGCTGTTACAAGTTCATAAAAATGTGAAAATCGAAAAACTAGCTGCGTACTATCCTTTACCGATTAAGTATGAAAGTCGTCGCCGTCGTCTTCAAAGATTTCTAGTGCTTCCTTCCCTGTCCATGGCCCTAATTTGGTTTCCAATCATTAAAGAAATTATTAAACTCATTCACCCAAGTAATCAACCTCTTTACTTAGCTTTAGACAGAACGCAGTGGCAAGATAAAAACTTGTTTGTTGTCGCCTTCATTCATCAGAAACGAGCTCTTCCCATTTATTGGCAATTTTTATCAAAGAAAGGAGCCAGTAATTTAAAAGAACAAAAAGCTTTACTCAAACCGATTTTGAAACTTCTGAGAGGTTATCGATTAATCATTTTAGGAGACCGTGAATTTCATAGCATCGAGCTGGCTAAATGGTTACGGAGAGAGAAAGTGGGCTTTGTTCTGCGTCAGAAAAAAGACCGAAACATTCAAGTCAAAGGAAAAGATTGTCAATCTCTTAGTTGCTTCGACTTTCAACCAGGAGACTCTCATTTCTTTCCTAATATAAAAGTGGGTAAAAACGGATTCGGTCAATTTTCTGTTGCCGTTAAATGGAAAAAGAAATACCGAGGAAGTGTCGAAAAAGAGCCTTGGTATCTTCTGACTAATCTTCCCGATCTCGACTCGGCAATCAAAGCTTATCAAAAGCGTATGGGAATCGAAGCCATGTTTAAGGATTGTAAGATCGGAGGTTATAATTTAGAAGGCTCTAAGGCTTCAGTCAAAAGACTAAGTAATTTGGTTTTGTTGTGCGCGATCGCGTACACGGTCTCCAGTTTAAAGGGGCAATCCATTCGGTTCAAAGGTCAACAAGAATATCTTGGTCGTCTGAGAACAGTGAAGCAAAAAATGACGAAAAATAGTAATTTCTTAATCGGCTTATATGGTCAAACTTGGATCATCACTCAGATTTTTGTCAAAGATTGGGTAGAAGAATTGATGAGTCTTAATCGCAATAAGTTTCCCTTTTATCAGAAAGGGTTAAGAGCTATGGAACTTATACAGCAAGGGGCTTAAGCCAGTCGTCACCCCTTGAGGGGATGCTGTCTAAGCAGGCGGCGGATGCTGGCTTTGGTCAGTTTGTAAACATCTTGGAGTGGGTCTGTTGGAAAAGGGATGTTTACTTTGCCAAAGTTGACAAAGATGGCACTTCCCAAGAATGTAGCCAGTGTGGAGCGCATACTGGTAAGAAGACTCTAGATGTAAGAGTTCATCATTGTCCTGAATGCGGTTACATTGGTTCAAGAGATGTGGTGAGTGCTGAAGTGATTAGAAATCGAGGACTCTCCGACCTCGGGCAGGGGTTAGAGAATAAACAAATTGCCTGTGGAGGCGATCTGACGGGGATGGAGGCAACTTCGTCTAGTCAAGAGCCTGAAGCAGGAAACCTAGTCGCAAGGCTAGGAATCTCCCGTCATAGCGCGTAGCGTTTGACGGGGGAGGATGTCAAACAAATATTAAGCATCTGCTCTTATCTTAATGCACGACTTTTTGTTTGTCCTTTGTTGTTTGTCCCTTGTCCTTCGTCCTTGGTTGTTTGTAAGCCAATGACTAATGACTAATGTTAATTGTCTTCAGAAGATTCCGTTTCAGCGATTTCTTGTTCAATTTCTTCAATATCTCGATTGGGATCACTTTCGGAAATAGCGCGAGTACAAGCCCAATTACTTGGAAGGGCTGAGGGCCACCCCATGCGAATTGCCTCAGGGCAAATGGTCATAATGGTTAATTGACAGTCAATGAGTTGTAATCCTTCTTTTTCTGCTTGTTTCAGGCTTTGTTTCAGCACTGAATCATTATTAAATTCAAGGGTGCGATTACACTGAATGCAGACAATATGATGGTGATGGTGGGGATGGGGACGGTTTAATTCATAGTGTTTGTGTCCCTCCGCTAATTCTAACTCGCGCAGAATCCCCATGCGCGTCATTAATTTCACACTGCGATAGATAGTGGAGAGACTAATTTCTTCCCCGCGCTTTTGTAAAAGGTGAAATAACTCTTCAGCACTGAGATGGTGTCCTCGGGGGAGATTTTGAAAGACATGGAGAATTGTCTCTCGTTGGGGGGTAAGCCGCCATCCTCGGGAGTTGAGTTCTGCCTTCAGGGAAGAAGAACTATAGGGTTGCCTAACCATAAGTTTTTTTGGCAATAAATGCGATATATTGACAATAATACTTTATTAATGAATAGATTTGCAACTATTGTCATCTATTGATAATTAAGTGCAATAATTTCTATTGTCATTGGTCATTTGTCATTTGTCATTTGTCATTCGTCCTTCGTCCTTCGTCCTTTGTCATTCGTCATTCGTCATTCGTCATTTGTCATTCGTCCTTTGCATTTGGCATAAGAAATTCTCCATCTCCCTTGTCTCCCCATCCCCTCAGCGATTATCCGCCAATTTGCGACATCGTCCGAGTATAAGTACCTGTGGTTGTCCCCTTATCCCGTTCTTTAAAGTTAATCTCGGGTTTAATGTCAAGAAGATAATTGACTTGATCTCGCAATTGGGCAAAATTCGGACTCTTACGCAATTGAGATTTGAGGTCAAGTTGTTCTTGTTCGTTGAGTAAGCAGGGACGAAGCCAGCCGTCTGCGGAGAGGCGCATCCGATTACAGTTATCACAGAAGCATTCTGACATTTGGGAAATAAAGCCTAAAGTTCCCTTTGCCCCTGGGATTTGAAACACATCGGCGGGTCCATTTCCTGTGACCGTACCACTGTCTAAGCCCCACCGTTGCCGAATGTCTTGTCGGATTTCTTCTGAGGGAATCCATGCGCGATCACGCTCTAACTCCCAATTCCCAATGGGCATAAATTCAATAAATCGCACGTGCCAATTTTTCTCAAATGTGAGAGCGGCTAAGTCTAAAATTTCGGTATCATTGACCCCAGGAATCACAACAACATTCAATTTTAAGGGGTCAAACCCCACCTCATGAGCGGCTAAAATGCCATTCCAAGTTTGTTGCCAGCGACTGCGCCCATTATTCCCAATAATACTATCAAACTGTTCGGGGTTGAGAGAATCCAAACTAATATTAATCCGTTTCAGTCCAGCATCATAAAGGGGTTGCGCCAATTTTTCCAATAGAAACGCATTGGTACTCAGGGCTAAATCTTCCGTTTCGGGTAATGCTGCAATCGCTTCCACAATCTCGACAATATCAGGGCGTAGTAACGGTTCGCCCCCTGTTAAGCGAAACTTATTAAACCCAAGGGGAATAAAGACTTCTTTTAAGAGGGTAATAATCTCATCCTTGGTTAGGAAGTTCTCTTCAAGAAGATAATCTAATTCTGCCCCACTGGGCATACAATACTGACAGCGAAAATTACAGCGATCAATTAAACTAATCCGAAGGTAATCAATAACAGGCATAGATATTTTTCAATCTTTATTGATTGATTCATTCTGTTTCCCCTATTTTAAGTCGTCATTTCCCAAATTAGATTCTCTTCCGTCAAAAAATCATAACTAAAATGATCCACTTCATTGGTATCACTGAGTTCTAAATTGTAGAAATTGATGATTTCATCTTCTTCAAAATAGGGGCCCGCGTGCCAAGTTCCTTTATGGAGTTTAATAAAACAGTTGCCTGGAATTTGAAAGGCTTTTAATTGGCTGACATCAGGCTTAGAATTACTGCTTGGTGGGGCAACTGCTAATAACCAACTTTTTCCCTCTAAAGCGCCTAAACATTGGGTACACAATTGATGGCGGGTAATTTTATGAAATCGTTTCCCCCGTTTTTGGAGTTGCATAATATAAAAGCGCGGCGTTCCCTGACTCAAGTCTAATTTTGCATCAGTTTCGTCAAAGGGTTTACCATCTTGGGAGGGCAACACTAAATCCCCATAGGGGGCAAAATTTTCTCCTGTAATTGCTTCGATTTTTAAAGTTTGTAGCGTGGATTGCGTCATAATTTAAGAGACTAAAAATTTCTTTTCAATGCTGGGAATAGCATCAATCAGTTGTCGCGTGTAATCACTTCCTGGCGTTTTATAAATGGTTTCTGCTTTCCCAATTTCTTCGATTTTCCCTTTGTTCATCACCATAACGCGATCGCTGATAAATTTCACCACACTTAAGTCATGGGAAATGAAAATATAGGTTAACTCAAACTCTTCTTGTAATTCTTTGAGTAAGTTCAAAACTTGCGCTTGGACTGACACATCTAACGCTGAAACCGACTCATCACAGATGATAAACTCAGGATTAAGGGCAAGGGCACGGGCGACACAAATTCGTTGCCGTTGTCCGCCAGAAAACTCATGGGGATAGCGTTTAATATCATCCGCACTTAAGCCCACTCTTTCTAAGAGATACACCACTCGCTCTTTCCGTTGCCTTGCATTCTGATACCGTTTATGAATGGTGAGGGGCTCAAGAATCGTTTTGCCAATTGTAAGACGAGGATTAAGGGAATTATAGGGGTTTTGGAAGACAATCTGCATCTGACGGCGGAGATGGCGCAGTTGTTTTCCGCTTAAGTGAGTAATATCGTTCCGATTAAAGCGAATTTTTCCTTGGAGAGGATCAATTAACCGTAAAATTGCCCGAGCTAAGGTGGATTTTCCACAGCCTGATTCTCCCACTAAACCTAAAGTTTCGCCACGATAAACGGTAAATGATACCCCATTGACAGCCATTGCATATCGCTTCCGTTTACCAAAAACCCCTTTGATTGGAAATCCTACTTGTAAGTTTTGGACGGTTAACAGTGGCGCACTATTGATACTGGTATCCACAGATAAGGAATCATCATTTTTGTCTTCTGAATTATCCCAAGTTTGAACTTGAACTGGAGGTTCTGGCTTCGTGTCTGTTTGACCATTCAGAAAGTCAGCAACTGTGGGCAGATAATCAACTTGTTGATCTAAACGAGGGCGACAGGCGAGTAAGCCTTTAGTATAAGGATGTTGAGGATCCGAAAAAATGCTACGAATGTCCCCAGACTCGACAATTTTTCCCTGATACATCACTGCCACTTCATCTGCTATTTCAGCAACAACCCCTAAGTCATGGGTAATAAATAACATGGACATTCCTCTTGCTTGAGACAGTTCTCGCAAAAGGTCTAAAATGGTTTTCTGAACGGTAACATCAAGCGCCGTCGTGGGTTCGTCTGCAATTAATAAGGTAGGATTACAGGAAATCGCGATCGCAATCATGACCCGTTGCAGTTGCCCGCCAGACAGTTGATGAGGATACCGTTCGAGAAAGGTTCGTTTATACTCATTAATCTGGCGATTGACTTCTACTTCTGAGAGAGTATTATCTTCTATGAGGGCTGTTTCTTTTAATTCTTCATCGGAGGGAATGAGTTTTACCTCTTGTAGTCTGGCAGTGGCTTGTCGTCTAGCTTCACTAGGGGAGACACTTTGATGTTGTAAAATCGCTTCTGTAATTTGAAAACCAATGGTATAAACAGGATTAAGGGAACTCATGGGCTCTTGAAAAATCATGGCTATCTTCCCACCCCGATATTGTCGTCGTTGCGTTTCAGGAAGGGCAAGAAGATTAACGGCGCTTTTTTCCTCAGGGGGACGAAAATAAATTTCACCACTGCTGACTCGCCCAGGATTAGGAATTAAGCCCATTAAGCCTAAAGCAGTAACTGATTTTCCTGATCCTGATTCTCCCACTAAACCGAGGGTTTTACCTTTCGGGATAGTAAAGTTAATCCCATTCACGGCAATCAAATGTTGTTCTTCTGGGAAAAACTCAATTTTCAGGTTACGAACATCAATCACTGCGTCTTCCATAATTTTCTCCTAAGTCTCGTATTATTGTCCAATTCTATCGCTCTAACAGAACCTTGGGTTCATAGGTTATTAACATAAGACGGACAATCAAATCTTCATAAATCTTTACATTAAAATCCTCATTTTGTATTTGTTTATACAGAATTGTGTGGTATACTGATTCTAGAAGGTAAAAAAAACTTTAAAAAACCTAGATAAAGGAGGTTCGCTATGTCTGCTGAACAACAAGCTCGCGCTCTCATGATGCGTCACCACAAAATGATTAAAAACCGTCAACAATCTATGCTCGGACGTGCTACCTCTGAAATTGGTCTTGATGTGGATGCTAGCCAATACTGGAGCCATATTCAAGGAAAACCCAACCCTAGCTTCCGTGAGTCCTATGATCGTTCTGGTAGTGCCTCCAGCTAAATTTAGACCTAAGGGGCTCTTTCCCCGTCACCACTTGTTTCCATCAGTTGGAAGTTTTGCCAAAATGGTTGTGAAATTTCTGATAGTGGCTCATTGCCCAAACAGTAATCAGTTCCCCATTGTTGCTTCCAGAGGCCATTAATTTTCTGCCAAACACTAGCAGAAAAGGCGGATAATTCTTCAGGATCAGCAAGGGGATTTTGATTAAGAGAACGCCAGTCATGGACGAGAATTAACCACCAGTCGGTAAGCATCACTTGTCCGTGATACCCAAGCTCATCCCGTTTCCAAACTTCTACTCCTCCTACTTGGATACGATGCCAGTATTCAGTGAAGTGATGAATGATTCCTTGCTCATCTTCAAAACTTCCTTGTTCCAGAAAGTTATGCTCATCTAGCCACTTATAATCGCTACTATCTGTTTGGCTGCGAGGTGTAATTGCAAGCTGATGATGCCAAGTACAAGTCCCCTTTTTAGGGGATTTTTTATTATAGGTAAACGTTCCAGCAAACCCCATTAGGTCAGTATCAAAGCGCGATCACGCGTTCATGTTTTGATATCGTTCTGGAGTCAGTTTCCCAGAAAACGGGACACTGCGAACATCAGCAAAATAAGTTTTTCCTTGAATCCAAAGTGCCTTTTGGCCAGTTTCTTTCTCTCCCTGATCAAATTGAATCCATTGCCGTTCCCAAACCCCTTGAAAAGGATTAACTATCATCTTGTAATGCCTCTCGAATTAACCGTTGCTGATGCAAAATCCGATCCTCTAGCCGATTGGCAATCCCTCCTTCATAAGCCCCACTTTCATAGCCTTTTTGCACCAGTTCCGTAACTTCCATATCTTCAGTCATAAATGCCTCAAACTCTTCCTGTAGCTGTTCTGAAGAAGGGCTAAAATGAGGAATACCATAAATTTCAAGAACAACTTGGCAGGTATTAACCGTTAGCGGATCAATACGTATCCAAGCTAAAACCCCATTGGGAAGGGCTAATAAATGTAAATTGGGGAATATGCCATAGGTAAAGAAACCATAACGCGCTTCTTCTGAAGGAATGGTATCTAAAAGAGGATGGTTGTCTTGCCATTTCTGAGTAATTGGGGTATAAAGTAAATTGACATAATCGTAAAAATAATGCTGGTAGTGACGTACGGGCCCCTGCACTTTATTTAATGTTTCTCGATGCACCACAGGGACATGATAATCGCAGAGGGTGTTATCGTGATACACTTTCCAGTTACAGGCGACCTCATATTGTTTTTGTACTAATTGTTTCGTTTCAGGTTGGCGATATCCTTGAATCTGTTTCGGAATAGCATCTAGAAATGTCATTAAGGGTGGGGCTGTCTCGTCAAAAGAAATAAAAATAAACCCTTCCCATTGGTCGCAGCGAATTGTTTTCAGGGGATAATCTTCTAAGGAAAAGGTTTCGGGAAATTGATCTTTAGCTGGAGTTCCAATTAATTGTCCGTCTAAATTATAAACCCACGCATGATAGGGGCATACAAACTGTTTTAGAGAATGCTGTCCTAATTCTGAACATAATAAAGAGGCGCGATGGGGACAAACATTGTAGTAGGCTTTGATGGAGTTTTGAGAGGTTTTAACCAATAAAATGCTTGTGTCATAAATGTTGGCAACAAAGACATTATTTTCCTGAAATAATTGCGTTTCATCACCGACATAAAGCCAACTCTTTTTAAAGATTTTTTCCTTTTCTGTAGAGAGTAATTCAGGATCAGTGTAAACCTTAGCAGGGAAAAACTTTTCAGGAGGAGTTTGTTTTAAGGTAAAGTTTGAATGATGTTTCATCCGACCATTACTTCCTGTTCAACGGTATTATCTCGAAGCATTTGGGTAATTGTTTCTCGATACTGTTGAAATTCAGGTAACGATTTGACATGATACGATCGCGCTTCTTCTTTTCCTGGTAGATTAATATTAAACTCTCTTTGAACCGTTCCGGGACGTGCCGTTAAAACATAAATTCGTTGGGCTAAAAACACTGCTTCTTCCACATCATGGGTAATCATTAAGATACTTGTTCCCGTGCGCCGCCAAATTTCTAATAAAAACTGTTGCATGGTTTCTTTTGTTTGCACATCCAACGCCCCAAATGGCTCATCCATTAACAGGATTTTTGGTTCACAAGCCAACGCTCTGGCAATAGCAACCCGTTGTTTCATTCCCCCAGAAAGTGCTTTCGGTAGTGCATTTTTAAACTGGGTTAACCCCACCACATTTAAATAATAATCCACCCTTTCCTTCCGTTTTGCTCGGGAAATTCCTTGTAACTTTAAGCCAAATTCTACATTTTTTGCTACATTTAACCAAGGATATAGGGTATATTGTTGAAACACCATACCGCGATCGCGCCCAGGGCCAATGACAGGCACTTGATCCACCTTAATTTCCCCCGAACTCGGAAAATCAAGCCCTGCTACTAACCGTAATAACGTTGACTTTCCTGAACCCGAAGCCCCAATAACGCAGACAAATTCGCCTGTTTCCACGTGCATATTGATATTTTTAAGGGCTGTTACCGCTCCCTGTTTAGTAGGAAATTCTTTTTGGAGATTGTTAACTTCTAAGTGCATAACCAATTACCAATAACAACAAATTATTAAATCGCCCATTTACAGGACAGACGTAATAAAAACCGAAAAGACAAATCAATTAAAAAGCCAATTAAGCCTAGAACAATTAAACAAGCAAAAATTTCATCAGTATTGAGAACCCTTTGCGCTCGTAAAATTCGCCGTCCTAACCCTTCATCTGCTGCCACCAATTCCGCAACAATCACTAAGTTCCAAGACGTAGCAATATTAATTCGGAACGTATCAATAATATTAGGAATGACGTAGGGAAAAATTACTTGAAATAAAACTTGCCAACGTTTTCCCCCCAAGGTGTAAGTCGTTTCAATTAACTCTTTCGGCACAAACTTCACCGCATCCATAATCATCAAAATATTAAAGAAAAGTGTGCCAATAAAAATTAAGAAAATTTTGGGCTCTTCCCCAATTCCCAAATAGAGAATGAGTAAAGGAACAAACGCCGAAGCAGGCATATAGCGGACAATGCCAATTAACGGTTCAAATAAAGAGCGAATACTGGCAAATGTTCCCATGCCAATTCCCAGTGGAACTGAGACCACTGCAGCGAAGAAAAAGCCAACAGCCACTCTGAGAAAACTTGCCACGGTATCCTCTATCAAAAAGCCTCTGTCCCATAAGCGGACAAAGGCTTCTCCCACTTCCACAGGACTGGGGAGGAAAACATCTTGTACCCCTCCCCAAGTTGAGGCAGCCCACCAAATAGAAAAAGGAACTGCCACCGAAATAATCATTAAAGCCCATTGCAAAGAACGAGGAATATCCTCAGCAATGCGCCAAAAAATACTCGGAGACAGTCCTTGTGATTGCTGTTTTTTTCCTGATGATTGACTGACAGACATATTAGACATTATTCATTCTCATCTGCGTAAGTTTGTACAAAACTGTCATCAAACAAATCACTTAAATCTGGAACTTCTGGGATAAAGTCAACATCAACCATAAACTCTGCCATCTCTTGGGCGGCATAAGGCATATGAGTCATATCATCGCCATCGCTGAAGGCTTCTAAATTCTCTTCGATGGTAAAAATGCGTGTTCCATCCTTAAATAGTTCCATTTCCTCCGTGCTGACATTTGCCACCTCAGCCATAATTTCATCTGACCGTTCGGGGTTTTCTTCCATAAATTCCAAAATGTCAAACCAAGTATCTACTAAGGCTTGCACCTGATCTGGACGTTCATCCACTAACGTTTGGGTGGTCACTAACAAATCAGGAATTGCCCCCGGAAACGCCTCAGAATTAATCAACTCACGACTTCCTTCTCGGTCTAACGCCACTAACCAATAAGGGGGATAAGACCCAACTGCATCCACTTGCCCCGAAGCAAATGCCGCAGCCCCTGCACCGGTTTCTAAGTCCACAATATTCACATCATCCCGAGACATCCCCTCTTCTTCTAGGGCTAAAGAAAGGAGAAAATCACTCACAACTCCAACTTCAACGGCAACTTCACGCCCTTCTAACTCAGGAATAGACTCAATTTCTTCAATGGCAATAATTTTGTCATTTCCTTCCGAGTTGTCATTGACTAAAACCACCACTTCTCCTTCTACCGCATCCGCCGCAAAGGAAACCGTGTCATTTAGGGTTTGACAGTTAGCATCTAATTGCCCAGCAGCCAAGGCTTCCATAGAAGCAACATAATCATCAAACCATTGCAGTCTGACATTTGCCCCATTTTTTTCAAATAGCCCTTCTTCTTCGGCAATTGCCCAGGGCCACCATCCCGCCCAATTGCTATAGCCCATGACTATCGGATCACCATTGCCATCATCTGTAATATCCGTTGCGCCATTACAGCTAACAACCAATAATAAACTGAGACAGAATAAACCAATTTTTGTCAAAATTTTGGGTAGTTGCATGATCACTCCTGATTAACTCACGATTGCTTTTGATTTAACTTGTTGATTAACCCAATTCAACCAAATATTTAACCCCTCTCCTGTTTTTGCCGAAACGGGAATAATCGTGACATTTGGGTTAATTTGACGAACATTATTTTCAATCCGTTGAATATCAATGTCTAAATGGGGGGCTAAATCCATTTTTGTCACCAAAAGACAGTCTGCTTCTTGAAACATCACGGGATATTTCAAGGGCTTATCTTCTCCTTCGGTGACACTAAGAAGGGCAACTTTGGCGTGTTCTCCCACTTCAAATTCAGCAGGACACACTAAGTTCCCCACATTTTCTACCAAGATTAAATCAAAGGTTTCAGGTTGATAATTTTCTTGGAACTGATGCAGTCCCCCTGCAACCATTTCGGCATCGAGATGACAAGAACGACCCGTATTAATGGCAATAATGGGAACCCCATATTGTCGTAATCTCTCCGCATCTAATTCCGTGGTCATATCCCCTTCAATGACAGCCACATTTAGATGTGAGGAAAGATCAGAAAGGGTTTTTTCTAGTAAAACGGTTTTACCAGCACCTGGGCTACTCATTAAGTTTAAGCAAGTAATTCCCCAAGCATCGAAATGTTCACGATTATGATCCGCTTCAGTTTGGTTGGCTTGGAGAAGATTAACGCCAAGGGCGGCATCGAAAGTTTGGTGCATTATTTTTTAATCAAAAAATTTATCTAAAGGTTAGCAAATGATTCCTCAGTTGTATATTCAATGTGATCAATTTTTAACTCTCTTCCCGATCGAATATCCTCCATTGGTGAATGACAAGTGGGACAGGCATATTGTTCACCGAATTTAGGGAAATATTCTTGTTGGCAATGGTGACAAAAAGCGACTAAAGGAATATCTTTAATTACCAGTTCTACGCCGTCTAAAAAGGTGTCTTTGGTTTGAGCTTTAAATGCAAACTGAAGACTGGCAGGTTCAACACAGGTAAATTCTCCAACTTGTAAATAAATTTTCTGAATTTTTGGTGGAGTCGGTTGAGTGTCCCACCAGTCTTTGACCGTTACAATTAAGGCTTTGGTCATGTCAGTTTCGTGCATAAGAAATGTCTCGCTTACTGCCAATAGTCTGCGGTTTCTTGGGCTTGTTCGTGAATGTAATTGGGTTTACTTTGGCGAGGAAGTTGCTTTGAGAGAACTAAATGCGCCATAGTATCGCAAATAACTCGCGTTGCCATTAAAGCAGTCATATCGCTGACATCATAGGGAGGAGAAACTTCCACCACTTCTAAACCGCACACGGGAGCTTTTTGCACAATTTTTCCTAATAAATAAAGGGCTTCTCGTGGCAATAAACCACCCGGTTCGGGCCAACCCGTTCCCGGAACAAACCCAGCATCAATACAATCAATATCGAAACTGAGATAAACACAATCCGTTCCATCTAAAGCCCGTTCCAAGGCAAACTCTACCGCAGCATCTAGTCCCATTTCTGTAATATCCGTAACCGTGAGAATATTGGTTTCTCGTTCTCGACAAACTTTGACCCCTTGACGAGGAACTTGCCAACCGCCAATTCCTAACTGCACAAGATTTTTGGCTGGGGCATTTTTAATGTTGGTGGCGTGAAACCAAGGACAGGTGTGCATCCGTTCATCTAAATCAGTTTCTTGGGTATCCACATGACGATCAAAGTGAATAATCCCCACTTTTTTATCCCCTAAATGCCGACAGACACCGCGCACAGTAGGAAAACCAATGGAGTGATCTCCTCCTAAAATAATGGGAAAAGCCCCAGAGGAGAAAATATGGGCAACCCCTTTAGAAATTTGGTCAAAGGATTTCTCGTTATTCCCCGGAATCGTGAAAACATCGCCAACATCACAGAGGGTGACTTGTTCTCTTAAATCCACTCCCAGTTCAAAGTTATAGGGAGTATAAAGGGCGGAAATTTTACGGATACCTTGAGGGCCAAAACGGGTGCCAGGACGGTAGGTCGTCCCAGAATCATGGGGAACACCAACAATGGCAATGTCATAGTTGCCCACTTGTTTTACATCCTCAATATAGGGGGCTTTGAGAAAGGTATTGATGCCTGCATAGTGGGGGAGTTCGCCTCGGGAAAAGGTAGAAATACTGCGATCGCGAATAGTGTCTGCTGCCTCTAAGCCATGATCGAGTCCCTGAGATACTTCTTGTTGCCACCCAGTTAACGGTAACTGATTTTCTTTATCTAGAGCGCGATCGGCTTCGGATTGGTTTTGATCACTCATATTTTCCGTTAATTCCTCCTAAAATAAAAAACGGGAGACCTAATAATGGTAATACTTTACCACTCTAGACCTCCCGGGCTTTTGTCCCGCCGTGTCGCTATCGTTTTAAGCGTGCTTCTCTTGGACCAGTCATCGCAAGGGCGATGTAGCAAAGCTACTTGCTCTCAGCGATCGGAACCCTAGAAGCAATAATATTTTCTGTATCTTCTATGTCCAATTTTTATTCTGAAGGAAGAAGTGAGAAAATACAGTAACTTTCACTACAAAATTAAAATTTATCCAACCCCTTTTTTTAAGGATTCTAAGGAGAATTATGCGAGAAATAGTTTAAGGTAGTGACGAACACTCTCAAACCCTCGCTGGATATAATCTATATCTTGACGGAGTCTTCCCATTAACATAACCCCTTCCATCATCATGAGAAGTTCCTCTGCTAGGAGAGTCGGATTAACTTCTGGCTTAAGTTGGTTTCTTCCTTGTTCAAGGACTTGAGCTATAATTGTTTGCCAGCGATTAAAAATATCTTTTAAATGCTCTTGAAAAGATTCATCTTGCTCTGTTAAATCAACAATAAAATTTCCCAATAAGCAACCAGCACATTCTGGTTGAGAAATTTGCTTTGCTTCAAGGCGGTTAATTATTTCTAAAATTTGCTCAATCGGTTGATCGCTTTTTGCCAAAGCAGGGTCAATAATATTTGCTTGCAATTTTGACCATTCAAAGTCAATTAGAGCATGACCTAACTCATTTTTCGAGCTAAAATAATTGTAAAAGCTCCCACTGGAAGTCCCACTAACTGTAAAAAGCTCATTGAGTCCTGTTTTACTTAATCCTTTACGATGAACTGTATCAAGAACAGATTCAAGAATATCCTCCCGAGTACGCTTAAGGTTAGCCATTAGCTTGCAGAGTTACAGCAGTTCTACAATCTAATTCTTAAGCGTTCTTGAGGTTTTGTCAATAGTTAGTCGGTTTGATTAAATTAATTATTTCTAGAGAAACCCTATAGTTTTGATAACATTTTTTTAAGGTGCTTGAGAGCTGGTGTCACAATAGCAATAAAATAAGCCTCCCGTAATTTTCTTTCTATTGGGTTGCCATAAATATAAGCTCTTGCTCCGGCATATAGCATGGTAGCATTAGCTGCCCGAAGAGAGAGTTCAGAACCGAGTAACCGAGTTTCAATCACTTCTCTGAGAAACCAATCTTGTAAATTATCTTGTTGATTCTCTATCTCATCTGCTAAAAAATAAGTTTTTTTACGTGCTTTCTCTAGCTCTAATTCTAGTTCTTCTACCTGATCATCTAGAAAATAATTCACATGACCTAATTGCTTATTAGAACGTTTCATTAAATTAATGCAACTATTGATTAATCCTAGGCCCATTCCCACTTGAGAAAGAATAAACCCAGGTTTAATGCGTGGAATATAATCTTGACAAGGAGCCGCTAAAATAAAATCCTTTGGGACGAAAACATCCTTAAAAATACAGCTATATGTTCCGCTACCTTCAAGACCAATAAATTTTGCATTAGCTCGCAAAGATAGATTTTTAAATTCATCAGAAACGATTGCCATTAGATATTGATCTGAATTAGTAATTTGAGCAACAACAGCAAAGTAATGACCCGGACCCAAATTAGAAACCCAAGGTAACATTCCGTTGATAACGTACCCTCCAGATTTAGGTTCAGCAGAAAGAGAAATTTTTTCAATATCTGCAAAATGCTTCATTGGGTTGGACAAGCCAGTACCCGCTAATTTTTCTCCATTGGCAACTTCCCGTAGTAGAATTTGTTGTAAATTTTGGTTGTTACTATTTTGAATATACCAAGCACAAGCAATTTGACACCAAGTAATAAATCCTGTGTTTACACATTCTTCAGAGATGGTTTCAATTACTTGAATGGCTTTTTTGATTCCCTGATTACTTCCTCCATATTGAGAGGGAACAGTTTGACCAAATCCTCCGATTTCACCAATTCGGTGCATAAAGGCTTTTGGATATTCGCCTTTTTGATCAATGTCTTTTACTTTGGGAGCTAATTCTTTTTTAACAGCAGTCTTTAAATTAGACATTAGCGATTCTGTGATCGATGATTCCTTGTTTGATACTTGAATTCGGTTAGTTAGATAAGGGGGATTATAAGTTTGCATGAGAAAATCTCCTTGCTGATTTCGGGTTTATTACCTTGAGTTAATGGAAAAGGTGACAAGGATAGAATGAAGGAACAATGATTGATTTTCACCTTGTCACCTAGTTTTGGTTTAAGCTAATTCAACTTCCATGTTGACTGGATTACGAAGAGTATTAGCAACTGGTGACCAGAAGTTGGAGTGAGCAACGAGATCTTCTAGTTCTTCTCGACTAACATCACCTTCAAGGTCAACTTTGACACGAATATCTGTGAATCCTAAACGTTTGTCCGATAAGTCACCGATTCCCCAAACACCTGTAATATCAATGTCTCCTTCAAGTTCTAGGTCTAACTTACTTAAAGTAATGCCTCGCATGACAGCATTGGCATGAATCCCAACAGAAATACAAGAGCCAAGGGCTGCAAGAACAACTTCAGATGGATTCGGAGCGGTATTTTCTCCTAGTAGTGTAGGTGGTTCATCAATTACATGAGCTGGTAAATCTCGAGCATAGTTGAGGTTACGGAATTGCCCTTCACAGACAGTCTTGACGCTTAATGTATTAACAACACCAGGATTTTGACGAGATTTTTCTGCTAGTGTTTCTAGACCTTCTTTACTGATTGGACGTAAGGATGTTTTCATTGGCTTTTCAAATAGAACGTTCTATCTAAATATAAAAAAATGACAATCATAAAACAGTGTAAAAGGCTACAAAATGGAAATTTATCCAAATCCTTTTTTTAATTTTTCTCCACTAACCAATTCCCAAATTAAAACTTCCCCATGATTGGTTCCAGCTGCCAAATAATTGCCTTGCTTGTGCCATTGCAAACTGGAAAAGCCACCTGTTTCTATTTTTAGTGTTTTAATCGACTTTTGATCTTGCCATAGAATGATCCTGCCATCATCACTAGCAGAGGCTAAGATGGGTTGCGAGGGATGAAAACTTAAATCTCTGACAAATCCTTGATGGTTTTCTAAAACAGTATTTTGCCATTGACCACCCTTTTTTTCTTGCTGCCAAATAATAATTCCCTCAAGGCAAGCGGTGGCAATTTGAGGAAATTGATCTGGGGAAAAATTAGACCAAGCAAGTTTTCGCACTTTCCCTGGAAATCCTTGCATCAACCACGGGGGCGGATTATCCCACGCTAAGATGCTTAAGGTGCGATCTAAGTTTCCAGAGGCTAAATAATTCCCCTCTTTTGACCAAGCAACCGTTAAACTTGCCCCCGGTACTTCTAACTGATCAGGTGGGGAGTCAAGATCGTTGAGATTCCAAACTTTAACGCCACCATCGCCACTGACTGCTAAGTAATCTTGTTTGGGATGCCATGACAGGTCAAAGATAGAAGAGTTTTCAAAGGGAAGAGTGGCGATAATAACGTCTTGTTCTAAATCTAAAATATGAACCTCACGCCCCACAGCATAAGCGAGTAGAGACTTTTGAGGATGCCACTGCAGCGTATCTAGCCAAGTGGAAGGATAGTTTCTCTCCCAGATTAAGGTGGGGGTTTCTCCCTGTAAGTTCCAAATTTCTAAGGTTCCAGCTTGTCCGGCAGTGGCTAGAAAGTTACCTTCGGCGGAAAAACCTAGACAGTTTAAAGCCATTTCTCCAGCTTGATGCAAAGCCACAGAATGACCATTCAGAGACGAGAGATAGAGTTCTCCTACAGCCGAACAGCTAGCGAGTATTTGTTTTTTTGGCGACCACGCGATCGCGCTGATATAGTCTGATAACTGTTCTGTGTGTTTAAGACGGGTTTTTAATTTCACAAGCAATGATGACATCAAAAAAATGTCCCCCAAAAGTAGGGGGAACTTCTTGGATCACTACCACTTCTTATAAGGTAAGAATTTACCGCACATCGTTACCTGAACGCGATCGCCCTTGGGATCTTCCACGCGATCCACTTCAATGGAAAAATCAATCGCACTCATAATGCCATCCCCAAATTTTTCATGAATGACATCTTTCACAGGCATTCCGTAAACCTGCATAATTTCATAGAAACGATAAACTAACGGATCTGTCGGCACTTGCGGATCTAAACTGCCCTTCATTGGGGGAACTGTTAGCGGTTCTGCCATACTTTCGGGTAATCCCAACGCAGAAACGATTTTTTTCGCTTCTTCCATATCTGCGCTGGCTTGGCGATAGATAACTGAAGCAATCCAAACTTCATCACGACCTACTTTCTTTTCTAAATCTTCAAATGTAATTCCTTTTTCTTTTTTCGCAGCTAATAGTTTTTCAGTAATTTCAGCGATCGGCATTTTTAAGACTCCTCCAATATTAAATAGTTATTCCAGTGATTATGAAACTAGCTGTGTTAAATACGAGATTTTTCCACAGCCCGAGTTTCGCGATAGAGGTGTTGTTCCATCTCCAGCTTGAGGTTGTTGTATTCAGGATGAGTTTCTACCTCTTCCCGTTTACGAGGACGAGGAAAGGGAATCTCTAAAATTTCATCTACCTTTGCCCCAGGTCCACGGGTCATCATGATAATTTCATCTGAGAGTAAAAGGGCTTCCTCAATACTATGAGTAACCATAATGACAGTTTTGCGTTGTTGTTCCCAAATCCGTTCAATTTCTTCTTGGAGAAAACCACGGGTTAAGGCATCTAACGCTCCAAACGGCTCATCCATTAGCAAAATTTGCGGATTAATCGCTAAAGCTCTGGCAATCCCTACTCGTTGTTGCATTCCTCCTGATAGCTCATGGGGATGCTTTGTTTCGGCTCCGGTTAACCCAACCAGCTCAATATTTTCTTTCACTACCCGCTTTTGTTGAACTTTCGGCATAGTGGGATAAACCGTTTCTAGGGCAAAGGCAATGTTCCCTTCTACCGTCATCCAAGGCATGAGGGCATAGTTTTGAAAAACCATGCCGCGATCGGGTCCTGGTCCTTCTACAAGATAGCCATTCATTAATAGGGCTCCACTGCTAGGAGAGGCTAATCCTGCAATAATGTTGAGTAACGTTGATTTTCCACAACCTGATGGCCCAATAATAGAGACAAATTTATTGTGCTTAATATCTAGACTAATTTCGTCCAGGGCCATAAATTCCGAGGAAGTGCGACGTAATAATTTACTCATCCAATCTTTTTTCCCTGGAAAAACTTTGGTAATGCCTTGCAGAGAAAGTTGGACATCTTCTCCTACCTCAGCGACAGCAGGGGCGGGGTTATTGTTATAAGAAATACTAGTCATGATGATTGTTTTCCAAATGAAACAAATGTCTGCAAAATGCCAAAGAGTTGGTCAAGAATAATGCCAACCATCCCGATGACAATAATGGCTGTGATAATGCTGGTAATGCTTAAGTTATTCCATTCATTCCAAACGAAGTAACCTAAACCGGTTCCGCCGACTAACATTTCAGCAGCAACAATCACCAGCCAAGAAATCCCCATGCTAATGCGTAAACCAGAGACAATACTGGGCGCTGCAGCTGGGAGAATCACTTTAAGAAGCGTTCGCCGTCGAGAAGCCCCAAGAGTTTTGGTTACATCCAAATAATCTTCACTAACATTGCTAATGCCAAATTTGGTATTAATTAAAGTTGGCCAAATGCTGCTAATCGCAATCACAAAAATGGCAGTTAACTCCGAGTCTTGAAGTAATCCTAACCCTAAGGGCAACCAAGCTAGAGGAGAAACAGGCTTGAAAAGTTGTACATAGGGATCAATTGCTTTCGAGGCTACTTGCGATAATCCCACTGCAATTCCCACAGGAATAGCAATGAGAGAACCAAGTATAAAGCCAATGGCAACTCGACGTAAACTTACTAATAGATGCCAACCAATCCCCTTATCATTAGGGCCAAAATCATAAAAAGGGTCGCTAATCCACTCCCAAAAATCAACTAAAGTTTCACTAGCAGAGGGTATTAATGAGGCAAAGAGCCCTAAAGCCTCGCCAACCTCCCAAAGTATGAGCAAAGCAGCTAAAGAAGCTAAGAAAGCAAGCAAGGCTTGTATATTTTTATTTTTTAGCCAACTCGCTTGAGTGGTCGCTTGTGGAGAGTGAGAAAACACTTGCTGTTTTGTCATGATTTACATCCCATATTCATCAATTTGTCGTCTGACGTAATCTGCTGCTTCATCAGGCTCGAACTCATCAAACTTTAAGTTTTCAGTTCGGAACGTCTCCTCTGGGGCATCTTGTCCAATTTCCTCGGCTAATTCTCGGGCAAGATCGGTTAAGAAAATGTCGTCAGCAATGTCGTCATAATCTGCTCTTTCTTCAGGAAGGAAATCCCAACGTACAAGTTGACTGGTAATCCAATGGGAAAAGCTCTTCCAAGGATAGGGATCAAAGTCAATCCGCTCGGGAACATCCATTTGATTGCCCTGTCCATCTTCAAATTGACCAGTTAAAACAGATTCAACAACATCAACAGGCTGATTCAGGTAGCGCCGTTCTGAAATCGCTTCGGCAATTTCGCGACGATTATCTGGGTTACTGGCATAACCACAGCCATCAATAATCGCTTTGTTTAAAGCTCGGAAGGTATTGGGATTGGCATCAATCCATTCATCGCTAGCAGCAAAGGCGCAGCAAGGATGACCGGGCCACAGGTCTTTGGTTAACATATGGATGAATCCTGCTCCTTCATCAACCGCCCGTTGATTGAAGGGGTCAGGCATCAAATAAGCATCAATATCTTCTACTTCTAGGCGTGCTACGCTATCTGGGGGAGGAACAACTTGAATAGACACATCTCTGTCAGGATCTAACCCGCCGGTTGCTAAGTAATAGCGCAACAGGAGATTGTGCATTGAATACTCGAAAGGAACCCCAATTGAGAATCCTTCAAAGTCTTCTGGACCATTGATTTCCCCCTCATATTTTGAGGCAACAGTAATCGCTTGACCATTAATGTTTTCAATACTGGCTAATTTAATGGGAAATGCAGATGAACCTAACCCCAGTGTCATGGCAATGGGCATAGGAGCTAACATATGATAAGCATCTAGCTCACCAGCAATGGCTGAATCTCTTACCGCTGCCCAACTGGGCATTTTGACAACTTCGGCATCAAATCCATATCTTTCATAAAACCCTAACGGTTCTGACATGATAATGGGCGTGGCACAGGTAATGGGAATGAACCCAATTCTTAAATCTGTTTTTTCTAATTCACTAACATCGACTGCGTCAGAGACTTCATCATCAGGACCGGCTTGTTGAGCGCCGTTGCGTCCACAGTTAGATAAAGTAACTAGGGCTGCCCCAATGGCAACATTACGGAGAAATTGCCGTCTCGTACTGGCACTAATTTTCGTAGCATCACCAAAAAACTCGGCGGATTTTGGTCCAAAGGCTGCGGCGAAGGCTTGATCGAATCCTCCTGCTGCTTTACTGAGTTCGTTGCAAAGTCTTTCTCGTTTCGGATCACCTTTTCCTGCCATTTTTAAGAAAAGGGCTTTCCGCAGTTCAGCACGATTAAGGGTATCGGCAATGTTGAGGGATTCACTTTTGTAAATGCCCATCTTCACCAAATCATCAATTAAATCGACGGGTTCTTGGGGCATTGTCTGAAGAAATTTCCAATGATCTTGGGTCATGTGAAAGCCCCCACAGATCATACACATCATGTCTAAATCCCCTATTTGTCCCCTTTGGGCAGATAGATTATTCCACTTTTGAGACTTGTTTGAGGCAATTGCCATAAGCTACTTAACCTAGTGTCACGCTTTTAGTTCAATTAGAACAAATGTTCTATTTTAATTAGAACAAATGCCCCCAAGGAGTATCTGTATCGAACTTTACACTTTATGATCTAGATTGCCCGAAATGATTGATTGAATAGGTATATTGCTATACTGTATTTCGCCATATTCGACAAACTTAAGTAGGAATTTGATAGTTTAATTGGCAAAAAAAAAGCGCGATCGCGCTTAGCAATTCCTATTACTCTAGTCATTCTAATTATTTCCCTTACAGCGAGCTTAAAGGGATATTCTGTAGTATAGTTTTTTACTTTAAGTTGCTATAATACTAATCTTAAAAAAGATTCTAAATATTAAATTATAGGTTATCCCTCTAATTCTTTTAATAAGAAGAAATTAGGGGATTAATATATAGTACCAATCCCTCAAAATAGGAGGGAATTGCATCTACTTAATTAACGCTATTCGCTACTTAATCTTTTAATACAGATAGCTAAATTTTTTATTAATTAAGTTAAGATATTCTATAAAGTTTAATCAGCTGTTAAGCGAATAAACTTCTTTTTCCCTACCTGCAATGTTTTGCCCGCAAGTTCTTCTTTACTTGTAAACTCAGCATTAACATCAGTCATTTTTTTACCGTCTAAACGCACTGCGCCGTTTTTAATTTGTCGTCGCCCTTCTCCACTACTGGCACATAAGTCACTAACATTTAAGAGATAAAATAACTTAACAGGAAATTCAATTTCTGCAAGGGAATATTCAGGGACGGCTTGAGCTTCTTTTGCTTGTCCTGAAATTAAACTTAATGCTGATTGTTGCGCTTGTTTAGCTGCTTCTTTCCCATGATAATGGCTAGTCACTTCTAATGCGAGTAACTTTTGGCACTCCCGTGGATTTTCGGGTAAATTATCTAACGGTAAGTTAGTTAACAGTTCAAAATAAGTTTTAATTTGATCATCAGGAACTTTTTCTAGTTTGGAATACATACTAAGAGCTTCTTCTTTTAAGCCCACATAGTTATTTAATGATTTTGACATTTTTTGCACCCCATCAGTGCCAATTAAAATGGGCGTTAGTAAACCAAATTGCGGACGTTTTTTAAAGTAGCGTTGTAAGTCTCTTCCCACCGCAATGTTAAATTTTTGATCAGTCCCGCCTAACTCAACATCGGCTTCTACCGCAACAGAATCATAGCCTTGCATGAGGGGATACATAAACTCATGGAGATAGATGGGTTGATCTTTCTCGTAGCGTTCGGCAAACCCTTCTTTGGCTAACATTTGCCCTACCGTCATGGTCGCTAAAAGTTCTAAAATGTTGGTTAAATCGAGGTCTTTTAGCCACTCTGAGTTATAGCGAATTTCTAAGCGTCCGGGGGTGTCAAAGTCAATAATTGGGCGTAATTGTTCAAGATAGGTTTGGGCGTTAGCTTCTACTTCAGCAGCAGTGAGTTGTTTACGGACTTCTGATTTTCCTGTGGGATCGCCAATTTGGGCAGTAAAATCACCAATAATTAAAACGGCGGTGTGTCCGGCATCTTGAAAAGCGCGAAGTTTACGAACAGGAATACTATGCCCAAGGTGAATGTCGGTTCCGGTAGGGTCAATGCCTAATTTTACCCGTAAAGGACGATCAATGTTACTTAAACGGGCTTCTAGATTCTCGTCAGGGTTATTACTCGGCTGCGAGGGGAAAATTTCGGTTGTGCCACGATAGAGCCAATGATAGTTAGAGGACATAGCGTTTCTTTTTTGCAAGATTGCCGCTTAATTTTATCTCAATTGCAAAGAAGAATCCCAACATAATTTTATCGTAAACTACTGATCTTGATTAATAAGTTGAGTTACTTCTTCTGGGGACAGTTCAGTGAGTTCAGCAATCTCCTCAATTGTCATTCCCTTACTTAAGAGATTTCGGATCAATCTTTGTTGCGCGATCGCGATGCCGCGCTGTTCACCACGTTGTTCGCCACGTTGTTCACCACGTTTTTCACCTCGTTGTTCAGCTTCTTGAATGCGTTGGGTATAAATCGTTGATAACTGCATGAGAAATTCCCTCTCTTCACTTTCTAAACCTTGTTGCTCTTGCTGTCTTACTTCTAAGATAGCAACCATATTCGCCACAAGTTCGAGAATCCTATCGCGAAAGGGGTTGGTTTCCGGCAGCCGCTGTAATTCTTCAATCGCCTGCATTTGCACTTTACCGCGACCAAATATCCTTAAGAATAAGGTATCGGAAGTGCGAGGGAGTTGGTGAATGGCAACGAGAACCGTTCTCAATCCTTCCCCACAAAAGTAAAAGCCCTCTACCCAGTTTTCTAAGTCAGGTTCGGCTTTAAAAGCTTCAATCACTGAATCAGAAATGGTCGGCGATAGAATCCATAAAGTGGGCAGTTCTTGTTCCGAGAAGCGGGTTTGTTCTCTTCGGTAACGCCGTTGCAGGCTTGCTTCTAAATCTAGTAATTTTTTCAAGCACTTCCGCACTTCTTGGGCATTAATGGGATTACGATAGGGTTCAATTACCGCCGGGGTTAACGCTAATTTCCCCAAGAAACCTAATGCGGTTAAGTTAGCTTTCTTTTCGGGATCAGGGGTGAAAAAGAAATCAATTTCGCGAACTTCGGAAGCTACTTTAGAATCCACCTCGCTTTTTCCCAAGGAAGAGAGCAATTCTTCGAGAGAATCTTTGCTAAATTGGTCGTGAAGGTTTCGAGTCAAAACAAGAAATAATGAGGGTTAAGTGATTGCCATTATCTCATCTTTGGTCTCTCAACACTCATTCCCCTAAGTCGTATATTCGGCATTAATCCGCACATAATCATAACTGAGGTCGCAACCCCAAGCCTTTCCTGACCCCTCGCCACTGCCCAGATCAACGGTAATGGTGACAGTATCTGCTTCTAAATACGTTCCTTTCGCGGCTTGTTGCAAATAATCACTGGCAGCCGCGCGATCAAACTCAACAGGCTGCCCATCCTTCAATAATAAGAAATTCCCTAACTTAACTTGCAAGTTTTCTTGTTCAAAAGGAACACCAGCACGCCCAGCAGCTGCTGCAATACGTCCCCAATTAGGATCGCGCCCAAAAATGGCAGACTTCACCAGAGATGAGCCAGCGATGGTTTTGGCCACTTGTTGGGCAGCGGTTTCATCAGGTGCGCCTGTAACTTCTACCTCAATTAAACAGGTGGCTCCTTCTCCATCTCTAGCAATGGCTTTGGCAAGGTGTTGACAAACGGCAGTTAACATGGCTTCTAGTTTTTCCGCTTTTTCCCCTGGTTCAGTAATGGCTGGGGTGCGAGATTGACCATTGGCTAGGGCAAGGAGACAATCATTAGTGCTGGTATCTCCATCAACGGTAATTTGATTAAAACTGCGTTGGGCTGCCCGTTGTACCATTTCTTGCCAAAGGGAGGTGGAAACCGCAGCATCACAGGTGACAAAGGCTAACATGGTTGCCATATTGGGGTGAATCATTCCTGATCCTTTTGCCATGCCCCCAATTCGCACGGGACGATCATCAAATGTGGTTTCTAGGGCGATGGTTTTCGTGACTAAGTCGGTGGTAAGGATTGCTTGGGCAGCGGCGTTTCCCCCAGTTTCGCTTAAGGCTTCTACGAGTGGGGGGATTCCTGCCCGAAATTCAGGCATTGCCATCCGTTGACCGATTACCCCTGTGGAGGCAAGAAGGACGCTTGTTGGGTCAATTTTGAGGGTTTGCGCTAATAATTGGGCGGTTTCTACGGCATCATCCCACCCCTGTTGCCCAGTGGCGGCGTTGGCTTGTCCAGAATTACAGAGAATGGCTTGGGCAGAGGCTTGTTTTTCCAGTTGTTGGCGACAATAATCTACACAGGCAGCGCGAACTTGAGAGGTGGTAAAAACTCCTGCCGCGATCGCGCTACTTTCAGAATAAATTAGAGATAAATCAGGCTGGTGAGAAGCCTTTAATCCTGCGACAATTCCTGCTGCTTGGAAGCCATTAGGGGCGGTGACTCCCCCAGAAATGGTTTTGTAATCGGTCATTTGTTATTTACTCACTGATTCAACTTTTGCCCGAGAATTTGGTTGGTTAATTTAGGATCCGCCCGTCCACTGGTACGTTTCATTACTTGACCGACAAAGAAGCCTTGTAGTTTCTTTTTGCCGCCGCGATATTTTTCTACTTCACTGGGATGATCCGCAAGTACCTGATCAATAATTGCTTCTAACTCGCTACTATCGGAGATTTGGGTTAAGCCTTTGCTTTCTACTAATTCTTTCGGGGAACCGCCTTGGGTTAACAATTCCGGAAGAATCTCTTTAGCAATTTTGCCACTAATCGTTCCTTCATCAATGAGGTTTACTAATTCCGCTAATCCTTCCGGGGTGAGAGGCAGTTCGGTGATTTTCAGTTTATTTTCATTGAGATGGGCGGCAATGTCTTGGGTTACCCAATTTGCCACTTGCTTGGGATCAGCATTATTAGCAATTGTACTTTCAAAGTATTCGGCAACAGCGCGATCGTCAGTTAAAACGTTGGTATCATAAGCCGATAACCCCAACTCTTCCTCATAACGGTGACGCTTTTGCGCTGGCAGTTCGGGAAGTTCTGATTGCCATTGTTCTAATTGGGCTTTAGACACCTTAATTGGGGGAAGATCAGGTTCTGGGAAATAGCGATAATCGCTAGACCCTTCTTTACTCCGCATACTCACCGTAACTTGTTTTCCTTCTTCCCATAAACGGGTTTCTTGAGTTAAGGCTTCTCCCTCTTCTAACGCTTTAACTTGCCGTTGAATTTCATAATCAATCGCTTTTTCGATGGCACTAAACGAGTTCATATTCTTAATCTCGATTTTCGTGCCAAACTCTTCACTTCCCACAGGACGCACCGACACATTAACATCACAACGGAGAGACCCTTCCTGCATATTGCCATCACTAACGCCTAAATAGCGAATAATACGGCGTAATTCTTGGGCATATTCTGCTGCTTCTTTCCCTGTGCGAATATCTGGTTCAGAGACAATTTCTAATAAAGGCACTCCAGCGCGATTAAAATCCACTAAAGAGTGAGTGGAACCTGAAAGGCGATCGCTGCCGACATGAACTAATTTTCCTGCATCTTCTTCCATGTGTAAGCGAGTAATGCCAATTCTTTTCCGTAGCGGTTCACTCCCCGGCTTTTCTGCAATTTCAATTTCTAGCCAGCCATGTTCGGCGATGGGGAGATCATACTGGGAGATTTGATAATTCTTCGGTAGGTCAGCATAGAAATAATGTTTACGGTCAAATTTACTGTAGGGGGCAATTTGACAATTCAGGGCTAATCCTGTTTTTACCGCCGACTCTAAAACTTTCTGATTTAAGACAGGTAACACCCCCGGATATCCTAAGCAAATGGGGGAGACATTGGTATTAGGAGTTGCACCAAACTCAGTGGAGATGGGGCTAAAAATCTTAGTGGCGGTATTGAGTTGACAATGGGTTTCTAAACCAATCACCGCTTCATATTGGGTTTTTACTGGGGCTGCTGTTGTCATAAGAACCTCCGTCGCAAAATCAGGGGGTAAGTGCTAGTGTGCTGTCTATTGTATCGTTGTCTGGGTTTATTCGTGCTCATTTTTAATGGTTAACACTTGTGGGGGGGTGGCATCGGGAGGATAAACCAAGTTAACTTTAACTTTACGATGAGCTTCGGGAGGGATGTTTAAATTTAAAAGTGGTTCTCCCCTTTCTCCTTGATGTTGGGCTAAATGAAAATAACGGGTTTGTTCCACTTCCTCTTCATCTGTATAAGTAACTCGCACGGTTCCCCGAAAGAAAAGCTGACCTGAGGGAGAGTCTAAAAATTCTAAACCATTACTCAGTTCATCAGTTTTTACAGGCGTTTCTAGGGCAAGGGAAATATTACGGTCTTCGTTGCTTTCATTATTGAGATTAAAAGATACCTCATACTCTACGCCGTAATTACCGTGGGCGGCATAAGCCGTGTCAGGATAACGCACTAATAGGGGAGCTGTTTGCACTTGATCCGTTCCTAAGCGCCCACCTACTAGTGTACTTAACCCATAAGAAACGGCTTCTTCCACAGTATTGAGATCCACATCAACTGTGCTTTCCCATTTTGAGCCTTCAGAAACACCTGCCACGCGACCATAAGTAATATCCTCTGTATTTTCAGGAGGAGTAGATGCTCGATCTCGTGGGGTTGATAAATTTCCCTCTGTTAGTAGAGTTTCCCATTCTGATAAGCTCGGGGAACGTTCTCTACCCTGATCAGTTCTGGGGGCATATTGCGCTAAACTGGCAGCGTAAACCTCACCATCACTTTCTAAACGTAAGTAGGTAGAACGACCATTAAGAGGCGGGTCAAAAGGACGAACGGGAATCGGAGCATTTAATAATAAATGGTTACTCTCTGGAGGAATTTCGATTTGAGATGGAAATTGCCAGTGACGTTTTCCTCTTAAAATATCATCCATCACTCGGCTCCCGGGCCCAGCGTAAACCTCTCCGTCGGGATTTTCGACAGTAGAGGGAAGTTCAATGAAAGGAGCATCGGGTTGACTGAGATAACTTGCCCCCGAGAGAATATCTACTGTTACCGTTTCATCGGTGGGATTATGTAATAAAAGTCCTAAATAAAGCGTGCTTAAATCCTCTTCATTAGGCGGTTTAGCAACGTGATGGGCAAATATATCAAATCGCCCATTAAAGGCAAAGTCAAGATGGGCTTCTGGGTTACTTTTATCTTCTTCAGGAAACGTAGAAAGTAAAATTCCTTCTCCTTGCACTAACTCAGGACTATTACTGTTGAAAACAGGGACTTGGTCTAGTTCACCCGGCAGCGGTTGCACTTCCTGTTGAGTGTTTGGGAAGTCTTGGCTGATTAAGGTGGGACTGGTTAAAAGATTAGAGGCAAGAAATAAAGGAAAAAGCATTTTCAGAAAGCTATTTCAGCGCAGTTAGTGTAATTCATACTATCATTAAAACCCTTGAAATGCTGTTCCTGCTCCTCGGAACATAATCCAAGACAGCAAGAAATTACTAATAAAAATCGCCAGTAATGCTGTTACTACTGCCGTTGTGGTCGATTGTCCTACGCCTTTTGCTCCTCCAGTGGTCGTTAATCCCCAGTTACAGCCAATAATGGCAATTAATGCCCCAAACACCACTGCTTTAATTAAAGCACTGACTAAATCCCATAGTCCTAAAAAATTTTGGGCAGAATTTAAAAAGACCGTATCCGAGAGATCATAAACTGTTGTGGCAATGAGTAATCCGCCAGCCATGCCTGTAATCAGCGATAAAATTGTCAAAATAGGTAACATGGCACAGCAAGCAAGCATCCTCGGAATGACTAAAAATTCAATGGGATCTGTTTTCAAAACATAAAGAGCATCAATTTGTTCAGTGACTTGCATCGTGCCAATTTCAGCAGCGAATGCGGATCCCACCCGTCCTGCAATGACCACTGCGGTTAAAACTGGGGCTAATTCTCTAGTGAGCGCGATCGCGAGAACCCCTCCCACAGCATTCCCTGCTCCAAAATTAATAAACTCTCTTGCCACTTGAATTGTAAATACCATGCCCACAAAACTCGCCGTAACCAGAGAAATTAATAAAGAATCTGGCCCAACTACAGCACATTGTTCCAAAGTATTACGACGATGAATTTTATGAGGCTTCAAATGGAAAAGAATTTGACCTCCCAAAAACATTGCTGCCACCAGACGTTGCCCCCACTGCTTTAAACCACTTGCCAAGGTAATACCTCTTTCCTTACTGATCCGTTTGATTGTCTTCAGGATTAACTCGAAAACGCTCTACCGACGCTAAGAGATCCCCAGCTAAACTCACTAAATTTTGGAGAGCGCTAGAAACCTGTTGTGACTCTTGAGAGGTTCCTTGGGCAGTCATTTCAACAGATTGCATCACCTGCGCCACTGATTGAGCTGTTTCTGATTGCTCAACTGTATCAGCAGTAATAGATTGAACGAGGGAGTCAATGCGGTTTGACACTTGAATAATCTCCTCGAGAGCATTTTTGGCTTGTTCTGCCCGTTGAGTCCCCTCAATTACCTGTTGGGTTCCCTCTTCCATAGCAATCATCACTGAGCTAGTTTCACTCTGAATTTGCAAAACAATTTTTTCAATTTCCCGTAAGGACTTAGTCGAACGGTCTGCTAGTTGTCGTACTTCATCAGCAATCACCGCAAATCCTCGTCCAGCTTCTCCAGCACGAGCCGCCTCAATCGAGGCATTCAATGCTAAGTTATTGGTACGAGTGGCAATTTGCGAAATTACCGACACAATTTTAGAAATTTCTTGGGAAGATTCTGCCAGGCGTTTTACCTTGCGGGTACTTTGGGCTACAGTTTCTCGAATTTGTAAAATCCCAGCCACCGTACTATCCACAGCTTCGCCACCCTTGAGAGCAGTTTCAGAAGCCGATCGCGCCACTGCTTCTGCCTCTTTAGCGTTATCAGCAACCCGTTGAATGGAATCAGTCATCATTTGCGCGGAATTTAAGCTCACCGCTAATTCTTCAGCTTGTCGTAGCGCATCTTCCGATAAACCTTGAGCAAAAGATTCACTTTCGGCAGCTCCTTGGTTCACCTGTTGAGCAGCTTCTTTTACCTGTTGCACAATGGTACGCAGATTGCGAATTGTTAAGTTAAAGGCATCAGCAACAGCTCCGAGAACATCAGCACTAACCTCTGCTTGCACCGTTAAATCTCCTCTCGCCGCACCTTCTACATCATCTAAGAGACGAATAACCTGCCGTTGTAAATCTTCCTTCGCCTGCTCTTGCTCTTGTGCTTTTTGTTGTGCTTCTTTAGTAGTGGTGGAAACAACTCGCGTCATCTGATTAAACCCTGTTGCTAGTTTCCCGAGTTCATCTTGAGAATAAACCGTTGCTTTCGCCTCTAAATTACCTTGCTGCACCGCATAGATTTGCGCTTGTAAATCACCAGTGGAACGTTTCATTTGTTTAAAGACAACGCCACCAATAAAATAAGTAACAGCTCCACTAGTAACTCCCCCAACTAATCCCACGACAGTAGAGCGTCCTAAGTTTCCGAGCCATCCTTCTCGATTTTCGCCAACATTAGAAACAGTAAAACTTCCCAATCCTACTACAATTGCTGAAGCAATTCCCGCTGCTACAGCCAAGAATTTTTGCTTTTTCGCAAAAGGCGCATTTTCTAACAAGCTGAGAACTCCCTGATCCTGTTCAACAACCGGTTCTTCAACTTGCTCGTCATCGCTGAAAAAAATATTAGTTCCAGTATCGCGAGAAGTCGTAGAAGCAAATAACCCTGACTGGTCACCAGAACTAGCAAACAAGGGCTGTTCATTCTCAGTATTTTGCTGCTCAGTTTCAGGAGAGAAGGAAGAACCTTGGGAATCAACATGATCAACCTCTGACTGAGATGACGATATTGACCCTGACTCTGGTTTTTCCTCTACTTCACCAGATTCTTGCTCTTTTGACCAATAATCATTATTGGCTAGAGTTTTTGTTTTCGCTGCAGTTTCTTGATTTTGGTGATTCCCAAAAGTATCCTCACTTAATTCATCCTGTTCTTCATTTTCTTCCTCTAAAAACTCTTCACTAGTAAACTGGCTAAAATCAAAATCTTCCTCCTCAAAACTGATTTCACTCTCTTGAGCTTCCTCCTCACCTTGATCAGACTGGTATAATAGAGGCTCGTTTTTATCTAACTGTTCTAATTCTCCTCCAGTTATTTCTCCTTCTTCTAGGTCGTCAAATTGATTAGAAAAGGAAGCATCACTGGGTTCTAGGTTAGTAATTTCTCCCTCATCACTCTCTTCCTCATCTTCTAAAGCAGAAATTGCAGTAATTTCATCTTCTGAAAGCTCTTCAAAGGGATTAATTTCCGTTTCTCCTGCTTCCGTAGCATTTTCCGATTCGGCAAAAGGATTTTCTGGCTCACTACTTACCGCATGAGTCACGGGGGCTTCGTCATTTTCATCTTCTGACCAAATTGCAGTTGCTTCATCATCATCAGAATTAAGAATCCCTGTTGGATCTATATCTCCTGTGATATCGTTTTCATTTTCCTGTCCTCTCTCTCGCCATTGTTGAACTGTCTCTAATCCAGAATAAGCACACTGGATATACTCTTCACTCTCAGCATTTTCCAAAACAAGATTATATTGTTCTTGAGCGCGATCAAAATTTCCAAAATAACAAGAAATATGACCTTTTAATAATAAAACGTCTGGGTTGGTTTGAGAGCTTTCTTCCAAACTTTCTAGAATCTCCGCCGCCTGTTCGTAGTTGCCACGAAAATAAGCTGCTTCTGCTTGTTTATAAGCGTTTTGATTTTGAATTCCCGATGCCATGACAATTTTTGCCTCGCCACTACTAACTTCATTAAATCTTTATTGAAGTAATCTTAATGTTTCTAGCTTAACTTTTTTCTGATATTTTTCTTTGACAGTGAAAATACTGAATTCCTAAGCAATCCATCTTGCCGAGCGTAGAATTGCTGAAGGATCTAACAAAAGTAAAGATGAGTTTTCTAACTCCCATTCTCCGCGAATAAAGGGAGCCATTTCATCTGATAAATTACTAGGCATTTCTAAATTTTCAGTATCTAACCATTCCATCCCAGTAATTTTTTCTACTGCTAAACCAATGATTCTTTCTTGATCTTCAATGGCAATCAGAGGGATTTCAGAGCGTTCTGTCGTTAAAACGTTGCGCTCTCCCAAAAATTGACCTAAGTCCGCTACCCAAATGACTTGACCCCGAAGATTCATGGTGCCCAACAACAGTACTGAGGCATTGGGAATAGGAGTAATTAAGTTAGGAGACTGAGAGATCACTTCTCGAATCCCTGTTGCAGGAATGGCTAGTTCGCGTTTGGAAGGCAAAAATAGTCGTAAGTGTAGTTCTCCTTCTGGTGGCTCATAAGACTGAATTTGTGAACTAAGATCATCTTCGCCATTTAGCGTAAGTCCTTCCTTGGGCTCTTCGTTATTAACGTCTATTGGATCAACCATTTTGCTTTTAACTTATCCCCTCAGTAATTGTTTAATGGTACCAATGAGTTCACTGGGTTCAAACGGCTTAGCAATATAAGCATCTGCTCCTTGCTTCATTCCCCAGTATTTATCAAATTCCTCTCCTTTAGAGGAACACATAATAACTGGTAAATTTTCTGTTTTAGGATCAGTCTTGATTTCTCGACAGACTTCGTAGCCGTTCATCCGAGGCATGACAATATCTAATACCACAATATCTGGGCATTTATTTTTGATTTGCTCTAATGCTTCTACACCGTCAGCGACACTCACCACAGAAGCATTTAAGCCACTCTCCTTAAGAAGATCAGAAATCATTTGTCTTTGCGTGGCGCTATCCTCAACAACTAAAACTGTAGTCATTTTATTACCTTTCTTTTTTGTCTATCTAAAATTATGACCATACCTAATGGGAAAGATCAATTTGATTGTAAGAGAATTTTCTCATCCTTTGAATGAGATCAAGCTAATAAGGCTCTCCCGTTTCTAGTTGAAACAGACTGATGAGCTTTTAAAATTTGAGATAAATCTGATGGCTCAAATGGAGAAACCAAAAATTCAATTTGTCCTAGTAGCTCTAATTTTGCTAACTGTAACGGATCAGAGTTAAAAGATGCCAAAACAATAATTAGGGGTTGAGATAATTGAGGGATTCTACGGATAATTGAGGCAAGTTGATCGGCTAGTCGGTTTGACATATCTAGACTTAATAAAATGAGAGACGGTTGCTCTTCTATAATTCGACTGACAGCCTCTGCAGGATTGTTCAAGAGGATAGGGGTGTAACCTTCTTGTTTCAAGGTTAATGTAATTTGCTCATTGATGGACTCGGGTTTACCAATACAGATAACGGTTGAGGAATAAGCGTTAGTAGTAGTTTCTTCTTTCGCAACAGTTGGACTTGATGTTAAGTGTAGCCAACCCCGTTGGATATAAGGGTATAGGGCTTGACTAATGGTGACTAGATCTTTGTTAAGATAACGAGCAATTCGTCTTAGAGATAAGTCACCTTGACAAGCAACGGTTAAGGTTTTATAGGCGGAGGGATTAATCGTGTTTTTGAGTTCGCCTGGATTAGTAAGAATTGGACATTGCTCAGGGGAGATAATATAAGGAAAGAGTTGTTTCCACTGTTGTTGCTGTTGAGTTATTTTTAATATTAATGGCGTAATTTTTATTTTAGTAATTCGGGGTTGAAAGTGACAATTCTTTTTTAAGAGAAAATTTCCGTCCCTCAAGCTTAAAATATCAAATACGGTTTCTTGGATGATATTCCTTAAAAGCCGCTTAATTTCGGAAGGGCTTACAACATTGTTTTCTAAAAGTTGCCACAAAGCATTATACTCAGGAATTTGTCTGGGAGTGAATAGGTTATCTTGCTTGGGATAAATCTCAAACCACTGGTTACTGGTGATTAATTCATCGAGGGAAGAATCTAGGTGATAGCGACGTAAATAGTCTTGAAGGCGTTGCAAAGGGAGAGAGTTATAACTAACTGCATAAGTAATTTGTCCGTAGTGAAAGTACAATAACCAAAAATGGGGGTTAGAAACTTCTTGGGCGGGAAATTCAATGAGAAGCTCTCCGCTGTGTTGAGTTTGTTCAATAAACTCTAATAAGGTTTGAATGTCAATATCCCTGAAACTGCCGTACATAATATGATTTAAGTCATGACTCTTTACAATTTACAATGTATAATGAGTTGATGAATATTTCTGTTGATGATGCTCCTTAGTGGCAACTACTAACTCCTAAAAAGCTGTTGCTAGCAGTCCTCACTTGAGTAGTTAGGGCGAAACAGTCTCTCCCTAGGCTCTTTCCTTTGATGAGGCAATGAGGGCAAATGCAACCAATTTTTAATAATTATAACTGATTGCAGTGTACAAATGAGAATTAGAAGACGACCTCAAAATCCAGAAGTTAATGTCAATACAGTTAGCTATCAAGTAGCACTCCCGAATGATAAACCAGACAATATATTAGAAGAAATTGTTTGGCAAAAAGAAAAAGAGGTAGATCGATCGCGAGAAAAGATTCCTTTTTTACAGTTAAGAAAACAAGTTCAAGATAATGCCCCACCTGTTAAAAACTTCCTAAAAGCATTACAAAAAGGAGAACGAAATCCTGCTTTAATTGCGGAGATTAAAAAAGCCTCTCCGAGTAAAGGGGTGATTCGAGAAGATTTTGACCCGATAACGTTAGCTAAAACCTACGAAGAAGCAGGAGCAAGCTGTTTATCCGTTTTAACAGATGCTACCTTTTTTCAGGGAAGTTTTGAAAATTTAGGATTAGTAAGAGAAGCCACGAATTTACCTCTTTTATGCAAAGAGTTTATTATTTATGCTTATCAAATTTATCAGGCACGATTAATGGGTGCAGATGCAATTTTATTGATTGCTGCAATCTTAAATGATCAAGACTTAAACTATTTTGTCAAAATTGTTAATAGTGTGGGAATGACTCCTTTAGTAGAGGTGCACACTTTAGAAGAACTCGATCGCGCCCTCTCTCTGGACGGAGTTAAGCTAATTGGGATTAACAACCGTAATTTAGAAAACTTTACTGTTGATATTCAAACCACTGTAGAGTTAATTCAACAACGGCAGGAACAATTAAAAGCAAAAAATATTACCTTGGTTAGTGAGTCGGGATTGCATACCCTTGAGGATTTAGAGATAGTAAAAAATGCTGGAGCTAATGCCGTCTTAATCGGAGAGTCATTATTAGTCAAGCCTGATCCCAAAAGCGCGATCGCTGCCTTATATAATAGTTAGAGACCAATAATCATTATTGGCTGACTCATTTATACTTTTCGTTACCAATTTCCTCGCCTTAAACCCTTTTTTATGGAACCTTTACCTCTTCCTTCTCACATTCATTACGAATTATTGTTACAACTCTTAGAAAAACAAACTCTCTCCAATACTTACCACAACTCAACACTGCAACAACAAACCCGAGAACTGATTGTTACTTTACGCAAAGCCCTCGCCCAACAAAAGCAAATTGAATCCATGTGCGACCAGAGTAATTGTCCCATTGACTACCGATGGTCATTAAATCCCAACCCCAAAACCGTGAGTTCTGATCAGATGTCAGTTTTTGATAATTAACCTTGGTGGGGCACTAATTCACGAATATTCCCAAAAAGTGAGATAATGTAAGCCGCTAATTCTGAGCCATTTTAAAGGAGTTGCTGTTCAAGAAAACAGCCTCAACTAAAGTGGCTCTAAAAAATCAGGAAAAAACGAAAGAGAGAATTGGCAGTTACTACAAGACACAAATGGAGATGCTATGGAAAACAACAACTTACTCATGATTCCTGGGCCAACACCGGTACCAGAAAAAGTCTTACTTGCCCAAACCAAGCACCCTATTGGTCATCGTAGCCCAGAATTTAGTGAAATTATTGGTGAAATTAATGAGAACTTGAAATGGCTACATCAAACGCAACAGGAAGTTCTCACAGTAACTGCAAGTGGCACTGGAGCGATGGAAGCTGGAATTATTAATTTTCTAAGTGCCGGCGATCGCGTAATTGTTGCGTCTAATGGAAAATTTGGGGAGCGATGGGCAGACTTAGCTGAAGCCTTTGGCATTAAAACTGACCGTGTCAATATCACTTGGGGAGAAGTAATTGACCCTGAGATCATTCGGGAAAAATTAGAAGCTGACACCAACAAAGAAATCAAAGCAGTTATTGTCACCCATTCTGAAACCTCAACTGGGGTTTTAAATGACTTAGAAACCATCAACCGTCACGTTAAAAATCATGGCGAAGCATTGATTATTGTTGATGCCGTAACCAGCCTCGGTGCAGTCAATCTTCCCATTGATGAATGGGGATTAGACGTGGTTGCTTCTGGGTCTCAAAAAGGTTATATGATTCCGCCAGGGCTAGGGTTTATTGCTGTGAGTGAAAAAGCATGGCAAGCCTATGAAACCTCAACCTTACCCAAATTCTATTTTGATCTCGGTCCTTATCGGAAATCCGCTACTAAAAATAGCACCCCTTTTACGCCCCCCATTAACCTCATGTTCGGCTTACAAACCGCACTGAGAATGATGCGAGAAGAAGGGTTAGAAAATATTTTTGCCCGTCACGAACGTAACACCAGAGCTACCCGAGAAGCTGTCCAAGCTCTTGGGCTACCCTTATTTGCCCCAGATCACGCTGCTAGCCGTGCTGTTACTGCTGTAGCACCCACCACTGTGGATCCAGAAAAAGTACGCTCGGTGATGAAAAAGCAATTTGATATTTCTTTAGCTGGTGGACAAAATGAACTCAAGGGGAAAATTTTCCGCATTGGTCACCTTGGTTTCATTAGCGAAAGAGATGTTTTAACCGTTATCAGTGCCTTAGAAGCGGTTTTAGCAGAGCTTGGTCACGAAAGCATGAAACCAGGGGCAGGAGTAGCAGCTGCCACTCGTGTGTTTGCAGAACTGTAATTAGCTTAGGGTTGGAAGTCGTCTTCCTTCCTTCTCTTTCTCTTATCCTTGATCCGACAGAACTGAAATGAATTAATTATAATGGAAAGGTTGTAACGATAAGATAATCTTTACTCATTTAACTATGGCAGTTCCTAAGAAGAAACGCTCCAAAGCGAAAAAGCGCACTCATAAATCACTGTGGAAAGGAAAAGCCAGAGCAGAAGCCCAAAAAGCTCTCTCTTTGGGCAAATCTGTTCTTAGTGGTCGCTCTTCCTTTATTTATCCCACAGAAGAAGACGACGAAGACAACGAAGAGTAATTTCTAACAGGGGATGGCAAGTATTTGCGCTTTTCCCCTATTCTTCCTCCGTATTAAAGACTTTTTCTAAAACAGGAGACAGATTCTTATTGAGTTTTCCAGAACGTACTAACTCGGCATAGGTTTCTGCTTCGATATCTAATAAATCTTCTTGTAGCTGTTCTTGATCCAGCGATCGCAGCTGAGGATAAGACTCCTGTAGCTTAGTAATTTCTTGATTAACAGAATCTAATTTTTCTTGCACCGTTCTCCGATAATTTTCCTTGAACGCTTCATCAATACTAATAGAAAGTTTTACCTCATTTAAGCGTTCTAAAACCTGTTCGAGGGCATTACGGCGGGCAAGTAGCTCACTATAGGCTTGACGTTGTGGGCGATCGCCGATTAACCCTAACTTGTTAATGATCGTCTGCATGGTCAAGCCTTGCACTAGGAGGGTAAATAATACCACTCCAAAGACTGCCTCAATAATATCCTGTCTTCCTTCTAGCATTGCAGGAACACTCAAAGCTAAAGCAATGGAGACTGAACCACGTAAGCCACCCCACCATAAAACAGTTTGCTGTTTCCAGCTAATTGGGTTTTTGCCAGTAATCAAATTACTAACTGTTCCCAAGCCAAAAATACTAATCGCGCGAACTACTACTAAAGCAACAATCGAAACAGCAATTAACTGCCATTTATCTAATAAGCCACGGATATCAATTTGATCCCCAATCAGCAAAAAGACAATGGAGTTAACAAAAAACGCAATAAACTCCCAAAATTCTGAAACTGATAAACGGGTGCGAGGGTTCATGCCAATCCGAGAACCAAAGTTCCCTAAAATTAGCCCTGTGGTCACTACGCCGATTACCCCTGATCCCCCTAATTCTTCTGTTAACAAATAAGTACCGTAAGCAGAAACTAAGGTTAATGATTGTTCAACTAATGGGAGATCAAAACGTTGGGTTAAATAAGAAATGCCAAAACCAATTAACCCTCCAACAGCAATTCCTATCCCTGTAAAAGTTACAAATTGAACGAGAGTATTAGTTGTAGAAAATTCCTGTGTTCCTAAAGGAATTGCCACTAAAATTCCGAACGCAACAACCGCTACTCCATCGTTAAATAAACTTTCCCCTTCCATTAAAACAGTTAAGCGTTCTCCAACCCCTAATTCTCGGAATAGGGCAATCACAGCCACTGGATCAGTCGCTGCTAAACTAGCTCCAATCAAGAGAGCAATAGGAAGAGTTAAATCGGTAAAATGGCTAATCGTAAAGCCAATCCCTACCACTGTAATTACGACCCCAACAATAGCAAGCAAGCAAACAGGAATTAAGTTATTTTTTAAGTTTCGCCAACGGATATTCCAAGCTGCTTCAAATAATAAAGGTGGCAGAAAAATTTCTAAAATTAATTCTGGAGAAAGATTGACTAAACGAATATCAACGAAGGCTAGAACTAATCCAACAATTACTAAGAGTAAAGTGTAAGGAATTTGACGAAAAAAACTGGATATTTGCGAGATAGTTGCTACCCCTAAAGAGACACAAAGAACAATTAAAAACTGTTCTAAACTTTCTTCAATGGCAGCGGCTTCTCCCATTGTCGCTTCAATAGTCATAGTTTCAATGTTTTAGTTCGATGAATAGTGGTTAGAGCAAGGAAATTTTTAATCATCTTACAAGGCTGAAATTAATTACTGAGCAATATTTTATCGTTTGATGCTCTCGTTTTAATTGACCTGCTCCCGCGTTTAACCCTTCACCTTATCGTAAAATCACGGTTGTTTTGGTCGATGCTGGCTACCAAGAACCCAACTTTAGCAGGGCAGTAGAGAAGTTAACTCAAGCGTTTATCCCCCCATCTCCCATTAACCTAGCGGTATCATGGGAGTCTTCTCTTCGCATTGTGATACAAAATATCTTAGTTAATTAGATTCTTTCCTTTTTCCTTCTTTTCGACGGGGTGTAGGTTTAGAAATATCCTTTTTTCGGGATGGAGAAATAATTTTTTTATTTTTGTTATTTACTTTTTTAGGTTTATCTTTATAGCTAATTTTAGTTATTTTCTCGGCGTAAGTTGCTACTAACTCTGTTCCCTTTAACTGTGCATCGAATTCCCAAAAATACCCTAATTTTTCTTCATCTTCTGGTAAAGTTCCATTGAGTTTAACCTTAAAAAAGCTAGACTTTTCTTGAGATTTCTTTTTAATTTTTATAATTATTTTTTGTTCCGCTTCTGAATAAAAAACTAATTCTCCTCGAATTGAAAAATATCCTGCTTGCGCGTTAACTTTTTTAACAGTTTCTTCCTCCAACTTTTCAGCGCGTAGGGAGGATTCGGTTAAAGTTTGGGGTTCCCAAATTCCAGCGACTTGTAAATGTAAATAATTTTGTTTCTGGCGAGTACGCGGATAAACCACCCAAAGATGTGGTTCTTCTAGATTAATATGTTTTTTGACTACACTAATAACACGCCCTAGAAGCACAGTTTCTAAAGTAGTATCTTCTGATAAAATTAATTTCCCTGAGGTGAATTTCTCATCATCAGGTTGATAAACCCCCCACACTAAACCAATCGCGCGATATTGAGTCTCATGGGTAGGTGGTGGGATAGGATGTTGTAAAAATTTTTCTTGATCGTGAGCCATATTGGTGATTAGTAATATTTAGTTTGCTTTCCCCTACTCACTGATATAGTGACGTACTGCATCATATAGATCAGGCTGTTGACTATTAAACCAAGTAATTTCTGCTTGAGAGGTAAACCAAGTTCGTTGTCGTTTTGCAAATTGGCGAGTATGAAGAACAATTAATTCTTCGGCGGTTTCTAAGTCAGTTTCTCCTGCTAAATAGTCTTTGATTTCTTGATATCCTAGCGTATCCAATAAGGGAAGTGACCAGCCATATTTCTCAATCAATCCTTTTACTTCTGTAATCAATCCTAAATCTAACATTTTCTGGGTACGAGTTTGGATTCTTTTTGTTAACTCTTCTGGAGAACAGTCTAACCCAATTTGTTGGATCGGATAAGAAGGGGGATTTTCCCCTTGTTGTTCACTAATTGGTTTTCCTGTCACATAAAAAACTTCTAAAGCCCGTAGGGTTCGCACCTGATCATTGGGATGGATTTTTGTTGCAGCTTTGGGATCAACTTGCTGTAAAAATGCATACAGTTGAGATTGACCAAGAGATTTTAAGCGCGATCGCAGTTCTGGATGCGCGGGAACTCTGGGAATTTTTAATCCTTTAGTTATAGCTTTAATATATAACCCCGTTCCGCCGACTAATAATAATGGGGAATAAGGAAGAGATGTAATTAAATGATTTGCTTTATCCTGATACTCTGCTACAGTTAATGAATGTCTAGGATCACAAATATCAATTAAATAATGAGAAATTAAGGCTTGTTCTTCTGGAGTCGGTTTAGCGGTTCCAATATTAAAGTCACGATACACTTGTCGGGAATCAGCACTTAAAATCACTGTATTTAATTCTTGAGCCAGTTTTAAGGCTAATCTTGATTTTCCCGTTGCAGTTGGACCACAAATAACAATTAATTTCGTTGACATTGATTTAACCAGATAGCTGAAAGAAGACACTTACATTTTTTTTCAACCTTAGAAACGCAATGGAAAATCTTCTAACCAGAGGCTAACTGGTACTGCATTTCCTCTTTCATCCACTTTAGCTTCCACAACAAACGGACGTTCCCCTGTTTCATCCGCTTGTAAATTACGAATCCTCTGGTTCAACTCTTCTCGTTGTTGCTCAGGGAAATAATAACGCTCTAAGCCATAATTTACCCATCTATTATCTAATTCTCCCTTAATCGCTATTTGTTCATTACCTAGTTCTACGGGACGCTGATAACGCACAGCAATTGCTTCCCAAGGTGTAGGATGAGAAGATTCACTTTCAGTTTCTGGGGCTTGTAGGATTACATAAAGAGAGGTTCCATCTGGTGGAAGCGTCTCATCTTCATCATCACGAGTTTGGCGGACGACACTTTCCCACCCGTTTAAGGTTTCCAGTTTTTCTACTTGCGAGATATTGTAGCGCAGGGTTTGGGAATATCCCCTTAGGAGGTCATAAGGATCAACTGGGACAGTTTGTAATACCACTTCTGTTCCAGTGAGATGAGTATAAATTGCTTGAGCTGGAATACTGGCAATTAAAGCAATTTGGCAGGTAAGGGGTAAGACAAAACGAACGAAAGGAAGACTATTCATAAACAATTGTTAGCAAAACACCAGATCTGTATCCGTTGTAATGGTTGAGAGATTTATTTCTGGATAACATGGGAGTAAAGGAGAAATTGCTCTTACTGAGCAGGGGATTGCTGTCAGTTTTATGGATATGCAACTTATTAATATTGGATTTGGGAATATTGTTTGCGCTAATCGGGTGGTTGCGATTGTTAGTCCTGAGTCAGCCCCTATCAAGCGGATTATTACAGACGCGCGCGATCGCGGTCATTTAATAGATGCCACTTATGGTCGGCGCACACGAGCTGTTATTATTACGGACTCTGGTCATATTATTTTATCAGCCATTCAACCGGAAACAGTTGCTAATCGCTTTATTTTAAGCAAAGATAATCAAGTAGCAACAAACTAACAGAGGAATGACCAGCGGTAAATTAATTGTGATTACAGGTCCTAGTGGCGTGGGTAAAGGAACGCTTGTCAAGTTGCTTCTTGCTCATCATCCTGACCTGAGTTTATCGGTTTCTGCCACCACTCGCCCCCCCCGGGAAGGAGAGACAGAGGGAAAAGATTACTTTTTCTTGTCTCGTGACCAATTTGAAAACATGATCGAAACAGGAGAACTTTTGGAATGGGCTGAATATGCTGGAAATTATTATGGAACGCCACGTCAAGGGGTAGAAGAAAAGCTACAAGCAGAAGAATGGGTAGTTTTAGAAATTGAAGTTGTGGGTGCCAGAAAAATTAAACAGAGTTTTCCTGAAGCTACTCGCGTTTTCATTTTACCCCCTTCTCTAGCGGTTTTAGAAGAACGCTTGATAAAACGAGGAAAAGATAGCAAAGCAGCGATCGCGCAACGTCTCGAACACGCTGAAACAGAAATTGCTGCCGCTGAAGAATTTGAGTTTTGTGTAGTCAATGATGATCTCGATCGTTCTTTAGTCAAGCTAGAAAAGATCATCTTTCAGCCATCCCAAAAGGATTAATGACTCACCCCTTTACCAAAAAACTTTGGCGGTTCCGAGAGGGTAAAAATTTCTTGATGCTGCGCGATCGCGCGACGAACATAAACTGGTGTCTGTAACAACCCCAATAAAGTTACTCCATCCACTAACTTGAAATTTCCAGTAGTTTTTTCCTGTAACAATTGGTCAACTACACTTGGTTCAGGGCGAGTGTTAATAGGCGTATGAGAAGAGACAGTAACACTCCAAGGTTCACCATAAGTCGGAACAAAAGTCGTATAAGAAACATTATTTTCAAAAACCGTTTTCAAAGTATTGAATAGCCGAGCATGAGTAGCAATATAAGGAGGGGCAACCGGACCTGCTTGTAAAACAAACTTGCCATCAGGAGCTAATACCCGATTCACTTTCTCATAAAATTCCTTGGTAAATAACTTAAAAGAAGGACCCTCTTCAATGGGATCAGAAAGATCACTAATCACCACATCCCATTGCTCTTCACTTTGATCTAATACCTCCAAAGCATCTCCAATCACTAATTCTGTCCGCGGATCAGAAAAAGCCCCTTGATGCATCTCTGGCAAATGAGTTTGACAGGCTTCTACTACTTCCCCATCAATATCTACCATTTTTACCTTTTCTACACTTTGCCAGCGTAAAACTTCGCGAATGGTTGCTCCTTCACCACCGCCTAAAACCAGCACTTTTTTCGGAGCCTGGTGCATAATCATCGCTGGATGTACTAGAGCTTCATGGTAGAGAAACTCATCGGCAGTGGAAGATTGCCATTTTCCATCTAGAACTAGTCCCTTACCATAAGCCCCAGATTGGACAATATACATTTCCTGAAATGCTGTTTTTTTGTAGGTAAGGATTTCTGTAACCCCATGAACATAAATATCCCAAGGGGTTATATACTCACTAATCCAAAGATCAGCTTCTAAATTGCTACCTGCCATAATGAATCTCCTTCAATTTTAATCTCAGAGATTCTAAAATTACCATGATTATAAGTTTGCTACAATCGGAATCGCATCAACTGGGATCCTGAAGCTACGTATTTTAAAAACAATTATTTATGGCAAAAACCTACACCGTCGAAATTCACCATCAAGGCAAAACCCACACTATTTCCGTCCCTGAAGATAAAACAGTTCTCGAAACTGCCCATCAAGAGGGAATTGATCTCCCTAGTTCCTGTACTGCTGGCGTTTGCACCACTTGTGCTGGACTTCTTTTAGAAGGAGAAGTGGATCAAACCGATGGCATGGGGGTATCAGAAGAATTACAATCAGAAGGCTATGCCCTGCTTTGTGTCGCCTATCCTCGCTCTGACTTGAAGATTCAATCCGAGAAAGAAGACGAGGTTTATAAGCGACAGTTTCAACAACCTTAACTTTCCCCAAGACAGGGAGTTTTTCCTCTCTGTCTATTATTCTTCAAGGTTTTCAGAGGAATCTTGATTGCGTTGGCGTAAAAGTTCTTGTTGTTGCTGACGAAACTCACTAGCTGCTCCGTCGAGATTGCGTTCTTGACGCTGACGAAAATGCTCCATAGAGTGTCCACCGCCTAAATTAGAACGATGGATTAAATCAAAAGGACTTAACCCGTCGCCAAAGCCACTGGAAAATGCATCTTGCTCATTGCGATTGCTAGGACGCTCTACTTCTAAATCATTGCGACTTTGCCCATAGGCTGGGAAGAGTGTTGATCCCAATACAGCAAAGCTCAAGCTTAAACTTAAACCTAAAAATAAATGACGGATCATAAGGCAAATAGTAGTTTTATTAATATACTGCTTTTACCTATAGTTTAACGATAACGTTAAAAAAAATGTAAATTGATTTTTCTTTACTTCAATTTCTTTGACTGCATCAACCTTCCTTGAATAGAGGGTTTTAAGACTTTGTAGCCAGTGGCACATGCAATTCGGGGTCGAAAAATGAGTAGAAGTTATGCTATTGTTAAAAAAAGTTAAGTAGCCTGTCTTTCTATTGTCTGGCGAAACCCCTGACATGAATAGAGTCAAGGACAGTGTAATAAGAATTAACTTTTTCGACTGTTTAAGGAGACTTTCTTAACAATTCAGTTAGGAATGGGTTATCCTAGATGAATAAAAGCACGTAAAACTTAGTATTCTTGCAAAAATTTATTAAGCAAGAGGATTTGAAACAATGACAATTGCAGTAGGACGCGCCCAACAACAAAGAGGGATCTTCGACCTAGTCGATGATTGGCTCAAGCGCGACAGATTCGTCTTTATCGGCTGGTCTGGTTTACTCCTATTCCCCTGTGCTTACCTAGCCATTGGGGGATGGTTAACCGGAACCACCTTTGTCACCTCGTGGTACACCCACGGACTAGCCAGCTCTTACCTAGAAGGCTGTAACTTCTTAACCGTAGCGGTATCAACACCAGCAGATGCCTTCGGACATTCCCTATTGTTCTTATGGGGACCGGAAGCGAACTGGGACTTTGTACGCTGGTGTCAAATCGGCGGTTTATGGACCTTTACCGCCCTACACGGTGCTTTCGGACTGATTGGCTTCATGCTACGTCAGTTTGAAATTGCCCGTCTAGTGGGGGTACGACCCTATAACGCGATCGCGTTTTCAGGTCCGATTGCCGTATTTGTGAGCGTCTTCCTCATGTATCCCTTAGGGCAATCGAGTTGGTTCTTTGCCCCCTCATTTGGCGTAGCTGGAATCTTCCGCTTCATTCTATTCTTCCAAGGATTCCACAACTGGACCTTAAATCCCTTCCACATGATGGGAGTAGCAGGAATCTTAGGCGGTGCGCTTCTGTGTGCCATTCACGGAGCAACGGTAGAAAACACCCTATTTGAAGACGGAGACGGAAGTAACAACACCTTCCGAGCCTTCAATCCCACCCAATCCGAAGAAACCTACTCCATGGTAACTGCCAACCGTTTCTGGAGTCAGATTTTCGGCATTGCCTTCTCCAACAAACGGTGGTTACACTTCTTCATGCTGTTTGTGCCAGTAACAGGGCTATGGATGGCTTCAGTCGGAGTAGTAGGCTTAGGATTAAACCTTCGTGCCTATGACTTCGTCTCTCAAGAAATTCGGGCAGCAGAAGACCCTGAATTTGAAACCTTCTATACCAAGAACATCTTATTAAACGAAGGTCTCCGTGCTTGGATGGCAACGGATGACCAACCCCATCAGAAGTTTGAATTCCCAGAGGAGGTACTTCCCCGTGGTAACGCTCTCTAATACATTTGTCGGTACTGGTCGTGATCAAGAATCCAGTGGTTACGCATGGTGGGCTGGAAATGCCCGTTTAATCAACCTTTCTGGAAAATTGCTGGGTGCTCACGTCGCCCATGCTGGTCTCATCGTTTTCTGGGCTGGTGCAATGACCTTATTTGAAGTAGGTCACTTTGTCCCAGAAAAGCCCATGTATGAACAAGGCTTAATCCTTCTCCCTCACCTCGCCACCCTAGGCTGGGGTGTTGGACCTGGTGGAGAAGTTGTTGATACATTCCCCTATTTCGTCGTTGGAGTATTACACTTAATTTCCTCCGCAGTTCTCGGTTTAGGTGGTATCTATCACGCCGTTCGTGGGCCAGAAACCTTAGAAGAGTACTCTTCCTTCTTTGGTTATGACTGGAAAGATAAGAATAAAATGACCACCATTTTAGGCTTCCACCTCATTGTTTTAGGCATTGGAGCTTTATTACTGGTGTTCAAAGCCGTATTCTTTGGTGGTGTTTACGATACTTGGGCTCCCGGCGGCGGTGATGTCCGCGTAATCAATAATCCCACTCTCAACCCCGCTGCGATTTTTGGCTACATTGTTAGCTCTCCTTGGGGAGGAAATGGCTGGGTTGTCGGTGTTGACAACATGGAAGACATCATCGGTGGTCACATCTGGGTTGGTTTAATTTGCATCGCTGGTGGTGTTTGGCACATTTTAACCAAACCCTTTGGCTGGGCTCGTCGGGCTTTTGTCTGGTCTGGTGAAGCCTATCTTTCCTACAGCCTTGGCGCTCTTTCCTTAATGGGCTTCATTGCTTCAGCGATGGTTTGGTTTAACAACACTGCCTATCCCAGTGAGTTCTATGGCCCCACTAATGCCGAAGCGTCTCAAGCACAGGCTTTCTTATTCTTAGCTCGTGACCAACGCTTAGGGGCAAACATTGCAACTTCTCAAGGTCCTACCGGTCTTGGTAAGTATTTAATGCGCTCTCCTACAGGTGAGATTATTCTCGGTGGTGAAACCATGCGCTTCTGGGACTTCCGTGGCCCTTGGTTAGAACCTCTACGCGGACCTAATGGTCTTGATGTTGACAAAATCAGAAATGATATTCAGCCTTGGCAACTTCGCCGTGCTGCTGAATACATGACTCACGCACCTAACGGTTCTATCAACTCCGTTGGTGGTATTATTACCGAACCTAACTCCTTCAACTACGTTAACCTTCGTCAATGGTTAGCTGGTTCTCACTTTGTTTTAGCCTTCTTCTTCTTAATTGGCCACTTGTGGCACGCAGGTCGCGCTCGTGCTGCCGCAGCTGGCTTTGAAAAAGGTCTTAACCGTGAGACTGAACCAGTTCTATCCATGCCTGAACTTGACTAGTTTGAAGTTAACTAGTTAGTCTTTAGCTCTACCTAACACGAAAAGCCCTCTCCGTTGCGAGAGGGTTTTTTGTTAATGCTTTTTAAAGAGAGGGGTTAGTTTTCGTCATAAAATCGTTGTTGGTGCGTTGGATCTATTTTCCAATCTTCATTTTCCCCTCCGATAATCATCTGTTTCACATTGAGAAAATCCTCACTCAGTTGTCGCAGGGCATTAATCAAAACATCCAATGCTACAGGATCACTTGTTCCTAAGTCAAACCAGCAACGCCCCCAAGTTTCTTTATATTCAAAGTCTCCCATATTGTGCATTACAGAGAGTAAAGTTTTGCTTGCCTCTTCGTGGTCATATTCCATATAACTCAGGTCAATGCCTGTTTCCATTACTTGGAAGTTTTCAGCGTTAAATCCTCCTAGTTTCCCTAAATAAAACCAAGAATTAAATAATTCTTCAACATATTGACGTTCTGTAATCGAGGGAATTGTATCAAATTCCAACCAAATCCAAAGATCAAAGGGATTAAACTCACGAAATTTTACTTCCATTTTATTATTAGTTACAGATAACTTTGGTTTTTATTTTCTCATTGTTGTACTCCTCCTAAAGTTTAGTCAAAGAAACTTTATAACCCACATTCCGCACCCCAACTTTCACATTGTTCTTTAGCACCAACTAAAAAGAGAAGAGTAGAGATTCTCGCTACTATTTGTTAAATCAAACCAGTGACTTATAGTTCAGGGGTTTGAGAATTAGGTAAAATCCCTTGATAGGCTTCCCAGAAATCTGTATAACAGGTGTGACATTGACGGTAAACTGGTGGTAAAGAGTTCCATAATTTCCTAGCTGCGGCGCGATCGCGCAATCAGCGAAACTCCTCCGCTAAACTAGACTTGAGAGTCGTAATTCACTCAATCAACCATGAGTCAAAAATTAGAAGCAATCTTTGATGGTACAAGTCTTCAACCTATGATTCCCTTAACCTTAAAGCCAGGAACACGAGTCCGTATTATCGTTGAGAGTGTAGAAGCTAGCACAGAAGATCAATCGAAAAGTTTTCTACAAACCGCTAAATCTCTTAATCTAGAAGGGAATCCAGATTGGTCGGAAAATCTTGATCAATATTTATATTCACAAGATTCAGAATGATTGAAGTTTTTCTTGACGCTTTAACTGCTGATCGCTATTTTAGCCAAGCAGGATTTAGAGCTTTATTAATCTCTAATTGAACGCGATCGCGCAATCAGTAAACTTACGATGTTCAGGAGAAGTGCAAGGTGATATGATCAAACCTAACAGAAGAGAAGGGAAAGCAGTGAGATGGAGATTAAAGCCTTAATTCAAGCCGAATTAGACACTTTTTCCGAAAAACAATTAAAACAGCTTTATCGTATTATCAAAAACCTTAAACAAGACACAACGAAAAGCATTCGAGATCAGGAGCAACTAAAGAATTTCTGGGAAGAAGATCAGGTTGGGAATGTTCTGCGTGAGGATCAACCCCCTCGCACTCCAGGTTTATTATCTGGAAAGTTGGGAGATGCTTTTTTTGAACCTTTACCAGAAGACGAGTTACAGCAATAGTTAGGCTATTTACGCGATCGCGCAATCAGTAAACTTGCGATATTCAGGAGAAGTTAACATCTTCATAAATGGTACTGACGCTGATTTTAGAATTGATTGTTTGTAAGGTCAGAGATTCATCATCAGACCGATAAAATTTGAGTAACCAATTTCCTTCTGAGGTACGCTGAAAATAATCGATGCGCTTTTGTTTGGTGCTAATCAATAAATATTCTTTTAAAGTTTCTATTGTTTGGTAATCTATAAATTTATCTCCTCGGTCAAAAGCTTCTGTGGAATCTGATAGAACTTCAATGATTAAGCAAGGAAACTGCTTATAAAGTGATGTGTCTCGATCATTTGGGTTACAGGTGACTAGAATATCAGGATAATAAAAGCGATTAAGAGACTGAATTTTTAATTTCATATCTGATAGATAAACTCGGCAACTTGAGCCACGCAGGTGAAATTTTAATTCACTAGCTACATTCAGCGCGATCGTCACATGAGTATCAGTTGCACCTGCCATCGGATAAACTTTACCATTAATATATTCATGTTTGACTTGACTTTTTTCTTCTTGCTTTAGATAGTCTTCTGGAGATAGGTAAGTCGATTGAGGAGAAGTAACCATTGTCTTTAGACCTTAATTTTTTTCACGCGATCGCGCTTTTCAGTAAACTTGCGATGTTCAGGAGAATAGAACTTTAAAGCAAACTCTTTTCAAGAATGTTAAACCGTTTCAATTTGTTGAAGTTGACGGACGATTGTATCATCAAGTTCAATCGGAGAAATAACCAGTAATTCCTGCTTTTCAAGTCGAATCACGGTCATTCTTGTTCCAACACTTAGTCCAAAATATTGCAAAGGCTGTTCAGCAACCCAAATATCTTGATCAATTTCTCTCATCAAAGTCTGCGTATCCCAGAAAGGTGGGCAGAACCCACCTCAATTTTACCTATTTACTCGCACCCGTTGGCATTCCTAAAATGTCCTCAATTTTGGGCATTTCTTCTAACGGAATCACGCGACCTTCTTCCTCAAAATTCTCAATTTGATCAAAGTTGAGATAACGATACAAATCATCAGCAAAGGGATTAATTTTCTCTTGGACAATAGCGAGATATTCATCCACGGTGGGAATATAACCCAACAACGCACAAACCGCAGCTAACTCCGCAGAACCGAGATAAACCCGTGCGCCTTTCCCCATGCGATTATTAAAGTTACGGGTAGAAGTGGAAAATACTGTGGCTTCATCTTCAACACGGGCTTGGTTTCCCATACACAGAGAACAACCCGGCATTTCCGTTCGCGCACCAGCCGCGGCAAACACGCCATAAACGCCCTCTTCACGCAGTTGTTTCTCATCCATGCGAGTAGGCGGACAAACCCAGAGGCGAACTTTCACTTTCCCTGCATCTTCCAGAACTTTCGCTGCGGCGCGATAGTGACCAATGTTGGTCATGCAAGAACCAATGAAGACTTCATCAATTTTATCCCCAGCGCATTCTGACATTAATTTCACATTATCAGGGTCATTGGGAGCTGCGACAACAGGTTCTTTAATTTCGTTGAGGTTAACTTCTACAACATCAGCATATTCTGCATCTTCATCGGCTTCTAATAATTCAGGATTATCCAACCATTCCTGCATTTTTGCTGCCCGACGTAACAGGGTACGAGAGTCTTGATAACCTCGCGCTACCATGTTTTTAATCAGGGCAATATTGGAACGGAGATATTCGGAAATCGTCTCTTTCCCTAACTTAATCGTACAGCCAGAACAAGACCGTTCCGCGGTCGCATCCGTTAATTCAAAGGCTTGTTCCACTTTTAGATCAGGTAAGCCTTCCATCTCCATAATGCGACCCGAGAAGACATTTTCTTTAACTTCTGTTCCGACAGTTAATTTCCCTTCTTGAATCGCAACATAGGGAATGGCGTTAACAATATCTCGTAGCGTTACACCCGGCTGTAATTCTCCTGTGAAACGGACTAAGACTGATTCTGGCATATCTAGAGGCATAACGCCTAAGGCTGCGGCAAACGCCACTAAACCAGACCCTGCGGGGAAAGAAATTCCGAGAGGGAAACGAGTGTGAGAGTCACCACCCGTACCAACAGTATCAGGAAGTAACATCCGATTTAACCAAGAATGGATAATGCCATCTCCCGGTTTTAAGGAAACGCCGCCTCTGTCAGCAAAGAAGTCGGGAAGTTGTTGATGGGTTTTTACATCCACGGGTTTAGGATAGGCTGCGGTGTGACAGAAACTTTGGAGTACAAAGTCCGCATTAAAGCCCAAACAAGCCAGTTCTTTTAATTCATCCCGTGTCATCGGACCGGTGGTGTCTTGTGACCCAACAGTGGTCATAATGGGTTCACAGGAAGTCCCTGGACGCACACCTGGAAGTCCACAAGCGCGTCCCACCATTTTTTGGGCAAGGGTAAAGCCTTTATTATTTTCTTGGGGAACTTCGGGACGGGTGAAGAGGGAGGTTACTTCTAAGCCTAGTGCTTCTCGGGTTTTATCGGTTAAGGCGCGTCCAATGAGAAGAGGGATACGTCCACCAGCGCGAACTTCATCTAAGATAGTGTTGGGTTTTGGGGTAAAGGTGGTGAGGGTTTCTCCTGCTTCGTTAGTAATCTTCCCTTCGTAGGGATAGATGGTGATGACATCCCCGGTGTTCATTTGGGTAACATCGCATTCAATGGGAAATGCACCAGAGTCTTCTGCGGTATTGAAGAAAATGGGGGCAATTTTTCCGCCAAGAATATAACCACCAGCGCGTTTATTGGGAACGTTGGGAATATCATCTCCAATGTGCCACAATAGGGAGTTAATGGCAGATTTACGGGAAGAGCCAGTTCCTACTACATCGCCGACATAGGCAACAGGTAAGCCTTTTTCTTTTAGTTGGGCAATTTGTTCTAGTCCCTCTGGCATCCGTGACTCTAACATGGCAAGGGCATGAAGAGGAATATCAGGGCGTGTAGTGGCGTGTGTTGCTGGAGAAAGATCGTCGGTGTTCGTTTCCCCTGGAACTTTAAAGACGGTAACGGTAATTGCTTCGGGGACTTCTGGCTTATTCTTAAACCAAGTCCCTTGGGCCCATTCGTCGATTACCTGTTTAGCATAAGCATTATTTTGGGAGAGATCAAAAACATCATTAAACGCATCAAAGGCGAGAATGGTGTTGCTGAGTGCGGTAGCTGCTTTTTGAGCAAGATTAGAATCAGAGGATTGGAGAAATTCAATTAAAGATTGGACATTGTATCCCCCAACCATAGTTCCTAAGAGTTCTACCGCTTCTTCGGGGGTAAGGAGAGGAGAGGTAATTTCCTGTTTACCAATGGCGGTGAGGAAACTGGCTTTGACATAGGCTGCTTCGTCAACACCTGGGGGAACGCGATCGCGCAATAGATATAATAATTCTTCTTCTGTCCCTTCAGGAGGCTGTTTTAATAGTTCACATAATTCGGACGTTTGCTCGGCATTTAAGGCAAGAGGAGGAATTCCTTGTTTTTCCCGTTCTGCTGTATGTGTGCGATACGCTTCTAACATTTTTGACTGTGTTCTCCTATAATTGCTCTATACTAGTTCACCGATTATAGATTTATGTATTTATTGTTATTGTATCAAGCGCACCATCTCGTAAAGCTCAATGGGCAATGAGTTTGACAATTATAATACTTAATCATAACGATATGTCATACAAAATAGATCAATCATTGCTACAAGTGACTGCTCTAAAAACTTTCCTTACTCTTTTTAATAAAGGAAAAATATAATTGATCAGGATTGTTTTATTTTCATATATTGGTTTCATTTAGTAATTTCAATTTCTTAATTTTGATCCACAGAGTGAATCTTGAAGGAAATTATGTTTACTTCCCCCATCCAAAACTAAAATGATAATGGGGAAAAGTAAACCTAGTATTTTTTAACTATCTAAATCTTCATCAGTAGCTGGAGTTGCCCCAGAAACGGTAACAAGATCAATTTGCTGACGATAATAGTCAACACTTTTTACTTGTACTTTTACCCGTGATCCCAGTCGATAGGCAATCCTATTTTTACGTCCCACTAAACAAGCATGACGGGCGCGATATTCATACCAATCATCTTTAAGAGAACTAACATGAACTAATCCTTCCACTAATAAGTCTTCAATTTCTACGAAAAAGCCATAGGATTGTACGCCTGTAATTAAACCAGAAAAGACTTCTCCTGTGCGTTCCTTCATTTTTTCGGCTTTATTAAGCCCTTTCAAGTCGTTTTCTGCATCTTCTACCATCTTGTCTCGTTCATTGAGATGATGAATAAAGCTAGCAATTTCTTCTTCGTATTCTGTAGCCATAGCAGGAGGAAGTACTTTCCAGTTAATTTTGCCATGACTGGTATTACTGTGGAGATCAACCCCTTCTTTTTGGGTTCTCACTCGCCGATCGCGCCCTTCGTGAAACACAGATTTTAAAATCCGTTGGTTCCACAAGTCAGCATAACGTCTTCCTGGAGAAATACAAGGGCTGTAAGGGCGATTCAAGGCTAAACCAAAATGTTCACTGGGTTTGGTGCTATATTTGGCTAGTTTGAGAGTGGACTTGAGGAAAAACATCAATACCCGAGAAGCATCGGAGTTGGCAATTTGTTGGCTAAAGTTTTGGTAATCTTGAGGGCGCAGTTCATCCTCATTTTCTAATTCGAGAGTTAACCCCAAGTTATTTCCCAATTTCATTAAGTCTTCAATTTCAGTGTAATCAGAAATATGTTGTACTCGATAAATTCCAGGTACACCAAGGGCTTGTAAATGCTGTCCCACTGCTTGTCCTGCCAAAATCATTAATTCTGTTAATAAAGCCCGTACAGGAAGGGAAGAAGTTGCAACTACTGTACCTAAGCGTCCTTCATCTTTAAATCCTCCTTGGGCTTCGGGTAATTCAATTTCAAAACCTCCCCGTTGTACCCGTTGCGATTTCACAACTGGACTCAAATTAAAGAATAAGTCATTGAGAAGTTCTGCAGTAGCGGTGTTGTTATCAGTTCCGAGAAGAGATTGGGCTTGTTGATAGCTAACTTGTTCATCCACACGAATTACACTTTCTTGAATTTCAAACCCTTCTATCTCTCCCATGGAATTGAGGGTTAACAAGATACTTACCGCAAGACGATCTTCCCCTGGGATTAAAGAAGCACATTGTTGCACTTCTGGGGGAAATAAAGGAATAACAAAATCATTTAAAAAGACCGCTGTTCCCCGTTGTTTGGCAGCGGTGTCCATTGCGGAATCTTTAGGAACATAATGGGCAATATCAGCAATATGAATTCCTAATTCCCAGTTTCCCTCCTTCGTTTTGTTTAAGGTAAGGGCATTTTCAATCAAGGAATCGGTGTTTTCTGAGGTTTCTTCAAGAGTAACGGTGAATAAATCTCGATAATCAACTCGCTTTTGTAAAGTCTTTTCATCGAGGGTGGGAGTTAAGGCTTTTGCTTCTTTGAGGGCTGTTGCGGAAAACTGTCTGGGAAGATCATGTTTACAACAGACAATATCTGTATCTGCAGCTTCTTCTGCATCACTGCCTAAAATTTTCGTGACGCGACCTACAGGAGGATGATCCCCAAGAGGATATCGTAAGACTTCCAGGTGAACTAAATGATCTACAGCACTTTCTAAGTCTTGTCCGTCGGGGCTAAGATCCAGTTCAAACAATAACCGATCATCAAGGGGAACCGCTTGATAGTCTTTTTCGCTGTTGTCTTCTACCTTTCTGACTTGGGCAAGGAGAGAGGGATTTGCGCGATCGAGAATTACTTGCACTTCTCCTTCAGGAGAGCGGCGACGGCTTCCATCTTTAATCACTTTCACTAAAACGCGATCGCCGTTCCAAGCACTACCAAGATAGGATTCTCGTACATAAATATCATCTGTTCCTTCCTGATCTTGAATAGCGAAACAAAAACCTTTACTCGAACAACGCAATTTCGCTTCCACCACATCATCTTGTGGAACACGACGGTACTTTCCCCTTTCTTTGACAATCACTCCAACTCGTTCGAGGGCATCAAGGGCAATTTGTAGTTTTTGAATACTTGACTCCTCTTGCAAGTTTAGTTTTTTTTCGAGAACTTTTGGGGCGACTAGTTTATTATCACTTAAGTGGGAAAGAATTGTAGCGATTGAAAATTCCATCTGATATCAGTATCTCTTCAGGTTCACTTCCGATTAATTCAACAAGAAACGCTACTACTGCGCGATCGTTATTTTACAGGGGAATAAGTTTCCCATCTTTAAAACCGAACACTTATCAGCCTAGCAAAGGAGATTAGTTGTGATGTCTTTGGAGCGCATCAATTTCCATTGCCAGTTATAGCGTAGATCCACTAATAACGATTAAACTACAGTAGTAGTGTCATCTCAATTTATTTTATCTCTTTTTGCTCTCATTATTGCTTTATCTCTAAAGAAGAAAGCACTCACGAGGCATTAATTAATAACCATTATTATGTTTGAGCAATTTCGCAGTCATTTTCCTCGGGGAAGTCTCATTAGCGAACTGGTACAAATTGATCACGGCAAATACATTGTCCGCGCTACAGTACAAAATGAGGGATTAACCCTTGCAACAGGACTAGCGGCGGCTGATACTGTGGAACAAGCCGAAGATCAAGCTCGCATTCGGGCCTTAGCAGTTTTAAACATTTCTATAAGTTCTTCTAAATCGGTACATCATTCTCCTCAAAGTTATTCTCAGGAGAAAACGCCACGCCCCACTGCTTCGTCTCAAACGGCTAATGCGAGTTCCTCGTCCTTGTCTCAAAATCTTTCATCAGAGGTTTCTTTTTCTGTAGAGAGTGAAGAAAAACCTGTAACGGAACTTTCTCAATCATCTCAGGAAACCATCTCCGAACCCGAAACATCTGAATCAACAGTGAATGGTTCTGGTGAAAGTCACAGTAGCGATGAAAACTTCATCGATCATTCTGATATTATTGCTCGCACTAACGTAGAGTTACGAAGATTACAATGGACGAGCGAACAGGGGAGGAAATTTCTGCAAGAAACCTATGGCAAACGATCGCGCACTTTGCTCTCAGAGTCAGAGCTATTACAGTTTCTAGAATACTTAGAGAAACAACCTACCCCACCCCAGCAAGAATAAACAGGAGGAGGTAGGATCTTCAGAAAGAAAATTAAGAGGGAGGGTTACTTGCAGAAGGACGACGTTCAATAATGCGATCAATTAAGCCATATTCTAGAGACTCTTGAGGCGACATAAAGAAGTCACGTTCTGTGTCTTCTTGAATTTTTTCTAGAGGTTGACCGGTATGTTGCGCGAGATAGTTGTTTAGTTGTCCTTTGAGATACAGAATCTCTTTGGCTTGAATTTCAATATCGGAGGCTTGACCTTGCGCTCCCCCTAAGGGTTGGTGAATCATGATTCGAGAATGGGGTAGGCTGAGACGTTTACCTGGCTCTCCCGCACTGAGGAGAAACGCCCCCATACTGGCAGCTAATCCCAAGCAAATAGTAGAAACATTGGGAGTAATTTGGTTCATGGTGTCAAAAATGCCCATACCGGCACTGACAGAACCACCAGGAGAGTTAATGTAGAGATAAATATCTTTTTCTGGTTCTTCTGCTTCCAAGTAAAGCATTTGGGCAACAATGAGATTGGCAATTTCATCATCTACCTGCTGCCCTAAGAAGACAATTCTTTCTCGTAGAAGACGAGAGTAGATATCAAAAGCGCGTTCGCCACGACCAGAGGTTTCAATAACGGTAGGGATCATATAAAGTTAGTTTTTTGTTGCTAGCTAATTGTCGTCTGCTCTTTAAGTTTGAGCTTTTTAGGGAGTGAAACCCCGTTGATGACTATCGAAACAATCTATGGATTAAACCCACATTGATTTAGGGTTTTTTCTAATAATAACAGATCTCACCCAACCTGAAACCACTTAAGATAGAAGAGGAAGCGATTTTAGGGGAATAACGATGCTGGAATCACTATTTAAGCTATTAGGACGACAACCCAAAAATTATCAAGCCAATGTTGAAATTTATACTTGGCAAACTTGTCCTTTTTGTATTCGTGCCAAAATGCTTTTAGGTTGGAAAGGAGTTAAATATACTGAATATAAAATTGATGGGGATGATAGTGCTAGAAATCGTATGGCAGAACGAGCCAATGGTAAGCGCAGTGTTCCCCAAATTTTTATTAATAATCAGCACATAGGCGGTTGTGATGAACTGTATGCTCTTGACAAAGGCAAAAATTTAGATCAGTTATTGATGCAACCAGCCGATGCAGTGGGATAAAGCCCGTTACGAGCAGCATTGCCATTGGATGGAGTATGCCCTGCAATTGGCACAAGAGGCTGGAAAAGCTGGAGAAATTCCTGTGGGGGCGGTGATTGTTGATGCTGAAAACAGGATTATCGGTGAAGGAAATAATCGTAAAGAGCGCGATCGCGCCCCTACCTCTCATGCAGAAATCATTGCCATTAATCAAGCAGCCCAAACCCTTGCTAATTGGCATCTTAATGGTCTTACCCTTTATGTCACGCTTGAACCTTGTCCTATGTGCAGTGGGGCAATCATTCAAGCTCGACTGGGCACATTAGTTTATGGGGCAGATGATCCAAAAACAGGAGCAGTGCGCAGTGTTTTAAATCTTCCCGATAGTGCCGCTTCTAATCATCATTTAGAAGTTTTCGGCGGGATTTTAGATGATCGCTGTCGTGAACAGCTAAAACAGTGGTTTGCTCAAAAACGCATAATAAAAAAATCCCCCACCTGAGAGGCAGGGAATAATTGTCAGAACTGTCCTTGAGAGATGTTAGAGAGCGTTACCACGAGGTAAGACTTCTTCAGGGAATTCAAACTTCTGATGGGGTTGGTCATCCGTTGCCATCCAAGCACGGAGACCTTCGTTTAATAAGATGTTCTTGGTATAGAAGGTTTCAAATTCAGGGTCTTCTGCTGCCCGAATTTCTTGAGAGACGAAGTCATAGGCACGAAGGTTTAATCCTAAGCCGACTACTCCGACTGAAGCCATCCATAGCCCTGTTACTGGCACAAACAGCATGAAGAAGTGTAACCACCGTTTGTTGGAGAAGGCAATGCCGAAAATCTGACTCCAGAAACGGTTGGCAGTCACCATGGAATAGGTTTCTTCTGATTGGGTGGGATTGAAGGCTCGGAAGGTGTTGTTACTTCCGTCTCCGTCTTCAAATAGGGTGTTTTCTACGGTAGCTCCGTGAATGGCACACAGAAGCGCACCGCCTAAGATTCCTGCTACTCCCATCATGTGGAAGGGATTTAAGGTCCAGTTGTGGAATCCTTGGAAGAATAGAATGAAACGGAAGATTCCAGCTACCCCAAATGAGGGGGCAAAGAACCAACTGGATTGTCCTAAGGGATACATGAGGAAGACGCTGACGAATACGGCAATCGGACCTGAAAACGCGATCGCGTTATAGGGTCGTACCCCCACTAGACGGGCAATTTCAAACTGACGTAGCATGAAGCCAATCAGTCCAAAGGCACCGTGTAGGGCGGTAAAGGTCCATAAACCGCCGATTTGACACCAGCGTACGAAGTCCCAGTTTGCTTCCGGTCCCCATAAAAAGAGTAGGGAATGTCCGAAGGCATCTGCTGGTGTTGATACCGCTACGGTTAAGAAGTTACAGCCTTCTAGGTAAGAGCTGGCTAGTCCGTGGGTGTACCACGAGGTGACAAAGGTGGTTCCGGTTAACCATCCCCCAATGGCTAGGTAAGCACAGGGGAATAGGAGTAAACCAGACCAGCCGATAAAGACGAATCTGTCGCGCTTGAGCCAATCATCGACTAGGTCGAAGATCCCTCTTTGTTGTTGGGCGCGTCCTACTGCAATTGTCATTGCTAATACTCCAATTCTATATGGATGTTTACAGTTTGCTATCTATAATTACTTTTTTGCCCAATGCAAATTTTGAGCAAAGTTCTGAGAAAAGTTTACTTTTCTTTACTAAACCTATCATAATCTAATTTTTCTTAATCTTCCACTCTTTCTTAATTAATTTTTAAATTTTGTTAAGTTGATCGGAGATAGTGGCGCGATCGCGCTTAAAAATGTCACACTGGCGACTAGGAAAAATGCTAGTTGCTTGTCTAATATGTCCAAACGTGGAATTAGTGCCTTTATTGGGGGATTAGCCTTAGGAAGTGCGGTAGGAAGCGCGATCGGGTTATTAGTTGCTCCTCGTTCTGGGCAAGAAACCAGAAAAATATTAAAAAAATCTGCCCTAGCTGTACCAGAAATTGCTCAAGATATTTCTAGCAGTGTACAGCTACAAGCTGATCGATTCTCAGAAACGACACTCAGTAATTGGGAAAGCACCCTCACTCGGTTACAAGAAGCGATTGCTGCTGGCGTGGAAGCCAGTAAAATGGAAACAACATCCTCAGAGCAAACTACTGAGTCTCTCTCTACTAAGTCAGAATGACGACAATTTCTCAACAGTCTCAGATTAAATATCCACACAAAACCATTAGACGGGCGGAAATGGCTCTCAAATGTGCTCCCTTTCGCTTAAAATTATTTCAAGAAATGCGATCGCGCAGTGTCCCCCTTTCCCAAATTGCCAATCAAACAGGAGTAGAAAAACAACATATCGTTAAACCTCTTTCAGAATTAAAGGTTGAAAATGAGCTTGTTTGGCTTATTCAAGTAGGATTATTGCGAAGAGAAGTGGATGGACAAGGAATTACCGATAGTTTTCGCCTTACTCCTTTAGGGAGACAACTAGTGGCAAAATGGGAGGCAGAAAAGCAAGAAATCCCTGCTCCTTCTTGGCTAACTAGAATTCAATGCGCGATTATACGGTGGTTTCGTCTTCCGTTTTAAAACCTGTTAGTTTCCATGACGGACAAATATCTGCTAAACTACAAGCCTCACACATAGGTTGACGGGCCTTGCACACTTCACGCCCATGATAAATTAAGCGAATTGACCAATTTTCCCACTCTGCTTGGGGTAAGAGAGTCATTAAGTCTTTTTCAATTTGTTTGGGGTCTTTTTTTTCTGTCAAACCCAAGCGGTTACTAAGACGTTTCACATGGGTATCTACAGTTACCCCAGCATTGATGCCATAAGCATGGGCTAACACCACATTAGCTGTTTTTCGCGCTACTCCGGGCAATTTTAAAAGGTCACTCATAGTATCGGGAACTTTCCCCCCGAATTGAGAGACAATCATCTCACAAGCTCCCTGAATACTTTTGGCTTTATTTCGATAGAAACCAGTAGAACGAATGAGGGTTTCTATGTCTTCTCTCTTTGCTTCTGCCATGGCTTTGGCATCAGGAAAACGAGCGAATAATTCGGGGGTTACTTTATTCACTCGTTCATCTGTACATTGGGCAGAAAGAATCGTTGCCACTAATAATTGAACGGGGGTTTCGTAATTAAGGGTGCAGGTGGCATCGGGATATAAGGCTTTGAGACGGGCGAGTAGGGTTAACGCCCGTTCTTGTTGAGAAGCTGTCATTATTGGAAAAATTCTTGCACTACCCCTAAGTTAGCAGTGTCTCGAATGACCAAAAAGATAGCCAACCCCAATAACATGACAACACCCGTTTGCATGATGCCATCTTGAATTTTTTGGGGGAGAGGTTTACCGCGAATGCCTTCTAGAAGTAAAAAGACCAGTTGACCGCCATCTAATACAGGTAGAGGAAGAATATTAATAATCCCTAAGTTAATGCTAATTAAGGCAGCAAACTGATATAAGCTGCTAGCATCGGAACTGGCAATATCAGCACCCACAGCGACGATGGCAACGGGTCCGGCAACTTGTTCGGCGGATTCTTGAAAATTACTGACTAATCTGCCTAATCCTTGGAAAGTAAGAGAAAAAATGCGTTGATATTCTTGCGTCGCTTGGGTAAAGGGTTGAAGGAAGTTATCGGGGCGTTCTCTTACCACTTCCCCATTGGGAGAAAGTAACACCCCAATTTTACCTTTACCGTCGTCTCCTGCTTGGGGAGTAACAGTGAGATTTAAAGTTTCTGTGTCCCGTTGAACGGTGATGTTTAAGGGCTCATTAACGGCATTTTGGATAGTGTCTTGTAAATTTTGAATGGCGGCTTGACCTTCGCCAAGGGATTCAGAGTTAATAGCAAGAATAATATCTCCAGCTTCTAATCCTGCTTCTTTAGCGGGAGAATTTTCTTGTTGCACAACTTCTGGCACTTGAATCCCCGGTTCAAATTGCGGTTGGGGAATGCCTACAAATGCTGATTGGGCGACTAAAAGGAAATAGGCAAAGATAAAGTTTGCGATCACTCCCGCACTGATCACAATGGCGCGATCGCCGAGGGGACGATTTTTTAATAGGTTAGGATCATCAGGTTCAATTTCACTATCGGGATCATCATCCGGAAAACCAACAAATCCGCCTAGAGGAAAGGCACGAACCCCATATTCAACTTCTGGTCCTTGATATTTCCAGAGAATTGGCCCAAAGCCAATGGAAAATTTACTAACATGAATTCCCTGCACTCGGGCAGCAGAGAAATGCCCCAGTTCGTGAACAATAATTAAAATCGCCAAAACTGCGATCGCTGCCAATACTGACATAAGGCTATAACCAACTATACTAAACATCTATCCCTCTATTTTAACCAGAGGCAAAAGTGAGTTCTTATTCAACCCAGTTTTTTGCCCGTGAAACCGCTTTTTGCCACATTAGGAAATCTTCTTGGGCTTGTTTTTGATTCTTACTAGGAATAAAACTACGATCGCGCTTTCGTTTTCCTACTAATTCCTCATAATCATCCCAGAAACCAACAGCTAACCCTGCACCAAAGGCAGCTCCTTGGGCTGTTGCATCCAGAATCGCTGGACGTTCTACAGGAATCCCTAATACATCGGCTTGAAACTCCATTAGGAAATTATTTTGAGAAGCTCCACCATCCACTTTTAATAAAGAAATGGGAGTCTCACTATCTTTATTCATTGCATCCACCACTTCTTTTACTTGAAACGCGATCGATTCTAAAACCGCTCTTACCATGTGTTCCCGTTGCACACCGCCTGTAATGCCAACAAATGCCCCTCTCGCACTCATATCCCAATGGGGCGCACCTAATCCACTTAAAGCAGGGACAAAGTAAACCCCATCAGTATTCTCCACTTCTCGGGCTAAAATTTCCGTTTCGGGAGCAGATTTAATTAATTTTAAGCCGTCTCGTAACCATTGAATACAAGCCCCTGTGGTAAACATGGCCCCTTCTAGAGCATAATTTGTAGTGGGTTTTCCGCCATTTGCTTCACTCCAGGCTACTGTGGAAAGGAGTTGATTGCGCGATCGCGTTAATTCTTGTCCACTTTGAGAAATGAGGAAGCAACCTGTGCCATAAGTACATTTCAGCATTCCTTTCTGATTGCAACCATGGGCATATAACGCCGCCTGTTGATCCCCAAAAATAGCGCGAATGGGAATTTCTGTGCCCAAAATTTCTTCATCAATCGTGCCAAAATCCCCTAAACTTGGCCGAATTTCGGGCATAAAGTGACGAGGAATCGTAAATAGATCTAATAACTCAGGATCCCAGTCATGAGTTCCCAAATTCATTAACATCGTGCGACTGGCATTACTTTGATCGGTAGCGTGAACCCGTCTCCCGGTCAAATTCCAGAGAATCCAAGTATCAATTGTTCCAGCTAACACATGATCTAAATTGACTTCGGGTTTATTTTGCTTTACCCAATCTAAAAGCCAAGCCAACTTACTCGCCGAAAAATAGGCATCTAAAACTAAGCCTGTCGTTTCTTGAATCTTCTCCGCATAGCCTTTTTCGCTTAACTCCCGACACTTTTGGGCAGTGCGTCTATCTTGCCAAACAATCGCTTTATGTAGCGGTTCACCGGTTGTTTTATCCCAGAGTAAACAAGTTTCTCGTTGCACCGTCAACCCTGTTGCCGCAATCTCTTGGGGGGAAACTCCCGTACTTCTCAAAACCTGTTCCATGCAGCTACGGGTATCATGCCAAATTTCAAGAGGATCATGCTCTAACCAACCTGGATGAGGATAGTATTGCATTAATTCTCCATAAGATTGTCCAACGAGTTCTCCATTTTTATCAAAAAGAATTGCACGGTTTCCTGTTGTTCCTAAATCGAGGGCAAGAACGTATTTTTGCTTATTAGTCACGGGCATTATTCGCTGATTTCACTGGATTAAATTTTACCACTTCAGTTTTCATAATATCTGACAAAGAGTTAACTTTTTTAAAGAAAAGAAAATGGTTCGGATATTGCGACTACTTTAGGATATGGAGCCGTACTCCTAATTGATTAGTTTTAGTTTACCTTAAAAGTGTAGGAAAAAATCCTCAAAGGTTTCTACAAGCATGGTTATTTTTGGAGGTATGAATTATGGCTTTAATTCGTTGGCAACCCTTCCGTGAAATGGACGAACTTCAACAAGAATTTAATCATATTTTTGATCGTTTAGGCTATAAATACTCTGATCAAAAAAATGATAACTTGACCGCCTTTGTTCCCCCAGCAGAAATGGAAGAAACGGAAGAAGCGTTTCATCTTCGGTTGGAAGTTCCCGGAATGAACCCCGATGATTTAGATATTCAAGTGAGCGCAGAAAATATTTCTATTCGTGGGGAACGAAAATCAGAATCAAAAACTGAAGAAAATGGAATGAAACGAAGCGAGTTTCGCTATGGAACATTTCAACGCGTTATTCCGTTATCTAGTCGCATTGACCATAATAATGTCCAAGCTGACTACAAAAATGGTGTGCTAGAGTTAACCCTTCCTAAAGCTGAGGAAGAAAAACAAAAAGCGGTAAAAGTGAAAGTCAATCATTAATGGTTTTCTAGGTGGGTTACTCCCACCTTTTTTTTACTCTATTTTGATCAGGAAAGTTAATCTTCTAATTTACGGCGGATATTGAGAGAACACCATTCCTTGCGTCGCCAAAGAGTTCCCACTTTCCAACCATGTTCTTCCAGACGGTCAGCTATAGGCTGAGCTTTTTCCATTAAGATACCACTTAATATGCCCCAAGTGTGGGAGTGCGCGATCGCGCTAAAGTGGGGAATCAAATCAAGAATTACTTCTGCCAAAATATTACAAACAAAGCCATCAAAGCGATGAGGATACATGGAGAGAAGTTGCTGAACACTTCCTTCCTCTACTTGTAAGCGTTTTGGTTCAATTTGATTGAGATCGCGATTAGAACGAGTTGCCTTAACTGCAAGAGGATCTGTATCTGTAGCATAGACTTGATCAGCCCCAAATAATAAGCTAGCAATGGATAAAATCCCTGAACCACAACCAATATCAGCAATCACGCCTCCTGTATTACCAAAGCCATAGCGCATTTCTAAAGATTCTAAACACAGTTGGGTAGTGGGATGAACACCAGTACCAAATGCCACACCTGGATCTAAGCGCAAGATCAGCCGCTCCGTTTCAGGAGGAGTTATCCACGCCGGACAGACTAAAACGCGATCGCCGATTTCTTGAGGACTCCAATGCTGTTTCCAGCTACTTGCCCAATCTTCCTCATCAATTAAACGCCAACTCACTTGGGGGGAAGCTGTTTCCATAACCATGGCATCTTGGCGCAGCCAGAGAGATAAAGCGGCTAAATCTAAAGGATGTGCTCGTAATTGTGGCAAATAAGCCCGTACCAAAAAATCATTATTTCGTTTTTCGCTTGCCATGCCATCACAGCCAAACCGATTCAATCGCCAAAAAATTATGTCTTCTAGCGTTGAATCACAGATAATTTGGATTTCCCACCAAGTTGCCATCTTTAATTACTTGATTAGATCAATGTGGGGCTTCAGCACAGTGGCTGACTCCCACATCGTTATTCTACCTGTTTAGAGCTTAATTATGTAAGCATCACGAATGCCAGTTACTTTAGTAATCTCTTCTAAAACGCCTTCAGGAAGGGGGTCATCAATACTGAGAACCATCACAGCATCCCCACGCACAATTTTTCGTCCTACCTGCATACTGGCAATATTGACATTAAACCCACCGAGTAGAGAGCCAATTTTACCAATTACCCCAGGCATATCACGGTGCAAGGTGAATAACATATAGTTATTGGGTGGAACATTAATTGGAAAACCATCAACATTAGTAATCCGCATTTCCTGATCACTTAGTAATGCACCGCTTACAGAATGCTCACCTAAAGCGCCAGTGGCTTCTAAACGCAACGAACCTGAATAATCATGAACTGAGGCATCTTTAGTTTCAATCACTCGGATTCCCCGTTCTTTTGCCTCGATGGAGGCGTTGACATAATTAACTCGTTCTTGTAGAGCCGGAGAAAGCAATCCTTTGAGAGCGGCAATGACAATGGGTTGACTTTGACTATCAGTTAATTCTCCTTGTAAGCGGACATTAAGTTGATCAATGCGTCCCCCTGCTAACTGACCCACTAAATTACCTAACGTTTCTGCTAATTGTAAGAAAGGACGTAATTTTTCCACAACCTCAGGATTGAGACCAGGAATATTAACTGCAGAACGCGCTGGTAAACCGAGCAACACATCCCGAATTTGCTCCGCGACATCGACCGCAACATTGGTTTGTGCTTCTTCGGTAGAAGCTCCGAGGTGAGGGGTTAAGACAATATTAGAACCCACCTCTCGTAAGCGAGATTCTCCTAGGGGTTCTTCGGAAAATACATCTAAAGCAGCTCCAGCAATTGTGCCTTTTTCAACAGCCTCAGCAATAGCTTCTTCATCAATTACCCCACCCCGAGAGCAGTTAATAATGCGAGTCGTTGGCTTCATTTTTGCCAAAGTTTCGGCATTAATTAAATTTTCTGTCTCTGGCGTGCGGGGGATATGTAGAGTAATATAATCAGCTTCGGTAAAGATAATATCGAGATCAACTAAGCGACAGCCTAATTGTTCGGCACGTTCGGCAGAAATGAAGGGATCATAAGCCAACAATTTCATCCCCATAGATCGAGCTACTGTCGCTACATGAGACCCAATTTTTCCTAAGCCCACAATGCCAAGGGTTTTTTGGTAAACTTCTGACCCAATAAACTGTTTACGTTCCCACTTTTTTTCCTTAACCGATTGATTTGCCTCAGGAATATGGCGAGACAGAGATAACATCATCGCTAAGGTATGTTCGGCAGCGGCAATGGTATTCCCTTCAGGAGAGTTAACCACCATGATGCCTCGACGAGTGGCTGCCTCGACATCAATATTATCGACACCAACCCCAGCACGACCGATAATTTTGAGTTGGTTTCCCGCTTCGATAACATCTGAGGTTACTTGTGTTCCTGAACGGATCATGAGGGCATCATAGTCTGGAATTGCTTGGATCAGTTCTTCGGGAGAGAGTTTGGTGTTGATATCTACTTGTGCTACTTGCGAGAGGATATCAATTCCTGCTTGATCGACTGAGTCTGATACTAAAACTTTTGCCATGGGTTATTTTTTTGAAATCAACAGTATATAGAAGGTGTCCTCTGCTTATGAGTTTAAGGGACAATGGTTTACTTTCGGTGAGAATTGATCCTGATCTAGCGAGGAGCACCCGTTGTATCTTTTCATAATTTGGGACATTCTGGGAGGGGGGATAGGGGGATGGGGAGATGGGGAGATGGGGAGATAGGGAGATGGGGAGATGGGGGGAAAGGGAGATGGGGAGATGGGGAGAGATTAAGGTTAAGATAAAATGGAGGTTCAATGGTGCTAAGGATAAGAATTTAAGGGTAATGAAATATTTAATTGCTGTTTTGGGGAATCGGATTCAAGCGGAAGATGCTTATACTACCCTCTTAAAAGAAGGAATTAATGAACAACAGGTAGATATGGTGGGGAGGGGTTATAAAACGGCGGATGAGTTTGGGTTGATTAATCCCAATAGTCAAGCGAAACAGCAGATTATGCGGATGGCAATGTGGTTGTTTCCCTTTGGGTTTGCTGCTGGGTATATCTTTAATGTATTAACAGAGATTTATTTATTTGACTGGGCGGGTGAGTTTGGTAATCATGTGATTGGTGGCTTTTTTGGCGCGATCGCGGCTTTAATGGGGGCTTTTTTTGTTGGTGGCGGTGTGGGAATTGCTTTTGGCAGTGGGGATGCCCTTCCTTATCGCAATCGCCTTAATGAAGGAAAATATTTAATTGTGGTGAAAGGATCAGATTTAATTAAAGAACAGGCAACTCGCATTTTACGCCAGTTTAATCCTGAAAGTTTACAGGGGTACGAAGAACAAGAATAATGCTACCAAAAGAAGAAATATTAAAAGGAGTAGAAAATCGGGATGAAATTAAGCGCATTATTGATTTAGCTGAACAAGCGATTAAAACTTGGGAAGTAGTCTGTACCGACTTTCTCTCTCCCCCTGTCATGGTAGAAGCTAAGGAAAAGTTTTCTCCCCTAACTGATATTCAGTTTGTGGTGGGAGGTGGCTATCCCCAAGCGGAACGAACGCGCATGGCAATTACTCGCGCAGAATTAGACTTAGATCCCTCGCAAATTCCTCTGGCTGCCATTGATATTGCTGGTAATTTCCTCTTTGATACAGCAACCCATCGTGATTTTTTAGGGGCAATTTTAGGCACAGGAGTTGTCCGAGGAAAAGTAGGCGATATTATTGTTTTAGGAGAACGAGGGGCACAAATTGTAGTTGTGCCTGAATTGGTGCAGTTTTTAGAAGCGAATTTAAGCCAAGTGCGATCCGTGCCTGTCAAGGTGAGAGAAATTGGCTTAGAGGAACTTAAAATCCGTCCCCCCAAAAAGAAAGAAATGACAACCGTAGAGGCTTCTATGCGCTTAGATGCGGTGGCTTCGGCAGCATTTGGGATGTCGCGGAGTAAGATGGCAAGCGCGATCGCGCAAGGAAATGTTCGCGTGAATTGGAAACCCGTCACTCAAGCTAGTCACACCCTAGAAGAGGGAGATTTAATTGCAGTCCAAGGTAAAGGACGAGCAGAAGTGGGAGAAGTTTCTATAACCAAAAAACAACGCTATCGGATTCAATTGACTCGTTACCGCTAGGGAATGAGCCAACGGGCGGGAGAAATTCTTTGCCAAGTGTCTTGGGGCGAATTCCGTTCAAATACCTCTAGGTGGGGATCAGCCCGTCGGGTTTGACGAATATGTTGTAAAAGATTATGGCGAGAGTAGTGGTGTCCCGCCCGAATATAGCCATACTGTTCTGAGTTGAGATTGGCAAGATAGGGATCACTTTCGGGAGGAACCGCAGAACGTAGTTTTTCATAGAGTTGTTCTCGTTCATGTCCAATTAGAAATCTCGTTTCTCTTGCTTGCACTTTGCGGTGAGTTTCAGGGGCAAGATATTCAATGTAAGGAAAGGTATCTGTATTGAGAGGATAGTCTTCAAATAGTCCGCTAGCAGTAATATTGCCAACATAGAGTCGCAGTAAAAGGGCTTGTAAACTCTCTGTTGTCCAATCTTCGGTCATTTCTTGACCCCGTTCGCTGATAATATTCGGGTCTAAGGTTTGCTCTTGTTTGTGTCCCACGAGTGCCACAATAGAACGACTAGAACCGAGATCGCCGCGCCAGAGAACTACTTGGGGGAAAACTTCACTCATCGTCCGAGCAATAATTCCAAATTCTCGTTCTGAAACTTGATAGAGGGGAATCCATTGTACATAAACGCCATCAGGTTTTAACCGTTCCCTCGCGATTTGATAATTTTCTAGAGTGTAAAGGTTTCCTGTTCCTTGTTTCCAGGGGGTAAATAAGTCGCTGATAATTAGGTTATAGGTTTGAGGGCTGCGACTGAGACAATTTCGTCCATCTTCAGCATGAATAGTAACTCGTTCATCAGTAAATAAGCCATTTGTCCATTCTCCAAAGTGCGCTTCCGCGAGGGAAACCACTTCGGGTAAAATTTCACACACAGTTACGTGCTTCACAGGAAAAGGCATGGCTGCCCCTGCACTAATCCCTGTTCCCATTCCCAAATAAAAGAGATCATCTGGTTGAGAATGATTCATTAAGGGAATAACGCTTTGATTTCTTTCTAAATGTAAGTTTTGGGAACTACCAAGGGTATAATAAGTATTAACTCGGATGGCACGTCCCCCTCTGGCAGTATCGACAACGGCAACATTAGCATGAGAGCCTTCTTTCATCGCCACGAGTTGATCATTTTGCCCTGCCCCAAAGGTAACGGCTTGTAAGGGGTGTAATTCCATTCCACTGATTATGATGGTAAGGGCAATAGAAGATACCGCGATCGCGCTCCGAAGCCAACTTACACGAGATAATGCAATTCCCCCTAACATTAAAGGATAAATTGCGGCTAAAACCAGTAAGGTGCGCCAACTTCCCACAAGGGGTAATAGCAGAAAACCTGCTCCGACAGAGCCTAAAATTCCCCCAACTGTATCCGCTGCCATTAAGCGACCAATAATCTCACTGGGCTGGCGGGGATCAGCCTCTAAAATTCGTATTAGATAAGGAAGCACTGTTCCTAAAATCATTCCTGGGAGAAACATTACCACAAAGGCAACCCCAGCGATGTTGAACAGATAATCCCACCAGCCTAAGCCTCTGCCAATATAAGACAAACCATCAGTTACCTCATAGAATACCCAAGGAGAGATGGCCGTTGCTAATCCTGCTAAGAATAATAATAGTCCTAAAATAAGAAGTGGGGGAAATTGACGAAAGCGAGCTAATCCATGCGCGATCGCGCTTCCCGTGGCTAAAGCCAGCAAGAAAGTTGCTAAAACAACCGAATAAGTATAAGCTGAATTATGTAAAACTTGTGAAAATAATCTTGTCCAAATCACCTCAATCCCCAAAGAAGCAAATCCAGAACTAAAAGCAATCCCCGAAATCACCACGGGAGAAATATGCGTCAATTTCCGAGGTAAAGTTTGGTTTGTTGTGGAGAAAGTTTCTAGCTTAGAACGCTCTTTATCATTAGTAGCAGGGTAGCCTGATAGAAATAGGGCAACGCTTCCGACTACAATATCTAAACTCACTGCCAATAAATAAGCATTCTGAAACCCCAAAGTTAGAGGAAACACAAAAGCAGAAGCTAACGTTCCTGTAGCCGAACCTAACGTATTGACAGCATAAAATTGAGTAGCTTGTGTTGCCAAATCTTTCCGTTGACGAACTAAATGCTGCACCATCAATGGTAAAGTTCCTCCCATAAGAAAAGAGGGAGGTAACAATAGAGTTACAGCAATAAGAGCCTTGATGCTTGTATCTAAAACGGGAGAATCCCCAACAAGGCTATAAAATATTGGATAAAGCTGATGGTAAGTATCAACTAAAATAAAATGGCTAAGAGCAGTAATCCCAATGCCAATTTCTAGAAAGCCAAACCACCGTAAGCTAGAGGAAAAATAAGGCGCGCGTTTTCCCCAAAACCACCCCCCAGAGGCTAACCCCGTAAAAAACACAGCAATAGTTAAAGCAGCTGCTTGAGCCGTACTACCAAATAAAAGCCCCAACTCTCGCATCCACAGCACTTGATAAACCAGCGCCGCAAAACCTGAGACAAAAAAAAGAATAACTAAAAGACTAACTTCCCAACGTTTCATCACTTATAAATTACAGCCACCTCATGAATTTTAACCCTTGTTAAAAGCGTAGGTTACAGGCAATTCTTCATGATATAATATTCTTAATAAAAAGTTCTCCAATTCTCCTTAATTAGGGGAAAAGAGGGCTAAATTAAATTCTTTCTTGACGGCTTCCTATTGAGGTAAAAATACCCTTTTTCCTAGCAAGGGGAGTGTCACCGATCCTGATAACTGATGTTTTTAAAAAACCTATTAAGCAAAGCGGAAAAAAATCAGCAATGGCAACCCATCATCAAAGCCTTTGAACAAGTGGTGGGAAAAGATGGAGTAGTTCAACGTAAAGATGAACTGCTCACTTATGAGTGTGATGGGTTAGCAAGTTACCGTCAACGTCCAGCAGTGGTAGTGCTTCCCCGTACCACCGAACAAGTTGCCGGGGCAGTGAAAGTTTGTAATCAGTATGATCTCCCTTGGGTAGCAAGAGGAGCTGGAACAGGGCTGTCTGGAGGTGCATTACCCATTGAAAATGGGGTTTTGATTGTTACTGCACGGATGAATCAAATTTTAGAAACTGATCTTCCTAACCAGCGTGTAGTGGTACAGCCTGGAGTAATTAATAATTGGGTGACACAGGCGGTAAGTGGAAAAGGCTTTTATTATGCCCCAGATCCTTCTAGTCAGATTATTTGTTCTATTGGGGGCAATGTTGCTGAAAATTCAGGTGGCGTTCACTGTCTCAAATATGGAGTAACGACAAATCATGTATTGGGACTCAAAATTGTCACCGCAGAGGGGTCAATATTAGATATTGGGGGAACCCTCCCAGAAATGCCTGGCTATGACCTCACGGGCTTATTTGTCGGGTCTGAGGGAACATTGGGCATTGCTACCGAGATTACTTTGCGAATATTAAAAGCCCCTGAGTCTGTAGCCGTTTTACTTGCCGATTTTGAAACCATCGAAGAGGCGGGAAATGCTGTTGCAGCCATTATTGGGGATGGCATTATCCCGGCGGGAATGGAAATGATGGACAACCTGACCACTAATGCTGTAGAGGATGTAGTAGGGGCGGGATGTTATCCGCGCGATGCTGGGGCAATTTTATTAGTAGAATTAGATGGATTAGAAGTAGAAGTTACCCATAATATTGAGCGTACTGCAGAAATTTGTCGGAAAAATGGAGCGAGAGACACTACTATTGCTAAGGATGCTGAAAAACGAGCTAAATTATGGAAAGGACGAAAAGCTGCTTTTGCCGCCGCGGGACATTTAAGCCCTGATTATTTTGTGCAAGATGGAGTTATACCGCGTACCCAGTTGGCAACGGTGTTACGAGATATAGAAGCGTTAAGTAAGGAGTATGGCTATCGCATTGCCAATGTCTTTCATGCTGGAGATGGTAATTTACATCCTCTGATTTTGTATGATGAGTCTGTTGAGGGATCGTTAGAAGTGGTGGAAGAAATTGGGGGAGAAATTCTTAAGCGTTGTGTGGAAGCTGGAGGTAGTATCTCTGGGGAACATGGCATCGGTGCGGATAAAAATTGCTATATGCCCCAAATGTTTAATCAGGTAGATATTGAAACCATGCAGTATGTTCGCAATGCGTTTAACCCGAAAGGGTTGGCAAACCCTACAAAGTTATTTCCAACGCCTCGCACTTGTGGGGAAGCAGCGAATGCTAAAAAAACGACAGAATTGAAGGGGGCGCAGTTATATTGATAAGGCTATTTCTGGATGATTATGGGTTATAACAAAGGAGATAGCTACGAAGAAAAGATTTTTCAAATTTTACCTGATTTGGAGTTTTTATTTTTTTTCTTAGGATAAGTAAAAGCCCGCGATCGAATTGAATCTATTTCAGGAATATCAGTTGCTTTTTCCATGTTTTCTTTTTCTTGATCTAACTGCAAAATTGCATGACCAATTGCTTTTGCCATCAACGGCGGAACGGCATTTCCAATCTGTCGCCACTGTTGAGTCACTGTTCCACAAAAAATATAGTTTGCAGGAAAGGATTGAATGGCAGCGGCTTCTCTTGCGGTAAGATATCGATCTTCTGTGGGATGATAGAAAGTTGTACGGCTGGTGTTAATTGTACCAGCACAAGCAGCGCGATCGAGCCGTCTTAATTTTGCTTCTCGAAAACGTCTTTCTAATAACTGTTCCCAATCAACATCAAACCACAATTCAGGAGGTAAATAAGTTTTTTGATCTCTTTCATATCGAATACTTCCCCCTTCTGGAATATAACTTAAACGTTTTTTCTCCAGAGGATTAGCAATTTGAGCTTTTTCTAGATCATGATTAAACATTTGATTATCATCTGTTTTTAAATGCTCAAACGCCCAAGCTACTGTTGTGGGTAAAGAAGAACCTTTTTCCTCTTCTTCAGGATCAGTAAATACAATTTCAGGATACAAGTTTTGAACTTGAAAGCGATTAGCTAATAAAATGCTTCGTCTTCTTTTTTCAGGAACACCATAATGATGTGCTGATAAAACTCTGATATCAACCCGATAGCCAAGTTTTCTAAAACTATCAAGAATTACCTTGAGAGTAGATTCATTTCTTCTTGATAAAAGTCCTGTTACATTTTCCATAATGACATAATCAGGGGAAAGACCTTCGATAATACGTAAGAAGTCCCCAAAAAGAAAATTCCGTTGATCTTGATGATTATTTTGACCAATTGTAGAAAATCCTTGACAGGGTGGTCCTCCACAAATTAAATCAATTTTTTCATAACCCACTGCTTCCTGAATTGTCTCTAGAGAAATTCCTCTTAAATCGCCAATAATAGTTTCTGCTTTTTCATGGTTTAATTGAAAAGTTTTAATAGCTGTTGCGTCGTAATCAACTCCCAGTAAACATTGAAATCCTGCCATCTCTAGTCCACAGGACATTCCACCAGCTCCTGAAAATAAATCAATAAATTTCTTTTTCATAGTTGTATTATTATGCTATCTTTAGTATTTATATTTGTTTTGTCGTTCTTTAGCTCTAATTTTAGGTTTTGTTTTAGCAATTTTAGCTACTTTTTGCCATTCTGCCTCATCTAAAAGGACATCTAAAACATCTGAAATATTACATTTCTGTTCAAAAGCAATCCGTCGCAATATGTCATGATGTTTAGGTTGGATATAAACAGGTTTTCTGTGTGTTTGAGCCATCTTAATTTATTGAGCTATCTTTTTTCTAATTATAGCAATAATTAGCTAATTAGCTATTTAGAATACAGGATATAGGGAATCTTCGAGAACTATTAATGAGTTCAATAGGGTAGTGACATGAGGAAAAAAAACGGACGATCGCGCTTCTGTACCGTTTCGATATAAGATAAAATTGCCAAAAATTGACCCATCATTTTATATTACTGGTTTATGGAACCTCCTGTAGAACGGATTCGCTTGTCTAAAATGGGGCGCGATCAACTGATTAAACTTAAACGCTATACAAAAATTGAGCAATGGAATATTCTCTGTCGTTGGGGGTTTTGTCGTTCTCTAGCTGAACCAACTAAGCCGTCTCCTGTTCCCATTCCAGCAGATAGTAACTTAGAACTAACTTGGCGCGTCTTTGGGGGAGAAATGTCAGATTTGTTAGTAATTGCCCTCAAACAGCGCTGTTATCAGGATGGGTTAGGCACTGATTCAGAAACCCTTGCCCAGCAGTTTCGATTACATCTTCATCGCGGTATTAGCTATTTAGCAGGGGATATTAATATAAAAAGCATTGAAGATTTGGTGAAAACAGTTGAGAGGAAAGAGTCAGCATCGTGATCCTTTTACAAGTTCTAAGTTTAATCGTTGCTGTTTTGGGAATTTTTCTTGCACTTTGGATAGTTCTTCCAGCGCCTACAATGTTTTTCTTACCTTTTGGGGTGGTGGCAGCCGAAGTGAGTCCATGGTTAGTCGTTTTCAACCTGATCGCGCTTTTGTTAACAACCTTTTTTCTTCCCTTGAATTGGTTACAGTATAGTTTAATCAGTGGTAGCGCGATCGCGCTGATAGTTAGTACCCTCCCCCTCCTTCAATTTCCAAGAAGTCATACTCACTTTACTCAGGAAATGGAAACTCAATTAGGGAGTGATTATCTCAAGGAAGTTCCCGAGGCAATTCAAGGCAAAATGCGCCCTCAACCCCTTGTAGTGACAGACATAGTAAGAGGAATTTCTCTGCCAGAGATTCGCATCCAAAGAGACATTCCCTTTGCCCATCCTGAAGGAGTAGAACTTAAACTTAACACTTATCAGCCCTTAGAAACTGGAAAACATCCCACCCTTGTAATCATTTATGGAGGCGCGTGGCGACAAGGAAACCCCAGTAATAACGAAGCCTTTAGTCGCTACATGGCTAGTCAAAACTATACCGTCATTGCCATTGATTATCGCCATGCCCCACAACACAAATTTCCAGCACAGCTAGAAGATGTCCAAACTGCTCTCCAGTATATCCAAGATCATGCTGATGAATTAGAAGTAGATACAGAACGCATGGCAATTATGGGGCGATCTGCAGGCGGTCATCTTGCCATGCTTGCCGCTTATCAGCCTCATGGGATGAAATTTCGCGCAGTTGTTAACTATTATGGCCCGATCAACCTTAGTAATGGTTATTATGATCTCCCCTCTCCTGATCCCATTAATATACAAGCCGTGCTTCGTAATTTCTTAGGGGGAACACCTGAAGAGTTACCAGAACGCTATCAAGAGGCTTCCCCATCTAGTTATTTAAGACCCAATCTCCCCCCATCTTTACTGATATATGCAGGGCGCGATCACTTAGTACAAGCAAAGTTTGGGAAGAGACTGGATCAAAACTTGCAAGCTAAAGATAATCTGTCGGTTTATTTAGAAATCCCTTGGGCAGAACACGCCTTTGATGCACTGTTTTCTGGGATTAGTAATCAGCTAGCTTTATACCATACCGAACGCTTTCTGGCATGGGCTTTACGTAAGAATTAACCTTTGACTTGCACCGAGTTCGTGGCTGACTCTGATTTTGTTGCAGGCTGAACCTTGGACTGATTAGGCAATCCTTCCATAGGACATTCTTCAGTTCCAACCGTGTCACGAGTGATGGCTTCTGCTTTTTCTTTAGCTTTTTCTGGGTCAAGAATCCATTCCCGATAGAAATCATAGGGACATTGTTGCATTCCATCTTCATCATCCCCAGAGTTAATCATACCTGTATAGCCGCGATGGAGGAGCTTAAAGAGATGATTTTGAGATTGGGCATTTTTGCGGAAATCACGGATAGCAAATTTAGAAAGAGTCGCATACTGCACCCCATTTTCTTCCTCGCCACATTCTCCAAGCGTCCGCCCATCAAAGCCGACAATTGCAGAGTGACCAAAATAGCTGTAAACGCCATCAAACCCAGACGCATTGGCTACCGCCACATAAGTATTATTCATCCAAGCCATTGCTTTGGAAACCATAATTTGCTGTTCTTTCGCAGGATACATATAACCCTGACAGCGAACAATTAATTCTGCCCCTTTCATGGCACAATCGCGCCAGATTTCAGGGTAATTCCCATCATCACAAATAATCAAGCTAATTTTAAGTCCTTTAGGCCCTTCTGAAACATAGGTATGTTCTCCGGGATACCAGCCTTCAATGGGACACCAAGGCATAATTTTGCGGTATTTTTGAACAATCTCCCCCTGATCATTCATTAAAATTAGGGTGTTGTAGGGAACTTTTTTCGGGTGGTCTTCGTGCTTTTCACCTGTAAGGGAAAAAACGCCCCAAGTGCGGTTACGAATACAGGCTTCGGCAAAAATTTCGGTTTCTGCACCCGGAATATCAGAAGCCGTTGCCATCATCTCATCAGGATCATACATAATGCCATGAGTGGAATACTCGGGAAAAATTACTAAATCCATTCCAGGTAATCCCACTTTTAGCCCATCCATAACTGAGGCAATATTCTTACAGTTCTCAATTACCTCTTCTTTTGTATGCAAACGAGGCATCTTGTAGTTAACCACTGCTACCCCAACTGCATCTGCGCTGGATGAAATATCGCCATGATATGCCATATATAGTTTTGCTTATCGTAATGTTAAGTTTTTTGAATCTTAGGGAAACAATACGGCAATGAGGCAGAAGCAGTCTGTATCTGACTTAACAAAATTTTTTCTTTGCCTAGAGAAAGGGTTGAGAATTGTGCAACTTCCCAACCCCGAGTTAATCGACTTAGATAATTTTGGCTGCACGTAACCCAAAATAGAGTCCTAAACCTAGTACGGTATAACCAATTAAGATACCAAGATATGCAATTGCACCAGACATAATTTTAAGCTCCAATTTAATTATCTTTCCTAGATTAGCAAGTTTTGGGCAAGGATTCACTACCTGCTGTTAGTTGACACTCTCCCATTAAATCAAAGATTATAATGAGAAATTCTTGCTTCTAACTACTGAACTTGGTTCAGCAGACGACCAACCTTAAAGATAAAGGAAAATTATTTACTATGAAAGTTTTAATAGTAGTTACTTCTCATGACAAGCTCGGTGATACAGGAAACCCTACAGGATTTTGGTTAGAAGAACTAGCTGCTCCTTACTATGTTTTTAAAGATGCTGGAGCAGAGGTTACCATTGCTTCTCCTCAAGGGGGACAAGTTCCTATAGATCCCAAAAGTCAACAGCCAGAATTTCAAACAGAAGCAACCCATCGTTTTAATCAAGACTCACAAGCCAAAGCCGCGATCGCGAATACAGTTAAACTCTCAACGGTTTCTCCTAGCGATTATGACAGTTTATTTTATCCAGGGGGTCATGGTCCCTTATGGGATTTAGCTCAAGATTCAGACTCAATTCGTTTAATTGAAACCATGTATCAAGCAGATAAACCTGTAGCAGCAGTTTGTCATGGTCCCTGTGTTTTTCGAGAGGCTAAAGTAGCGGATGGTTCTCCTCTGGTGCAGGGAAAACCTGTTACCAGTTTTTCCAATACAGAAGAAAGTGCTGTGGGCTTAACTGAGGTGGTTCCTTTCTTGGTAGAAGACGAATTCAAAGCCAAGGGTGGTCATTACTCAAGAACAGATGATTGGCACCCTCATGTGGTCAGTGCTGACAACTTAATCACAGGTCAAAATCCAGCGTCATCAGAAGCTACAGCAAAGGCAGTTCTTGAACAACTAAGTGTGAATCCTTCCCAACTAAGCTAGAGGCTGTAGTTGGGAATTCTCTGTGATCACTAATTCTAATGTGATCACTTCTAGTTTATTCTGGCATCAGGGAAGAATGGTGATGTTCAATTAACCACTCACCATCATGATAGCTGTAAACGAAGGAATAGCGAGCAGTTTCCTCAGTTTCATTGCCCTCTTCATCAACGAGAGTAAAGGTATAAACGCCAGCATCGTAGGCAGCATTGCAGCCAATTTTAATGTTGCGCTCATCAATGACTCCTTGCGGTTCTTGCGCCACAAAGTCCACAAAATAGTCCCTAATTAAATCTGGCGTATCTCGCGTTTCATCGGATAATGTTGGCAGTAGAACAGCATCAGGACTGTAATTATCAACAACTTGATCTGGGTCTAATGTAGCTAGCGAATCATTCCAGCGATCAAATAGGGCGGCTATATCGTCTTCACTAGCTTCTGCACATTCAGGAGATTCAGAACTATAACTAGGTAAGGGAGTTAGGGACAGTAATAGGCTTGCCGAGAGAGTTGATAATAGAGCGTTTTTTGCCAAAAAATCATGATAGCTTTTTTATGTAGGATAGACTTGATCTTGTTTATAATACATTTTTATAAACCCCTAACTCCAAAAACAATTAACTTGAGTTTTGATGTTTTTAAGCATTATCAGTTAGCCCAAATTCTTCTAATGCAGGATAAAAGTTTTTATTTTCGTGACTTGGACGAGATAATTTAATTAAGGCAAATCGCTGTAAAGGCGTTAACTGCTTCCATTGTTGCTCCGTAATTGTTAAATTAAATTCTGAGGCTTTAGTTTGTAATTGTTCTGGAATCGCATTGGAATTTAGCCACGGCGGATTGGGATCAATTTCTAATTCTTTCGCTGGACTACCAGTATGACTAACAACCAAAGTTTGCAAATATTCTTTATAAGCCTTTGCCTCTTCAGATGTTTCACAAGGCTTTTTTACTAATTCTTCCCGTTCGGTTTGACTAAATTCATGCCAATGGTGCAATTTTAATTTAACACCACAAGTATCTAATTTTAGCCGTACCTGCATGGGAATACAGCGTAAACTTTCTACAAAATCAGCTTCAAATTGGAAGAACATATTTGTTATTCGTTATCAGGGGACAAAGGACAAAGGACAAACAACAAATTAAATTGGCAATAACTTTTTCAGAGACTCTTGTAATTTGGGTTCAGCATTGATTGCTGTTTCTGAAGAAGGTTTATTAATAGGAATAATTTGCACTGCACAGGCTTTTAATTCGGGTTGTTTAGATGATGGACAAGATTCAGGATGGGTAAGGGCATTAGCTTCCGCATCATCGGCCCAAAGTGCGCCCCAGTGCATGGGAATAAAAACAGTGCCAGGGGCAATAGCTTTGGTAATTTTAACCCGTAGTCGGGCTTTACCGCGGCGCGATCGCGCTTCTACCCAAATTTCCTCTTTTGTCTCTTCTAACCCTAATTTCTTGGCATCCCGAGGATGAACTTCTAACTCAGGATAGGGGTGCATTTTGGTGATTTTGGGAATATTGCCCGTGCGGGTTTGAGTGTGCCAGTGACCATATAAGCGTCCTGTTGTCAAGACATAGGGATAATTTTCGTCTTCGGGTTCGGCGAGTCCTCTAGAATGATAGCCAGCAAAGTTAGCGCGACCATCTGCTGTGGGGAAGTGTAAGTTAGTGTAAAGGCGTTTCCCTGAGGAAATAGTTTCTGTTTCCCCTTCTGGACAGGGCCACTGAATGGGGCCTTCTTCTCGTAATCGTTGGTGGGATAATCCACTTAAATCACAAACGCGATCGCGCGTCAAGCCCACAAACTCCTGATAAACCTCCGCCGCATTCGCAAAATTAAACTCTTTTTCAAACCCTAACCGTCGTCCTACGGCTGCAAAAATCTCCCAATCTGCTTTTGCCTCTCCGGGAGGATTGCGAAATGCTGGACACAGGGTAACGACTCGTTCTGAATTGGTCATTGCCCCTGTTTTCTCTCCCCATTGCGACGCTGGAAGCACTAAATGTGCATAACCTGCGGTTTCTGTGGGGTAGTAGGCATCTTGACAAACCGTAAAATTAGACTTTAACAAGGCTTTCTTCGTGCGTTCAATATCGGGCATACTCACAGCAGGATTGGTTGCTGCAACCCAAAACAGTCCGACTTCACCTGTTTCTAAACCGCGAATCATGTCCCAACCATCGCGCCCAGGGTTGGGATTAATGCGACCTTCAGGCAATCCCCACGCTTGTTCTACGGCCGCACGGTGTTGAGGATTTTTCACCACCCGATATCCCGGGAGAATGTGGGCAAGTCCTCCTGCTTCTCGACCTCCCATCGCGTTGGGTTGTCCTGTGAGGGAAAATGGCCCCGCCCCCAGTTTACCAATATTCCCTGTCATTAAATGTAAATCAATCAAGGTGCGAACTTTCGCTGTTCCTTCTGACGATTGATTCATGCCCATTGACCAGAGGGATAACACTCGTTCTGAGTCTCCCCAATACTGAGCAGCTTCTTCTAGATGATCAATGCGAATTCCGCATTTTCTTGCCACTAATTCTGGGGGATACTGTTTAATCACTTCCACAAACTCAGGAAAGCCCTTGGTACATTCATCAATAAAGATGCTTTCAAATTTGCCCCAACGCAACAGTAAATGGGCAATTCCATTCATTAAATCAATATCAGTTCCCGGCTTAATGGCTAAATGGAGATCCGCCGCTTCTGCGGTTTTGGTTTTACGGGGATCAACCACAATCATTTTTACATCCCGATTACGCTTATGATGTTTCCGCAGCCGATTAAAAACAATGGGGTGACAGTCAGCAGTATTAGTGCCAATGAGAAACGCACAGTCTGTT